>SVPH01000013.1 GCA_015065965.1 Oscillospiraceae bacterium
TGAATCCATCGCATTGAATCCGATTACCCTCACTGAAGAGGATATGAAGAAAATCAATCAGATGGAAGATGCGGCAACAATGGGCAGCAATCCGTTTATGATGGCAGGCAGAATGACGGATGCACAGGCAAATGCAATGGAAGCTGCAGCAGCCAACGAAGCAGGAGCAATGACAGGCTTTATGGGTATGGGAATGGCAATGAATGCAAAAGGCGGCTTCAATCCTGCAGCAATGTATAACGCAGGTGTACAGCAGCAACAGCAGATGGCGGCACAGCAGCAGTCGGCACCTGCAAATGGCTGGAAATGTGCTTGCGGAGCAACGGTAAGCGGCAACTTCTGCACGGAATGCGGCGCAAAGAAGCCTGAAGCAGAGGGCTGGACCTGCACCTGCGGAGCAGTAAACAAAGGCAAGTTCTGCCCCAACTGCGGACAGAAAAAGCCCGAGGGTGCACCGCTTTATCAGTGCGACAAATGCGGCTGGAAACCCGAAGACCCCAACAACGTTCCGAAGTTCTGTCCCGAATGCGGCGACAGATTTGACGAAAACGATATTAAATAATAAAAAGGAGAATTAATCATGGGACTTTTTGACAAAAAATATTGTGACATTTGCGGCGACAAAATCGGACTTTTAGGCAACAGAAAACTCGAAGACGGCAATATGTGCAAGGACTGTGCAAGGAAGCTGTCACCGTTTTTCAGCGACAGAAGAAGCTCAACCGTTAACGAAATCAAACAGCAACTTGCTTACAGAGAGCAGAACAAGCAGACTCTTGCAAGCTTTTCACCGATGTTCACATTTGGTGAGGACGACAAAATTTATATCGACCCGATGAAGCAGAGCTTTGTTGTTTCACGCCGCAATCCCGGCAGCTGGAGCGATGAAAATCCCGATGTTATTCCGCTTTCAAGCGTCACGGGCTGTAACCTCAGAGTAGATGAAGACCGTGAAGAAATCTATACACAGGGTAAGGACGGCGAGGAGGTAAGTTACAATCCTCCCAGATACAAGTTTACATACGATTTCTATATTGACATCAAGGTTAATAATCCCTATTTTGATGAAATCACAGCAAAGCTCAACGATAACGAGGTTGAGGGTATCGGCACAATGGAATATAACCGCTATCAGCAGATGGCACAGCAGGTTATAAACAACCTCACACAGAACGGTAACGCAGGTATGCCGATGACTGGCGGCTATAACCAGCCTATGAATAACGGTATGCCTATGAATCAGGGCTATGCTCCTGCAGGTGCTTACGGTCAGCCCAATCCTTATGCACAACCTCAGGCAAATCCTTATACACAGCCCAATCCCTACGCACAGCAGAATGTTTATGCACAGCAACAGCCTAACCCCTATGCTCAGCAGAATCAGTATAATCAGCCTCCCGTACAGCAGCCTGTATCGCAGAATTGGGTATGTCCCTCGTGTCAGGCAAATAACGACGGCGGCAGATTCTGTGCGTTCTGCGGCACACCTAAACAGTAATGAACAAAATGAAGGCTGTGATAATCATAGTTTCGGTTGTTGCTTTGATTTTCGCCATTGCGTCAGGCGTTTGGTATTACAAAACCAAGTTCTATGTACCGGATAAAGACGGTATGGTTTATTCTCAGACAGATACAAATACGCAAGGAGATGATTAACCTTGTCAACAATTCTTGAACAGAAATGTCCGTGCTGCGGCGGTGCGGTTGAGTTCAATACAGGTGCGCAAAAGCTGAAATGTCCCTATTGTGATACCGAGTTTGATATTACCGCTATGCCAGAAGATACATCAAATCAGGTTGAGCAAATCAACTGGAATTCGCAGGGTACACAGTGGGGAGCAGGCGAAACAGACGGCATGAGCGTTTATGCCTGCAATTCCTGCGGCGGTGAAATTGTCGCTGACACAACAACGGGTGCAACAACCTGCCCTTATTGCGGCAATCAGGTTGTTATGAAGGGACAGTTTTCGGGTGCGTTGAAGCCTGACCTTGTAATTCCTTTCAAGCTCGATAAGAAAGCGGCAAAGGAAGCACTCAAAAAACATATCTCAACCAAAAAATTCGTGCCTAAATCATTCCTTACCGACAACCGCCTCGAAGAAATCAAGGGTGTATATGTACCTCATTGGCTTTTTACCTGTGATGCAATCGGCAACGCAAACTATAAAGCAAAAAAGGTAAAGACGTGGTCAGACGAAAATTACGAATACACCGAAACCTCGTATTTTGACATTTACAGAAGCGGAAACATAGGCTTTGACAATATTCCCGTTGACGGTTCAACCAAAATGCCCGATGACCTTATGGAATCTGTTGAACCCTTTGATTTGTCGCAGGCTGTTGATTTCAACACGGCATATCTTGCAGGCTATCTCGCCGATAAATACGATGTTACTGCAGAAGAGAGTATGCCCAGAGCGAATGAAAGAATAAGACAGAGCATAATTGATTCTTTCAAGGAAACCGTAAAAGGCTATGACGATGTTGAAAACCAGAGTGCAAATATGAATATTGCTAACGGCATTTATAAATATGCGCTCTATCCCGTATGGCTTCTCAACACAAAGTGGAACGGTGAGAATTTCACCTTTGCAATGAACGGGCAGACGGGCAAATTTGTCGGCAATATTCCCACGGATAAAAAAGCCGTCACCAAGGCTTCATTGCTTCTCGGTGCAGGCATAGGTGCTGTTATCTACGGCCTTATGTGGCTGATTGAGCTGCTTTAAGGAGGTGCGGAAAATGACTAAAAAGATTTTTGCAACTTTGGTTGCGGTTATAATTTGTTTTTCAGCGGTGATTTCCGCATCAGCTTATACTCGGGAGTATGTTATTGACTATGCGGATAAGCTCGCATCAAGCGAAATTGAAGAACTCGATTTGTTTGCCGAAAAGCTCGAGTCGGCTTACGGCGTTAGCGTGCTTTTCTGCATAACCGAAGGTACGGGTGATGTAACTGCCGATGAATTTTCTTCGGGAACATATTCAGATTACACAGATAACGAAAACGGACTTATAATCGTTCACGACGATTGGAAAAAAACATATTTTTCTTTCGTTTCGGGTAATGCGGACGAATATTTCAGCAATGCCGCCATTGACAGCATGATTGATGCCTATGATTTAAATGAAAGTTATTACGGCGGAATTTACGCCTGCTATGAACTTGCTGAAGAATATCTTGAAAACGGCTACTCGGGCGGATATGTTAATGACAGCGAGCCTTTGAATAATGATACCGATGCAAAAGGTGCAAGCGAAGAAAAGGACGGCGTTTCAATTATATGGCTGCCCGTTTCGCTTCTGATAGGTCTGCTTGTCGGCTTCCTTATCATTAACGGTATAGCCTCAAAAAACAAGTCGGTAAAAATGCAGAAAAATGCAACCGTCTATACCCGACCCGGCAGTATGATTATAACAGGAAGTGCGGACAATTTCCTTTATAATAACATTGACCGCACCGAAAAACCGAAGCAGACAGAGAAGAAATAAGGAGGCATTACCGATGGGATTTTTTGATTCACTCAAAAGACAGGCAGAATCCGCATTTAAAAGAGAGGTTTCGCAGGGCATTAACAAGGCGGTGAACAATGCCGTACAGTCAGTAGGCAAGGGCAGAAACCACACCGAAACCTTTACCTTTGCTTCACTTCCGACAAACGTTGCGGAACTTCAGACTCTGCCAGAAGCAAGCCTCGATTCCGCCTTCAAAACAACTGCATTAACTCTTGCTGTGCTCTGCAATTATGAGCACAATCCCGATGCAACAATCGAAATGCTCAACTTTTTAAAAGGACCTTCAGAGGTCAGCGGATTTGAAAAGCAGTTTATTAAAGAGCATCTCGGCTCGGAAGGCTATAAAGCTCGCTCATATTTCGAGGGCGCAACACCGCAGAACAGCTATAAACCCGACGTACCCTATAAAATTACCGTTATTGAAAATCCTTATTCTTTCGATAATGCTGATTGGGCAACCCTTTATGTTAAAAGCGGCGGCGCAGATAATCCGAGACCGATGAAGCTTCGCAAAAAGCCTTCAACGGGTCAGTGGTTCTTGGTTGAAATTCAGTGCCTTTCGGATATCCGTGTGCCCGTAGAGGAAGACCCCTGGGCATAAATATTAAAGGAGATGTAGATATGAAAAAAATATTCGCATTACTTCTTGCACTTTTAATGGTATTTTCGCTTGCCGCTTGCGGCGATGATACTCCCGAAAAGCCCGATAACACAAAACAGCCTTCAAGCAATTCCGATGCAGCCATTGAAGCAACACTTTTTACCGTTGCTTACGGTGGCGACTGGATAAACATTGAGGATGACTTCAAGAATGAAGAAGAATACTCCAAGGCTGTTCTTCAGATTCTTGACCCCGAAGACGAGGAGTATTACCTTATCGAAGCGGAAATTAAGGTTGAAATTGATGAACCCTATGATTTCCGTGAGGACCTTGTATACTACGGCTTCAACCAGTATGAATACAAGGAAAACAATGCTTATGAAACTGTAAAAGTCGGCGGTGTTGACCTTCTTAAGTATGACGACGGCGATGACACACTCATTTATTTCAACCGTGTTGAAAATGCAAACGCATCGGTTTATGTTGAATTTGATGCAACCGACACCGGCGACAGCCGCATTCAGACTCTCCTTGACGGCATAACCTTCAATCTTGAGGATATCGGAAACGAAGACGGTCCTTGGGAGTGGGAAGGTGAAAGATTCTCGGCAGATACTGCAAGTGTAAATGCAGGTGCATTCACCGTTACATCAACATTCGTTCCCTTTGAAGCGCCCGTTACAACCTTTGAAACCTTTGACCATTCCGTTGCCGCAGTTGGTGACAGAGTTTATGTTCTTGTTGACGGCGAACTCAGCGAATGTCACTATGACGGTTCAACTCTTGCCTTTGTTAATAAAATCGAGGTTCCCGAAGACGATTATGACAGAATTGAAGCAACAGCGGACGGTACACTTTGGGTCAGCGGCTCGATGAATGACATTCTCTGCATCAAGGACGGCAAAACAGTTGCAACATACGAAGACATCGACAACCTCGCAATTCATCCGTCAGGTGCTTGGGGCGTTAACTATTTCACATCAAATGAATGTGAAATAGTTACATTCAGCGGAAATACATACACCTCAACTCCCGTTGTATTCAAAGAAGCGGATACAATAATGAATCTGTGCGTTGACAAAAATAATATTTATGTCTGTGCAAATGCAGCAGACGACAGCGGTCACAAGGTATTCATTTACAACAAAGACGGCGTTCTTCAGAAGACTCTCTGTGATGCCGAAGGCGAAGGACTCGGAAGTGTTACTTTTGTAACTAAGACCGCAAACGGATATATTGCCTTTGACGGCAATATGAGAGATGTTCTTCTTTGGGATAACAACGGCTCATTTGTTGCAGAAATTTCAGACGGCGACCTGTTCAGCACAAATTATCCGTGGTTCTGCGATTCTGCAGTTCTTGATGACGGAAGCATTATTACAATTATGACGGATGAACGTGAAGACCGTTCGGCAACAGAGGTTGTTGCGTTCATCGTCAAAGGATTCTGATGTCAATGGATAAACTGAAAAGAATTATCGGCATATTACTGGTTTTGTGTTTCACAGTTGCTTTTACCTCTTGCGGAGAAGATTCTCCGCAGGAGGTTACTCCGAACGAAACAACACAGACTGCCGAAAATGAAATAAGCGAAGAAATAACCGTTCTTTCACTCAACAAGGAATACATTTCTCATTATGAATGGTATGAAGATTATCCAGAAATGCTTGTGAGAAGCGAATATACGGATGTTACTCTTGATAAATCAATGGAGAAAAAATACCCGCTTCTTGCCAAAGCCCTCACGGAAACTTCCCTGATGAGAAAAAGAGCAATGGAAGAAGAAAAGGATAATTTCATCGTTACTGCTACCGAAGAATTTTTGAACGACAGTGAAGCCTTTTCAACCTATGTTTCAACTCTTGACGTTCAGGTACGCCGTGCCGACAGTGTTGCAGTCAGTATTGTTGAAGATTACAATTCGGAAACTGACAGAGCATTCAACTGCCTTAATTACGACACGGAAAGCGGAAAACTGCTTGCTTTTTCCGATGTTGTAACGGATGTTTCGACAATTCCCGAATTTGTTGAAAAAGTTATTATGAGCCGTATAGGTGAAGAAGAGCCTTTCGGCAAAACCGCCATTCCCGATTATTTCAAAAACACTCCGGAAGAAGATATCACTTGGGTGCTTGAATATAACGGCATAACCTTTTATTTCGAGCCGGGCGCTGTTGCTCCCACAAATTTCGGTATTCAGACAGCAACGGTGACCTTTGCTGAATATCCCGATTTGTTCAAAGAAAAATATACTACCGTGCCGAACGCATATACGGTAAGCTTGCCTTTGTCAGTACCGTTCTATACCGATTTGACAGGCGATGGCAGAAGCGAAGAGCTTGTTGTTTCGGGCAACTACGACCCTGACGGCAGATATTATTACACGCTCGGCATATATTCGGAAAGCTCAAACTATGAGGTAGATTGGTTTTCCTATGACCTGAATCCGTATTATGTCAAAACCGCAGACGGTGACAGCTTCCTCTATGTTTTCAGCGAGGAAAGCGAAGAGGAAGACCGACAGATGATTCTGAGTGTATTCAGCCTCAAAAACGGTGAAATCAAGCAGGTCAGCGAAACGGAAACAAGTTTGCTTTACAGAGGCAATAATGTTTTTGCCTTGCCCACAGACCCCGAAAATCTTCTGCTTTCTGTCTATGACGGCTCAACAGATTCTGTTTTCTCTGCAGATGAAAACGGTATTCCGATGAAAACCGCAAGCTGAACTTTGCTCGAATTACCTTTTAATTTGCAAAACATACAATGGAAAATCAACATCCGAAATATAATAGTAATTCGTGGCTGGCATTTGTCTTAGCGAGCAATGGATTTGAACGTACAAATCCACAGTTTAGGGGTTTTACCCCATACACCCCGAAGAAAAAGAAAATCAGGTGCAGCAGGAGTATACCCCGTTGCACCTGATTATGTTTTTTTAGAAATGATTATGCTGTAAAAATCAACTTGTGATTAACAAATTCCCTTGCCCGTGCTTCAATGTTATTCATACGGGCAACCCACTCCATTTGGTCATCTGCCTTAAGCTTTTTTGTTATGTCCTCATTAACTTTCATCTGTTCTACCAGCTGAGAGAACATAGCTGATGCCTGTTCATCAACCTCTGCAAGATGAGTCCACAATGTGCCATTCATAAGCATAATGTTGAATTGCACTCGCTTATGTCGCATAAGATAATCCTTGCGTTTCAGTCCCCATACACCGATAGGCTTTCTTGCTTCGGCAGCTAATGTGATGTTTGGGATTCTGTAATCGCCAACAGTTCTGTAACTTCCGCCGTTTTGTTCAAATGATGATTTATTCATAAACAACCTTCCTTTCAATCAGTAAAAAATGTGTCGAATGTAAACTTTGCACCAAACCGAAAGCCAGAAATAAAACCATCAGCTATACTAACTGTCAGAAAATCGTTATATGCACTTGTGTATGTTACAAACAATTCTTTTTCTTTGCCGCTTAACTTTGAATAGAGTTCTTCTTCCTTTTCGGTGAGAATTCTTAATTTCTTCTTTAATTCATTTTTTAACTCTGAACAGCATTCCTGCGGTTCAATGTTGCCATAATAAAAATCTTCAATAAAACCAGACATTTTGTAAACCTCCGTAATAGATTGATAATCCTTACAATTCAATCATTCCGACTGTCTACGAAAGCCAAAGGGAGGCAACTTCCTTATGAAGTGCCTCCCTTGGATGCTCTTTTTTATTTATCATTTGTCACATTTCCGTTACCCTGAACGGGTATTGCTTCTCCGAGGTATGTAGGCTCAGGCTGAATTATGCAATATATAAAATCTTTGTTTCTCGCCAGAATTTCTCTTATATCTCTGTAAAGTTGACCGCTGTAACTTCTCGGATTTGATGCAACGCCGTATGCCTCAAGTCCGAGCGCGCGGGCATCATAAATTGCTCTGTAAAGGTGATAGTCCTGCGTTACGATAAGCACTTTTTCGGCCTTAAAAATTTCCTTTGCACGGTACATACTCTCATAGGTTGAAAAACCTGCATGGTCCATAAAAATATTTTCCGAAGCAACTCCTCTTTCAATGGCAAAATTTTTCATAACATTAACTTCGTCATAATGTTCTCTGCCGTGGTCGCCGCTCATGAGCATTTTGGTGCTTGCACCGTTTTCATAAAGTTCAATGCCCTGCAAAAGCCTGTCCTCAAGCATATGGCTCGGAGTTTCTCCCCTTACTCCGCAACCAAGAACAAGAATGCAGTCATATCCGCTGCCTACGTTTTCAGGTGTAAGAATATATTTTTCCGCACCCTTTTTAACATATAAATCAATGCCGAGTGCGCCTGCGCCGCATAATATTGCAATACACAAAACGGCAGATATAAATTTTTTTATTATTTTCATTATTATTTCTCCATTCTCAATTCACAAACAACAAGTTCGGGTCGGTTAAAAACACGCAGCGGAAAAATACTGTTGCCCAGACCTCTTGAAACAATCATGTTTGTGTTATCTTTTGTGTGAACACCCTTGGTATATTCGGGGAAAAATCCTTGGTCGGGGCAGAACAAACCGCCAACAAACGGCAGCCTTATCTGACCGCCGTGGGCATGACCGCAGAAAACAACATCAAAACCCGTTTCGGCATAGATATCAAGAAGTTCGGGTCTGTGAGAGAGCAGGATGCTCGCATTTTCACCTGTTTCGGCAGCAATTGAACGCAGATTTTCCGCAAATTCAGTACGGTTTTCATTTATCATCGAACCGTTGAAGAAGGTGAGGTCATCAATGCCGGATAAAGCAATTGTTCCGCCATCCCTTTCAAAATCAACCGTTTTGCCGTCAAGAACGGTTATACCCATGCTCTCCATTTCTGTTCGCAGTATGCTGTATTCCGCTATTCGGTTTTCGTGATTACCCGTAACATAATAAACAGGGGCAATTTTGCTGACCGATTCGGCAAAATCCGCGGCAACAGGTATATCGGTATGGTATGAATCAATAATATCGCCCGTGATTACTATTATATCAGGCTTTGCGGCAATGATTTTATCCGTTAACTTTTCGCCGAAATCCTTGTTATGCAAATCCGAAACATGAACTATGCGAAAACCGTCAAAACTCTTTGGCAGATTAGCAGGAGAAACAGCATATTCGGTTACGGTTATGCTGTTGTTGCCCCAATATAAATAAACTGATGCGACGATAACAAAAGCCAGAAAAACTGCGGCAAATCGTTTCAATTTTTTCATAAATTACCTCATAATGATAAAAGACGGAGAACGATATACCGTTCTCCGTCTTTTATCGGATGGCTCTGACATTGTTGCTCAACTAATGCAGATATATGATATCACTATCATACTCCAACAGTATACCCTATAATTTTTACTAAGTCAACAATTTTTTTAAAATAATTCTTAAGAAATCCTTAAGATTTTATACATTTACGGTTGTTTGTGTGCCTGTTTGGGTCAAAGTTGAGGGTTCTTTGTATTCAACAAGGAAATCTGCGCTCACCCAGCCGGAGAACGAATTGTATTTTGCATAAGCCCAGCCGGTAACGGATTTTGTAACATTCAGAACCGTGCCGTTGGGAATCTTCGCAACAACTGATGAGTTGGGGTCTGCAGATGCTCTCATGTTAAGCACGCTGCCCGAAGTTTTAACCGTATACTTTCCCTTGGGGATTGCAGGATCGCTGTTAACCGAAACGGGAACAGTTGTTGTGGGAACCATTGTTCCGAGATATTCTTTGTCAATGGTTATTAAGCCCCATTCGCCGCCTTTGCAGGCAATGAAAACACCGTTTTCGCCGGGCAGAATTGCGCTGAATTCAAAGCCAACAACGGTTTCCGCATTTTTATTGATAATTCCGAAATATCCGTCCTTGCAAACAGGAGCAAGCCCGTTAACAAACGCAAATGCGCAATCCTTTCCCATTGCATCGGCAACAGCGCAGGAGTCAAAATCAAAGGGGATGGCAGTTACGCCTCTTTCATTTATGTATCCCCATTTTCCGCCTTTTTTAACTGCCGCCATTCCGTCTGAAAAATCCATGGCGTTATCATAAAGAAGAGCAATCTCAAGGCGCAGGCTTCGGCTTATATAACCGTATTTTGCTCCCTCACCGAGCGAATTTGCAACCGGATAAAATCCTGCTGAAAGGTTGAGTTCACCTGCTTTAACTTCACCGGCATAGCCTGTTTTGTCTGTCCACGCAAGATGCTTTACCGTTTCGTTCCAACAGGGAATCTGCTCGGGTTCGGTAAGACCGTGATACTGCCTTGAAGTAACCGTACCCGTTGCGGCATCGGCAAGCAAAAGGTATTCGGAGCGAGGGCTTTCAACGGTGTATCTGTAATTTCTCCACACATCACTGCAAACGGCAAATTCATTATGCTCCGCTTTCTCCGTAACCTTGCCGCCAAAAGTCATAAGCCCTTTTTTGCCGCTTTCTTTATCGGTAAAAACAGCCATAACGCCGTTAAGGCTCTTGACATCCGAAATCTCTTCAAAACCCTTTGTGCTGAATGAATAATTCTTCTGCTGTTCGGGTTCCTTGCCGCCGTCTATCGCATTTTTTACAGCAAGAAAAACCGCAGCAATCAGAACAGCCGACAGCACAACGCAGATTACCGCAATGAGTGCCTTGGGCATTTTCTTTTTCTTTTTAAATTTGATATTTTTCATCTCTAATCCACCCCTGAATTTATTGAGGAAATAATTGTATTATCAGTATATCACATTTATCCGCATCGTACAATTACAAAAGTGTGACAATAATGTAACAAAATTATAATTTTCTCTTGTATTTCAAGCAGAAAGACATTATAATAGGTATTATAATAGGGTAATAGTGTATACTTGGGTCAAAAAGTTACTTTTTAGTCACAGTTTTTTAACGAATCTTATCCTTTTAAGGATTATAATTACAGGAGGATACAATGGGCAAGAAATACGTTATCGCTTACGATATCGGAACAACAGGCGTTAAAACCTGCATTTTCGAAATTGAAAATGAAATCAGGCTCATCGCTGCGGCAATGGAGGGTTATAAACTCTATATTTTACCCGACGGCGGTGCTGAGCAGGACCCTGAAGAGTGGTGGCAGGCAATCTGCAACACCACAAAAACCGTTTTTGAAAGTTGCGACATCAAACCCGAACAAATTGAGGGTATTTCTTTCTGCTCTCAGATGCAGGGCCTTGTACTTGTTGACAAAGACCTCAAACCTGTGCACAGAGCGTTCAGTTATATGGACCAGCGTGCCAAAAAGCAGATTAAAGAGGGCATTGCAAACGGAATCCAGATTGCAGGCGCAAACATTTTCAAACTCATTCCTTCGCTTATTATCACGGGAGCAGTTTCCGCAAGCGTAAAAGACCCCGTATGGAAATACAACTGGGTCAAGGAAAATGAACCCGAAAATTTCAAAAAAGTTTATAAATGGCTCGATGTTAAGGAATACTTAATCTGCCGTATGACAAACAGATGCGTTATGACAAGGGATTCTGCTTTCGGTACACTTCTCTATGATATCCGTAAAGGCAAAGAAGGCTGGAGCAAAACCATCTGTAAACTCCTCGGCGTTGATATTAACCACATGCCCGAAATTGTGGAATCAACCGATTGGGTAGGCGGTCTGACAGAAAAGGCTGCAGAAGAACTCGGTCTTAAGGCAGGCACAGCCGTTTTCGGCGGCGGCGGCGATGCATCTCTCATCGGCGTTGGCGCAGGCAGCGTTGAACTTGGCGAAACCCATGTTTACAACGGCACCTCAGGCTGGGTTTCAACCGTTGTTGACAAGAGCGTTGTTGATGCTTCCGCAATGATTGCTGCCATCATCGGTGCTCAGAAAGACAGTTTCAACTACTTTGCAGAACTTGAAACGGCAGGCAAATGCCTCGAATGGGTTAAAGATCACCTTGCCCTTGATGAAATCGGAATTTTCCTTGAAAAAACCGATGTTGTTCAGTCAACGGAAACTGTTTATACCAGCCTTTACGATTATCTTTCAAAAGTTATTGATGAAATTCCCGCAGGCAGTCAGGGCGTTATCTTCACACCGTGGCTTCACGGCAACCGCTGCCCGTTTGAGGACCCGAATGCAAGGGGTATGTTCTTCAATATCAGCCTTGATGTAGGCAAAACCGAACTTATCCGCTCCGTTCTTGAAGGCGTTTGCATGCATATGCGCTGGTTCCTTGAAACTCAGGATAAGAAAATCAAAACATCAAATGTTATCCGCTTTGTCGGCGGCGGTGCACTCTCTGACGTAACTTGCCAGATTCTTGCCGATGTTACAGACAGAACCGTTGAAACCGTTGACAGCCCTCAGAATGTAGGTGCTGTAGGCGCAGCGGTTATTATGGCAGTAGGTCTTGGTGTGCTTGAGGATGTTTCACACGCAAAACGCCTCATCCCGGCAAAGAAAACCTTCATTCCCAACCCCAAAAACAAAGAGGTTTATGACCGCAACTACGAGGTCTATAAGTCACTTTATAAAAATAACAAAGATGCATTCAAAACCCTCAACGGTTGAGAATGTTGAACGAAAGGAACATTACTTATGAAAAAATATTTTGCTCTTATTATTTCGGTAATAATTATTCTCAGTTGTTTTACCGCTTGTAAACCCAAAATCAAAAACGGTGCCGTTATCTCTGATGCTGCAAGCAAGAATTACGCAGCAGTAACAGAAGAAGGCGGCGAAATCGCAAGAGATGAAGCAGGCAACCTCCTTCTCCTTGTTACAGACGAACACGGCAGAAACGTTAAAGACGAAAACGGCGAATACGAAACAAAACGAGTAAAAATCGACCATGCTCTTGTAGTAGGCAACAAAATTGAATGCGCCGATTATGCTCTTACCATTCCCAACGGCTGGTCAGACAAAATGAGTTATGCTGACCTGATTATTTCAAGAGACGGAACAGAAGATATCCTTAAAATCTCCGTAACAGACGATTCTTCTCTCAACAATGTTATGGAAACCAGATTGAAGAGCATCAATCTCATTAAAAATAACTTCCCCAAAGCGGAAACAGGTTCAAAAGAAATAACTCTCGGTGATGAAATCATCGCTCAGTTCTCATATGCATTCGTTGAAGATACAGGCGCAAGAGATGAAAACCTCAATGTTCTCAGTTCATATCTCGGATTCATCTTCTTTGAGCACAAAGGCGAAGTTTACACCTGCATGCTCACTTCAAACAGAAACATGACCGAGCAGATTGATGAAATCGCAGGAATTCTCAACACAATTGAATTTATCTGATTTTAACCCTATTCTTAAAAGGAGATAATAAATATGCTGTTCACACAAGATATCGGTATAGATTTAGGCACAGCCAACACCCTTGTTTTTGTTAAGGGTAAAGGCATAGTTATAAGAGAACCTTCTGTTGTTGCCGTTGACCAGAAAAGCAATCCTCCCAGAGTTGTTGCTGTCGGCATGGAAGCAAAAGAAATGATAGGCAGAACACCCGGCTCAATAACCGCAGTGCGTCCCCTTAAGGACGGCGTTATTGCAGATTTTGAAATCACTGCGGAAATGATTGCCGCTTTCATTAAGCGTACAACAAAAAGAACTCCTTTCTCACGAATCAGAGTTCTTATCTGCATTCCCTCAGGCGTTACAGAAGTTGAAAGAAAGGCTGTTTATGACGCCGCAAAGAGCGCAGGCGCAAAATATGTAAGCCTTATTGAAGAACCCATGGCAGCCGCTATCGGTTCAGGTCTGCCCGTAAGCGAAGCAACAGGCAGCATGGTCGTTGATATCGGCGGCGGTACGGCTGAAGTTGCCGTTATCTCGCTGGGCGATGTTGTTACCGCAAACTCCGCAAGAGTTGCAGGCGATAATTTTGACGAAGCAATCATTTCTTATATCAAGAAAAAATATAATCTTCTTATCGGTGAAAGAACCGCCGAAGATATTAAAATTAAAATCGGCTCTGCATATCCTTATGAGGGCGAAGGCACAATCAACATCAAAGGCAGAAACCTCATGGACGGTCTGCCCAAGAATGTTGACGTAACAAGCGAAGAAATCCGCGAAGCACTTGCAGACCCCGTTTCACAGATAGTTGACGCCGTTAAGTCAACCCTTGAAAAGACTCCTCCCGAACTTGCCGCAGACATCATTGACCACGGCATTATGCTCACGGGCGGCGGCGCTCTGCTCAGAGGTCTTGATAAACTTATCTCAACCGAAACAAAAATTCCCGTTATCATTGCTCAGAATCCTCTTGACTGCGTTGCTGACGGCACAGGCATCTGCCTTGAAAACGATTCTCTCAGCATCACAAGCAATAAAAAGTATATCTAAGGAGAAATTAACCGATGATCCGTTTCCTGAAAAGTTCGGCATTTAAAATTTTTGCAGTTATAGCCGCCGCATTGTTGGCAGGCTCTGTATTTGCTGTAACTTCAAGAAACGGGTCTTCGCCTTTGACGAGCGTTACAAGCGTTGTATTCGGTCCGCTTTCGCAACTTTCGTCATCGGTTGCGGCAAAATTTCAGAATCTCCCCATCTCCTTTAAATCTTCCTCTGAACTTTTAAAGGAAAACGAAGAACTCCGCAAAAAAATTGACGGTTTAACAGATCAACTTGTTGACTATGAGCAACTCAGGCATAAAAACGAGTTTTATCAACAGTTCCTTGAAATCAAGGAAGATCACTCCGACTATGTTTTTGCCGAAGCAGCAATAATCGGCAGAGATGCTGCGGATAATCTCGGCTCATTCACTCTCAACAAGGGTTCAGCTCACGATATAAAGGTTAACGATCCTGTCATCTACGGCAACTACCTTGTAGGTGTCGTTGCTTCGGTTACACCAACGCAGTGCACCGTTAACACAATACTTAACCCCAAAGTCAACGTCAGCGCATACGAGGTAAGAACAAGAGATTTGGGCTACGTTACGGCAACTGTTGCCCTCGCTCAGGAAGGTCACTGCCACATGCCCGGACTTGCATCATCAACAGCGGTTACAGCAGGCGGAATAGTCTGCACCTCGGGTGTCGGCGGAATTTTTCCCCGTGACCTTATAATCGGCAACATTATTGATGTTGTTGACGGAACTGTTGATATCTCCGCAAGCGCAATTATTGAACCCGGCGTTGATTTTACTCAGATTACCGATGTTTTTATCATTACTTCATTTGACGGACAGAATACTGACTGACTATGACTATTGAATCACAACGCAAAAACATAATAATTCGCAGAATATGCCTTGCTCTGATTTTGCTGCTGCTGTCCGTTTTACAGAATACTGACGGCTTCTTTCCGCAGATTTTCGGTGTCAGGGCTTTGTTGCTTATCCCCTGCGTTGTATGTGTTGCAATGTATGAGCGTGACATATGGGGAATGCTGCTCGGCCTTTTTGCGGGCGCACTGTGGGATATTTTTGCTTCGGGCGCAAGTTTTAACGCGCTGTTTCTGCTTGCCGTCGGCTTTGCCTGCGGTACGCTGATAAACACCATTATGCGCAACAACATAGTAACTGCAACTCTGCTTTCGTTCATCTCTTCTCTGATTTATAATTCAGGTTACTGGCTGTTTAATTTTATCATACCCAAAACAGACAGCGCCGTTTTTATGCTGCTGCGTTACTATATGCCGGGTGTACTTTATACCTCAGTGCTTACTCCGATTATTTTCCTTGCCGTTCGTGCAGTTGTAAAGCATTTTTCAGAAGAATAAAATTAATTTTAAAATACAAAAGGAGGAAATTTTATGCATGTTAAAATAACGCCGAAAAGGCGTATTATTTCTGTTTGCGTAATGCTTGCCTTCTTTGTTTTTTTTGCCTTTGACCTGGTTAAAGTTCAGATTATAGACGGCGAAAAGTATGATGCCGCAAGTTCATCCGTATCGGCTAAAACCGCAACAATTTCTGCCGCAAGGGGCGAGATTGTTGACTGCTACGGCAAACCTCTTGTTTATAACGACCAAGGGTACTCAATTATTTTTGACGCTGCATATTTTCCTTCGACCAAAGAACAGGCGCAGCGCAACGAAATAATAATAAATCTTATCAGACTTTTTGAAAATAATTCTCTTGAATGGAACGATAATCTTCCGCTTATTATTGACGAGAGCGGCAACATTGCTTTTAAAGAGGACAGCGAAAAACTCATTAAAGAAATGAAAAGCGAAGATATGCTTGACCTCAACGAATATGCAACCGCCGAAAACTGCTTTCTCGAACTTGTTGCAGATTATGATTTGCAGGAGTATTCCAAAGAGGATGCAAGAAAAATTGCATCGGTCTGTTACGAAATGCGCCGTATTTTCTTTAAAATCGGCAATCCCTATACCTTTGCTGAAGATGTTCCCAATGAAATCGTCTCAAATATAAAAGAAAACAGCGATTTCTATAAAGGTGTTGACGTGCGCGTTGACCCTGTCAGAAAATATACAGACGGCACTCTTGCCCCTCATATCCTCGGCAGAATCGGCGCAATTGATGCCGATGAATACAAAGAAAAGAAAAATGACGGTTACAAAATAACCGATTATATAGGTAAAAGCGGCATTGAACTTGCCATGGAAAATTACCTCAAAGGTAAGGACGGTGAAGCAACCGTTTATACCGATGAAAACGGCAACAACTCAACCGAAGTTACCATTGAACCCGTTCAGGGCAATACCGTTGTGCTGACCATTAATTCGGACTTGCAGAAAGTTGCTCAGGATTCGCTTGAAGCGGCTCTGCTTGATTATGCAGGCACAAAGGGTAATATGGTTGAAAATGCAGGTGCAGTTATCGTTCTCAACTGTAAGGACAGTTCAATTCTTGCCTGTGCAACCTATCCTTCATACGATATTTCAACTTACAGCGAAAATGTTGCCGAACTCAACAGCGCTGCCGGCTCTCCCCTTTGGAACAGAGCGCTGCTTTCAACCTACGCAACAGGTTCAACAATGAAACCTTCCGTTGCGATTGCCGCACTTGAAGAAGGACTTATTGACGATGAATATACCGTTTACTGCAGCGGTTTATACACATATCTCGGTCAGCAATTCAAATGCGAACAGTCGCATGTTACAAGATTCGTAAATGTAGTTAATGCTATTGACGAATCCTGCAACACTTTCTTTTATGAAGTCGGCAAAAACCTCGGAATTGAAAAAATGAATGAATACAGAACCCTTTTCGGTCTGGGTTCAAAAACAGGCTGCGAACTGGGCGAAGCAACAGGTGTTCTTGACAGCCCTGAATACCGCTCATCGCTCAATCAGAAATGGCTGCCCGGTTATACCGTTCAGTCTGCTATCGGTCAGGCAGGCAACCTTTTCTCTCCCATTCAACTCGCCAACTACTGCGCAACTATTGCCAACGGCGGCACAAGATATAAAACCCATTTTGTAAAGAGCATAAAGAGTTACGATTACTCAGAAACAATCCTTGAAAACGAAGCGGAAGTAGTTGCCGAAACAGGCATCTCGCAAAAAACTCTTGAACTTGTAAAAAGCGGTATGCTTGAGGTTGGTACAACCGGATACTGCGCAAAATATTTCTCGCATCTGCCCGTTCAAGTTGCCGCAAAAACAGGTACTTCACAGGAAATCCGCAAACTCGGCGGTCATTCCGTCAAAATAAACAACGGTTTCCTCATCGCTTTCGCACCTTATGATAACCCCGAACTCGCTATTGCCGTTGTAGGCGAAGGTATGACTTCAGGCGCATTTGTTGCCCCTGTTGTTGCCGATATCGTTGAATATTACTACGGTCAGAGCGATACTCTTGACACATATCAACCCGAAAATACACTTATACCTTAAGGGAGGTAACTCCATAATGGCTCAGATAATTCTTGTTGCTTCAGGTAAAGGCGGCTCAGGCAAATCATCGTTTGTAACAGGCGTTGGCAGGGCGCTCACTGCGCTGGGCAAAAAGGTGCTTGTTGTGGATTGCGATATAGGACTGCGCTCTCTTGATATTATGCTTGATGTTACTGAAAAAGTTGTTTTTGACTGGGGCGACCTTCTGCTTGAAAGGTGCAATGCAGAGCAGGCAGTTATCAAAGGCGATATTGATTTGCTTGCCGCACCCAGAAGTTTCTGCGACGAACTCACTCCGGAAGCCACGGCAAAACTTTTTAAATCTTTTACAGAAGATTATGACTACATTCTGCTCGATTCCCCTGCAGGAATTGACAGAGGATTTTCACTTGCTGCCTCTGCGGCGGACAGAGCAGTTGTTGTTTCAACGCCTGATAATGTATGCGTGCGCAGTTGTTCAAGAGCGTTTGACGAACTGCGAAGGATGGGTAAAGAAGATGTCCGCCTCGTTATCAACATGTTTGAGATTAAACCTGTATGTAAGAGAAAACTGCTTAACATAGACCAATGTATTGATGAAACCGGTGTGCAACTTCTCGGCGTAGTACCGAGGGATTATAACATTTCCTTCAGCACTGTAACGGGCAAACAGCCGCCGTCGGATTCGCCTGCAACCCTTGCTTTTTCACGAATTGCAAGGCGAATTACAGGTCAGAGAATTCCGCTTATCTGCGAATAGGACTGATAATATGGATAACAGAACAATTGCCGCCGTTGCAACTCCGAATGCGCCGGGCGGAATAGGAATCGTCCGCATTTCGGGCGAAGAAGCAATTGAGATTGCAGCAAAAATCTTTAAACCCGTCAGCGGCAAAAACCTTACCGAAAGCAAGGGATACTGCGCCCATTTCGGAAATGTATATGATGATAACGAAAAGATTGACGAGGCGGTTTGCCTCGTTTTTCGTGCGCCCAGAAGTTATACGGGCGAAGATGTTGCCGAGATTTCATGCCACGGCGGTCTTTATGTAACAAAGCGAGTTCTCCGTGCCGCTCTCAATGCGGGCGCAACTCCTGCCGAAGCAGGTGAATTCACAAAACGAGCCTTCCTCAACGGTAAAATCGACCTTGCCGCAGCCGAAAGTGTTATGGCGCTCATCGGTGCATCGGGCAAGCAGGCTGCCGCAGCCGCTCTCAACACTCTTGACGGTAACCTCAGCCGTGAAATTAAAGGCGTTGCACAGTCCATTATCTCAATCTGCGCCTCTCTTGCTGCATGGGTTGACTACCCCGATGAGGATATTGAAGATACAAGCGCAGGGGATATGCTCCCTGTTTTTGAAAATGCGAAAAAAGAACTTTCAGATATAATCCGCCGCTACGACTGCGGGCAAGCCGTAACCGACGGCGTTGATGCCGTTATAGTCGGCAGACCAAATGTAGGCAAATCGACCCTCATGAATATGCTCACGGGCTTTGAGCGCTCAATCGTCACCGATATTGCAGGCACAACCCGTGATGTTGTTGAGGAAAAAATTGTCCTCGGCGAAATCATAATGCGTGTTGCGGATACCGCAGGTATCAGAGAAACCGAGAATGTTGTTGAGAATATCGGTGTCAGCCTTGCAAAACGCCGCCTTGAACGTGCCGAACTCGTGCTTGCCGTTTTTGACGGCAGCGAACCGTTGACTGCGGATGACCTTGATATAATAAACCAGAGCAAAAACAAAAAAGCAATTGCTCTTCTCAATAAATCCGACCTACCTCTTTCGGCAGACAGAAAAATCATTGCCGATTCCTTTACCCATGTTGTTGAACTTTCAGCATCAACGGGCGAGGGCAGGGATGACCTTGAAAAGGCGGTTGCCGAAATCTGCTCAACCAACGAGTTTGACCCGAACTCTGCCTGCCTTACGAGCGAACGGCAGAGGCAGTGCTGCGTAAACGCACTGAGCAGCATCGAAGATGCCATTGCTGCCATCAACGGCGGAGTTACTCTTGATGCGGTTAACGTCTGCGCTGACTGCGCAATTGATGCTCTTCTTGAACTTACGGGCGAAAAAGCAACCTCTGCCGTTGTTGACGAGGTATTCTCCCGTTTCTGTGTCGGAAAGTAATTTTCTGTTCTTATTTTTCTTTTTTATAATTAAGACGGGCGTTTTTAATTCTTTATCAGCATTATTATGCCGATTTTGGAATACAGACGATTGCTTGAATCAAAATGACCTGAGCATCGTTTCAAAAATTTCCATTGGCTGTAAACAAGCGTTTTATTTTTCTCATTTATCAATATTGTTGTGGTGTAATTTATGGAATACATTTCTGAAAATTTTGATATTGCCGTTATCGGTGCAGGCCATGCAGGTATAGAAGCAGGGCTTGCCGCTGCACGCCTCGGATGCAAAACGGCGGTTTTCACAATCAATCTGGATTGGGTCGGCAACATGCCGTGTAACCCGTCAATCGGCGGCACATCAAAAGGTCACCTTGTGCGTGAAATTGATGCGCTCGGCGGTGAGATGGGTGTTGCGGCAGACCTCAACACTCTGCAAAACAGAATGCTCAACCTCGGCAAAGGGCCTGCCGTTCACAGCCTGCGTGCGCAGATTGACCGCCGCGCATACTGCGATTACATGAAATTTGTCATGGAAAAGCAGGATAACCTCTATCTCCGTCAGGCAGAGATTGTTGATATCCGCAAAGACGGCAGCGAATGGATTCTCAAAACACGCCTCGACGCTCTCCACAGAGTAAAGGCGGTTATCATTGCAACCGGCACTTTCCTTGCAGGCAAAATATTTATCGGTGATGTTTCTTATGACAGCGGACCTGACGGCATGTTCCCCTCAGTTGAACTTGCTCGCTCTCTTAAGGAACTCGGAGTAATGACACGCCGCTTCAAAACAGGCACTCCGCCAAGAATTAACCGCCGAAGTGTTGATATTGAAAATCTCGAGCCGCAATACGGCGATGAAAAAATAACTCACTTTTCATACAGAAAAGATATTGAGGTTCGCAACAGCGAACCCTGCTATATAACATATACGGGCGAAGAAACAAAAAAGATTATTCTTGAAAATCTTCACCGTTCTCCCCTTTATTCGGGCAAAATTGACGGTGTTGGTCCGCGTTACTGCCCCAGTATAGAGGATAAAATCGTGCGTTTCTCCGAAAAAGAGCGCCATCAGATATTTGTTGAGCCCTGCGGAGCAAACACAGACGAGATGTATCTTCAGGGTCTTTCGTCCTCGCTGCCCGAGGATGTTCAACTTAAAATAGTCCGCAGCATACCCGGTCTTGAGAAAGCAGAGTTTTTGCGCACGGCATATGCAATTGAATATGACTGCGTTGACCCGCTTTCACTCAGGCAGACACTCGAATTCAAGGATTTTGACGGTCTTTACGGCGCAGGTCAGTTCAACGGCTCCAGCGGATATGAAGAAGCCGCCGCTCAGGGACTTGTTGCAGGCATGAATGCTGCGCTTAAAGTTCAGGGCAAAGACCCGGTTATTCTTGACCGCACAACATCATATATCGGCACTCTGATTGACGATTTGGTAACAAAGGGCTGCTCAGATCCTTACAGAATGATGACTTCACGCTCGGAATACCGACTTATTTTAAGGCAGGATAATGCTGACCGCCGCCTTACTGAAATCGGCTATAAGGCAGGACTTATCAGTGAGGAAAGATATCAGTCCTTCCTTAAAAAACTTGAACTTATCGCCGAAGAACGTGAAAGAGTTGCAAATCTTTCAATCCCAAAAACTCCCGAACTTGACGGTATGCTTGTTTCACGTGAAACATCTGCGCTTGAAAAGGGTGTTAAAATGATTGAACTTCTGCGCAGACCTCAGATTAACTACGAAGCACTTGCACCTTTTGATAAATCCCGACCCGATTTACCCGATGAGATTTTTGAACAGGTTGAAATCGACATTAAGTATGAGGGCTATATCAAACGCCAGCAAATGCAGATTAACGAACTGCGCCGCCTTGAAGTAAAAAGGCTGCCTTCAGACCTCGATTATAACCTTATTACCGGTCTGCGGCTTGAAGCAATTGAAAAACTCAGCAAAATCAGACCCGAAACAGTCGGTCAGGCATCAAGAATCTCCGGCGTTTCCCCTGCCGATATCTCGGTTTTACTTATCTATCTTGAGAGGAACGGTATAAATGTTTAATACCTCACTTTTAATCTCTGATGCAGAAAGGCTTGGCATTGCACTTACTGATGAGCAACTCAGCCGCTTTGATGCTCTTTCCGATTTGCTCGTTGAGCAGAATAAAACAATGAACCTCACCGCCATAACCGATCCGGACGGAATTGCAACAAAACATTTTGCGGACAGTATCTCCGTGCTTTCCGCCGCAGAAATTCCGCAAGGAGCAAGGGTGCTTGACGTAGGCACCGGTGCAGGTTTCCCCGGCATTCCCCTGCTGATTATGCGCCCCGATATTGACCTTACCATGATTGACAGTACTGCAAAAAAGTTGAAATATGTTGAAAACACGGTTAACGAACTCGGCCTTATCGCAACAACTCTCCACACAAGGGCTGAGGAAGCAGGTCAGAGCAAGGAATACAGAGAAAAATTTGACTTTGTTTTTTCAAGAGCAGTTGCCGCACTGAACATTCTTTGCGAATACTGCCTGCCGTTTGTTAAACAAAACGGGCTTTTCATAGCAATGAAAGGCGCAAAAGCACAGGAAGAAATTGATGCCGCAAAGGCTGCTATCAAAACTCTCGGCGGCAAAATAATTGCAGAAAAGACATTTTCACTTGCCGACGGCGGCGAAAGAACCCTTGTTATTATCAAAAAGATATCGCAAATTCCGCCCAAATATCCAAGACCCTCTGCTCAAATCGCTAAAAAACCGCTTTAAATTTAAAATTCATTGTCGATTAGCCATGCTTTTTGGCGCACGAAATTGCTGGACAATCCCCCTTTTCGGTGATATGATTGAGTCATCGAAAGGGGGATTTACTTTTTGAAAAACAGCAAATATAAAATCGGCGGACAGATAATTCTTGTCCCTCAGGAGGAAATCTACCCCAACCCAAATCAGCCGCGTATGAGGTTTGACTTTGATGAACTTGAAGGTCTTGCGCAAAGCATTCGACAAAACGGCATAATTCAGCCCATCGCCATAAGAATAAATGAAAAAGGTCAATATGAACTTATTTCGGGCGAACGCAGACTGAGGGCATCAAGACTTGTCGGCATACCGAGAATTCCGTGTATTATCATGGAAGCGAACGACAGCAAATCGGCACTGTTTGCCCTTATTGAGAACATACAGCGCACCGACCTCGGGTTTTTTGAAGAAGCGCAGGCAATCGAAAAACTGCTGACGGACTACGGGATGTCACGCGATGAAGTCTGCAAAAAACTCGGTAAAGCACCGCCGACTATATCAAACAAACTCCGACTTCTACGCTTACCCGAAGATGTCAGGCTCAAAATAGTTCAGGAAAATCTTACCGAACGCCACGCAAGGGCACTGCTAAGGCTTACATCAGTCAGCCAGATTGAAAGAGCGCTTTCAATCATTGCTGAAAAAAGGCTTACAGTTACCGAATCCGAAAAACTGATATCGCAGATTCTCAGCAGCGACAGCAGAAAGAAACAGCCGCCCATGAAACTGTTTAAAGATGTCAGAATTTTTGTTAACACGCTTAACCATGCGGTTGACACCATGCGCAGGGCAGGCATTGAAGCCGACTCAGCAAAAAGCGAAACCGATGAATACATCGAATATATTGTGCGCATACCCAAAACAGGCAACTGCGTTATAAAAACGAAAAAATCATCGGCATAAATCATTCTTATTTATTTTAACCACTTCTAACTTACCATATCTTTCTCTTTCACACCCACATCCACAGCAAGAGGGGCAGGTTAATTCCTGCCCCTCTTGCTGTCTTTCTCTCCGTCGAAATGTTTCACGTGAAACAATTTAAATTTTTATATTTTATCTTTCATTTCTCGGTTATATATGATATACTATAAAAAAAGAGAATTCTTATATTAATTACATTATATAATGGAGAGATTATTTTGGGCAAAACAATTGCTATAGTCAATCAGAAAGGCGGAGTCGGCAAAACAACCTCTGCCGTTAACCTCACTGCTGCACTCGGCAGCAAAGGATATAAGGTTCTGCTTGTTGATATTGACCCTCAGGGAAACTCAACGAGCGGACTCGGCGTTAACAAAAGAGGGCTTGAAAAATCCTCTTATAATGTCCTCATCGGCGGCTGCCCTGCAGAACAGGCAATAGTTGAAACACCTTATTCAAATGTCTTTGTTATGCCGTCGAGCATGGACCTTGCAGGTGCGGAACTTGAACTTGTTGATATTCAGAAAAGAGAATCAAAACTCAAAAACTCCCTTGCCGCAGTAAAGGACAGATTTGATTTTATTTTTCTTGACTGTCCACCGTCGCTCGGTTTAATTACGCTAAACGGTCTTTGCGCGGCTGATACGCTGATTGTCCCCATTCAGTGTGAATTCTTTGCTCTTGAAGGACTTTCTCAACTTATCTCAACCGTGCGCACTGTAAAAAGACTCTACAATCCTTACATAGAAATTGAAGGCGTGCTTCTCACAATGTATAACGGACAACTCAACCTCACCCAGCAGGTTGTTGAGGAAGTCAAGCGTTGCTTCCCAAAAAAAGTTTATTCAACCGTTATCCCCAGAAATGTCCGTCTATCTGAGGCTCCGAGTTACGGTCAGCCCGTTATGTATTATGACAAATCATCAAAGGGCGCTCACGCTTACAGCGACCTTGCAGACGAATTTCTTAAATTAAACGGAAGGTAAGATGAAATATGGCACCTAAAAAAAGCGGTCTCGGCAGAGGTCTTGATTCTCTGCTTTTTGATAATTCATTGGAAGAAACAAGCGCTTCTCATCCCGTTAAACTCAACCTCATGGAAATTGAGCCTAACAAGGAACAGGCAAGAAAACAGTTTGACAATGATGCTCTTTCTGAACTTGCGGATTCAATTGCTCAGCACGGCGTTCTTCAGCCCTTGCTTGTCCGCCCTATGATTGGCGGCGGCTATCAACTTGTTGCAGGCGAAAGACGCTGGAGAGCGAGCCGTATTGCAGGGCTTACACAAGTGCCCGTTGTTATAAAGGAACTCAGCGATACCGAAGCGGCTGTTATTTCCTTGATAGAAAACTTGCAGCGTGAAGACCTGAACCCTGTTGAAGAAGCATTCGGTTTTGCAAGCCTTATGAAAGATTTCAACTTGACTCAGGATGAGGCAGCGCAAAAGGTAGGCAAATCACGCCCCGCCGTTGCCAATGCTCTTCGCTTGCTCAAACTTCCCGAAGCAGTTCTTGATATGGTCCGCGAAAATAAACTCTCCGCAGGTCATGCAAGAACACTCGCCTCTCTTAATGATGAAAAACTGATTATTTCAACAGCAGAGTTCATCATCGCAAAATCTCTCTCTGTAAGGGCAGCAGAAAAACTTGTTAAATCCCTTACAGCCGAAAAGAAAGAAAAAAAGAAAACTCCGTCAAGAAACACATTCTTTGACGAAGTTGAACTTTCACTCAATAACAGCCTTGGCAGAAAAGCGAAGGTCATCACCAAAAACGGCAAAGAAAGCGGCACTCTTGAAATTGCTTTCTATGATAAAGATGACCTTGCAAGGATTGCATCAATACTTTCAGCGCTTGAATAAAAAACATCCACCCGACAAAATCGGGTGGATATTTTACTGTCGATAAAGTCGTCAGAACATGAACAAAATCAAACAAATGGCAGGAATGCTTTTTCCTGTCGTTTCCTTATTGTAGGGGTCGGCGACTCGACGACCCGTAATAATGTTTTAATCTTTTTGTTCATTCGACGTTTTTTCTCCCATCGGAGTATCTTTATACACCTTCGGTCGAAGAAAACGCCGTCTGACTTCCTTTCTCAACAGCCACTCAGTTTGTCAAAAACTTGTTTTTGACAAACTGAAATCCACCCGACAAAATCGGGTGGATTCTTCTTTTAAAGAAATAAAAATGTTGATAACGTGTTGAAAAAGTGAATAACTCCCTTTGAAAACACGAAAATCCGCTTCAATGAAGCGGTTATGGAGCGGATGACGAGGCTCGAACTCGCTACCTCCACCTTGGCAAGGTGGCGCTCTACCAGATGAGCTACATCCGCAACTGCAAGAGAGATTATAGCAAAGACTTAAGCAATTGTCAAGAGTTATTTTAATTTTTTTATAACCTTTTTTTCGATAAAAAATTTGAAAAGGTGTTTATTTGTTTTTGATTTGCTGTTATAATTAAATATATCGTATTATTTCTTTTTTCGGAGGGATTTTATGTATAATATTCTTATTTGCGATGACGAGACGGATATCCGCGCTGCTCTGCGTATTTATCTTTCACATGAAAATTATAATATCCTTGAAGCGGAAAACGGAAAACAGGCTCTTGAAATGATTGAGAAAGAAGATATTCATCTTCTCCTTATGGATATCATGATGCCTGTGCTTGACGGTATACGCACGCTTACTAAACTGCGTGAAAACGGAAATAACATTCCTGTTATTCTGCTTACTGCAAAAAGTCAGGATACCGATAAAATCCTCGGTCTTAATGCCGGCGCAGACGATTATATAACAAAACCTTTTAACCCCGTTGAAGTTATAGCAAGAGTAAAATCACAGATTCGCCGTTATATACGCTTTGGCGGTTCAACTGCAGGAACATCCGGCTCAAAATCAAATGTGCTGCGTAACGGAAGCATTGAACTTGATATCAACTCAAAAACTGTTACCCGTGACGGTGAACCCGTAAACCTCACCCCTACCGAACTTATGCTTCTTAAATTCTTTATGGAAAACCCTGATAAGGTATATTCGCCCAAGGATATTTACAGAAATGTCTGGGGTGATGACCCACTCGGCGCAGAAAACACGGTTACGGTGCATATCCGCCATTTGCGTGAGAAAATCGAAATTGACCCTGCAAACCCTGATTATCTTAAAGTTTCATGGGGACACGGCTATAAAATGGTAAGCAAAAAAGTTCCTGAAATGATAACAAGGAGTGATTCCTGATGAAATTCGGAAAACTGCACTCTGACAGCGACCGTTCCGCTGCCATTATATTGCTTATTACGCTTTCAATCATTGCGGTAGGCTGTATTCTCGGCATGGCATATCTTTTTGAATACCATTTTTATGAAAAAGGCGATAACGGTGAAACAGCCAGAAACGTTGCGGTTCAGATTTATTCAATGGATGATACAGAACTTGCAAAAGATTACTATAACTACACCATAAATGACAAAGATTCTCATATGGTAAAGTATTACAAAGACAAGTTCTCCCGTGATAATTCAAACTTTGCTTTTGTAATTACGGAAACCGTTTCCGGCAAAGTCTGCCTTAACAGCACAGACTCAGGCGGCGATTCTTTTGAAGAATTGAAAGCCAAATCAAAATATACGGGTAAATCCAACTTTTATATTACCGATGAAAACGGCAATATTGTTTCAATGACATTGAACTATGCAATCGTTGATAAAGAAGACCAGCAGGCATCCGATAAATATACCCTTGCTTTCCGCTGGATAAATGCCGCCAACTATCTGAAGAACTTTCTCTTTATCGTCCTTTTCCTTGTTGTTCTGGTTATAGTCATTCTTCTGACCTTGCTAGCAATAAACGCAGGCACAGAGGATGAGGAAAACGGAGAAATTATACCCGGCTTTATAGATAAACTGCCGCTTGACTTCTGTACGGTGGTATTTGTTCTTCTGTTTGTTGTTGCGTGGATAATCATTAACCTTACCTCTGCAGCAGCGGTTGACATGGTTCTCAACAATGTTGTTGTTGTTATAACCTGCGTTATTGCAGTTATTGTTACCATGACCTATCTTAATACTCTTTCTGTCAGAGTCAAAATGGGTAAAATACATAAAAACACCGTTATTTACAGGATATACCGTAAATTCAAACGCAAAACTTCAAGAAATGTAAGGCGAAAGATAAGCAGCATAACATTTTTTGAAAAAATGGTTGTCTGCATTATTTTGTTCTTCCTTATAGAAGCGGCAATTCTTATTACCCTCGCTTATTTCGGTGTTCTTAACGAAACAGATAACTCAAGGTCTGTTATGCTGATATTCATTGTGGTATGGGGAATAACAAGGCTTATTCTTATTCCCATTGTTGCAATGATTGCCATTAACCTTAACTATGTTAAAGAAGAAGGTCAGCGTCTTGCAGAAGGCATCCTTGGAGATGAAATTGCATCAAAACTCTCGATTTCGAGTATCAGAGCGCACGGTAAACACCTTGACAGCATAAAAAAAGAAATCAACAAAGCCGTTGAGCAGGAACTTAAAAGCGAAAGGCTGAGAAATGAACTTATAACAAATGTTTCTCACGATATCAAAACTCCTCTCACATCTATCAGAAGTTATATTGACTTTCTCCAAAGGGATGATTTAACCGAGGAACAGCGTAAAGAATACCTTGCAATCGTTGTTAAACACACCGATAAATTAACATATCTTACAAATAACCTTATGGAAGTTTCTCAGATTACATCGGGAAATATTGAAGTTAAGAGAGAAAAAACCAGTCTTAACATTATAATTGAACAAACCCTTGATGAATTTGCTTTGAAACTTGAACAGAGCGAACTTCTTCCCAGAGTAAACATTCCCGAAGAAGATGTTTTCATTATGGGCGACGGCGAATGGCTCTGGCGAATTTTTTCAAACCTTTTCAACAACGCATGCAAATATGCCGCTCCCGGCACTGACCTTGAAATATCTGTTGATGAAAATGACGGAAAAGCAGTTGTCAGCATTTCAAACCTTTCAAAAACTTCTCTCAATATTGAAGGCGATGAACTTTTTGAACGCTTTGTCAGAGGCGACAGTTCAAGGCATACTGAAGGTAACGGTCTCGGTCTTTCAATAGCAAAAAGTCTTGTTGAACTTCAGGGCGGTACTCTCGATATTTCTGTAAGAGAAGAAAAGTTTGCTGCTGTTATGATTTTTGATATAGCAGAGTAAAGGTAAAACAAAGGTGAAATAAAATGAAAAGAAGAATTATTTCTGCGGCAATTGCAGTGCTGATGATTTCGTCTCTTTTTGCCTGTAATAACACAAATCCTGCTGAGGAAAAAACAACTCTTGCTTCTTCTTCAACAGTGCAGGCAACAACAGCCGCTGTCAACTCAACAACCTCAACAACCGCAAAAATTGAAACAACAACCGCTGCTGTTGTGCAGACAGTAACGGAAACCTCAACAACCGTAAAGTCAACCACAACAACGCAGGCGGAAACCACTTCAAAACCAACAACTACCGCTGCAACAACCACCTTGCCGACTTATGATGAAAATAAACCTGAGGGTTATTACAAAACTATTCAAAATGCCTTCAGAGAAGATCTGAAATACGGCGTTTTCCGCAGAAGAAACGTAATAAACCATATTGAAACGCTTATTGACGGCACGGAAATTATTGTAAAACAGGATATTACGGAATACTATAACCGATTGTTTTACTATGCCGATTTTGATGACCTTCTCCCTGCTGCAATTGAAAACAAGGATACTTATTCTGATGAAATAAGTCTTGTTCTGGATATCATAAACGGTTACAGAAAAGAGCAAAACATTGCTCCGCTCACCTTGAGCAATGAACTTACGGAAATTGCATGTGCAAGGGCAGAAGAAATCGCATGGTCAGGCGAACATTCACACCGCAGACCAAACGGCACAATGTTTTCAACTCTCCTCAAATCAGCCGGAATTTCAGACGGCATTGTCGGCGAAAATATCGGCTGGGGCTATGAAACTGCCGAGTCTGTCTGCATAGCATGGAGAAATTCAGAGTCTCATTATGATAATATTATGAATCCCGAATTTGTTAAAATCGGAATCGGTGTTGCCGCTGACCCTGACCCTGACGGCAAACTTTGCTGGACTCAGATATTCATGAATGAATAGTTTTACCCCGTTATGAAATCAATCATAACGGGGCACTTTTTATTCACTCCACCATTCACTCTGCCATATTCTTTCAATCAGATTTTTCGATATTTCCTCAATTTTCTCAAAATCCATTGCTCCGATATAGCAACTTTCAAGTTCATCATGGTTTTCCTTTGCGAGTTTAAGCGATAATACCGCCTCAGCAAGCAGTTCATTTGCTGCCTTTTTTGCGAATGTAAGCCTTGCCTTGTGAGCAGAAATTTCAGATAACGAATAAAATCTGCGCAGGTTTACGGTTTTTGTAGGTTCAATATTAAGTTCGCATAATTTATCAGCAGTAAAAAATCCGAGTGAAAGTTCTTTTATAATAATATGGCGTGCAGTTTTCTCTTTGCTGATACTCGGGCTTGTTATAACGGAAAAACCGCTTGCAAGGGCATATGAACGTATTTCTCCGATAAGTTTCGATGACGCAACGCCGAAATCATCTTCAAATACTATTTTTTCATCGCAGAGCATGTTAACCGTTTCACTGAGAAAATAATATCCTTTTGGAGTTATGGCATCAAGCATTCTGATTTTTTCCATGCCGATTTTTCCGCTCGGTTTTTTAAAATGACGGCTTGAAACTCTTGAAGCATAACGCATAAGCCTGTTTTCATCAAGACATTCACGGCAGATTTTTTCGCCGTCGCCAAAGATTGAAAATGCGGATTCTATAAATCTTCTGCTTCTTTGATGGCAGGCTTTGTTTTTATCCGTAAGCCTTATGATTTCTTCTCTGTTATCGTGCAGTTTCTGCTTATCCCAACAGTCACCGAGGTTAATTATTTCCCCCGTTGCGCCGGGATAATCGGGGTCAAGGGTGTGAGGTGATGTTCCGTCACAAATGCTGACTCTCAGTGACGGAAAAATAACTCCGTCAAGCGAATTCGGGTCAGATGAACAATAGATTCTCTCGCATTCAATATCTCTTTTTTCCATTTCTTCTGCTATTTTTCGCATCAGTGATGATTTGCCGGTACCAGGTCCGCCTTTTATGATGTAGGTATACTGCCCGTCAATTTTCGGTGTCAGTTGAGAAAAACAGGAAAAAAAACCGTTTTTACCGCTTGAACCGAGAAAATATGATTCTTTCATATAAGCACCCTCCTGTGTTGTTATCAATATCAAATTATTCAAAATATATGAAAATGTTAAAAATTGACCTGAAAACAGCCTTGTTTTTTTGAAAATACATTGTTTTGTCAAAAATTACTCTTGATATTATTATAAATATATTATATAATATATCGGTAAATATAACGGCAGAAGAGTTTTCTTTTGGTCATGTGGCGTGTGGGTCCTGTGCGACAGGGCACCGTGAACCATGTCAGGCGGGTGAACCGAGCAGCATTAAGCGGACAGTCTTGTGCGCCACAGTCTGCCTACCGCCATATGACCAAGATAAAACTCTTTATTTTTTAAGGTAAACGGATAATAAGGATGTGAGAAAATGTATCAGGCACTTTACCGCAAATGGAGACCGCAGGATTTTAACGATGTTTACGGTCAACCTCATGTTACAAGAACTCTGCAAAGCCAACTTGAAAGCGGCAGAATTTCTCACGCATATCTTTTTACAGGTTCAAGAGGTACGGGTAAAACCACCTGTGCAAAGATTCTTTCAAAAGCCGTTAACTGCCTTAATCCCGTTGACGGCAATCCCTGCAACGAATGTGAAATCTGCAGAGGTATTGATAACGGTTCAATTCTTGATGTTATTGAAATTGACGCTGCCAGCAACAACGGCGTTGATAACATAAGAGATTTGCGTGAGGAAGCAAACTTCACTCCTGCAAATGCAAAGTTCAGAGTTTATATTATTGACGAGGTGCACATGCTCTCAATCGGTGCTTTCAATGCACTGCTCAAAACTCTTGAAGAACCGCCCTCACATGTTATTTTTATCCTCGCAACAACAGAAATACACAAACTGCCTTCAACTATTCTTTCAAGATGCCAAAGATTTGATTTCAAGCGCATCGCACCCGAAGATATAACGGCAAGGCTGATGTATGTTGCGGAAAAAGAAAATGTAAACTTAACTTCAAACGCTGCAAGCCTTATCGCAAGAATTGCAGACGGCGGCATGAGAGATGCTCTCTCGCTGCTTGACCGCTGCTTTGCAATGGGCAGTAATATTGATGAAGAAACTGTCAGTGATGCAGCAGGCATTGCAGGAACAATCCATCTGTTTTCATTCTCAGAATATGTAGCAAAAGGCGATTTTACAAGCGCACTTAAACTTGTTTCAAAACTCCACAGTGACTCCTGTGATATTGACAGCCTTTGTACTGAACTTACTCTGCATTTCCGCAATCTTATGGTTGCAAAAACCGTTAATGACTGCGAAGGTCTGATTGTCTGTTCAAAAGACGAACTTCTTAAAATTAAAGAAAGAGCAGGCGAACTCAAACTTTCAAAAATTCTTTCATGTATAGAAATTCTCGGTCAGACCGCTAAAAATATTAAAAATGCGGCAAATAAAAAAATTCAACTTGAAGCGGCAGTTATTAAAATGTGCGCTCCGTCTGCTTCATCGGGTGAAGGAATTTCTGCCGAACTTGAAGACAGAATCAGCGCAATTGAAGAAAAACTTGCTTCTCTTTCAAGCGGAACTCCGATTATTGCAAAAACGGAACCCATAAAGACATCCGAGCAAAAACAAACACCTGCACCGGTTATGCCTGCTCCGCCCGTATCAGCGCCTGAGCCGCCGCCGGAAGAGGAAAAATTACCGCCTCCCCCTGCGCCGGAAACAGATTCGGCAATACCGGACGGACCTTTTGAAAACTGGCCGGAAGTTCTTGATAAAATCAAAATTTACGATATTCCTCTTTACGGAATTATGGCTAATTCAACCGCATCAATCAAAAACGGCAGAGTTGTAATTCATTCAGAAAATCCTACTCTTTTTGATTTTATCTGCACAGATACTCATTCAAAAGAACTTGCCAGAGCGGTTTTTGATATTATGGGCAGAAAAATGAAAATTGCGGTTTCAAACAATGAAAAACCAAAACAGGCAACAAGTCCTTTGGAAAATCTTAAATCAAAAATAAATAATTTTAACAGTAACCAATAAGGAGATAAATAATATGAAAGCAAGAATTCCCGGCGCTCCTCAGGGCGGCAATATGATGAAAAAAATTCAGGAAATGCAGGAGAATATGGCTGCTATCCAGCAGGAAGTTGAAGCAACCGAATTCTCATCATCAGTCGGCGGCGGCGCAGTTGAAGTTATCGTAAACGGTGCTCACGAAGTTACCGCTGTTAACCTTAAACCGGAAGTTGTTGACCCCGAAGATATTGAAATGCTTCAGGATCTCATAATCTCAGCCTTTAATGAAAGCATCCGCAAGGCTAACGAAGCAATGGAGCAGGGAATGGAAAGAGCAAAAGGCGGTCTTTCAATCCCCGGTCTTTTCTGATGAGCGGATTTACACCTTCACTTGACAAACTCATTGACCAGTTTGCACGCCTCCCATCTGTCGGCAGAAAAAGCGCTCAGAGGCTTGCATTCCATGTTCTTTCAATGAGCGATGCAGATGCGCAAAAATTTACCGAAACAATTCTCAACGCAAGAAGTTCGATAAAACGCTGCGAAATCTGCTGCAACCTTACCGACGGCGAGGTTTGTTCGGTTTGTTCTTCACCATCAAGGGATAAATCAACAATCTGCGTTGTTGAAGACCCGAGAGATGTTATTGCCATTGAGCGTACACACGAGTATAACGGACTTTATCATGTTCTCCACGGCGTTATTTCACCCATGAATGATATCAACCCTGAAGATATATGCATAAAAGAACTGCTTTTAAGGCTCGGCGATGATACGGTTAAAGAAATAATCATGGCAACTAACCCTACCGTTGAAGGCGAAGCAACTTCAATGTATATTTCAAGGCTCATAAAGCCGCTCGGCATTAATGTAAGCCGCCTTGCTTACGGCGTACCCGTTGGCGCAGACCTTGAATATGCGGATGAATTTACGCTCATCCGTGCGCTCGAAGGTAGAAATGAACTTTAAAAAGTTTTCCACTTATTTATACTTTTCCACTTTCACTTTTTCCACATTTACACATTGGTAAAAACTGTGAAGTTGATAACTTCAACTTATCCACAATTCAGCGTTGAATAATTTTTTTAAAAAATCCAGTATTTTCAACGCATTCCGAAGTTTTACCATATTTTCACGCACTCTACTATTACTACTATAATAATGATATTATATCCATTCCTATAATAAGAAAAAATTCTTTATTTTGCCGCAAGCGGCACTTAAATTAAATTTTCCGAGTGGATAAATCCAAGGAGGAAGAAAGATGAAAATTTTCTGTAACACGGTTGAACTTTCAGAGGCTTGCCAGAATGTTCAGAGAGCGGCTTCAACCAAAACCGCTATCCCTGCAATTGAAGGTATCCTTATGGTTGCCAAAGAGGGCACTCTTACCCTTACCGGTTATGACCTTGAAATGGGCATAACAACTTCAATCCCTGCAAGAATTGAAGAAGAAGGCGAGCTTGTTCTCAATGCCCATATGTTCAGCGAAACTCTCAGAAAACTGCCTGAAAGCGTTGTAAGCATTTTCAGCGATCAAAGAAATATTGCTGCAATTGCATGCGGTGAGTTTGAGTCTACCCTCATTGGTATTTCTGCTGAGGAATATCCCGACCTTCCCTCAGTTACGGGCGGATATCCAATAACAATAAATCAGGAACTTCTCAAAGACATGGTAAAAAAGACAATTTTCTCCGTTTCCGTTAAGGACAGCAAAATTGTTCACACCGGTGTTAAGTTTGAGATTGAAGAAAATCATATAAGACTCATTGCGGTTGACGGCGTACGCCTTGCAATCAGAAACGAAAATATTGATTACAGCGGCGAAGTTCTTTCATTTGTTGTTCCTGCAAAAACTCTTTCGGAAGTTGTTAAACTTATGAAAGAGGACGATGAAAACGTAACAATCGGCGTCGGCAAAAGACATATTATCTTTGAACTCGGCGGTTATCAGATTATTTCTCGTCTGCTTGACGGCGAATTTCTCAACTATAAGGCTGCAATTCCCTCAGCAACAAAAACCGTTATCAATGTTAATACAAGAAGTTTTATTGAAAGTATAGACAGAACATCTCTTATCATTACAGATAAGATTAAAAGTCCTGTTAAGTGCGTTTTTGAAGATAATCTTATCAAGATTTCAAGCATTACTTCTCTCGGCACTGCAAACGATAAAATTTCCGCAAAAATTGAGGGTGAAAGTTGCACAATCGGCTTTAATAATAAGTATATGATTGAAGCGCTCAGAGTTTGCGACACTGACGAAGTCAGAATTATGCTCAACGGAGCAGTTGCTCCCATACTTATCGTTCCAAATCAGGGCGATGAATTCATATTCTTAATTCTTCCCGTGAGGCTGAAAAATGAAGATTAAAGTTAAAGTTGCGCAAAAACAGCAGGTGTCAAAAAAAATTGATACAGATTTTATAAGGCTCGATTCTTTTCTTAAGATGTGTGATGCCGTTCAGACGGGCGGACACGCAAAAATGGTTATTCAGGACGGAGAAGTAAGAGTAAACGGCGAAGTATGCACTCAGAGAGGTAAAAAACTCAGAAGCGGTGACTGCGCCGAGTTTGAAAATGTAATTTACAGCGTTGAATGATATCTGAAAGGGGCGGAAAATATGATAATAAAACATCATTCCGCCAAAAATTTCAGAAATCTTCAGTCTGTTTCCTTTGACCCTCATCCCGAAATGAATGTTATTTACGGTGAAAACGGTCAGGGTAAAACAAATATAATTGAAAGCATCTGGATTCTGACGGGTTTTTACAGTTTCAGAGCAAGAAAAAATGCCCAACTCATTGAGCAGGGCAAATCAGAGGCTGAAATTGAAAACATATTTTATTCACACTCGCGTGAACAAAATGCGGTTATGAAAATAAATAAGCGCAAAGAAATTGTTCTCAACGGAGTTAAAGAAGAATCGCCTAGAGTAATGATGGGCAAGTATTATGCCGTTGTTTTTTCACCGTCAACGCTCGGACTTGTTCAGGATGGGCCCGGTGAAAGGCGGAAGATGCTTGATGTTGCGCTCAGCCTTGTAAAACCGAATTATGCGGTTATTATGTCACGCTATCTGCGTGTGCTTGACCAGAGGAATGCTCTGCTCAAAAAATTCGGTGAGCGCAGTTTTGAATACGATTATATTATGCCGTGGGATAATGAACTTGCATCTCTCGGCGCAAAAATAATAAAATATCGCCTTGATTATGTTGAACAACTTTCAGCACTTTCAAGTGAAATTTATAAAGGCATAAGTTCGGGCAGAGAAGAGTTTACTTTTCACTATGATTTTTCCGCGGAAAACATCAGCGAAGAAGAGATAAAAGAAAAACTTATTGCTGATATAGAAAAAACAAGGGAAGCCGATATAAAAAGGCTCTATACAAACGCAGGTCCGCATACCCATGACCTTGTTCTCAACCTCAACGGCAGGGATGCAAGAACTTTCGGCTCGCAGGGTCAGCAAAGGTCATGCGCGCTTGCAATGAAACTGGGCGAAGCCTCAATTATTGAAAAAATAACCGGTGAATGCCCTGTTGTTTTGCTTGACGATGTTATGAGTGAACTTGACGAAGGCAGGCAGACATTTATACTTAATTATCTTGATAATTGGCAGGTATTTATTACTTGTTGTGACCCGTCACAATTGCTTCGCTCAAAAAAGGGCAAGGCGTTTGAAGTTATAAACGGCGAAATAAAAGAAATGGAGTAGGCTATGTATCTTCACCTTGGTATGGATAAAGTTATAACTTTTGATGAAATCATCGGCATTTTTGACCTTGATACATCAACTGTTTCAAAAAGCACAAGAAATTACCTTGCCATGGCTGAGAAGGCAGGAATAGTCGAAAATATCTGCTATGATTTGCCTAAATCATTTATAGTATGCCGCGATAAAAACGGAAAAGATAAGGTTTATATTTCGCAGATTTCATCCGCAACTCTGCTGAAAAGAACAAACTTTGTGGACAGCCTTAATAATGTATAAAAAAATCCGCTTTGTTTTATGCAAGGCGGATTTATAAATTTTGATGTAAGGGACGGTGACCTCAACGTCCCGTATGCACCGTAAGGTGCATAATAATTATTGTCAATATAGGGAGTAAAAACTATGATTATTTTTGATAAACTCTGGGATACAATGGAATCCAAAGGGGTTTCAACATATCAACTCAGAGAAAGTTGCGGTATAGACAGCAAAACAGTCAGAAGGCTTAAGGCTAATGAGAATATAGAAACCAAAACCTTAAATAAACTCTGTTCTTTTTTAAACTGCAAACTTGAAGATATTGCTGAATATATTGAAGATTAAATATGTATAAAAAAATCCGCCTTGCATTAAGCAAAGCGGATAATTTTTTAATTATCAGTCGTCGCAATCGTCACAGCAGTCATCGCAATCGCAGTCATAGTCGATTTCGAATTCAAGAAGTTCGTTGCAGTTGGGGCAATTGATGCTTCCTTCTTCAAGGATATCGCCGTCAACGCAGATAACTTCGCCGCAACTGGGGCATTCAACATCATAATATTCTTCGTCCTCGTCTTCGTCGCAGCAATCATCGCAGCAGCAATCGTCGAGGTCTTCATAAACATAACCTTCAAGTTCATCAAGATCTTCGTCAACAGCGTCAAGTTGCTCGCTGAAGAGGTCAAGACCGTCCTCAAGATCGCTTACTGAAAGAGCGATATCATCGAGAACATCAATCATAGCATTGATAATTTTTGCTTCGGGCTTGCTCTCATCAAGTGCAAGGCCTTCTGCAAGACCTTTGAGGTATGCAACCTTTTCAGTAATGGTCATTTCTTTGTCCTCCGTAAAATATATTATATTCGTTACCCTTTATGCACGGCTGAGATATTCGCCTGTGCGGGTGTCAACAACAATCATTTCACCCTCGTCGATGAACAGGGGAACTTTAACTTCTGCACCTGTTTCAAGAGTAGCGGGCTTAGTTGCGTTAGTTGCAGTGTTGCCTGCAAAGCCGGGATCAGTCTTTGTTACCTGAAGAGTAACTGAGTTGGGGGGTTCAACGCCGAAAACGCTGCCTTTGTATGAAAGAACACGGCATGTTTCATTTTCCTTAACGAACTTGAAGTTCTCGGGAAGAGTGTCAGCGCCGATGGGAACCATATCATAGGTTTCGGGATCCATGAAGTAGTAAAGATCACCGTCTGCATATGAATATTCCATTTCCTTACGCTCAATGTAAGCGGTGGGGAACTTTTCTGTGGGGTTGAATGTACGCTCAACAACTGCGCCGCCGATAACGTTTCTTATCTTTGTTCTTACGAACGCTGCGCCTTTACCGGGCTTAACATGCTGGAATTCGATAATCTGATAGACCTGACCTTCCATTTCGAAGGTTACGCCGTTTCTGAAATCGCCTGCTGATACCATAAAATTATTTCTCCTTATTTATATGTTTTCACAGTTATTTTATACTATTCACATATATTTTTCAAGTCTTTTTTATTAATTATCCTTATATATTAAAGAATTATAAGGTTTTTAGGGCTTTTTGTAAGGTTTTCAAAGCCGTTTTCGGTTATAAAAGCCATATCTTCAATGCGCACACCGAACTCTGATGGCAGATAAATGCCCGGTTCAACCGTAACTATATCGCCCGATTTAAGAATATCCTTTGATTTCGGATTAAGAGTCGGCGCTTCGTGGATTTCAATGCCTACTCCGTGACCCGTACCGTGACCGAAAAAGTTTCCGTAACCTGCGTTTTTGATAACATCTCTTGCGGCGGCATCGGCATCTTTGCAGGTAACGCCTGCTTTCAGAACTTCAAGGCTGTTTTTCTGCGCCTTAAGAACAGTTTCGTAAACTTCTGCCTGTTTTGATGAAACACTGCCGACTGCAACCGTGCGTGTCATATCGCTGTGATAGCCGTCAATAACCGCGCCATAGTCCATAGTTATGAAATCGCCTTTTTCAACCTTTTTGTCAGACGGAACGCCGTGGGGCATAGATGAATTTTTACCGCTGACGGCAATGGTTTGAAATGAGATATCTTCTGCACCGTTTCTGAGCATGAAAAAGTCAAGAGTCAGCGCAATTTCACGCTCGGTTACGCCTTCTTTGATAAATGTCAGAATATTATCAAATGCTTTTTCGGCAATTGCCTGAGCAGCAAGAATTTTATTTTTTTCTTCCTCGCATTTTATGCGGCGCAGTGCGCTGATTTCCTTATCCGCTTTGGTGAATAAACAGTCACAGCAGCAGATTTTTTTGATTGATTCCGCCTTTGAAACGCTCAGTGAACCTTCAAGGTGGAGTTTTTTTATTGAAAGCAAATCAATGTATTTGGGCAGTTGCTTTGAAAAATTCTTAAGCAATGCAATCTCAGAGCAGCAGGTGATTTTACTCTTTGCCGCTTCGATGTATCTGCTGTCAATAAGAAAAACGGATTCGGTTTTTGTTATCAGAAGATAGCCTGCAGATGAAGGAAAACCTGTAAGATATCGCCTGTTTTCAGGTGAAATTATAAGATAGGTTTCGCCTTTTTTAAGGCTTGCCTGAAGATTCTGAATATTCATAAAATTCTCCTTAAAAAGGGACAATGCCGAATGTGTGCAGCATTCGGCATTGTTGGGGAAAGAGAAAATAAAAATGAAAAAAGAAGTTGTCTGAATAATAAGACAAAATTTTGTCTATTTGTATAATATTGCATGATTTCTCCATTTGTGTTGTAGAAATATGAACAAACTGTAAACAAATATACAAATTCAGACGATTTTGTATGCTGCACATATTAAATTTTTATTTTAAGTTATTACTGTTCAAGGAATGCTTTGAAACCTTTGTATGCCATATAAACATCAAGTTTTGAAACAACCTCAAAAGGAGCATGCATTGAGAGAACGGGAACGCCTACATCAACAACCTCAACGCCGAGATTGGCAACATATTTTGCAACCGTTCCGCCGCCGCCTTCATCAACCTTGCCGAGTTCGCCGGTCTGCCATGCAACGCATTTGCTGTCAAAAATTGTTCTGATTTTTGACATGAATTCTGCGTGTGCATCGTTTGTGCTGCTCTTGCCTCTTGAGCCTGTGTATTTTGTAACTACAATGCCTTTGTTTATGAAAGCGGCATTGTTTTTATCGTGAACCGAAGGATAAGTCGGGTCAAAGCCTGCGTTTACATCGGCTGAAAGGCATTCCGATGCTCTGAGAACATCTCTGCCGCAAAGACCCTGAGTTTTTGCGATATCGGAAATAAAATGCTTAAGATATGCGGAGTTAAGTCCTGTGTTTCCGTCTGAACCTGTTTCTTCCTTATCGGTGATAACGGTAACGGTTGTGTATTTGGGTGCTTTAACCTCAAATGCCGCGATAACCGACGGATAAGCGCAAACTCTGTCGTCATGGCCGTATGAGCCGATCATGCTGCGGTCAAAGCCGATATCCGCCGCTTTGAATGCAGGCACCATTTCAAGTTCTGCCGAAAGAAAATCCGCTTCAACAATGCCGTATTTCTCGTTGAGAAGTTTCATGATGTTGAGTTTAACCATTTCACTGCCCTTATCTTTACCGAAAGGACGGCTGCCGACAAGGATATTGAGGTTTTCGCCGAGAATTGCATCTTCAAGCGGCTTTGCTGCTTGTTTTTTATCAAGGTGAGGAAGAAGATCGGTTACTACAAACTGAGGATCACCCTCATCTTCACCCAGGCGGACTGTTACGCAACTGCCGTCACGGCGGTAAACAACACCGTGAAGTGAAAGGGGAATTGCTGTCCACTGATATTTCTTGATTCCGCCATAGTAATGAGTTTTGAAAAGAGCAAGTTCGGTGTCCTCATAGAGCGGATTGGGTTTAAGGTCAAGGCGCGGTGAATCAATGTGCGATGCAACGATTTTTGCGCCTTTTTCGAGGCTTTCAGTGCCGAAAGTGCAGAGAATGAGCGCTTTTGAACGGTTAAGGTAATAAACCTTATCACCTGCTTTGTAGGTTGCTTTTGCATCAAAGGGAACATAACCCTCTTTTTCCGCAAGGTCGGTTACATAAGCGGCTGCTTCTCTTTCTGTTTTGCACATATCGAGGAATTTCTTGTAACCCTCACAGAATTCATCTGCTTTGGCAATTTCATCATCGCTGCAGGTATATGATGCGTGGTCGGGAGAATAAAAAAGTTCTTCCTTAAGAATTTCTGCCTGTGTTTTTTCTGACATTGTATTCATCCTTCCTTATAGAGGTTTGTATATATATTTATTGCTTTATTAACCTTGTTTACATAGTGTGCCGTTTCGGCAACAGGGATATTGTTGAGAGTTTTGCCGTCGGGCGAAATATTGCTGTCCTCAAGCCATTCGTTAACCCGTCCCCTGCCTGCATGATAGGCAGCAAGAGCGGTGTCTGTGTTTTCAAATTCATCCATCAGATAACCGAGAAAGAATGCGCCGTATTTTATTGAAGTTTCAGGGTCAAATAAGGATAAATCCTCACTTTCTTCACCGAGTTTTGTTTTAAGCCAGTCAAAAGTTTCGGGCGTTATCTGGGTCAGACCGGCTGCATCGGCATCCGAAACAGCATCCGGATTAAAAGAACTTTCGGTTTTAATGACCGCATAGAGCAGTTCTTTTTCAATGCCGTATTCCTTACTGTATTTTTCAACATATTCTGAATATTTTACGGGATAGAGCACTTTCATAATGCTTTTACCCGATACACAGAAAGCAGCAAACAAAACCGCCGCTGAAACAACAAATATTAAGATTGTTTTTATTCTGCCTTTAGGTGTCATATTTTCTCCCGAATTAAAAATCTGCAAGTTGTCCGTTTAAATCCAAACCGTTGTTATCTATAATTATATCCGCTTTTTCTGTGTAGTATTCCGCAGGCGGCTGAGCACCCATGCGAAGAAGTGCATCTTTTTCTGATAATGAATCACGGTTCATGATTCTTTCAAGGCGCAGTTTTTCATCGGCAATAACGCTGATATTTTTTTCGCATATCGCAACAAGAGGACTGTCAAATAGCAGAGCAGCATCAATAACTGCTGCCTTTGCGCCGCATTTTTCGGCAGTATGTATTTCCTCAACGGCAAGCCTTGTGATTTCGGGATGCGTGATTGCGCTGAGAGCGGCGGTGCCATCTTTGGATGCAAAAGCACGCCTTGCAAGTTCACGGCGGTCAAGAATGCCGTCATTTATAATATCAACGCCGAAACGCTTTGTCAGCAATGCAATAACTTCGGGATTTTCAACTGCTTTGCGGGCAAGAATATCGGTGTCAACAATGTGATATCCCTTATTTTTGAGGATATCGGCAACCGTTGTTTTGCCTGAGCCTGTCTGACCCGTAAGACCGATAACCGGTATGCTGAATTCAAGGTCAATAACTCTGAATGCCGCTGAGCGGAGCAGTCTGTTATACACCGCAAGCCCTACACCGCTTGAAAGCGGACAGCGCACAAACGCACTTTCGCAGCCCATTGCATCAACTTCACGCAAGGCGTCAAAAATATGATGTGCCTGCGAAATATCGTCATTTTCTTTGCCGTACTCAATATATTTTTCAAAATTTTTGCCTTCGCCCTCAAAGCATACGGCACAAACCGTGCCTTTTTGAGCAAGGACAAATTTTTTGTAGTTTTCAAAACTGCCTTTTACAATTGTAACCTGAGCAGAAGGAGCATAGTGCTTATACTTCATGCCGGGTGATTCTGCCTTTTCGCCTTCACGCAGTTTTTCAAAAACCGCAGGCGAAATCTGAATGGAGCCGAGTACATCTTCAAGTTGCTCGGGTGTGATTCCGCCGGGTCTGAGCAGAGTAGGCGGAGTTGTAACAAGGGTAACAACCGTTGATTCAACGCCTACGGAGCATTCGCCGCCGTCAACAACGGCATCAATCTTTCCGTCAAGGTCCTCAATAACATGGGATGCCTTTGTAGGGCTGGGTTTACCCGATGCGTTTGCGCTCGGAGCGGCAAGCGGCAGACCCGATGCCGAGATAATTTTTCTTGCACCATCGTGAGAGGGCATTCGGATTGCAACCGTTTCAAGCCCTGCGCTGACTTCGTCGGGGATAAGAGCGGATTTTTTCATTATAACCGTCAGCGGACCGGGCCAGTATTTTTCCGCAAGGGCATAAACTCTCGGGTCAACGGATTCAACAAGCGGCTCAATTTCACTCAGCGAAGAAACATGAACAATCAGCGGATTATCCTGCGGTCTGCCCTTGGCAATGAATATTTTTTTGACCGCATCGCCGTCAAGCGCATTTGCCGCAAGGCCGTAGACCGTTTCAGTCGGTATGGCAACAAGACCTCCGTTTTTAAGAATTTCCGCAGCGGTCTTTATTGAATTTGTATCCTGTTCTTTAAGATATAGTGTTTTCATGCTGTCACTCATTTTTTAGTTTTTCCGCTGTATCGGCAGTCACCAAAGCGTCAATAATCTCATCAAGGTCGCCGTTGAGGATTGCCTCAATGCGGTAAAGGGTGAGATTTATTCTGTGGTCGCTTACTCTGCCCTGCGGATAGTTATATGTGCGTATTCTTTCGCTTCTGTCACCGGTGCCGACCTGTGCTTTGCGCTCGCCTGCTATTGCATCGTGCTGCTTTTCGCGCTCGGCTTCAAGGATTTTGGAGCGGAGAATTTTCATTGCTTTGTCTTTGTTTTTATGCTGGCTGCGCTCATCCTGACATTCAACAACAGTGCCTGTAGGCAAGTGAGTGATGCGGATTGCGCTTTCGGTTTTGTTAACATGCTGACCGCCTGCGCCGCCTGAGCGGTAGGTGTCAATCTGCAAATCTGCAGGATTTATTTCAACATCAACCTCTTCCGCTTCGGGAAGAACGGCAACGGTTACGGTTGAAGTATGGATTCTGCCCTGACTTTCGGTTTCAGGCACACGCTGAACTCTGTGAACGCCGCTTTCAAACTTGAAGCGTGAGTATGCGCCGTCACCGGAGATGCTGAAACTGATTTCCTTAAAACCGCCGAGTTCTGTGGGATTTGAGTTAAGAATTTCGGCTTTCCAGCCCTTTGTTTCGGCATACATTGAATACATTCTGAAAAGCACGCCTGCAAAAAGAGAGGCTTCTTCGCCGCCTGCACCGCCGCGGATTTCAACGATAACGTTTTTATCGTCATTCGGGTCGCGTGGCAGCAGAAGAATTTTAAGTTCTTCCTGAAAAGTTTTAACATCCTCCCCTGCCTGCTCAAATTCCTCCTGCACCATTTCGCGGAAGTCTTTGTCAAGCCCGCCTGCATCGAGCATTTCCCTTGCTTCTGTGAGAGTTGCCTGAGCAGATTTGAGTTGACGGTATTTTTCAACAATCGGGGTTAAAACCTTAAGTTCCTGCATAAAATTTTTATACTGCACCATATCTGACACAACATCGGGGTCGCAGAGTTTTTTATTGATATCTTCAAAGCGTTCTTCAACTTTAATCAGTTTATCAAGCATGGATTACTCCTCTTCGTCACGGATGATTTTTTTGATGTTTTTTTCAACTTTAACTCTTTCGAGCATAACTTCTCTGCCGCACTGAAGGCATTTTATGCGGAAATCCGCACCGATGCGCAGAACAGCAAATTTATCGCAGCCGCAAGGATGCTTTTTTTTCATCAGCAGGGTATCGCCCAGTCTTACATCCATAAATATCTCTCCGTTAAAAATATATTTACATTATAATATAACATAAAAAATACGGAAAGTATATGCCGAGTGTAAAATTTTTTGGAATTTTATTGAAATTTAAGCCATATATTTGATTGACGATAATAAAGCCGAAAGGCGGAACGGTGGTCAGAAATGAGAACATTCAAACCAGAAGGTCAGATTATAACAACTGAAGAAAACAAGAGATATCTTTCAAGTCCGTTTGCTTTGCGTGATGCCTTTTATGGCGAGGCAGTGCTTGAAGGAAGAGTTATCCGCTGCGACAGCGAGCATAACCTGCATGTTGATTTGGGCAGTATGAGGGGAATTATACCCAGAACAGAGGGCGCAATAGGCATTGAAGAGGGAACGGTGAGGGATATTGCCCTTATTTCAAGGGTCAACAAACCCGTTGCTTTTATTATAAGCGGATTCCGCACGGAGAACGGCGAAAATGTTGCGATTCTCAGCCGCCGCAGGGTTCAGGCGGAATGCATGAGAGATTATATTTCACGCCTTAAATCGGGTGATGTTATCCCTGCAACGGTTACACATATCGAGGGCTTCGGAGTATTCTGCGATATCGGCGCAGGCATAAGTGCGCTCATGCCGATAGACAGTATTTCCGTTTCAAGAATACCGCACCCGAGCGCAAGGTTTGCGGCAGGACAGAATATTTTTGCCGTTGTAAAAAGTATTGACGAGAGCGGCAGAATTACGCTCAGCCACAAGGAACTGCTCGGTACATGGGAGGAAAACGCCGCAATGTTTTCAATCGGAGAAACCGTGCCGGGAATAGTGCGTTCGGTTGAAAAATACGGAATTTTCGTTGAACTTTCACCGAACCTTGCAGGGCTTGCCGAATTCTCCGAAGGTGTTGAGGCAGGCAGCCATGCAGGGGTTTATATCAAAAGCATTATCCCCTCAAAAATGAAGATAAAACTGATAATTGTTGATTGCTTCGATGCCGATTACCCTGTTGCTGCGCCGAAATATTTCATAAACAGCGGCCACATTGATACATGGACCTATTCCCCTGCCGAAAGCCCGAAGATAATTGAATCGAGTTTTTGAAAAAAAACCGCCTGTGTATGTACAAAGTACATCAAGGCGGTTTTCCTTAATTTTATTTAAGGCTGTTTATCATATTCAGGTGTTCGGTGTAGAGGTCTTCAACATCGGTATTAACCTTAAGAAGACCGCCCTGAAGCGACATATGGTCGCCCTGATAGGTGGGCATAATATTCCATGTACCCTTGGGTATATTGTTTTCGTCAAATGTTTTTGACGGTGCGCAGGACGGTGCGGCTGCCGAAATCGTGTTTACAAGGCCATCGTTCTCAAGCCAACTTTCGTCAACAACATATCCGCCTGATGTTGTGCCGGTGAGTTTACCCATTTCATCTGCACTGCTGTGGAAGAGAATCTCCATTCTGTTTTTATCAGCAACATATGTTCCGTTTTCGGTCAGCGTTGTTGCGGTGCAGGGAATTGAAAAATAGTATGTTTGCCCATCGGTAACTATTGTTTTGTTAAGTTCAAGCGCATGGTCAATAAACATATCGTATGCGGCAGTATCCGTATTTTCCGGTGCGGAATTTTCAAAACCGTAAGCGGTTGTGCCGTTGTGAGGAGCGGCAAGAGCAGTCAGCGAGTAAATCCAATCACTTTTACCGCCTGTAAAGAAAGGCGAGATATCATTTTTATCCGTTGCCTCAACCTCTGCTGCGTTACCCTGTGCCATGAGTGAAGCAAAGACGCGGATTGTTGCTCCGCCGAAAGAGTGACCGAGAAGGTTTATTTTGTTTTCTGCATCCCATTTTTCAATAAGGGCATTACCCGTAAAGTCTTTGCCGAAACGTTCGTGGCCGCAACGCTCGCTGTGAGCCTTGCCGTAGTCAACAACCGTGCCTGTAAGTTGCGCATAAAGTTCACAGGCTCTGTCCCATGCGCTGTCGCTCGGTGCAACGGATGCTGCATAACATTCATAGCCCTTATCGTTGAGTTTGCCGAGCAATTCGCCGCCGAACATTCCCCAGTAGGGCATGATTTTATACTGCGGATCGTATTTGCCCCAGCCCATCAGACCGTGAACAAAAACATAGGAATAATTTGTGTTCCACTGAGTTTTGTCAATTTCTTCTTCCTTGCAAGGGAAAAGGAGCGAAAGGATGCTCATTATTATTGCAAGTGGGATTGAAACGATTTTTGCCATAAAACTTCCTCCGATTTTTATTTTCTCTATATAACACAGCCGTCCTTTGATTGTTCAAAATAAGCGGCTGTTTATATCTCTTACTTACCTTCATAATATGCAATTTTTGCCGTAAAGTCAACATAATCAGGAGATTTACATTATGTTACAAATTTTGCATTAACGCATCTTGAATATATTATTTACAAGGCGTATAATCATTGTATAAAATTGATTAAAGGAGAACTAATATGTCTGCAGTAATTCCCCTGTCATTCTGGCTGCTTTTTGCCGCAGCAATGCTTATCAGTGCAATCGGTTTTTACAAGTATGTTTATTTCATTTCTCTCGGTTACGGTTTTTCAATCGCAGGTCTCGGAGCATTGATGCTGATTCTTTTCCGTGACGGTCTGAGTGTCGGCACCGTTATTGCATGCGTTCTTTTCATCGTTTACGGTATCCGTCTTGGCGGCTATCTTCTTGTGCGTGAACTTAAGAGTGCCGCTTACCGCGGAGCAATGAAAAAAGAAATCAAAGACGGTTCAACAATGAAATTCGGCGTAAAATGCGCAATATGGGTAACCTGTGCGGCACTTTATGTAACCCAAGTGCTCCCCGTATTCTACCGTTTGCTTAACAAAGAAACCACAGACGGATGGTGCATTGTCGGTACGGTTATCATGGTATTCGGTATTATCTTTGAATCTGTTGCCGATATGCAGAAGAACGCATCAAAGAAAAAGAATCCGAACCGTTTCTGCGACACGGGTCTTTACAAAATTGTTCGCTGCCCCAATTACCTTGGAGAAATGATTTTCTGGACAGGTGTACTTATCTCAGGCGCAAACGTGCTTGAAGGAGCAGGACAGTGGATTCTTGCTCTTATCGGTTATATCGGTATTATTTTTGTTATGTTCAGCGGTGCACGCCGCCTTGAACTCAGGCAGAACAAAAATTACGGCGATGACCCCGAATATCAGGCATATGTAAAGAAAGTGCCCATCATGGTGCCGTTTATTCCTCTTTACAGCGTTGCAAAATATAAATTTTTGGTAGCATAAACAGAACAGAAAAAAGGACTACAGGAATGTAGTCCTTTTTTTGATATAATTTATCTTCAGTGAAAAACCAACTGAAGATTGAGGTTTTGAATCAGGCTGACCGGTAAAGGGATTTTACATATCAAAAGAATATAGGAACCCACGGAAAAATTATCTGAATATAGTGCATTTCTCCGCATTCGCAAACGGGCAGAATACCAAAAAGTCTGTGGAAGAAGTTTCCTATTGTCCAGATGAATTTCAGGAACCTGTTGTCACTGTGGCAGATATGCTCACATTCTTCTTCCCAGATGTTTTCTTTGCCGCAAAGGTCGCATGTTTCATCAAAGTTATCATCAACATGATATCCTTCATCAAGCGGTAATTCTTCGTGACCGTAGACAAATTTTTCGCATTCGTTACAGTAAAGTCCGTTGGTATAGCCGTGTTCCGTGCAATTTGAATATGTACCTTCAACATAATCAAAATCCGTATGTTCTGTGCCGTTGTCTGAGGTATGGATTATACGATTAACGGAAACAGTGAAAGTTCCTTCGGGGTAACAGTTGTGAGCATCAAAATAATAGGTTTCTCCTGCCTCAAAACAGTAAATAAGGTCAAAATCCGAACCGTTGACATCATTGCTGTAGAAAACCCATTCGCCGTCTGCGTCATAAAGGATACAGTCAGGGTCAGCATTTTCGGAAACCGATTTGAATGAATAAAAACCGCTTACTTCGGGAGCAAATCTGAACCAGAAAATCTCAGTTTCTGCAGCGTTTTCAAGTTCAAATTCATCGCCGTCATTTATGTCTTTTCCAAGGAATTTTTCACCGCAGGGACAGTAGCCGAGAAATGCAATTTTGCTGTGGTCGCAGTTTTTGCCGCAGATAACGCAAGTGCCGTCATCAAAATTATGACCGCAATCAATAACAAGCGCAAATGTTTCTGCGCTATCTGAATAAGTATAAATATTCAGATAATATATTTTGCCTGCTTCAAACTCATATTCAAGACGGAAATCACCGCTTTCTTCGGTATCATCCTGATATTCGCCAAAAATCTCTTCGCCGTTTGAATCAAACAGGAAAGCACCGGTGTCAACTCCGTCAGATTCGGTTCTGAAAATATATTTACCGGATTTTTCGGGAACAAACTTAACAAAAACGCCGTCGGCGGATTCTGTTTCAATTGTCAGCGTATCGCCGTATTCCGTTTCATAATCACTTTCAGGAGCGTTGGGACTATTGGAGATAATTGTGATTCTGCCGTCACCGTTGGGGTTGCCGTATTTTTCGGCAGTTATTTTTCCGCCGAGATTTTCTGTGAAATATTTAATGAGCATTTCGGAATCGCAAGGAAGCCCTTCCTGCTGAAGAACTCTTGCACCGTCAAGCATTGTAAGTCCGTCGCCGCCCTGAAGAAGCACATAAGTGCTGCCTGTGAGTGTATACTTTTTGTCAAGATCAACAGGTTCACCGCCAATACAGACATCCTGAACACGGCGTTCCATTGTTTCGTCAACCTCCACAAAATCACCAAGCTGATCGGTAATAACGGGAGTTTTTCTGTATGTGTGAATTTCGAATGTCATACCCGAAACCTGGAAAAAGCTGCCGAGTTCTTCGGGGCACTTGCGTGCACCGTGCTCAAGTATGTCAATAATCTGCTGACCCGTAACCTCAAGAACACACATATTGTTATTGAATGCATTCACATCCATAAGACTCTTTCTTGTTACGCTTCCGACCTCAACCTCTGCACGGATACCGCCGCCGTTAGCTATTGCTACATCAGAGCCGGTTACCGCACGGTAAGCGTCGGCAACAAAATCACCTGCATTGGTTTCTCTCTTTCTTACAGCTCTGCTCAAATCGGAATCACGGATAATAAGATTTGCTTCGGATGTGCCTATTTCTTCAAAAAGATATGCAATGTCTTCGTTGTAACCGTCAATTTTTTCCTTAACGGCAGTGTAAGCCGATTTTGCGTCCGACGACATCGTTTCAATATCAACATTATCGGGATTTATAAGTTCAAAGCTTTTATTGTCACCGCTGATTGTGAACATACCGAAGTTTGCAAACTTTTCACCCGTTGATGTAAGGAAAACATCTTCGTTATCTTTGTTTTTATAGACTGCTTTTTCCGTTGTTTCATGGGAATGAGCGTCAATGAAGCAGTCTATACCGTCGGTATTTGCAATGATATCGCTTGATTTCCAACCGTCATTCGAACCGATAATTCCCGCATGACCTACCGCAACAACATAATCCGCACCGTCATTTATCGCTTTGTCAACGCTTTCCTGAACATTCTCGTATAAATCTTCGTTTGTCATTCCGCCGGGATATACGGGAAATCCGTAAATAAAATTGCCGCTTTCATCCTTGAAATATTCGGGAGTTGTTGAGGTGATTGTATCCGGAGTTGAAATGCCCACAAAGGCAATCTGATATGCTCCGAAATCTTCAATGGCGTAAGGTTTAAGCACGGGCGAAACAGAGGTAAGGTCATAGAAATTTGAGCTGATATAATCATATTCCGCCTTGTTCTGTGCAAGGTCAAGGAATACCTCCATGCCGTAGTCAAATTCGTGGTTGCCGGGCACCGCATAGTCATAGCCGACTGCATTCATAATATCAACTATAGCTTCGCCTTCGGTTGTTGAGCCGATAACCTCGCCCTGAATTGCATCACCTGCGTCAACAACAACAACATTTTTGCCCTTAGCAACAAGGTCTGCCTTATAAGCTGCAAGAACCGCATAATTCTCGATTGCACAGTGAACGTCGTTTGTATAAAGAATAATGGTTTCAGTATCGGTTGCGACAGCAACAGAAGGTAAAAACGCAAGAAGCATTGCCGCTGCAAGCAGCATGCTTATGAGTTTGTTTGTTTTTTTCATAGGGTTTCCTCCTTTGTATGTGAATACAAATTATTAACGTAATTAAAAAGCATTTTCTTTTTCAACGTATTCTTTGAACTCGTTGAAAATGCGTTTGCCGATTGAACGGTAATCCATTGCAAGAACTTTTTCAATCTTTATCCTGCGGATTTCTTCGGGCACATTGTAAATTGTCATAATGGCATTCAACGCTCCCGAAATACGAGTTTCAAGCGGTACGGTTTTATCAATGGCATTCAGCGTTGCGTGTTCAATGCCTGCAACAAGAATTTCCGCTTCTCTGAACTGCTCATCTGTCCAATCGGGACAGTATTCCGCAAAAACCTCTTTTGCACGGGCGGTATCATTGTTGTGGATGATTTCAAGGCATTTCGGACTCTGATAAGTCGAAACGAAAAAGTCTTTCGCAACCTCGCTTTCTTCGCAAGCCGCCGCCATTGACATCAGTTCAAGGCATATTGCAAGCAGATTGCTTATTCCGTCATCCGCTTCGTTCCTCATTAATTTCCATTGAAATTTGCAGAGAATTCCGACAAGTTCGGCAAGAATATCGTCTTTTGAATGAAAATGAAAGGTGAAATTGCCTTTGCTGATTCCAAGTTCGCTGCAAACGAACTGAATCGTAGTCGGAGTATAGCCGTTTTCAAGAAACATTCGGGTTGAAACACGGAGTATTTTATCTCTTGTATTTTCTTTTTTAACTGTTTGAGCCATTGTTCCTCCTTGAATTTTTTGAAACTGCACATGTACTAATTCACAGTTTAGTACATGTGCAATATTTTGTCAACAGGTTATTTGAAAATTTGTATGTTTTATTTTACCGCACAACAAAAGATTGGTCGAATGTATAATATATTAAATCAATTTCACTATTTATACCTGAGAGACAGAAAAAATCCGAACGCTTCTCCTACTTTGAAGAGAGGGTTCGGATTATCATCTTTTGGTCGGAGTGCAGAGTTTCGAACTCTGGGCCTCGTGGTCCCAAATTTTAGTGGCGGATGTTTTCCGCCGTTTTTTATTGCAAAAATCAAGGAATATCAACAGTTTTTGTTCCAATGATGTCCACAGTTTTCCATAGATGTTTAGTCACTTTTTAGTCACTTGGCAATGTGTACCTATATTATAATGTTCTGCTTGTGACTTCAACCTGAGTAATTACTTCTTTCAAAGTTTCTCCTGTAGCAAGTTTATAAGTCAGCAATTCATCTACGGTATCATATTCACGGTCGGTTTCGTTGTGTCCGACCTGACATATTCCGACTTTGCCATTAAACCAGGTAATTGTATAATCAATATCTTTCCAGCAAAATTCAACTTCTGCGCCGCCGTTTATACACCATTTAAAATCGCTGATTGTATCAAAATTATCACACGATGTAATGATGTTTATTTTTTCACCCGGATATTTCTTTTCTAATTCCTTTAATAACTCTTCACTTATATAACTCATATCAATATCCTTTCTGAATTTGAATTCAGGAACATCAGATCCTTCCGGATAGTTTATTATCTGATGCTGAGGGTTAGGTTTTCCGGTAATGGGATCCCATGAGAATATATGGTCATGAGGATTGGTGTGATTTGTCCTATCATGAGTTGTATAGTGCCTTTCTTTTACAGCACGACCATCCTCACCTATTTTTGTTTCAGCAATATATCCGCCTTTTTTACCGGGCATAGAAGTTCTTTTAATTTCTCCGGGTTTTCCTAAAAATCGCTCCGCCAATTCGTTTTTGGGTTGCCATTTTCCGCCATAAGCACTTCCCATGCCCTTAAAGCATTCCGGCATGACAAATCCATAAATTTGTTTCTTTTTTGAGTTTTCAGAAATACTGTTGTTTGTTATTGCTCCGAATTTTTCAACAAACACTGTATTTGCAGATTTACCAATGTCATCACCGTAATGCTGCCAAGAACTCAAATCATAGTCAACAAAAAGAATGTTACCTTCCATTTCGGGGAACGGAGTGTTGTAACAGATAACCAACTCAGGTTCAATGCGTTTGAGCATTTCGTTGTAGCCTTTTAAGAAAAATTCCTTTTGGTCTTTGTGGCTTCCGTGTTCGGATACCATATAGGTTGAAACCGCAACTGTTGAACCTTTTTCAATACCATTAAAACAGAAATCAAATGTATTTTCAAGACCCCAACTTACAGTCGGAATAACTTTGATACCCTTTTCCGCAAGATATGCCCCGACCCAACGGTTTCTGAATGTGTTATACAACTGCATAACGGGATTCATTTCAATATACATACTGTAATCGGGAGACAAAACCGCTTTGTATTTTTTGAGCATATCAATATATTTATCGGGTTTTGTCCATATATCCTCAAATTTATAATCATACAGGAAAAAGTGAACGATTCTTTCGTAATGTTCATCTTTTCCTGTTTTTATTTTGTCAAATCCAATCAGGCGTTGATCGTCAAAAGGAGTTAATCCCAAATCCACTTTTGAAATAACAGGTATATTCCATTTACCTTCACCTTTAAATTGATTCCGTAAAAACATAGGGCTTGTGCGATAGTTATAGTTCTCTTCTGTCAATATTTAACCTCCATAAATTAAAAATGTAGCGAACGAATGTTCGCTACAAATGTATTATAGAGAATAAATTCTATTTTGTTAAGTGTTTTTCACCATTAGCGGTTATGTTTTGAAAAATATTAGTCACCTGTCTGAATTTCAAACAAAGAACTCCTTGCGTCAACGGCTGAAACCGTTGATATACAAGGAGTTTGAGTGGTCGGAGTGCAGAGTTTCGAACTCTGGGCCTCGTGGTCCCAAACCACGCGCGCTACCAGCTGCGCCACACCCCGAATTTAGTTTTCCTGTATATTTTATGATATTTGAGAGAGAATGTCAACAAGTTATTTTATTAATTTATTTATTTCTCTTACAACCTTTGCCACCGGCAGACCGACTATGTTGAAATAATCGCCCTCAATTTTTTCAACAAGGGTGCAGCCTTTACCCTGAATGCCGTAACTGCCTGCCTTGTCCATGGGCTCGCCCGTTGCAACATAGGCTTCAATTTCTTCATCAGTCAGTTCATAAAATTTGACTTTACTGACCTTTACAAAACTCTCCGACTTGCCTTCGCAGACAAGGCACACACCTGTTATTACTTCATGTTCAATGCCCGAGAGCATTCTGAGCATTGCGGCAGCATCCGCTTTATCCTTCGGCTTGCCGAGGATTTTATCCCCTGCAACAACTATTGTATCCGCGCCGATAACAATATCATCCTTATGGCTCTCTGCTGTTGCAAGAGCCTTTTTTGTTGCCGTCAGTTTTGCGGCATCGAGCGGTTTTGTGCCCTCGGGAATGCTTTCGTCAACATCGGCAACGCATACTTCAAACTCAATGCCTGCTGTTTGGAGAAGTTCTTTTCTGCGAGGTGATGCCGATGCAAGAATTATTTTTTTCATCTGCCTATAGTTCCCCTTCTCTGCATTTCGGCAACACGCATAACAAGTGCCTGAGTTTTACCGTCACAGATTTCGCCGTTGAGTACCATATCAACTGCTTTATCAAGAGGAATTTTCTCAACTTCAAGGTATTCGTCGTCGTCAAGATTCATGCCGGTTTCCCTAAGTTGCCAGCCGACATAGAGATAGATAATTTCTCCGCAATAGCCGGGTGTGGGGTAAAACTTGCCGAGGCTTGCATATTTTTCGGCAACGCAGCCCGTTTCTTCTTCAAGTTCACGCTTACCGGCCTCAAACGGGTCTTCGCCCTTTTCAAGTTTGCCTGCAGGGAGTTCAAGGATAACTTCCATATAAGGATACCTGAACTGGCGGACAAACATCAGTTCGTTTTTATCGGTGATCGCTGCTACGCATACTCCGCCGTTATGCTCAACAACCTCTCTTGTGCAGGGCTTGCCTGTGGGAAGAGCGGCTTTATCGCAGCGGACATTTATTATTTTGCCCTCATATACATAGTTTTTCTCTAAAGTCTTTTCAAAAAGTTCCATATGCAGCCTCCGTGAATTTATAGTGTTGTTTCGGAATATTATTAACCGAAAGGGGTTGCTTTTTATGAATTATATCACAAAACCTATGATAATGACAGATGAAAATCAAAGAAAAATGATTTTTTCATTAAAAAAAGCGTATCCGCTGCTGAATATCAGGGTTATAGGCAAATCATTATGCGAAAGAAGAATTTTTTCGCTGCATATCGGAAGGAGTGAAAATCCTTTGCTCATTGCGGCAGGCTTCCACGCTCAGGAATGGCTTACAACCCTTCTTGCCCTGCGATTTGCAGAGGTTATTCTGCACGCAAAAGCGAACCGTAAATCCGTATGGAGCATTCAGCCCTGCGCCTTTTGCAGAGAGATTATAATTGTTCCTTGTGTTAACCCCGACGGAATGCAGATTGCGCTCAGCGGAGCAAAAACCGCAGGTAAGTATGAGCAGACCGTCCGAAAAATCAGCGAAAATTCAGCCGATAAATGGAACGCAAACGCAAGAGGAGTTGATATAAACCATAATTTTGACGCAGGATGGAAAGAACTGCGGCAAATTGAGATTGAAAGCGAAATAGTTGCACCTTCGCCGAGAAGATACGGTGGCTTTATGCCCGTCAGCGAGCCGGAAACAGCGGCAATCGTTGCCCTTTGCAAACAGCGTCAGCCGAGAACGGCAATTGCTTTGCACAGCCAAGGCGAGGAAATCTTTTGGGAATACGGCAAAAATAAGCCGCAAAGAAGCCGTGAACTTGCAAAAATTTTTGCAGCCGTGAGCGGATATGAACTTGTTGAAAACAGCGGACTTGCCTCGCACGGCGGATTTAAGGATTGGTTTATAGATTACTTTAACCGGCCTGCGTTCACCGTTGAAATCGGCAAGGGTGAAAATCCGCTGCCGCTTACGGATTTTGACGGAATTCTTGAACATATGCTTCCGCTTCTGAGCGTTGCGGCGGTGTTATAAGGCAAAAAAAATAGCCGCCCTTTTGGGCAGCTAAATTAAAAAGTGTCGGCGTCGACCTATCTTCCCGGGCCGCTTCCAGCCAAGTATTTTCGGCACTGTTGAGCTTAACTACCGTGTTCGGGATGGGAACGGGTGGACCCTCAACGTCATCAACACCGACTAAAAAAACGCAACGGCGTTTTTTGAATGCTTGATGATTATATACTGTTTGTTGAGTTTTGTCAATAGTTTTTTTAAAAAATTTTAATTTTTTTGAAATATCTGTAATAAATCAACGTTTTATGTTGACCAATATTAAAATTAAGAATAAAATAAAACAAAAATATTAGGGAGAAAATACATGTTTATAATAAAAATATTCTACTTCCTTCTGTTTATGATTATTTCGGACAGATGCTTGAAATGGGTATGGAAAGCCGTTTACCGCTCATCATACAAAAGGGAAGAAGATGTTGAACGTCACAAAGAGTTAAACAGTTTTGGCAAACGAAGAGATAATACTACAGGCTGGGTAATTAATTCGTCGCCAAATCCCTATAAAACTCTTGCACTCGTTGCTTTGTTTTATATAGGTCTTTTGCCTGCCGCAGCGGGTCAGTTTCTTGTGCTTTTCAGCCTTCTTTCTCCTTCAATGGAAAAGGTTGTAAATATTTTTATTGTTGCAGTACCGGTCTTATGTGTTATTTATCTTTTGTTGGGTTTTATTTATAATAAGGTTGCAAAAGAACCTGACTATGATAAATTCAGCAAAGAACACATAACTGATTATGAATCACAAAAACTTGCAAATTATGCTGAGGATTGGGAAACGGGAGAATATAAAAGCAAATCCCGTCTTGTACCGTCACGGCTTCCGCAGTATCTTCTTATTATTGTGATGGTTGGCGTTTTTGCTTCAACCGCAATAATTGCATCACTGAATGGTGGAAGAATAAACCTGCGCTCAAACGATATGCAGGAATATCGAGATGCGCTTGAAGAGCAAGGAATATCCGTCAGCAACTACGGAAGGCTGAGCGAAACATACAGTTATCTTATTGACGGCTTTCATATTAGTGAAAGTGATATTCTTATGAGTGTTTATTTATATGATAGTGCAGAAAACGCCATTGAATACAGCAAAAAAGAAATGGCAGGCGATACTTATACTCATTATACAGACGGAGAGTGTGAGGTTTTTATCGGAAGACTGATGTACAGATACATTATCTATATCTGCAGAGACAGATATGTTGCTGAAATAAATTGCAGCGATGACAGTTTACCCGATTTAAACGATATGCTCAGCAGTATGGATTTTTGTGAAATACAATATAAAGAAGAAAACTGATAATTTTTTCATTCTGAGCGACAGTGAAGAATCTTTTATAAAAAAAATACCGCTTTTAAAATCCTTGGTTAATCTCAGGATGACAAAAGCGGTATTTTTGATTTTTTCGGCGGTTTGTGGGCAAACCGCCTCACAGTATTAATTTGCTCACTGCATAATAGTTGCTGATATGACTATATGCGGTCATTCATTGATTTTAATATTTTCCCAACAGCAATAAGACCGACTACCGTAAGAATCAGTTCAATTGCCATGTATGAGCCGTTATATATAAAGGAATACAGTGCAACAGCCATTCCTTCGGGGCAGTAGCCGGTCCAGATTGTAATGCCGCTGATAAAGTGGCAGATAAATCTGATAATGCATACCACCGCACCGCCCAGCGCAAGTTCTGCAGTCTGTCTGCTGCCGAATCTGCCCTTGAACATTCCGCCAAGGCCGAGGCAGCCGAAAGCGATAATATAATCCGCAAACGCAACGATAAGATAAGCCGCAATGCCCGAAACATATGAAAAGTTCTTATATCCCATCATCATTTCAAAAATTGCAAGCACGCTTGAAGCGGCAAGGCCGTTTTTTATGCCGTGGCGGTAAGAGAGGAGGATTATCGGCACTTGACCGAACAGGCTGAAGCCTCCGCCGTAAGCATAGGGCCACGGAATGAAATCTGAAACGATGAACACTGCGATTGAAAGAGCAACCATCATTGCACTTTCGGCAAGAATTTGATTTTTTGTGAGTTTTTTTGACATAAGTATTTCTCCTTTCAAATGAAAGGGTGTGCAAATTATACTTTTTGTAATTCCATCACAAAAAATACAAGCCCGATGCTAAAATGCATCGGGCGTAAAATTTGCACTGAGGCCTTTTTCCTACGCCCGCATTACCGGGATCAGGTTTGAGGGTATAATCTCAGCCGCCTTAAGGCAGCACCCCTTTGTCAACGATATTATAATGGATAATTTTACGGATGTCAATATTTTTTCTGCGGCTACCGTTTATTCCGTAACCGTAACATCAAGCAGTTCAGCGCCTGTATACTCTGCAAGTGCATTCGGCTCAATTCCGAGCATTGTGCCGCGCACACCTGCACTGACATATATTTTGTCAAAGAGAACTGCGGTTTCGTCAATCACGGTAGGGAACTGCTTTTTCATGCCGACAGGCGAGCAGCCTCCGCGGATATAGCCCGTTGTTTTCAGCAAATCCTTGACATGGAGCATTTCAACCTTTTTTTCTCCAAAGGCTTTTGCAACTTTTTTAAGGTCAAGTTCCTCACAAGTAGGTATGCAGCACACGCCGAAACCGTGCTTTTCACCGCTGAAAACAAGGGTTTTGAATATCTGCGACGGGTCTTTCCCCGTCTTTTTTGCAATGCTTGTGCCCGAAAGGTCACTCTCGTCAACCGCATATTCCATAACTTCAAACGGAATTTTTGCCGCTTCAAGCAGACGCATTGCGTTGGTTTTGGTCATTTATATCACTTCTGTATTATTTCTTGGAAATTCTGAATCTGAACTCAATCTTCTTATGGCTGTTGAGTCTGTATTCCTTGTGAAGATGAGCGCAGCCGGGCATATCGCCGCCGACACCTCTCATCGCTGCGTCAAGGCAGAGGGTGATGCAGTTATCTTTTTCAAGTTCATAAAGATGCTTTGCCTTGTCGAGTTTTTCGGGTGAATAGTAACCGAGGTTAAAGCCGAAAGGAATATCCATTGCATCAACCTTAAAGCCGAAGCCCGAATTATCGCTCACGCAAAGGTTTCTTACATCTGTTCTGTGGCCGTTTTCCTGAGGACGCATGTATCTGTGCTCAAGTTCGGCAACGGTCATTGCGTGCTTTGCAATCCTTGCGCCTGTTTTTCTGTCAAGATATGATTCGTGCGGACCTCTGCCGTACCATTCAACGTTATCGAGGCTGCTGACAATGCTCATTCTCATGCCGACCTTGAGCATAGGCAGAAGCAGACCCATTGCGCTGTGGCTGACGGTAACTTCGCCTGCAGGTGAGAAAAGATAGGTTGTTGAAACGCCCGAAACAAAGGGAGCATTCCATTTAACGGTTACTTCAACGCCTGCTGCAGTTGACGCTGCCTTAACCGAACGGGCAACAGTCAGCGCAGTTGTACGCTTCCACTGATAAAGAGGATGAATTCCCGCAAACATGGGCGCAAAGTTGAGATATTCTCTGTCATTATCCGTCAGTGCTCTGAAGAAATCGGGGCGCAGAGGAGATACGATAATTTCTTTTCCGTCATATTCAAGCGATGAGAGTGCACCTGCAGTCACTTTTGCGGTGAATCCGTCGCCCTTAATTGTTACATTATTGCCGCTCTTTAAGAATTTAAGGTTGCCGTTAGCAGGGTTGCGCTTTGCGGCAACTGTTTCTCTGAGAATAAACTGGCTGAAGTTCTGTTCAAAGCCTGCCTGTGCCCAGGGTTTATCAACCTTAAGGATGAATGAAACGGTGAGAATTACTTCGCCGTCAGCATAATCCGCAAGGCTTACGGGCAACTGAATCTGCTGCTCTGTGAGGGGAGCAACAACCAAATCGTCAATTTCTCCGCTCTTTGCCTCGTCGCCGTTGACGGTAAGCACCCAGCGGATTTTATAATCTTCGGTAGTGATGAAAAGGTTCTTGTTCTTAATGTTTATTTTGCCGTTGCGGCAGTCGCAGTCGGTTGCTTCAAGGTTTGAATAAACCTTTTTAACTTCATAGTATGAGGGCTGAGGCATTCTGTCGGCAGTGATGATGCCGTTTGCGCAGAAATAGTAACTGCTTATGCCTTCGCCGAAGTCGCCGCCGTAGAGCCATTTTTCCTGACCGTTCTCATATCTGCGGATTGACTGGTCAACATAGTCCCAGATAAATCCGCCGCACATATGCTCATAATTCTCAAAATCGTCAACATATTCCTTGAAGTTGCCGAGGCTGTTTTCCATAGCGTGAGCATATTCGCAGTAGATAACGGGGTGTGTTTTATATGTTTCCGCAGGGATAGGTTTGTTATCGGCAGCGAGAGCATTTGCAACATTTTCGTAGGGGCTTATCTTGAGTTGCTCCTGCTTGCGCATTGCTTCAACAACATATTCAACTGGGTACATACGGCTGATAAAATCGCTCTTTGTGAAGTCAAAGTCGCCTTCGTAGTGAATGGGTCTTGATTTATCGAGAGCAAGGATTGCGTTCTTTTCGTGGGTAAAGTTTTCACCGTCGCCTGCCTCGTTGCCGAGCGACCAGAAGCAGACGCAGGGATGGCTTCTGTCACGCAGAACCATTCTCTCCGCTCTGTCCTCAACAGCCTCTTTGAATTCGAGATTATCGCCGGGGCAGTTCTTGCGGCGCACTCCGTGGCTCTCAACATCAGCCTCGTCCATAACGTAGAAACCGAGTTCGTCACACATCTCATAGAAGAATTCGGCATTGGGGTAATGGCTTGTGCGGATAGCGTTGATGTTTGCACGCTTCATGAGGTGAAGATCCTGATAATATCTTTCGGTGGGAACTGCCCAGCCGTTGTCAGGGTCAAAATCATGGCGGTTGACACCTTTGATAATAACTCTTTTGCCGTTCATATGGAGAACATTACCTTTGATTTCAACCTTTTTGAAGCCGATTCTGATGCACTTAACGGAGAGCACCTTTCTGCCGTTCTTAAGGCAGATAACAAGTTTATAGAGATTGGGTTCTTCCGCTGACCATGCTCTGACCGCTTCTTCAATATAACTGAAGTTGAGAACGGTTTTGCCGCTTGATGCAGTCAGTTTTTGTGCGGCAACCTTTTTGGGCTTGCCGTCATCAATAATTGCAACTTCAAGAGTACAGTCCGTATCTTCACCGTAGTTCTGAAGGGTTACTTCAAGGTCAAGAGTGCCGTTTTTATATGTATCGTCAAGCGATGCATCTGCAAAAAAGTCACGGATGCAGAGTTTTTCCTCAGCGTAAACATAAACATCTCTGTAAATACCGCAAAGGAACCACATATCCTGATCTTCAAGATATGTGCCGTCGGTGTAACGGTAAACTTCAACGGTAATCTGGTTTTCACCGATCTTTACATAATCGGTGATTCTGAACTCTGCAGGGGTCATTGAACCCTGAGAATAGCCTACGCGTCTGCCGTTTATATAGAGGAAAAATCCTGCTTTTACAGCGCCGAAATGAATGAATATTTCTTTGCCGTCATAACTTTCAGGGATATTGAAACTGCGGCGGTAAACACCGATTTCATTAAGATTATGGTTGATTTTGGGGATTTCACCTTTAACCGATGAAAGGGCTGAGGGCAGCGAACTGCAAAGGTAAATTGGCTTGCCGTAGCCTTTGAGTTGCCAGAGAGAGGGCACTTCTATATCATCCCATGAGGAGTCATCAAAATTATCGGCATAATAGTCTGTTCTCAGATCGTCAACGCCGATTTGCCAGTAGAATTTCCATGTGCCTGCAAGTGAGAATTTTGTGGGTGCATCTCCGCCTGCAACGGCTTCCTTTACTGAAGGATAAGGCATTGCAGTGTTATGCCCGTCCTCTTTGTTCTCCTTGATGATATAAGGATTTTCCCAATATTTAAGTTCAGTCATTTTCATCTTCCTTTCTTTTAAGAAAAGATATTTATACATAATATAATATATCATAAAAATTTATGTTTGTCTACAATGGATTTGTGTGGTATAATCAATATGAATTCAGCAAAGGAGAATGTTATGAACAGACCCTATGTTATATGCCATATGGTGGTATCCGTTGACGGCAAAGTGACGGGTGATTATCTTGCCGCACCCGAATGCGTTAAAGCAACCGATTTATATTATGAAATAAACCGTGAATACAAGGCGGATGCCTTTGCTTGCGGCAGAATTACGATGGAAGGCAGTTTTACGGGCGGATGGTACCCCGATTTATCCGCTTTTGATGCCGTTGAGGATGAAGAGGATTTTGTTCCCGATACACTTGAGGGGTTTTATGCCGTTTCTTTTGACCCCAAAGGCAGACTCGGATGGAAAGAGAATAAAATCGTCGACGAAGACCCCGGCTACGGCGGCGCTCAGATTATTGAAGTGCTGACATCTCAGGCAGACCCGAAATACCTCGGTTATCTCAGAGCAACGGACATTCCTTATATCTTTGCAGGCGAAACGGAAATTGACGTTGACCGTGCGCTCTTAAAACTGAAAGAGAAATTCAATATAAACAAACTCCTGCTTGAAGGCGGAAGCATTATAAACGGCTCATTCCAAAGGGCAGGTGCGATAGACGAACTCAGCCTTGTGACTGCCCCGATTATTGCAGGCGAGGGCAAGCCGCTGTTTGATGAATGCGGATTCTGCGCATATTCCGAAACGCAAGTCAGAATCCATGACGGCGCAGTGTGGATAAGGTATAAAAAATAAAGACCGCAGACGCGGTCTTTTAATTTTCTTCTTTTTCTTCGGTTTCTTCTTCTGATTTTTCTGCTTCTTCCTCTGCTTTTTTGGATTTGACTGCGTATTTTATAATCCATATAATCAGCGCAATCGGCAGAAGTATTGCGGCTGCAAGAGCGATTTTATCCATCGGCACATAATCATATAGTCCGTCACCGAGGATTGTGAAAAGGATAACTCTCGGCAGAATGCCGCCGATTGAAATGAGAAAATAGGTTAAGAATTTCATCTTGACTGCGCCGAAAAACAGGCTGACGAGGTCAATCGGAAAAACGGGCAGAAATCTTATTGCAAAAATGGCGGAAAGTTTGTTTTTGCCGTGGAGTTCAAGAACTTTGTTGCCGTATTTTATCTTTTGAAGTTTCGCGATAACATAGTTGCCGCCCATAATACGACCGAAAAGGTATGAAACGGAAACTTCAATAAAAATTCCGACGGCGTTGATAAGAATTGCCCAATGGGCAGGGAATGCCATGCCCACTGCAATGTAAATCAGCGATGCGGGGATAACAAAAACCATGGATTTCAGCAGGTAAATGCCCCATACCGCAAGCAGAGCGGTAAATACGCTTGAACTTGCCTCAACAATTCCCCTGACATCCATCGTTTTAAAATCCTCATATTTCCAGATAATCAGGGCAATAATAAATACCGAAACAACAATCCTTGCCGCAAGCCCGACTGCGTGCGAGCCGCGCTGAAGTTCTTTTTTCATAATATCCTCTCCAAAAAACTTTGGTTTTGAATCAATAATACTCTATTTTGGAACTTAAAGCAAGAAAATTAACAATTTAAAAATAAAATTTTTGTAGACAGAAAGTTAATCCTGTGTTATATTTATATAGTATGCTTTTGCGAAGGAGGGAAGTTCGCCATGATGACAATGAAAGAGAAACTTGAAAGAGCCTCGGCTGCGGTTGCTTTTGACGGTATTTATAAGTATGTCAAAAAGAACCCCGAAGAAAATATAATTAAACTTATCAACCTTGCTCAGAAACTCATGGGCGGCGCTTTCCCCGAAAAGAATTTTGATGCATTCCGCAAGGCGGTTCAGGATAAGGATAATGTATGGCGTACTTTTGCGCTGAACATAATTGAAAACTGCGATGAAAGCGTAATCAAAAATATGCTTCTTGCGCTGGGTCTCGGTGCAGGCGTCAACGGCACGAAGGCTGTGCGTGCGAACAGAGAAAAATATAAGTGCAACATTCCTTTCCTCATGCTTTTTGACCCGACAAGTGCCTGTAACCTTCGCTGTAAAGGCTGCTGGTCGGCGGAATACGGCCACAAGTCAAACCTCACTCTTGATGAGATGAGAAGCATAATCAATCAGGGCACCGAACTCGGCACCCATCTCTATATGCTCACGGGCGGCGAACCTCTTATCAAGAAAAAAGAGATTCTCACTCTCTGCCGTGAAAATCCGGACTGTGCATTCCTTGCCTACACAAACGCCACTCTCATTGATCAGGCTTTCTGCGATGAGATGAAGAGCGTCGGCAACCTCTCGCTTGCGTTAAGTATAGAGGGTACGGAAGACAGCAACGATGCAAGGCGCGGCGGCGGCGCATACAAAACAACGATTGAAGCGATGGATTTGCTTAAAAAGAACGGCCTTCTTTTCGGTATTTCCGTTTGCTACACAAGCGCAAACATCCCTGCCGTAACAAGCGATGAATTCCTCAGCCTTATGGTTGAAAAGGGCGCACTTTTCGGCTTGTATTTCAATTATATGCCTGTCGGCAAAGATGCCGTTGTTGACCTTATTCCCACGCCTGAGCAGCGTGTTCATATGTATAAATGGCTGCGCAGAGTCAGAAACGGTAAAACAGGCTATCCCATGTTTATCATGGATTTCCAGAACGATGCGGAATTTGTAGGCGGCTGCATTGCAGGCGGCAGAAACTATTTCCACATCAACTCCGAGGGCGATATGGAGCCCTGCGTATTTATCCACTATTCGGATTCAAACATCAGAGAAAAAACAATTATTGAGGGTCTTAAAAGCCCGCTTTTCCAGGCATATTACCGCAATCAGCCGTTCAATGACAATCATCTCAGACCGTGTCCGATGCTTGAAAACCCCGAGTGTCTGCGTAAAATGATTGCTCAGACGGATGCAAAGTCAACCGACCTTATCGAGCCTGAAAGTGCCGAGCAACTCTGCGCAAAGTGTGACAGATTTGCTGCCGCATGGAAACCCGTTGCGGAAGAACTGTGGAATTCAACAACCCATCCTAACCCCAAAACGCAGTATTACCGCGATACACCCGAGGGCAAGGCGGAAGCAAAAGAATAAAGATTTTGGTTCGTATCAGAAAACCGATTTAGATAAACTGCTTTTGTCATCTTAAACCCGGTGAAGGGTCATAATTGCAAGCCACGCTTTTAAAGTTAATATTCACAAATAAAGTTCTGTGTTTTTGTTAAAAACGCAGAACTTTTTCTTTTTTGCAAAATTTTTGCGAAACAAATCGCAAAATTCGTCATATATATATGAAAACAATTTTCGAGTAATAAAAACAAAAATCTTTTTTAAGGCAAATTGTGCGAGAGAAGGAGATTTAGATGGTTTATTTAATTTGAAAAAATGTATGGGAGGTTAAAAATTGAAATCATTAAAGACTGCGGCAATAATAATCATCTTGTTTTCTTTGTTTTTTCTGCCTTTGGAGTGAATGCCGGAGCACAGAACATTGACATTCCTTTAACCGACAACTATAATGAAGAAAAAAATTGGGGGATTTATTAAACTTTCAGATTTTCCGGGAATTGATTATTTAATGACACAGTATCACTACTATGACCAAGGGTATAATTTGCGTTTCGGTTCTGCGAGTAATAAAATTTATGATAACGCATCTGTGCTTAACGATGTTATGATGGCGTACTTAAGACTTAAGGTTTGTCTTACAGACACAATTGATGTGTTTTGCGAAGAATGTTGTACAAAAATCGAAAATCTTTTAAAAGAAAATTTTTAATCGGGGGTTATTATGAAGAAGTTATTAATTATATTTTTAAGTTTTGCGTGTATGATTTTGTTTTCGTATTGTAGCAAGCAGGGAAATATCGACAACATGTCTTTTTTAACGAGCGGAAAAACGTTTTCAGACACTACTTCTGTTATTGGAGAGCATTCACAGGCAAACAAAACCAATGAAAACTCAAGTTTTTCACAAAAAGAATCTTTCTTATCAACTACGCTTGAGGATAAAACGGAATCCGAATCGTCATCAAAAAACAATGATGAAAAAGTTGCTCCGCAAATACTGTTTTTAACTCTTGAGGATATTGCTGCTATTGAAACTGCTTATAATAATATGCAAGAGGAAGAATTTAAAAATTTTATTTCAGACTATCCAAAACATTATGAAGCAAATGGAATAGCAACCCGTGAAGAGGCTAAAGTTATACTTGATGAAGTTAAAGATACAACTGTTATTCTTCTCGACGGCGATTTAGGAAATGTGTCCGAAATGTATTTTTATGTGGAGAGAAACGAAATACAACAGTCGATTTTGATAGAAGATAACAAAAGATTGATTTGTACTTATTTAACTCCGCAAAAAGCAGAAAAATCAGGTGAATCCTTATTAAATTCTAAGGATATCGAGTTAATTGGAGAAACTTTTGCAGACGATGTGCTTATAAAATTATACAAAGTACAAGATAGCGATTCACATTATGCAGAGTTAACCGTTAATGACACAGTAATACAATGCAGAGTTACTAACATGGAAAACGAGGATGAAGTAAAAAAATGCTTTGAAAGAGTCTCTTTTAGAAAAATAGGCGATTTGTTAGCCGAGTAAAATACGGCTCTGTAAAGCAAAACATTATTCAACAGCAAACCCCCTGCTTTCAATCATGAACTGCTCCAAATTGTGCGGACAGTACAAAAAGCCCCCTAAGGCAGAAATATTTAATTAAGCGGTAAACTGACTTCGTTTTTCAAGCGGAGTCAGTTTTGTTTTAAGTTGAATTCGTTGATTGTTGTAGAAATAGATATATTGATCTATTAGTAAACGAGCTTCGTTAAATGTTTTAAGTTTTACTCTGTTAATACATTCTGTTTTGAGTATAGAAAAGAAATTTTCGGCTAATGAATTGTCATAAGGGTTTCCACGTCTTGACATTGAAGGCGTTATACCGTAAGATTGAGTTAGCTTAAAATACCCGTGTGAAGTGTATTGAAAGCCTTGGTCACTGTGGAGTTGCAGCTCTGCAGTGACCTTCTCTTTTTTCTTAGCAGCTTTTATTGTGTTTAAAACAAGAGCAACGTTTTGTGTTGTGCTTGTTTTGTATGCAACTATACTGTTGTCATACAAATCTCTGATGACCGAAAGATACAAAACGCCTTGAGAAGTATGTATATACGATATATCGGTAACCCACTTTTTGTTTGGTCTGTCAGCTTTAAAGTTTCTGTTCAGAATATTAGGGTATCTATGGATAACATCTGTATATTTGCGGTATTTCTTTCTCCTAATTACCGACAGCAAGTCATATTTTTGCATGATTCTTAATATTGTCTTGGGATTTCTGTAGATTCTTTCGCCTTCAAGCCACAGGTGAACTCTTCGGTAACCGTATGTTTTACCACATTTGCCTTGGCATTCTTTTATCTTTTCAGCAATCGGTAAATCCTTATCCGGTATTTCCATTCGTGCTACGAAATCGTAATATCCGCTACGGGATACCCCGAAGAACCTGCACATTTTACTGATTGAATACTTGTCTTTATGGCGATATATTACTCTGTATTTTACCGACGGCTTCACTTCCTTCCTGTGAGCAAGAGAAAATCCTGCATCAATTTAATTTCCATTTCTAATTGTTTGATATATCTGTCTTTACTTGCCATTACATATCTCATCTGAGCAAGCTTATCTAATTTTTGTATTGATGGTGGCAGTTCATCTTCTTTTTTGCAAGGTCTGCCTCTCTTATGGATAGCTTGTCCTGCTTCTATCTTTCGTTCCTTTTTTCTTTCTCTTTTGAAAAACTCTTTTATTTGCTCTCTGGTTAATCCGAATCTTTCTCCAATTTCTCTTTGGGTTAATCCTTGTTCTCTTAATTCTTTTATTTCTTTTTCATATTGCTTGATGTGTCTGTA
>SVPH01000045.1 GCA_015065965.1 Oscillospiraceae bacterium
AAAGTTTATTGAATCCCTTGATATCTCTTACGCTGTTTTCCGAAAACTGCTTATATCTTTTCTCCATTTCGCCAACTGCCCAACCGAGAGCACCTGCTGCTTTTCTGGGATTTGAAACAACGGGAACTTCAAGATGAGCAATACCGTTATAGATAGTAAATTCAACCATTTTCGGGTCAATCATCAGCAGTTTAACTTCATCGGGAGAAGCATTGTAAAGAATGCTGACAATCATTGAATTAAGGCATACCGATTTACCAGAACCCGTTGTGCCTGCAACAAGAAGATGAGGCATTTTGGCAAGATCGGCACAGATTATATTACCTGTAATATCCTTACCGAGAGCAACATTAAGTTTGCTCTTGGCATCTCTGAAATCGGGTGTATCAATAATCTCACGCATTGATACCATTGATTTTGCGCTGTTGGGTATTTCAATACCGATTGCAGCCTTGCCGGGAATAGGCGCTTCAATACGCACACTTGTTGCAGCAAGACGAAGAGCAATATCATCCGCAAGACCCGTGATTTTATTTATTCTGACACCTGCCTCGGGAACAAGTTCATATCTTGTCACTGAAGGACCGCGGCAGATATTTGTAACTTCTGCATTAATCTTGAAACTCTCAAGAGTTGAAACAAGTTTCTTTGCGCCTATCTGCATTTCGGTCATGCTGTCGGTTGAGCCTTCTCTTTCAACAACATTAAGAAGTTCAATTGAAGGGAACTCATAATCAGGCTTTTCCGATCCGCTGTGTGAATATATATCTTCAAATTCCGGTTCTTCATTTTCGCCTTCAATATTTTCAGGTTCACCGTCCGGCATAGAAGGCTGAGCCTTTCTTTTTCTCTTTGTTTTTTCCTCTTTAACAGCCGACTCAATTGTTTCCTCAACAATATCGCTGTGGGTTGAATCGGGAAGTTTAACAATGGGAATATCAGGCATTTCGGGTTCTTCAACAGGTTCAAAAGTTGTTTCATCGGTTATAAAATTATCCTCAAATTTTTCAACAGAAACTGTCGGTTTCTGAGGAGGACTGAACACCTTCTTTGCCGCTTCAGCCTCAGCCTTTTCCTGCTCACGGCGCAAAGCATTCTGTTCAAGTTTTTCGTTTGTTATATCGCTGACTTTTTTAACAGGTTTCTTTATTGCACCGAAAAGTGTACCGAGGGTTGTACCTGTAAGAAGCATAAGGATGACAATAATAAGAAGAACAAAGGTGATTGCAGCACCTGTTTTACCGAAAAGCATAGCAACAAGTCCGCCGAATATCGCTCCAAACACACCGCCGCTTGCAAGAGAGGGTGCATTAAGCCATACATCCGAAATTTGATCAACCATTGTTGTGCTGCTCAGGTATTCCGCTTCGTTGGCAAAAATATGTACCGCACCGCTGAGCAAAACAACGAATGCTGCCGTTGCCGCAAGATTTGCCGCAACACTGCCTATAGATTTGTCCTTTGCAAGAATAACTGCCATATATATCAGCACAGCCGGTATTACATAAGCACAAATGCCGAATACACCGAACATACCGTTATGCATGCTCAGCCATACACTTTCCCCTTTAATAAGCACAACGGCAGCAAGGAAAACCGCTACAGCCATAATTATGATGGCATATTTCTGATGCTTTATTTCAGGCGAAACAACTTTTGTTTCCGCAGATTTATTCTTTGCGGCAGACTTTGTGTTTGCTGCCGTTTTCTTTTTTGCGGAAGATGTTTTTTTGTTTTGGGAGTTTGCCATTTATTTCATCCTTTCGGAGTATTATTTTCATGTTCGTTATCCGAACTGTTATTTATCATATCGTACAAACAATTAAGAGCATCCGAGAGACTGCCGAGGGAATCTATGAGCCCTTCATTCACTGCCGCTTCGCCGCTGAGAACAGTTCCGACGTCCATTACGAGTTCGCCCGTCGCAAGCATCATTTCACGGAATCTGTCAGGCGATATATCGGAATTATCCGATACAAAACGGACTATTCTTTCCTGCATCTGTTCAAAATAAGAGAGTGTCTGCGGAACTCCGAGTACAAGGCCGTTCATACGGACAGGGTGAATGGTCATTGTTGCTGACGGAGTAATAAACGATTTATCGGTTGAAACGGCAAGAGGAACTCCGATTGAATGCCCTCCGCCTAAAACAAGCGATACCGTCGGTGTTGTCATACCTGAAACAAGTTCAGCAATCGCAAGGCCTGCTTCAATATCGCCGCCGACCGTATTCAATATCATAATAAGACCGTCAACCTCATCGCTCTCTTCTATTGCAACAAGTTGAGGAATAACATGCTCATATTTGGTTGTTTTATTTTGAGCAGGAAGAATATAATGACCCTCAATTTGACCGATAATTGTAAGACAATGAATGAGGTGTTCGCCTTTTCTGACGGTAATTGAGCCCGATTCTATTATACTGCTCAGCGCAGAGGAATCATCGCTGCCGGAGTTACATCCGCTGTTGAGATCGGGCTGCTGCCATGGAGGTGAAGGAAGAAAAAAATTATTCTTTTTGCTCTTATTGTTTTTCATTTAATATGCACCCTTTCTGAGAATAAAACAAAATTATTATTTCTCAAAAAGGCAGTATTAAACGCACTTATACATTAAAAGATTATACCATCATTGTGCCTTCATTGCAACATAAAACTCAATATTTTGTTGTAAAAACATAAATTCAAATGATATTTTGTGTTTTATATTACATTATATATTGATTTGACTCTGAAAAAAGGTTATAATTGCGTTGAGGTGATATACTTGATTTTACAAGATTCTGTCCTGAAATTAAAAAACATGATATCGGAAAGCAGAAACATAGTTTTCTTCGGCGGTGCAGGTGTATCAACCGAAAGCGGAATAAAAGACTTCCGCTCAGCCGACGGAATATATATGATGGACTATAAATTTCCGCCCGAAAGTGTACTGAGCCACACATTTTTCAAAAAACATACCGAAGAATTTTTTGATTTTTACAGGAAATATCTTTGTTTTCCGGATGCAAAACCGAATATGGCGCATATAAAACTCGCCGAACTTGAAAATCAAGGAAAACTAAAGGCTGTTATCACCCAAAACGTTGACGGACTTCATCAACTTGCAGGCAGCAATACCGTTTATGAATTGCATGGGTCTGCATTGAGAAATTACTGCACAAAATGCGGAAAATTTTATGATTTTGACTTTGTTTATAAATCAAACGGAGTTCCGAAATGTGAATGCGGCGGTATCGTAAAGCCCGATGTTGTGCTTTACGAAGAAGGTCTTGACAATGACACTGTAGAAAATGCCGTAAACGCTATCGCAAACGCAGATATGCTTATTGTTGCAGGCACTTCGCTGACCGTCTACCCTGCTGCAGGATTTATAAGATATTTTTCGGGAGATAAACTTGTATTGATTAATAAGGATTCAACCGCAATGGATGAAAAATTCGGTTTGGTCATACACGGCAAGATCGGAGAGGTTTTGAAAGAAACGGTATAAAAATTTAATAGTTTATAGGTGAAATTAACAATGGAAATCATCAAAAGAATAGAAAAATTAAAAATTGAATTTTCAGAAAACACCATTACAAGAAAAAACGGCACAATTCTGTTAGAACCAAACACAATTCCTAATTGCAGACATATGCTTTTTATCCCCCTTACTCAAGAGTACGCAAATAATTTTTTAATTGACGAATACAAAAACAACTTTCCTGATGAATATTTACGTTTTTTGTTTTATACAAACGGTGCTAATTTATTTAATGTAAAATTAAATATACAAGGTTTTGGCATAGCACACCCATTATTAGTTGTTTTTGGCTTACCATTGACTCCACCTTTGAGCAGAACACAAGATGCGGAAGAACCGTTTGATTTAAGAATTGAAGATCTGGCAAGACACAAAGACATTCCCGATACATGGATAAAATGCGGCACATATACTAAAGATTATAATTTTGATATTCAAAACGATATATTTATTGATACAACTTCCAATCATGTGTTTTCATGTCCAAAAAACCAAAAAAATATTATTAATAATTGGAGTAGTCTTGATGACTGTCTTTGTGATATTTTCGATTCATTTTCTGACTGCAAATTTGAATATTAAAAAACCGCTCGGGTTCAATGAACTCGGGCGGTCACAATTTATATAGAATTATTGGTTAGAAAAGTCCGCTGATTTTGCCGTTTTCATCAACATCAATCTTCTCTGCTGCAGGAACTTTGGGCAGACCGGGCATTGTCATAATGTCACCAGTCAGAACAACTATAAAACCTGCACCTGCAGAAATTTTAACATTCTTGATGGTAACGGTAAAGTTTTCGGGTGCACCGAGTTTTGCAGGGTCATCCGAAAAACTGTACTGTGTTTTTGCCATACATACGGGGAGATTTGAATACCCCATTGCCTCAATTGCAGCAATCTGCTTCTTTGCTGCAGGAAGAACGCTGATGCCGTCACCGCCGTAAACTTTCTTTACGACTGCTTCAATCTTATCCTCAACAGAACCGTCAAGTTCATATGAGAATGTAAAATCGTTGGGCTGTTCACAAAGCCTTACAACTTCCTCTGCAAGTTCAACGCCGCCGTTGCCGCCCTCAGCCCAAACATTTGAAAGAACAACATTTACGCCGAGTTCCTTACATTTTTCAATAATAAGGTTAACTTCAGCATCCGTATCGGTGGGAAAACGGTTAACCGCAACAACCGAAGGAAGTTTATATACATTTTTGATATTTGAAACATGGCGCAGAAGGTTGGGTATACCCTTTTCAAGTGCCTCAAGATTCTCGCCTGAAAGTTCTGTTTTGGGAACACCGCCGTGCATTTTAAGCGCTCTGATTGTTGCAACAACTACAACTGCAGAAGGAGTAAGACCTGCATAACGGCACTTGATATCAAGGAATTTTTCTGCTCCGAGGTCTGCACCGAAACCTGCTTCAGTAATTGCATAATCGCCGAGTTTGAGTGCAAGTTTTGTTGCCATAACCGAGTTACAGCCGTGTGCAATGTTTGCAAAAGGTCCGCCATGAACAAGCGCAGGTGTTCCTTCAAGTGTCTGAACAAGATTGGGCTTAAGAGCATCTTTAAGGAGAGCGGTCATTGCGCCTGCCGCCTTAAGTTCGCCTGCAGTAACGGGCTTTTCGTCATATGTGTAACCTACAATTATTCTTGAAAGGCGTTCTTTGAGGTCTGTAACGGAAGTTGCAAGGCAAAGAACAGCCATAATTTCAGATGCAACAGTGATATCATAACCGTCTTCTCTGGGTACACCGTTAACTCTGCCGCCGAGACCGTCGGTAACAAAACGGAGTTGTCTGTCATTCATGTCAACGCAGCGTTTCCATGTAATCCTTCTGGGGTCAATATTGAGTGAGTTGCCTTGATAGATATGGTTATCGAGCATTGCTGCAAGCAGATTGTTTGCAGCACCGATTGCATGGAAATCACCTGTAAAATGGAGGTTGATATCTTCCATGGGAACAACCTGAGCATATCCGCCGCCTGCTGCGCCGCCTTTAACGCCGAAAACAGGACCGAGAGAAGGCTCTCTGAGGGCAACCATTACATTTTTACCGATTTTTTTCATGCCGTCGGCAAGACCGATGGTTGTTGTTGTTTTACCCTCACCTGCAGGAGTAGGTGTAATTGCGGTAACAAGAATAAGTTTACCGTTTTCATTTTTGTTTTCACTGAGAATTGAAAGGTCAACCTTTGCTTTGTAATTGCCGTACTGCTCAAGGTATTTTCTCTCAATACCTGCGGCATCGGCTATTTCGGTTATCGGTTTCATTTCAACAGACTGGGCAATTTCAATATCTGTCATCATAATTTTTCAGCGTCCTTTCAAAAAATTATACATTATATTGTGCATCAAATTTGCATTTTTGTCAATATATGCAAGTCCTTTGTTTTCATTTTTTTGCAAAAAAGCGTTACAATTTTGCACAAAATTTTCTTAAGTGTCAAAAATGCGACAAATTCATTGATTTGTCTAAAAAAACTGTTGTGCTAAATAAAATGATGTGCTATAATTTTAAACGGAAAAATATTTATGACGGAGGTCTTGTCAATGAATTACGATGTTGCCGTTGTTGGCGCAGGCGTTATCGGCTCACTTATAGCCCGTGAACTCAGCCGCTACAACTTAAAAATTGCTCTCGTTGAAAAATGCAACGACACGGCAATGGGCACTTCAAAAGCAAACAGTGCAATTGTTCACGCAGGTTTTGATGCCAAACCCGGAACTCTTAAAGCCAAACTCAACGTTGCGGGAACGGAACTTATGCCCGAACTTTGCAAAACGCTGAGCGTTCCTTTTAAACCTGTAGGATCACTTGTTGTTGCTTTCTCAGATGAAGAGGTTGAAACTCTTAACGAACTTCTTGAAAGAGGTAACGAAAACGGCGTTCCCGGTCTTGAAATTTACGATAAAGCAAAACTCAAAGAAGCCGAACCTTCAATAAGCGACGAAGCAAAAGCCGCTCTCTGGGCACCCTCGGCGGGAATTGTCTGCCCCTACGAATTAACAATTGCCGCTGCTGAAAACGCAGTTGTTAACGGCGCAGAATTTATCCGTAATTTTGAAGTTAAAAAGATTGATTTTGACGGTGAAAAATTCACAATATCAAACGGTGAAAAAGAAATCGCCGCAAAATACATTATAAATGCAGCAGGCGTTTACTGCGATGAGATAGCCGCACTTATCGGTGACACCTCCATTCACACCACTCCCCGTAAAGGCGAATATATGCTCTGTGACAAGACAGTCGGCAAACTTGCCAATCACACTATTTTCCAGTGTCCGTCAAAAATGGGTAAAGGAATCCTTGTTACACCGACGGTTGACGGTAACCTTCTGCTCGGTCCCAGCGCACTTGATATTGAAGATAAAAACGATGTTACAACATCGGCAGATACACTCGCTGAAGTTCTCGAAATCGCAAAAAAATCCGTTCCCTGTCTGACAACAAGAGAGGTTATCACCTCATTTGCAGGTCTCAGAGCGCATTGCGACAGAGACGATTTTATTATCGAACCCAGTGAAAAGAATGCTCAGTTTATCAATGTTGCAGGCATTGAATCGCCCGGTCTTTCTTCCGCTCCTGCAATTGCGCTTTATGTTAAGGATATTATTCTCAATGCAATGCCTGCAGAAGAAAAGAGTAACTTTAATCCTGTAAGAGAAGAGCCCGTACGCTTCAGACATATGAGCAACGAAGAACGCAAGGCACTTATTGAGAAGAACCCTGCTTACGGCAGAATTATCTGCCGCTGCGAAACAATCACAGAGGGTGAAATTCTTGATGCAATACATGCTCCCGCAGGCGCAAGAGATGTTGACGGTGTCAAGCGCAGAACAAGAGCCGGTATGGGACGCTGTCAGGGCGGTTTCTGCGGCTCAAAAGTTGTTGAACTTCTTGCGCAGGAACTCGGTGTTGAAATTAATGAAATTACCAAGTTCGGCGGCAATTCCAAAATTCTTTATGACAGAACAAAGTGAGGCGTAAAAAATGCTTAATTATGATATAGTGGTTATCGGCGGCGGCCCTGCCGGTATGGCAGCAGCACTCAAAGCAAAAGAATGCGGAGTTGACAGCATACTTATCCTTGAAAGAGCAGAAACTCTCGGCGGAATTCTTGAACAGTGCATTCATACAGGCTTCGGTCTTCATTATTTCGGCGAAGAACTTTCAGGCCCCGAATATGCCGACAGATTCATTCAACTCGTTGACGAACAGAAAATCGAATATAAAACCGATACAATGGCGCTTGAAATAACCGAAAATAATGTTGTTTATGCCATTAACAAGCAGGACGGTCTGCTTGAAATTCAGGCTAAGGCGATTATTCTTGCCATGGGTTGCCGCGAAAGACCCAGAGGCGCTCTCAACATCGCAGGTTCAAGAGCATCAGGTGTTATGAGCGCCGGCACAGCACAGAAGTATGTTAATATTGACGGTTACATGCCCGGCAAAAAGGTTGTTATTCTCGGCTCAGGCGATATCGGTCTTATCATGGCACGCCGTATGACGCTCGAAGGAGCAGAAGTTAAATGCGTTTGCGAACTTATGCCCTATTCAAGCGGCCTTACAAGAAACATCGTTCAGTGTCTTGATGACTTCAACATTCCCCTTCATCTCAGTTGCACTGTTGTTAACATTCACGGCAAGGAAAGAGTTGAGGGTGTTACAATCGCAAAGGTTGACGAAAACCGCAGACCCATCCCCGGCACTGAAGAGTTCATTGAATGCGATACACTCCTTCTTTCGGTAGGTCTTATCCCTGAAAACGAACTTACCAGAGCAGTAGGCATTAATCTTGACCCTGTTACAAGCGGTGCGGTTGTTGATGAATACAGAGAAACAAGCCGCAAAGGTGTTTTTGCCTGCGGAAACGTTCTGCATGTTCATGACCTTGTTGACTACGTTACTCTTGAAAGCCAAACTGCCGGTGAAGGCGCTGCAAGATATGTTCTCGGCAAAACAGAAAAAGCCGAATATATCACAACAAAAGGCGTTAACGGAGTCCGTTACATTGTGCCTCAGAAAGTTAACATCAAAAACGACGGCGATGTAAAACTCTATTTCAGAGTCGGTCAGGTTTATAAAAATGCCAAAACTGTTGTAAAATATAACGGTGAGGAAATTATAAGCAAAAAAAGGCCTCGCCTTGCTCCCGGTGAAATGGAAAATGTTATCATTAAAAATGATATGCTTAAAAATTTCGCTGAAGGCGGCATAATTGAAATTTCGGTGGAGGTGTGATTATGCAGAAAAATATAATTTGCGTAGCCTGCCCCATGGGCTGCGGCGTAACGGTTGAAATTGCTGATAACGGCGATATAATTTCTGTCAGCGGTAACACCTGCAAAAGAGGCGATGCCTATGCCAGAGCAGAATGCACTAATCCTGTCAGAAGCCTTGCAACCACGGTTAAGGTCAACGGTGGAATTCACAATGTTGTTCCTTGTAAATCAGCAGGTTCACTGCCCAAGGATAAAATTATGGAATGCATGAAGGTTATCAATGACGCTCAGGCTGATGCTCCCGTTGCTCTCGGCGATGTTCTTATTGAAAACATTCTCGGAACAGGCATTGATATTGTCGCAACAAATCACTGCCCTGCAAAATAAAACAATCAACGTCAAGCCGATTTGATGTATCGGTTTGACGTTTTGTTATTTTAAAATAAAATTCTGCCAAAAAATCTATCTTAAATTTTGCAACTTTTATATTGATTTATAGCGCAGGATAATGTAAAATATCAAGCAATGAATTAACGGAGGAAAAACAATGATTACAGCATTCAAAAAATCATATGTTGATTTCTGCTGCGACAACACCGCAACGGAGATTTTTCCTGTTTTTTCTGTTGATATTTATTCTTTTTGCCGCCATCATTTTTGATTGGCGGTTTTTTTACAACTTTTTTCAAAAAATCGTTTGAAATATTATAGTTATATGTTATAATATATTGAATAGGTTATTTCGCACAAAAATAATTTGGTGAAATCCTGCATATATATGCTGTTTAACATTGACTGAACACATATATTGATGTATAATTATTCAAAACAATTGCATAATTTGGTTAATAATTGTATTTTGGAGGCATATATGAAACATTTACTCAAACTTATGGATTTGAGCACAAACGAAATCAACGAGATTCTCAATCTCGCGGATCAACTCAAATACGAAAAAAGAAACGGAATTGAGCATCACCACCTTAAAGGCAAAACTCTCGGCATGATTTTTGCAAAGTCATCAACAAGAACAAGAGTTTCTTTTGAGGTAGGTATGTATGACCTTGGCGGCATGGCTCTTTTCCTGAGTTCTCATGATATCCAACTCGGCAGAGGCGAACCTGTCAATGACACTGCAAGAGTTCTTTCGGGTTACCTTGACGGAATCATGATAAGAACCTTTGACCAGAGTGATGTTGAAACACTTGCAGAATACGGTTCAATTCCCATTATAAACGGTCTTACCGATTACTGCCATCCCTGTCAGGTACTTGCAGACCTTATGACAATCCGCGAATTTAAGGGTGGAATTAAAGGTAACAAACTTTGCTATATCGGTGACGGTAACAACATGGCTAACTCACTTATCGTCGGCGGCATTAAGATGGGCATGTCAGTCAGCATCGCCTGCCCTGAAAATTATAAGCCCGATTCAGAAATAATGAAGTGGGCAAGCGAAAACGGAGATTTCACCTGCACAACAGATGTTCTTGAAGCAGCAAAGGATGCAGATGTTC
>SVPH01000014.1 GCA_015065965.1 Oscillospiraceae bacterium
CGGTGAAATAATTACGGAGATTTAATAATGAAAGAATTTATAAAAGGAATGGACTTGTGTGAAGGCTTTTTCAATGAATATGCAAAAACGATTATTGAAGAGCACTTCCCAAATTTAAAATATTCAGCCGGGTTAATTGGCTATGGTTCTGATGTATTAGGTTATGATGACCCAGTTTCCACAGACCATATGTGGGGACCTCGCTTTTATTTGTTTTTGAGTGAGACTGACATTTCTAAGAAGAATGCTATCTTAAATGCACTATCCAAAAACTTACCCTATACATACAAAGGTTACAGCGTTAATTTTACAGATCCTGACCCGAATGATTGCGGTGTTCAGCACCCTAAATTTATAACTGAAGGTAAAGTTAATCCTTTGGTGTTTATTCACACTTTTGATGAGTACCTGAACGAGCAACTTGGTACGGCAGATTTGGATAACATCACACCTATTCAATGGCTTGTTTTTTCTGAACACAGACTTTTATCGTTAGTATCAGGTAAGTTCTTTGTCGACAGTCTTAACTGCACAGAAAAAATTGAAAAGATTAAATATTATCCTAACGAAGTTAAACTGTATATGATTGCTTCTAATTGGGAGATAATTGCGTCGGAACAGGCTTTTGTAAAGCGTTGTGGTGAATGTGGTGACGAAATAGGCTCACAACTCGTATGTGCAAGAATTGCAGAACGCTTAATGAGATTATGTTTCTTGTATAAAGACACCTATGCACCTTACAGTAAGTGGTTCGGAACTGCATTTAATCATCTCGACATTGATGATAGTATTGAACAAACGATTCAGTCTGCTCTTTCAGCTGATAGTTTAACCGAACGTGAAGATAACATTGTTAAGGCACAGGCTATGGTTGCTGATATGCACAACGTAAGCGGTTTGACAGATGTTGTTGACTACGAAATTGAAAGTTATTTCGGCAGGGATATTAAAGTAATATTTGCAGATAAATTCGCCGAAGCAACAGCCGAAAAATTAAAAGGTACAGCTTTAGAAAATGTTCCGCTTATAGGTACATTAAGTCAGTTTGGCGGACTTTCTTCATATGCTCAAGAGAAAGGTTTTGAAAATACTAAGTTCTATGTTGATGACGGTTTTACAGGCACAAACTTCAATAGACCCGATTTCAAAAGAATGATGGAAGATGTTGAAGCGGGATATATCTCAACCATTATTGTTAAGGATATGTCACGATTCGGAAGAAACTATGTTGAGGTTGGTCTATACACCGAATCATACTTTCCCGAAAACAACATACGCTTTATAGCCATTACAGATTTGGTTGACAGTGCTGACGGTGAAAATGAAATAATCCCGTTCAAAAATGTTATGAACGAGATGTATGCAAGAGATATTTCAAAGAAGGTACGCTCTGCAAAAAGAATCAGAGGTAATATGGGTGAGCCGCTTTCTCAACCGCCTTACGGATATATGAAAAGCCCTGAAAATCCTAAAAGATGGATAATAGAACCGGGTGCCGCAGCAGTTGTCAAAGAAATCTTCAGGCTTTATCTTGAAGGCTACGGTCAGGACAAAATTGCAAGGACTCTGCAGGACAGAGAAATTAAAAACTGTACCGCATATTGGAAAGACAGAGGTATCGGCAGAGGCGGTAAAAAGGTACAGCCTAATCCGTACAAATGGAAAAGCTCAACTATCGGTCAGATTTTATCCCGTCAAGAATACTGCGGAGATGTAATCAATTTCAAAACATACTCAAAATCTTTCAAGAATAAAACAAGACACTTGAATCCTGAGGAGAACTGGAAGATTTTCAAAGATGTTCACGAGCCGATAATTGACCGTGAGACCTTTGAGAGAGTACAGCAGCTTGTGAAGAAATGCAAACGAAGAGACCCTAAACCTGAGAACGGTGATAAAAACATATTTTGCGATTTCCTGCGGTGTGCTGATTGCGGTAAAAAACTGTGGTTTCATGTGAACACACGAAACAAGGATATTCACTATTTCAGTTGTTCCAACTATTACAAGGATTACAGAGGCAGCTGCAAGAGCAGGCATTATGTCAGAGCGGATGCGATTGAACAAATTGTAATCCTTGAACTTAAAAAGATGGTATCATATCTGAAATATGACGAAGATGCATTTGCGGAAATACTGTCTCAGAAGACCAACAAGGATATTCTTACAGAGCAAAAGTATCTGAACACCGAACTGCAGAGATGTCTGTCAAGGCAGGAAAAGGTAGCAAGTCTGTACGAAAAGCTCTATGAGGATAATGCAAGCGGCAAGGTAACAGACGAATGGTTTATGCACATGTCACGCAAATATGAGGTTGAGAGAGCTGAACTGAAAGTCAGAATTTCCAAACTCCGTGATGATATTATTCTTCTGAAAAACAAGGAGCAGGACAAAGAAACCTTCGTTTCGGCAATACGCAAATTTATGCGGATGGAAGCAATAACTGCACCGTTACTTCACGAACTCATTGACCATATTGATGTTTATGAAACAGAGGGAACGGGCAAAAACAAAACGCAGAGAATTGTTATTTACTACCGCTTTGTGGGTTATATTGAACTGCCGATACAGGAAGAAGAACTGTTTAGTAATGATACCCGTCAGGGAGTAGCGGTGACTTATATACCCAAAGCATTACCTGAAAGCATAACGACATAAAACATAAAAAAGGTCGCAGACCTCAACAGTCTGCGACCAATAAAAAATATGATTTTCAGCAAAGAAAAAGAGTGTTCACAACTTGAATCCGTTATGAACACTCGAAATGGTGGAAGAGGGTGGATTCGAACCACCGAAGTCGTTGACGGCAGATTTACAGTCTGCTCCCTTTGGCCGCTCGGGAACTCTTCCATATAAAATTGGAGCTGGTGGACGGACTCGAACCCCCGACCTGCTGATTACAAATCAGCTGCTCTACCAACTGAGCTACACCAGCCTATGTGCTGTTCCGCAGAACGCTCGATTAATATATCACAAAAATTCACGTTAGTCAAGTCTTTTTTGTAAAATTTTTAAAATATTTTTTTCTTCGTCTTTTTAGTTCTTTTATCAATAAATATGCCGTTCATTTAGCGGAAAATCTTGACTAATTCTATATCCTTATGATATTATTAATACATTATGAATAAATGGGAGTGATATCTTTGGACTTCAAAGAAAGTACCTTTATGTATGCTATAGCGCTCGGCGTTGTTGCATTCGTAACCCTTCAGTCTGTTTTCTTTATTGTTAAATCATGGAAACATGCAAAAGAACTCGGAATTGAAAAAGAAAAACTTAAAAACACAGTTGTTTCAAGTATTCTTTTCACTGTTGCACCTGCAATTTCAATTCTTGCAACGGTTATTGTTCTTGCAAATGCCCTCGGTATAGTTCTTCCGTGGATAAGACTTACCGTTATCGGCAACCTTGCTTATGAAACAACCGCAGCGCAGACCGCTGTTGAAGCAATGGGCGGTACACTCACAAGTTCGATTGCTGACCCACAGCAGTTTTCAACCGTTACATGGGCAATGACAATCGGCAGCATTGCACCGCTTCTGTTTCTTCCTTTTGTGTGCAAGAAACTTCAGAATAAAATCGGTAAAGCAGTTAACAAGAATGAGAATGCGGCTAAACTCGGCGATGCTATTTCCGCTGCAGCATTCATAGGCATTATTTCTGCTTTCATTGCAAGAGCAATCGCTGGTACAACCGCTGACGGAACAGGCAATGCAGGTTTTATGACAATCAGCGTTCTTATTGTTTCAATGCTTGCTATGGTTGTTCTTGAACTTATCTGCAAGAAGTTTAAACTTGAAAAACTCCGTCCGTTCACAATGCCTATTGCAATGTTTATCGGTATGGGATCGGCTATGCTGTTTGAGGCGGTTCTTCCTGCTGACATTGTTAATTTTGTTTGGAGATAAGGGAAAGGAGGAAATGAATTATGCAGAAAAATTATTTTGATAAAGTTCATAGATGGGGTATTCTCTGGAATATCGGCGCATTGCTCATGCTCCTTTCAATCCCCGTTGCAATTTCAACATATCTCGGCGCTTGGCCCGAACTTAAAGTTCTCGGTACAGTTCTGAGCAAACTCATGCTTCTTTATTGGGTAACGGCAGTTATTGAGGTTATCACATATGTTCCTATGCTTGGCGCAGGCGGCACGTATCTCAGTTTCGTTACCGGTAACATCACTAATCTTAAACTTCCCTGCGGTCTTTCCGCTATGGAAAACGCAAATGTAAGAGCAAACACAGAGGAAGGCGAGGTTATTTCAACTATCGCAATCGGTGTTTCTTCAATTACAACAACGGTTATTATTGCTGTAGGCGTTCTCGCTTTCTCACCTGTTCTTCCTTATATCACCGCAGAAGGTTCAGCGTTCAAACCCGCATTTGAGCAGGTTCTTCCTGCATTGTTCGGTGCGCTTGCCGCAAGTTATTTCGCAAAGCATTGGAAACTTGTTCCTCTGCCCGTTATCGTCGGCGTTATAGTGCTTATCTTCTCACCCACAATGGGCGTTGGCACTCTTATGTTTGTAACAATTGTTGCTGCAGTTGCAGGCGTAGGTGTTTTATATAAGTTGAAATGGTTATAATAAAAGCAGTATTTGAAAAAATGTTGTGCAAATTCACACTTGATATTAGGCAAAATTTGGTTTAATATATTAAACGATAATTTTATCACCCTTTTTGAAAGGAGAAAGACAAATGATTAATTATTCTCGCGAAGTGCAGGAAATGTGCTGCGTAGCCAAGGGTCCCAACCACGGTCCCGCACCCATCCCCGAAGAAGGCAAGTGGGTTAAGGCATACGAAATAAAGGATATTTCTGCTTTCACACACGGTGTTGGTTGGTGTGCTCCCCAGCAGGGCGCTTGCAAACTTTCACTCAACGTTAAGAACGGTATCATCGAAGAGGCTCTTGTTGAAACAATCGGTTGCTCCGGTATGACTCACTCGGCTGCTATGGCTGCTGAAATTCTTCCCGGCAAGACAATCCTTGAGGCTCTCAACACAGACCTTGTATGCGATGCTATCAACACAGCAATGCGTGAACTTTTCCTTCAGATTGTTTACGGCCGCTCACAGTCTGCTTTCTCAGACGACGGTCTTTCAGTCGGCGCAGGTCTTGAAGACCTTGGTAAGGGCCTCCGTTCACAGGTTGGTACAATGTACGGCACAAAGGTTAAGGGCGTTCGTTATCTTGAAATGGCTGAAGGCTATGTTACAAGACTTGCTCTTGATGAAGACAATCAGGTTATCGGCTATGAATTCGTTTCACTCGGCAAGATGACTGATTTCATCAAGAAGGGCGATACACCCAACGATGCATATAATAAGGCAATCGGCACTTACGGCAGATTTGCAGATGCCGCTAAGTACATCGACCCCAGAAAAGAATAATTGCAGGAGGAGGAAATTATAATGGCATTATTTGAAAGTTATGAAAGACGTATTGACCAGATCAATGCTTGTCTTAAAGAATATGGCATTTCTTCAATTGAAGAATGTAAGGAAATCACTCTTGCAAAGGGCGTTGATTGCGACAAAATAGTAAGAGAAACTCAGCCTATTTGCTTTGAAAACGCTGTTTGGGCTTACACTGTAGGCTGCGCTATCGCTATCAAAACAGGCTGCACAAAGGCTGCTGACGCTGCTGCTGCTATCGGTATCGGTCTTCAGTCATTCTGCATCCCCGGTTCAGTTGCTGATAACAGAAAAGTTGGTATCGGTCACGGTAATCTCGGCAAGATGCTTCTTTCAGAGGAAACAGAATGCTTCTGCTTCCTTGCAGGTCACGAATCATTCGCTGCTGCTGAAGGCGCTATCAAAATCGCTCTTAACGCAAACAAGGTAAGAGTTAAGCCTCTTCGCGTTATCCTCAACGGTCTCGGTAAGGACGCTGCTATGATTATTTCAAGAATCAACGGCTTCACATATTGCAAGACTGAGTTTGATCCCTATGCTGAAACCGTTACAGTTGTTGAAGAAAAAGCATATTCAACAGGTGACAGAGCAAAGGTTAAGTGCTACGGTGCAGATAACGTTCCCGAAGGCGTTGCTATCATGAAACTTGAAAATGTTGGCGTTTCCATCACAGGTAACTCAACCAACCCCACAAGATTCCAGCATCCCGTTGCAGGCACATACAAGAAGTGGTGCAATGAAAACGGCGTTAACTACTTCTCAGTTGCATCGGGCGGCGGCACAGGCCGTACTCTTCATCCCGATAACATGGCAGCAGGTCCTGCTTCCTACGGTATGACAGATACAATGGGTCGTATGCACTCAGACGCACAGTTTGCAGGTTCATCATCAGTTCCCGCTCACGTTGAAATGATGGGTCTCATCGGTGCAGGTAACAACCCCATGGTTGGTATGACCGTTGCTTGCGCTGTTGCTGTTGAAGAGGCAATGAAATAAGAACCTCAGGTTCACTAAGGCTCATAATGAGCAATTTTAATTGAAATATAAAGGACTTGGATGAAAACTTCCAAGTCCTTGACATTTTTATATATTTTGATATAATATAAATGAAATAAGGCAAACCGATAGACGGTTTGTCCAAAGGTTTAGTTAGAAATAACCGCTGCTTTGGCGAGGGCGGTTATTTCTTTTTTGTTATATCAATAACAAGTGCAATTATGGAAACTATCAGAGTGAGCAATAAAAACAGTTCACTGTATGTAATCATAAGCACCGCCCCCTTTCAAGAGGGCGAAAAGTGCCCTCAAAATAAAAGAGGACAACCGCCTACCGTTTTAGGTTTACCTTATCTCACAGTAATTATATCATAATATCTAGATTTTATCAATAAAAAATCCGCTGATTGTCGAAAAACAACAGCGGTTATTTTTTAATCGATTTATGAAATTCAGAGATTATTCGGTGTATGGTTTCTATTTGACTATCAGTGAGTGAGGATACATCTATCGTTTTGCCTTTTGATACTCCAAGAAGATAATCAGTTGTAACTCCAAAGTAATCTGCAATATGAATAAGAACATCAAAAGAAGGATATCCCATACCGTTCTCATATTTGCTGACAACAGCCTTAGACAATCCAACTTTTATTCCCAACTCTTTTTGTGTTAAATTATGACTTTTACGTAATTGTTTTAAAACTGTTCCAAAATCACATGAGTTCAATATTTCACCACCTTTAATTTTATTATATCCCACATGCGGTACACACTTCATAGATTTTTGTCAACAATATATTGATTTATTGAAAACAATGTGATATAATTTTTAAAAATTAGAGGAGGATATTTATGGCGTTGATTAAATGTTCGGAGTGTGGCAGAGAAGTCAGCAGTAATGCTGCAAAATGTCCCAACTGTGGAAACCCAATTGATACTGCTGTTCATTGCCCAAAATGTGGAAGTAAAAACACAAAGGTTATCACGGGTGCAAGTAAAGTGGCTTCCGTTGCAATGTGGGGCGTTTTTGCTGCAAATAAGGTAATGAGCAAATATGTTTGTAATGATTGCAAACATAAATTTTAATAAGGAGAGTTGATAGAAGTTGAAAATAGTAAAAAGAATTCTGTTCTTTATATTTACCCTTATTATGTTGCTCTGTTTTGTTAGTTGTGGAGGCAGCAATAAATGTAAAGTTTGCAATGGAAGTGGTTATTATCAAAAGAAAACTTGCGTATTCTGTTCTGGTTCTGGAAAATCAGACTATGATCCGTATGAGCATTATAGAAATATAGGAGTGTAAACAGAATGAAAAAATTAATTTTAATGGTTTTTATTTTTGCATTTTCTATGTTATGTATTTCAGGTTGTGGAAATGAATACACCGCTCAAGATTTAAGAGATGCACAAGAACGTTACTTCAATGGCAATGCTTCTCGTGAAGATGAAATAATGGTTGAAGGATTCTATGAGTGGAAAGCAAAGCAGTAATTAGCAATCACTCAAAGCCTTGTTCTCATTTGAGAGCAGGGCTTTTTCTTTTATCCGCATTGATTTTTTGTTTGTATTATGTTATCTTTTATTTATAAGAACAGGAGTGATTACTGTGGGTAAAATTATGAAATCTTTTATGGCCGGGCTTATGCTGCCTTGCCTTGGAGCGATGGGAACACCGCATAAATTCAAATCCGCAAAGTTTGAAAGGGAAGAACCTGCTCCGCTGAAGTTCGGTGATGACGGTAAATTCAGAATTCTTCATCTGACGGATATCCATGATGTTGAGCCTGAAATGGATGACGACGAGAACAGAGAAATCCCCGAAAGTTGCGATAAGGAAACAATAAATGTTATTGAAAAACTGGTTGAAAAAACCAATCCTGACCTTGTTGTTTTCGGCGGCGATAACATAAGCGGCTATTGGGAAGAATTTACATATGACCTTGTTAAGAGCACAATTCAGAAGATTACTGCACCTATAAGGGAGCGGAATATTCCTCTTTGCGTTGTTTTCGGTAACCACGATGGCGAAGAGGGCTTCCATACCGAGTTTCAGATGATGCAGTATATGGAATATCCGAATTGCCGTTCAAACCTCAACGATGCTGATGTTTACGGCTGCGGTAACTGCTGTGTTACCGTCAAGAGCAGTGACGGCAGCAAGGATGCCTTTGCGATTTGGCTGATAGATTCAAACGATTATCAGCGCAATTCAAAAGGCGGTCTGAGTTATGACTGCGTTCACGATGACCAGATTGAATGGTATGAAAAAAGAGCAGCGGAGTTAAAGAAAGCCAACGGCGGAGAACCTCTGCCCTCAATTCTTTTTCAGCATATGCCCGTTCAGCAGAGCCTTGACGGCTTTGAAGAGGTAACTGCCGATGATGAATATACATTTGAGCGTGACGGGAAATATTTCAAATTCGGTCATGAAATAATTGAGGGCAGAATCAGGGAGTGTCCCTGTCCGCCCAACACTGAAAAGGAATACAGAAACCAGTTTGAAAGTTGGAAAAAGACAGGCGGAATGGTTGCTGCGTTTTTTGGTCACGACCATGTGAATGATTTCCATATAAACATTGACGGAATCAATATTTATCAGACTCTCGGCGCAGGATACTTTACCTATGGCAAGGAAAGAGGCGGCAGACTTATCGTTATTGATGAGAACGACCCATATAATATTTACAGTGAATCGCTTGAGGTTGAAAGAATTACGGATACCGAATTATAATTCCGAGTGCGTTGGATATAACGGTATGCTTTTTAACTTTTTTAGGGAAGTGAGAAAATGGAAACAAAGATGAAACTTTCTTCCGAATGGATATATAAATTTTATAAAGAACTTGAGCAGAACAGAGTTGAAAACCACGGACTTATAATTATGCAAAACGGCGAAACTGTTTTTGAGGAATATGCTGCACCGTATTCAAAGAATATGCCGCACACGCTTTTCTCTGTTACCAAATCAGTTGTTTCAACTGCGGTTGGCTTTGCCGTAGCGGAGGGGCTGTTTTCACTTGATTCAAAAATCCTGCCTATGTTTCCTGAATACAAGCATTGCGAGAGTGATGAGTGGGAAAAATTAACCGTTCGCTCGCTTCTGACAATGCAGAGCAATAAGGCATTCAGTTTCACTCAAGATATGACGGGCAACTATGTTGAAATGTTTATGAAAGCGCCGTTCAGGAAAAATAAAGGTTTTCTTTACAGCAATAACGATGTTCATGTGCTTTCAGCGCTTATTCAAAAGTTGTCGGGTCAGTCGGTAGTTGACTATCTTATGCCGAGGCTGTTTGAACCGCTCGGAATTGAAAAACCTTTTTGGGAAACAAACTTAATCGGCGAATGTGTTGGCGGAACGGGTGCATATCTGAAACTCTCTGACCTTGCAAGGATTTGCAAGTGTTATGCCGATGGCGGTAAATATAACGGCAAGCAGGTTATCCCTGAGGAATGGACTCGTGAGGCAACAAAAATGCATGTGAAATTCGGCAACAGAGATTATTATGACGGTTACGGATATCTGTTCTGGATAAAAGATGGTGCGTTCAGCATGACGGGAATGTTCGGTCAAATTATTACATATTATCCGAAATATGATGCGGTTGTGGCGAGTTTTAACTGCACTCTCAATGAAGGCGGTAACGAAAGAATAATAAACGAGGTTCTGACCAAAGCGTTTAACGGAGCATCGGATGATGAGTGGGATAAACGCTTAGCGGATTATCTTCAAAGCAGGGGAGAAAAACCGATTATCGGCGAATCACTGCCCGATGTTCCTGCAGGAAAGACATATTATATTGCGCCTGTTTCAAATATTATAAGCGGTCTAATGTTCCCTGCAAGCATAATACCGAGATCAATTACTTCAAGTTTTGCAATTCGTCCCAAAAAGAATTTGAACCGTGTTTTGTTTGAACAAAGCAAAGATGTTTTTACCGTTAAATGGTACGAGGAAGAGGATGAGGTCGTTATCAACTGCGGCCTTGACGGAAAACCGAGAATGACGGAATGTAAAATCAAAGGATATCCTTATAAAATATGGGCATACGCCTACTGCGAAAACGGCGTTATAAAAGCGGTTGTTAAGCCTTTGAACACTCTTTCAACGCAGTATATTACATTTGATTTTTCAGATAAAACGGTTAAAATTCAGATGAAGAGCACGCCGAGATTTTTGGAGTTTATTGAGAAGAATGCAGGCGAAAGTTCAATAGTAAGAAGTCTTGCAAAACTCAGACCTGTTGTAATGAAGGTCCTGAGGGCTGTTTTACTGACAACGGAATTGCCGATTAAGTTTAAACAGAAATAAAATCAGCCTTGTTCCCGAATTAAGGAACAAGGCTTTTTTCATAATCAATATTTTCTGCTGAGCATTCCTTCCGCTTCTTCGCGGCTGATTTTACCTGTGTTGCAGTCGGTCATAATCTGAACATCCTTATCGTTGAGTTTGTAGAATTTCCAGATTATATAGGCAATAAAGCAGCCGATTGCAGGAATCATAACGTAACTGAACCACAGAACATCAAGAGCATGTTCACTTTGCTGAATTCCGAGAGCCTGCAATTCTTCAAAACTCTGAACCTCAACGGTAATCCAGCCCGTTGACTTAAGTCCGAGAAGGAACATGCCCATTGCGCCCGAAATTGCGGCAGTGAGTTTAACCATGAATGTCTGAATTGCAAAGGTAATACCTTTTGCTTCGATGCCTGTTTTGTATTTGCCGTATTCGGCGCAGTCAGGCGTGAATATAAACATGATAACGCCGATGATGGCAAGGGGAACGGAGCGGATAACATAAAGAACAATGTGAAGAATGAGGTTATCATAGCCTACAAGCCACATAATAAGGCTGAGAACAACCATAAGCACTGCGCAAAGGCGGTAGAGTTTCATTTTATCCATCTTTTTGAGCATTGAAGGAACAAGCAGTGAGAATATGAGAGATGGAACCGTTCCGCATGCGCCTACAACAAGCGAGAATAAGGTGTCATTGAAAAGATAATATGAAACGAACAGATTAAGCGCACCGCTTATGTTTGCTGCTGAATAGAAGAAATATCCGAAATAGTAGATGAGCAGATATTTGTTTTGAAAAAGGTAACTGAACATTCTGCGCAGCGTAAAACTTTCTTCTTTTTCAGGAACATGGCGTTCTTTGAGAGTTTTCAGAACAGGCAGCATAGTAACAAAAGCAAAAACAGCAGTTACTGCACCGACTACTGTATAACTTGCGCCTACATGTTCGCTGACAAGTACCGTTCCTGCAAGGGTTATGAACGCAATGCCGACACCTGCCCAGATGCTTTTGTATGAGAGCATTGAACTTCTTTCTTCAAGGTTGCGTGTCATGGCGGTGATTGAACCGTAAATCGGCACGTCGCAAAGTGTGTATGCGGTGTCCCAAATAATATATGCAACCGCAAACCAGAGCAATTTTGTTGTTTCTCCGGAACTTGCAGGGATGCAGAAAAGAAGCAGCGTTGCAAGCGGAGTGAGTATGGTTGAAATTTTAAGCCAGGGCAAATATTTTTTGCCGCTTTTGAATTTTACCGAGTCAAAAATAACACCGAAAAGAGCATCGTTTATTGCATCCCAAACCTTGACTGCAAGCATAACCGCAGCCGATTTTGCGGGATTGATGCCAAGGAACATAAGATATGTTGTGAGATAGTTTGCCAAAAGAAAGTAAATTGCATTCTGACCTGCAAAATAGAGATAATAACTTTTTCTCTCGGCAGGTTTGGTTTCCCATCCTTCGGGGGTAGACTTCAGTTTTTGAAGAAGGCTCATGTCATCAAACCTTTCTTGATTTATTATAAACAGATTATATAATAGCGGCGGCTAAAAGTCAATCAAATCAAATATTGAAAAAACGGGTATTTGTGTGATATATTAGAGTTATCAAGCAAAAGGAGTAATATGTATGAACAAAACTGCTTTGAATGCAGGTGCAGATGAACGCACGCCGTCTGTACCTCAGTATTTTTCATGGATAAACAATACAAATGAGGGGTCTACCGAAAAGCAAACGCTTATCAACCTTGACTTTTTCAAATATCTTAAAGATACATACGGAATGCAGATAAAAATTTATGCATGGGATGCAGGTAACTTTGACGGCGCAAGTGAGGGCTACGGCAATCTTAACGGCGAGAAGTTCCGCAGCCAGTATCCCGACGAATATAAAAACGTTGTTGCTGAGGCTGAAAAACTCGGCATCAGATTCGGCTTGTGGGGCAGTCCTGACGGATACGGCGATACGCCCGAGAGTGAAAAAGAGCGTTTTGATTTCTTTGTTCACCTTTGCCGTGACCATAATTTTGCACTTTTTAAACTTGACGGTGTCTGCGGCAGATTAAGACCTGAAAAGGCAGGCGTTTTCGGTGAGATGCTCAAGGAATGCAGAAAATATTCCCCTGACCTTATTGTGCTCAATCACCGCCTTGAATTCTATGAGGCGGAGAAATACATAACAACATATCTTTGGAACGGCGACGAAACTTATGTTGATGTAAGCACCTGCAATAAGCAGACTGCCATGCATAACAGAGCATTTATGTTTACAAGAGGTCATACGGATAACCTTGAACGCCTTGCGGAGGATCACGGTGTATGTATTTCTTCGTCAATTGACTATTTCGAGGATGAACTCATTTATCAGGCATTTAACCGTTCACTGATTCTTGCGCCGGAGATTTACGGTAATCCGTGGCTTATGCGTGACGATGAGTTGCCGAAACTGGCAAGGGTTTATAATCTGCATGCACGTAATTCGGAAATTCTTGTTGACGGACTTGTATTGCCCGAATCCTACGGCATTAATGCTGTATCAAGGGGCAACGCTGCAAAACGATTCATCTCAACAGGCAACAATACATGGGAAACAAAGACAATTGTTTTAAAAATAGGCAGTGAAACAGGTGTATATACAGACGGCACTGTTGCCGTAAATATTCATCATCCTTATGAAAAGCATATGGGTATTTACAAGGTCTGTGATACGGTGGAGATTGAACTCATGCCGTTCAGGGCAACGCTGATTGAAATAGCGGATGTTAATGAAGCCGAGCCGATGCTCAGGAATTGTGAGTATGAAATAATCAGAGAAACTGAAGAGGGAGTTCCCGTTGAAGTTAAATTCTTAAAAACAGACGGCGGCGAAATTACACTGCTGAACAAAGGAGAAGAAACCTTCTTTGCAAATGCACAGGCAGCGGATATAAAAGAAAAAGCGCCCGTATATATCGGAACGCTTGATAATGAGGAAAAGAATCCGTCAAACGGAGAGTTTCTCTATGAATCGGCAATGTATGCAATCAACAATGATTCGCTTGAAATCAGAAGTCTGCGCCGCTCCGGCGAAACAAAAATTCCGCAGGTTAAAGCGGCGAGGGACGCGTTTTTTGCTCAGGAGTATTACGCGCTCAGAGGCTGTGAGGCGAAAAATATGTTTGACGGCAATTCCGATACATTCTATGATTCGCAGAGTAAAACTTACTGCGATATGAATTTGCGTGTTTGCGGCGGATGCCTGCGCGTTGATTTCGGCAAAGAGATTGAATGCGACAGTGTTGAGATTGAGTTCTTCTCGGCAGATTATGCCACAAGAGAAGTTGAAATTCAGAAGTTACCGCTCGTTGCCGAGTATTCAACAAATCTTAAAGATTGGAAAAACTCAGGCTTTGTTAATCTCAGCGTAAGTGATGACGATTTTACGGCAAAAATCATAAAGTTTACCGCGCATACTCTTTATGACCTTCACGGTAAAAAGATAGTTTCCGAATATGCTGTAAATGATAAAATCAGGTATCTGAGAATTGAGAATCCTGTTGACCGTATTTATGCCGTAAGGCTCATAAAAGACGGAAAGATTGTTGATATTTCAACTGCCAAGGCGAATAATATGCAGGCGCACTACCGCTTTAAAAAGACTGCTGTTGCAAAATGGCGGGAGATTACTTTGCCCGATTATAAAGACGGCGCAAAGATTGCCGTTGCCATTGAAGGCGTTCACGGCGAAGAATGCGTTTACTGCGTAGCCGAGATAAACGGTGAAGTTATCGGCTTTCCGCACAGAGCACCTGATTACAAAGCAAACCAATGGGAACACGCAGTTTGCGGCTCGGATAAAAATAATACTTTCTTCCTTGAACTTCCGAAAGGTCTGAGCGGAGAAAAAATAAAAATTACGGCAGTGTTTTCCGACAGGCGAAAAGCAGATGTTGTTTGTAATCTTTATGTTTGTGATAAACATTGAAAGAATCCCCGAATGCAGTGCATTCGGGGATTTAGCGTTTTACTGAAGTTTTTCTGCATATATAAGGGCTTCATCTATGTTGGGAAGGAAGTTTTCTTCGCCGACTTTATCATAAAAGCCCGATTTTTTCATAACGGAAAGGGGCTGCTCGTTTGTATGCGAAAGGATAAGCGTGAGGTTGGATTTTTTACAGATTGAATAAACCTCAAACAGCGCACGCATTGCCGTTTCATCAAGAGCAGGAACATTTCTCATTCTGAGAATAACTGTGGTGACGCCGTCTTTTATGGGTATGCGGCTGAATTTTTCTGCCGATGCAAAGAACATAGGTCCTTCAAACTCAATTACTTCTGTGTGTGCAGGGATTGCTTTAAGGCGTTCACTGTCTGCTGCAGGTTCGTCTTTCGGGTCGCTCCATGTTCTTACATTTGTAACGTCTGCCATGCGTTTCATAAAGAGAACAACGGCAATAATCATACCGGCACCGATTGCAACAACAAGATCGAACACAACCGTCAGAACAAAGGTTACAACAAGCACGAGGATATCGCTTTTGGGAGCGGTTTTGCAGATTTTAACGAATGATCTCCATTCACACATATTATAGGCAACCATAAAGAGGATAGCCGCGATTATAGGCATGGGAATCCATGCGGCATAGGGCATAAGGACAACAAGAATAAGAAGGAGTATAGCCGCATGAACAATGCCGGATACGGGTGTTCTGCCGCCGTTTTTAACATTTGCGGCTGTTCGTGCGATTGCACCCGTTGCAGGGATACCGCCGAAAAGACCTGAGCAGATATTGCCTACACCCTGAGCGATAAGTTCAGTGTTGGAATTATGGCGGTCATTAATCATGCCATCTGAAACAACGCAGGAAAGCAACGATTCGATTGCGGCAAGAATTGCAATTGTGAATGCATTCGGCAGCAACTGCCTTACGGTTGAAAAACTGAGTTCGGGAACTTCAAAAGAGGGAAGATCCCTTGAAATTGTATAAAGGTCGCCTACTGTGTTAACGTTTAAATCAAGTGCTTTAACAAGGATAACTCCTGCAACAACAGCAATGAGCGAGCCGGGAATTTTTTTGCTTATTTTAGGCCACACAATCAGTATAGCCATACCTACCAGACCAACAACAAGAGCCTGCCAGTTGAAAGTGCCGATTGACTTTGCGATTGCAGCAACTTTTTCTGCAGTTTCAACAGTAGGCAGTGACGGATCAAAGGTCAGCCCGAGAAAATCTTTTACCTGACCGATAACAATGGTCAGCGCTATTCCCGATGTAAAGCCCGTGGTTATTGTGTGCGGTATGTATTTGATGAGCGTGCCGAAACGCAAAACACCCATCAGTATAAGGATAATACCTGCCATGATGGTTGCGATAATCAGTCCGCTTGTGCCGAATTGGGCAACTATGCCTGCAACTATTGTTGCAAATGCGGCGGTAGGCCCTGAGATATTAACATTGCTGCCGCCGAGAAAAGCGATAACAAAGCCTGCGATTATCGCAGTGTAAAGACCTTTTTCAGGAGAAACGCCTGATGCAATCGCAAGTGCAATTGAAAGCGGAAGCGCAATGATAGCAACGATAACGCCTGCTACAAGGTCGTTGATAAACTGCTTTTTACTGTAGTTTTTCATTGAAACAAAAAGTTTCGGCTGAAAGATTTTCATAAGTCCGGTACCCCATAAATAATATATTTTCCGAAAAACTATTATACAACTTTTTTTGATGTTTACAAGGCAAATCCGACGGATTTTTAATTTTCGGAAATTTGCACTGTGAATTTTAAAAAATGCTGTTTTTTATAGGCAAAAATCACTTATAGTTGTTGAAACATAATGAATCGTGTGATAAACTGTATTCATTCAGATTTGCTTTGTGAGGTAGATAATAATGAAATTAAGAGTCCCGTCAGTACCGCTTATAACAATAGACCCGTATTTTTCGGTTTGGTCGCCCGATACACAAATCAATGTTACCGAAACCGAGCATTGGACAGGTAAAAGCAATTCCATAATCGGAACAGTTAATATTGACGGCGATGAATTTTTGTTTCTCGGATATCACAGAGATATCCATAAAATAAATCAAGTTTCTCTTGATATTGATGCACTTTCAACCACGGCGGTTTTTGAAAATGATAAAATAAGGCTTAATGCGGTTTTTACTTCACCGCTTATTGCCGATGATTACCGCTTGCTGACAAGACCCGTTACATATCTTGAACTCAGTTGGGAATCTTGTGACGGCAAGGAACATGATGTTAATATCAATATTGCTGCAAGTGAGCAACTTTGCCTTAATGAACCGTGGCAGAATGATGTAACCGTTGAACCTGTCAGTGAGCAGAATGTCAAAGGCATGCGTATGGGCAATGTTGAGCAGAAGCCGCTCAACAAAAGCGGCGACGATGTCAGAATTGACTGGGGCTATTTTTACCTTATGACCGATGCCGAAAATGCTGAAATAAAAGAAACTGAGATATGGAGCCAGAGTTATATAAATGCTGCTTATTCACCTGCAGAAAACGAAAAATTCATGTGCTATTTTGCGTATGATGATATCGAAAGCATTGAGTATTTCGGCAAACATCTGCGTTCATATTGGAACCGTGACGGGCAGACAATAACTCAGGCGATAGCAGAAGCAGCAGGGGAATATGATTCCGTAATGAACAGATGTAAGGCGTTTTCAGAAAAACTTTATGCCGATGCTTTTGATGCAGGCGGTGAAAAATACGCGGAACTCCTTTCGCTTGCTTACCGCCAGGTAATTGCGGCGCACAAACTTGTTATTGACGAAAACGGTGAAATACTCTTTATTTCAAAAGAGTGCAATTCAAACGGTTGCGCTGCAACGGTTGATGTTTCATATCCGTCAATTCCTATGTTTCTGCTTTATAATCCCGAACTTGTAAAGGGCATGATACGTCCTGTTATACGCTATGCCCGCAGTGATGCGTGGATTTTTGATTTTGCGCCTCATGATGTTGGTCAGTATCCGCTTGTTAACGGTCAGGTTTACGGCGAAAACGCCCTTAAATATCAGATGCCTGTTGAAGAATGCGGTAATATGCTTGTTATGGATGCGTGCGTTGCGATTGCAACCGGCAGTGCGGATTTCGCAAAGGAACATTTTGATCTGCTTGAGCGTTGGTGCAGTTATCTTATAAAATACGGTGCTGACCCTGCAGACCAACTCTGCACAGACGATTTTGCAGGGCATCTTGCACATAACTGCAATCTTTCTCTTAAGGCTGTTATGGGACTTCAGGGAATGTCAATTATCTGCGATATGCTGAGCGACAGCCAAAAATCAGAGTTTTACCGTAAAGAGGCAGAAAAAATGGCGCAGAATTGGATGGCAACCGCACTCAATGCCGACGGCACATCAAACCTTGCCTTTGACAGACCGAATACATTCTCAATGAAATACAATATGGTTTGGGACAGAGTGTGGAAAACCGGACTGTTCACTCAGGAGTTTATGGATAATGAAATTGCAGATAATATGAAGCATTTCAACGAATACGGTATGCCTCTTGACAGCCGTGCAGACTATACCAAGTCAGATTGGATTGTATGGACTGCATCAATGGCATCAAGTGATAAAGCGTTTGCTGATTATATAGCACCTTTGTGGAAAGCATATGATGAAACGGCAACAAGAGTTCCGATGTCAGATTGGTATGATACGGTAAGCGCAAGATGGGTTTCTTTCCGCCACCGCTCGGTGCAGGGCGGATTGTTCATGCGTGTTTTGATGAACAAGTGGCGTAAAAACAAATAAATTCAATGTAAAGAGAACAGGCTTGTATAGGTTTATTTCCTATACAAGCCTGTTTTGTTAAGCGTTGTTTAAATTGTATTGATAAAAGTATCCGTTCGTTCAAAAATCATCATTTTCAGCAACTATTTGACTGAGTCTCTGTATTTTTTAGGGGATAGACCGTAAGTTTTATTGAAAAGGCGGTGAAAATAACTTATGTTTTCATATCCAACCTTTTCGGATATTTCTGCAATGCCTAAGTTTGTGTTTTTTAGCAGGAAACAAGCCTGAGAAAGGCGTTTTTCCTGAACAAGGTCTGTATAGTTTTTGCCTGTTTGCTTTTTTATTTGCTTCGAGAGAGTATTAAAATCATAATACATAAGCCTTGCAAGGTCGGTAAGGCTGCCGTTGGCATAATGGTTGTCAATATAAGCAAGAACTTTCAGAATGACATTGCTTTCGTCACGGCTGTACTCAACTTCATTTGCATTGTTAAGGAGTTGTGTGAACAGCAGTGCCATTGTTGCTTCATTGATTTTTCTTTGGTTGGGAATATCGTTAATCAGGTTCCATATAAGGTTTTCTGCAAGATTCTGGAGCGGAAGAATTCCCGAAACACGAAAATGAAGATAGTTTGCTCTGCTCTCATCACCTTGAAGACATTGAATTATGAATCTGTGCAGCAGTGTTTCTTCAAAACTCATCATATTAAGCATGTTTTCAAAAAACATGGGGTGAACAATGAAGTTGACCGCAATGTCATTATCTGTTGACGGAAGATTTTCCTGCCTGCATTTTTGGTTGAGAAAAAGGAATTCGCCTTCTTTAAGCAAAACCTTTTCGCCGTTTATGATATGTTCTGTCTGCCCTTGATACATGTATACTATTTCAACATAATCATGTGTATGTTCGGGAAAATATTCCGTGCTTGTGTCAGACCTTACGGCAATCAATTTATCATCTTTTAAAAGTTTTTCACCCTCAACAATCGCTTTCCTTTTTCCGTTGTTGATATCTTCAAGGAAATATGACGGTGTTTCGTATGTTGCCTGAATCAGTGCATCAAGAAGTTCTCGGTTCATAAAACTTCATCCTTAACTGCAATTTTTACCATCTGTTTTCTACATATTCGCAGAAAACATTCATATCCTTAACCTCAAGTTTTGTTCCGTCATCAAGGATAACATTGCCGCTGCAAATTCCGCATACCTGATGGCAATGCATTCTCATAACCAGTGCATTTATATCTGTGTGGTGGTCAAAAACAGGGATCATGGTCAGGTTGAATCGGTTATCCTCGGATATGAATTTCCACGGTTTCATGTATTTATCCGGTTTCGGAAAAACTTCAAGGTCAACTGCACCGACTTTGTGAACCTTGCCGTCATAAAAAACGCATGTTTCGGTAGCGTTGCTTTCGTCACCGATTGCCCATGTTGCTTCGATTCCGAAAATGTGTTTTTCACCGTTTTCGTCTGTTATGTATTGTGTGCCGTTGCACCAATACCAAACCATGCTGTAAGGCGTGTTTACTCTTCCCCAGTCAAGAATACAGAAGGAGTCTTCTTTTGAAAAATCATAAACATCATCACCGAAAGCGAATGTGCCGTTGCACGGCATACAGTTTTGCTTTGTTGTCATGAAGTATCTTGTAGGCATATCTTTGAAAGGCAGAACTGTTGTTATGTTTTCAAGACCCGGCATTATATCCATTGAAAAATTGCATTCAACGGGTTTGCCTTTATAAATACCCTTGAAATATAGCGTTCGGCTTGTTTCTTTTGTGTCAAACTCAAACTCAGCATTGCCGAAAGCGTATTTGATGTTATTGGGAACATCACCTTTGGGCGGCAGAGTATATCTGTTTTTGCCGCCTATGAAAATTGCCATGGCATCAACGATTATTTCGCCGTTGCGCCAATCAACAAGTTTTGCGCCAACGTAGCCGCCGAGTGAGATGTTTGCAAAACTAATCTGAGCAAGGTATCTGTCATTTACAATCTGATAGAAATCCCATTCTTTTTTTCTCATTGAAGGTTTTGATAGGTTTCTGTCGTATGAAAAATAATTGTGCCTTGCCCAGCCTTTTGCAAGAAGGTTGCCGTTCTTGTCAAGAAGCGGAGTTTCGGCAGTGTATTCGGTTTGCTTTGATTTCTCTTTCCATTCGGTAAAACTTGCGTATGTTCTTTTTGTTTCTTTTCTCATCAAATCACATCCTGACTTTAACTGTTGAATTTATTTTAGCAGAAATTATCGCTGTTTTCAACATCTGATTAATTATGTGAATGATATTAATGATAATTTTATATAGAAATTAATCGCTTTTTATGATAGAATAGTATGCATAAAGGATTTGAGAGGAAATTAAATGGATAAATTAGACAGAAAAACGCTGAAATATTATGCTCGCATGGCTGCGGAAAGTTATGCTGATGATCCTGTGCATGTTTACGCAACAAAATCGGAAGAGCGAAGAAAAAAGTTTGTGTATCATTTTATGCTTGAAAGGCTTTCAACATCAAACGGTGAGGACATTATATATACTGATGAACAGGGCAGAGGTATCTGTGTATGGCGCGATGCCCATAATCCTTATACCGTGTTTGATTTTTTGGCATGCCCTAATTGGGTGTTTTTGGTTTACTATTTGTTCAATACCGTTAAAACGCTTAAGGCTTACAGCCACCTTGACGCAAATGTGTTTGAGAAAAACACATTGCTGATTTCACCCGTATTCGTTGATGTGAAGCATCAGGGGCAGGGCATTGCAACGCAATTTATAAAAAGAGGAATAAGAGAACTTGTTCCGCAAGGATATAAACTGGGCCTTGAAACGCAGAATCCAGATAATGTGGGATTTTATGAAAAACTTGGTTTCAGAACCGTAAAGTATCAATATTTTAAAAGTGAAAAAATTCATAACTACTATATGGTTTATGACCCAAACAGCGAAAAATAACCAAAACCGCAGCCGATACATCAGTATCAGTTGCGGTTTTTCTGTGCTTCGCGTGCCTCAACATATTTTGCAAAGTTAACAACTTCCTGCCACATTTCATCGGTAACATCTCCGCTGCCGCCGAAAAGGGCTAATTTTGCCGTTTCAATCATCGCCTTTTCTTCGGATTTTGTTGCAGGTTCATCCCAACCCATCAGTGCAGAGGGATTGATTTTTAAAATTTCCGCAAGTTGAGTAACGCGGCCTTGCCTTAAAGATTTAATGTTTCCGCTTTCCCATCGCTGAACGGTTGCTTCCGAAACACCCATCTTTTCTGCAATTTCAAGCAGAGTGTATCCGAGTTCTGCGCGTCTTTTCTTTAATACATCTGAAAGCGACATATTATCACCTCTGTATTACAATACCACAGACTTTCGCAAAAAGCAAGAATATTTTAAAAACTTTCGTGTAACGTATTGACAAACGGTAAATCTGATGCTATCATCTACTTACGTAAAACGAAAGTCTTGCAAATATATTCATAAAGGATGGCTTTGGTTTTATTTTTTACTTGAAAACTTACGCAAAACGAAAGTTTAACTATTTATCGTATAAGGAGGTTTTTGTTTGAAGAAAAACTTGTTTGCACTTTTTGTGCGGAAACAAAAGAATAAGGAGGTGAAGAGAAATGAGAAAACTGAGGATTGATTTTTCGTCCGAAAATATATTGCCTGACGGCTGTTTTGCAGGCCGTATGGGTGAACATAATGCAACGGAGGTAACGGTTATCCCGAGCGCAGAAATGGCTGATGCGGAAAATATTTCGGGCTACTGTGTTACTTTTTCAACGGGGCTGCATATAATTCGTTCAAAGGTTGTGCCGAAAGGGGAAGAACTGACATTTCCGCTATGGCATCAACTTACTCGAGGGCACAGTCTTGCTGTTCAACTTGAGGCTTATGACGGAGAAGGTGAACTTATCGTAAAATCTCCCGTTACAACGCTGAAACTGCATTCATCGCTTTGCGGTGAAGAAGCGCATGCGGATACGGATAACCCTGATTTAGGCGCTCAGGTTGCAAGGAATTCTGAAAAACTCAGCAAATTCAGCGAGGATGCTGTCGGTCATCTGCTTTATAACGGCGAGGGATTAGGCAACACCGGCGGAATATATGTCGGTGCAGGGCTTATGCCTGACGGTTTCAACGTTCAGATTGATACCGACGGTGAGGCTGACCCGATTCTTTTGTATACGGAGCAAATTCTTACTGCGGAAGAACAACTGCAGGCAAGGAAAAATCTCGGTCTTGATAAGGAGTTTGAACTTATTGATACCTTTACTCTGAAAGTAGATGCCCTTTCAATCACAAAACACATAGATACAGACAACAATGATTTTGATTTTGAAGAACTTATAATTTACGGTTCAAATGTTGCCGTTACAAAAGGAAAAACCGCTTTTGCAGTACGCACGGCTAAGAATTGGGACTGTCTTTATGCAAGCGGTAAAATTGAGGCAGACGTAAAGAATTCCGTTCTTATATCGTTCAAAAAAATTAACGGAATGTGGGACGCGAGTTTTGTGTCAAGTCCGGAGTCTGCCGTTCCTGTGTGCGGTCAGGTTTACAAAGCGCCTGTAAGCCCTGGTGATGTCAGAAGCGGTGCAGGCACAAACAGAATTAATTACATTGAAATAACTCAGCCTGACGGCGTAAGCATTCAGGCCGGCGCAGTGTTTGAAATATGGGCGGTCAAGAGTAACGGTGTAATTCATGCCGTGCATGAAAACGAGTGATTTGAAAAAAGGAGGATGGTGAAATTTGGCAGTATTAAAACTCAGAGATAAAAAGGGAAATGTGGTTGCCGTTCCGTCAATAACGGGTCAGTCCGCTTATCAGGTCTGGCTTGATTCGGGCAATACAGGCACGGAAGAAGATTTTTTCAGAACTCTTGTAGGCAGAACACCCATAAAGGGAATTGATTACTGGACGGAAGAAGACAAAGCAGAACTTCTCAGTGCGCTTAATACATATATCGACCTTGAACTTGCTTCGCTGACAAGTCTTAAACCGGAGTTTGCTAATGACATAACCGAGTGTAAAGATACCTCAAAACTCTATGTTCTCCCTGACGGATATATCTATGCCTACATGTATGCGCAGGAAACAAAGGGTATCACAATCGAGAAAAAGTCAGGCGGATTCTGGCAGTATATTTCGGGCGAGATGCTGTGGCAGACAAGCGCAAGTTATACAGGTTGGCGGACGAATATGATTTCAGTTACCGAGGGCGATTCGTTTACATATATCGGTTACAGTGATGATTATGTGCCCGGCGCAGTCTGGCTTGATTCTTCACAGAGCATAATTGATACCGCTCACAGCACAAGTGAGATTGTTTTTACCGCACCAGCAGGGGCGGCATACGCCCGATTCTATTCATACAATGCAAACTCTGAAAAAGAATTTAGTGTAACATATATATCGGAGAAAAAGGTTAAACAGTGGTCAAATACGGGCTGTGCTTTTATTCCTGCGGATTACGGTGACAGAGTTTCTGCGCTTGAATCGAAAACGGAGGAACTTGATAATGATGTTCTGAAAGGGAAGAAAATTGTTTATGACGGCGACAGTATCTGTGAAAGCAGGTTGAGCGGAGCAGAATCCAACGGCGGCGCATATGCAAAAATAATTGCAGATATGACAGGCGGAAGTTATTCAAATCACGCAGTAGGCGGCGGCAGGATAGCCTCTTTGCTTGACGGATATTCGTATCACTCAATAGTAGATAATCTTGAAAATCTGCCAACTGACGGCGATTTATACTGTTTTGAGGGCGGAATCAACGATTATTGGACACCCGAAATAAAACTCGGCTCGTTTGACTATACAAATTTTGACGGTGCACTCGATACCACAACTTTCTGCGGTGCGCTTGAAAGAATTTTTCGTTATGCTTTGAACAATTTTATCGGCAAACCGATTTGTTTTGTTATAACTCATAAAATACAGTCATCGGCATATGTGAAAAACAACAACGGCAATACGTTCAAAGAATACCGTGATGCCATTGTCGGCATATGCGAAAAATATTCCATACCCTATTATGATGCTTTTTCGGAAAGCGGATTGAACGGCTGGAATGTTATACACAACCATTTTTATTTGACAAGTAACTCCGAGGGTAAGGCAGACGGCTGCCACCCGAATGCAGAGGGGTATAAGCGTTATTATGTGCCTCAACTTCTTGAAATGTTCAGAAGAATAATGCCTAATATATAAATAAAACAGGCTGCCTCACCGTAGTGGGGCAGCCTTAAGTTTAATCAACCTGATATGCACCGCGCGCATAGAGAATCCATTTTGAGCGGTCGAGCGGATTTACTCCGCGCCTTGGATTTATGTGTTCCAATCCGTCACGGCATTCTCTGTATCCGTAAAACGATTGGTTCAGAACTGCTTTGCCCGACGATAAAACCGCAAGCCTTGTTGGAAAATCCATTGAGGTTGCAACAGGAACAATTGCTTCAAGTGTAACCATCTGCGAATGCATGACGGGCGAATCATATTCACCGCCCATTTTAACAATTTCAGAAAGAATTTTGCCCGAAAGTTCGGCTGGTGCAGTAACTCTGATTTTAAGGAGCGGTTCAAGGATTGTTGAACCGAGTTGCGAAAGTCCGTTCATAAATGCCATTGGCGTGCAAACAAAAAAGTCAAGCGGATGAGTGTGGATTGTGTGGTGTTCACCGCCCACAAGAGTGCATTTGAAATCGGTAACTTCCCAGCCGTAAAGCCCTTGTTCAAGGCAAGAGTTGAAAGAAGTTCGGATGTGTGACTGATATCTGTAATAGCATTGGTTTGACGGTAATTTTCCGTGGTAGGAAACACCGTATCCGCGCGGCATGGGTTCAAACTTGAATTCAACCACAGCCCAGCACGGCTTTGGCATTGTGTACCTTGCGCATGCGTATCCTGCGGCGGAAGGAGTTTCTTTGTAAATGACTGTCGGAGGAGAAAAATGCGCTGAAAGACCGTAACGGTCCTTAAGCAGGGTGTCAATAACTTCAAGTTGAATTTTGCCTGTTGTGCTTATTGTGATTTCCTTTTGCCCGTTTTCCCATCTTGCATCTATATACGGTTCTTCGTCGGAGAGTTCGCCGAGAGCGGCTGCAAGAGCAGGCAGTTTCAGTTGGTCTGAATCAGCGGGAGTAACTCTGACACGCAGGAACGGATTAACGAGTTTTGCGCCTTCGCTTACGGCAAGCGAGCCGATAAAATGACCCGTTTTTGCGGATGGCAAGCCGCATACGGCGGCAATGTTACCGCCTTCAACGCTTCCCGAATCGCTGTAGCGTGCGCCGCTGAATTTTTTTATTTGAGAAACCTTTTCTTTTACGGGAGGTTTCTTTTCTGTTTCAACCGCAGAGTTTTCATCGTCAAAAGTTATGTCAATTTCGGCAGGGGAAATAATTTCAACTTCATCACGGTTTGAAATCTCACCGCCGAAAAGTCTGATATGGGAAATTTTGCCTAAGGTTTTGTCGTGTTCTATCTTGAAAATGATACCGCAGAGATTATCTGTTGCTCTTCTTTCTGCCGACGGCATGTACTCTACAAGAGCATCTGCCAGATCTTTAACTCCTATCGAAAACTTGGCACTGCCGCACAGAACGGGCGTTAATCGGCAGTCGGAAATTTCTTTTCGTACAAGTTCTGCCGCGCGTTCGGGTGAAAGCATTGTTTCGCTGAGAAATGCATCTGCTGCTTCGTCGCATATATCGGCAAGTGCTTCGGTAGCGGCACTTGCAAACTTTTTGCTTTCAATTTTTTTGACATACGGATTTTCAAAACCTTCGTTTTCTGTTTCGGAGAGCATGAGGTATGATTGAGATGAAATCTGACGCAGATCATTCATAACGGCGGAAATATCAGAGCCTGCTCTGTCGATTTTGTTTATAAAAACCGCTCTCGGCAGGTTGGCTGCGTCAAGGCATTTCAATATGTTTTCAGTATGTGCTCTTACGCCCTCAACCGCCGAAACGATTACAACGGCATAGTCAAGCGCTGTCAGCGCGCGCTCAACTTCGCCCGCAAAATCAACATGCCCCGGTGTGTCAATTATGTTTATTGTTGTTCCTTGCCATTCGGCAGATGCCGTTGCCGTGCGCACGGAAATGCCGCGTTGTTTTTCAATGGCAAGGCTGTCCGTTGCGGCTGTGCCTGCATCAACGCTGCCTGCCTGACGGATTACTCCCGCAAGGTAAAGCAATTGCTCTGTAAGCGTTGTTTTACCCGAGTCAACATGGGCAAGAATACCTATGTTATGGATTTTTTTCAGCATGACACACCTTCTTTCAAGTTTTAGTTTAATTATAATACTACCATTTCATTAAATTATTTTCAATAATTTTCATAAAAATGCTGAAATTTACAAATTATATGTTATAATATAATCTGAGTCAAAATGCAAATTGAGGTGATTTGGAATGAAACTTTTAGCCCTTGACGGCAACAGCATTCTTAACCGTGCTTTTTACGGCATAAAACTTCTTACTACTAAAGATGGCAGTAAATTCACAAACGGAATATACGGCTTTTTAAATATTCTTTTAAGGCTTAAGGAAGAGGTTTCTCCCGATGCCGTGGCAATCGCTTTTGATGTTAAAGCACCTACCTTCCGCCATGAAATGTATTCTGGCTACAAGGCTAACAGAAAAGGTATGCCTCCTGAACTTGCACAGCAGATGCAGCCGCTTAAAGATTTGCTTGCGGCTATGGGTTATAAAATTCTTGAAGCACCCGGCTGGGAAGCGGATGATATTCTCGGCACTCTTGCCGCAAACTGCGGAAAAGACGATTTTTGTTACATTGCAACAGGTGACCGCGATTCGCTTCAACTTGTGCGTGACAATGTAAATGTTCTGCTTGCTTCAACAAAAATGGGCAGGCCGCAGAGTGTTTGCTATGACAGAGAAAAAATAAAAGAAGAATATCTTGTAACACCCGAGCAGATGATTGATATTAAAGCGCTTATGGGTGACAGTTCGGACTGTATTCCCGGCGTTGCAGGTATCGGTCAGAAAACGGCACAGGATTTAATCAGCCGTTTCGGCTCGATTGATGAAATATACGCAAAACTTGAAACTATTGATATAAAAAAGGGTGTTCACGATAAACTTGCCGCCGATAAAGATATGGCATATTTGAGCCGTGAACTCGGCACAATCAAAACCGATGCACCTGTCAGTGGAGAATACGCAAGTTATATTCCTGCGCCTGCAGACGCATTTAAGGTAACCAATATTCTTGCAGACCTTGAAATGTATAAGATGATTGAGCGTCTTGAACTCAAAGCACCCGAAAAGTCAGCCGATGAACAGGTTGAGAAAGTAAACACATCTTGCTACATTCAGGAAGATTTGAAACTGCTTTTCAATATGCTCAAAAAAGCAGGGGAAGCATATTTTACATTTGACAGTGGAATTTTTCTTTTCAAAACCGATAACGGTGTTGCCGAGGTTAACCCCGAAAACAGCGGTTATGCGGCTTTCTGCTCAGACTTCCTTTTTGAACCTGAAATAAAAAAATACACATACAATTCAAAGCAACTTTATGCTTTTTTCTATGATTACAGCAATGATATAGAGGTCAATAATATTTGCGGAGATGCCATGCTGTCGGCATATCTTATCAACCCGTCATCGGGTGCATATGACCTCAAGCGTATTATTGCGGAATATGCAAATGCTGAACAGCCTGAAGCGGAAAATGAATCTGCTTTTTATACTGCTTATCTTCAGCCGGCTTTTGAAAAAATGAATACGCTTATTGAAGAGCATAATCAGAAACGCCTGCTTGATGAAATTGAACTTCCTCTTGCAAGAGTTCTTGCTTCAATGGAAAGGGAAGGCTTCCTTGTTGATGCTGACGGCATTGAAAAGTTCGGTACTGAACTTCACGGAAGAATACAGACTCTTGTTGCAGAGATTTATGAGAGCGTCGGTTATGAATTTAACCTCAATTCGCCCAAACAACTTGGCGAAGCACTGTTTGTTAAAATGGGTCTGCCTGCAAAGAAAAAGACAAAGAGCGGATATTCCACAAATGCAGAGGTGCTTGAAGGTCTTGCAGCGGATTACCCTGTTGTTGCAAAGATTCTTGAATACAGAACGCTCGCAAAACTTAAATCCACCTACTGCGACGGTTTGCTTAAAGTTATCGGCAATGACGGCAGAATTCATTCAAGCCTCAATCAGACCGAAACAAGAACGGGCAGAATTTCTTCAACAGAACCTAATTTGCAGAATATTCCCGTGCGTTCCGAACTCGGCAGAGAGATGAGAAAGTTCTTCAAAGCCAATGAAGGCTGCGTGCTTGTTGATGCGGACTATTCGCAGATTGAACTGCGTGTGCTTGCTCATATGGCGAATGATAAGAATATGATAAACGCCTTCAATGACGGCGACGATATACACGCAATAACCGCTTCGCAGGTGTTCAACATGCCGCTCATGATGGTAACGCCTCTTATGAGAAGCCGTGCAAAGGCGGTTAACTTCGGTATAGTTTACGGCATCGGTGCTTTTTCGCTCGCAAAGGATATCGGAGTTACCAGAGCGGAGGCGGACAGTTACATCAAGGGTTATCTTGAGCATTTCAGCGGCGTTCGTGAATATATGAAAAACGTTGTTGAAACCGCAAAAGAAAAAGGTTATGTAGAAACCGTTTTTGCACGCCGCAGGTATCTTCCCGAACTCACATCTTCCAATGCGATGATGCGCGCATTCGGCGAAAGGGTTGCACTGAACATGCCTATTCAGGGGACAGCGGCGGATATCATCAAAATCGCCATGATAAGAGTTTGGAAAGCACTCAAAGAGCAGTGCCTTAGTGCAAGGCTTATTATGCAGGTGCACGATGAACTGATAGTTGAAGCCCCTGAAAATGAAGCAAAAATTGTTGCAGGCATTGTAAAAAAAGAAATGGAAAATGCGGTTAAAATGCGTGTTGCCATGCAGGCTGATGTCGGTATAGGCAAAACATGGTATGAGTCAAAGTAGGATTAGATTATGAATATACTTTTTGTGTGTACGGGTAATACCTGCCGCAGCCCCATGGCAGAGGGGCTGTTCAAAAAAATTCTTGCCGATAAAGATATAAAAAATATTTCTTGCTCCAGCGCAGGGCTTTTTGCTATGACGGGCGATGAAGTATCGCAAAATTCCGTTAAAGCCTGCGAGCGGTTTGCGGTTGATATATCCGATCACAGAGCAAGGCGGATAACATCATATATCCTTGACGAAACGGATAAATTTGTATGCATGACAAACGAGCATGCGGCAAGTCTTTCGCTTTATGTTCCGAGCGAAAAAATTATTGTTCTCGGCGGCGGAATTGCCGATCCGTACGGCGGTGACCTTGAAACTTATATAATATGCGCAAATTTAATCAGAACAGCGCTCAACGAGCAGTTTGACGAAATAACGGCGGAGGAATCGGAATGAACTTTACCGTTGAGAAAATGACTGCAGGGCACATACCGCAGATTGCTCTGCTTGAAAAAGAGTGTTTTTCTCAGCCATGGAGCGAGTCTGCCCTTTCAGAAGAACTTGTAAATGAAAACTCATATTTCCTTGTTGCTGTTTCTGATGTGGTACTGGGTTATATCGGTGTGCAGGAAATATGCGGCGAGGCATACATAACGAATGTTGCGGTTTTTGAAAATTGCCGCAAATCGGGTGTCGGCAGAGCCTTGCTCAGAACCGCATGTGACGGAGCGGAAAGCAGAAACTGCGAGTTTATTACTCTTGAAGTAAGGGAAAGCAATGCTCCTGCAATTGCTCTTTATGAATCAGAGGGCTTTGAAAAAGCAGGAATCAGAAAAAATTTTTACTCTTCTCCGACTGAAAACGGAGTTATCTACACAAAATATTTCAAGTGAGGTAGTGAAATGAAAATCCTTGCAATAGAATCATCATGCGATGAAACGGCGGCAGCCGTTGTTGAAAACGGCAGAAAGGTTCTTTCGAGCGTTATCGCTTCTCAGGTAAGCGAGCATATAGTATATGGCGGTGTTGTGCCCGAGATTGCATCAAGAATGCATGCGCAGGCAATAAGCGGAGTTGTTTCAAAAGCGATGAGCGATGCAGGTGTCGGCTATTCCGATATTGATGCAATCGCTGTTACCTATGCACCGGGTCTTATAGGTGCTTTGCTGGTTGGTGTGAATTTTGCGAAAGGTCTTGCCTATTCAACAGGCTTGCCTCTTGTGCCTGTTCATCATCTGCGCTCGCATATTGCCGCAAACTATATTTCCCATGCGGAACTTGAACCGCCTTTTCTCTGCCTTGTTGTATCAGGCGGTCACAGCCATATTGTTGCCGTTAAAGATTACACTGACTTTTCAATAATAGGCAGAACAAGGGATGATGCTGCGGGCGAATGCATGGATAAAGCAGCAAGGGCAATGGGCCTGCCGTATCCCGGCGGAGTAAACCTTGACAGAATCAGTGCTGACGGCGATTCTTCTGTTTATAAACTCCCTCATCCCCATGTTGACGGCAGCGAATATGATTTCAGTTTTTCGGGTCTGAAAACTGCAGTTGTAAATATAATCCATAATTCAAAGCAGAAGGGGATTGAGGTCAGTGTACCCGACCTCGGCGCAAGTTGTATTGAAACCGTTGCTGATTGCCTTGTAAAAAACACGGTTAAGGCTGCGGAAAACTATGGCTTTGATAAAATTGTTCTTGCCGGCGGTGTATCAGCAAATTCAAGGCTGAGGAAGAGAATGGCTGCGGTTTGTGAGGAAAGGAATTGGCAACTTTACATGCCCGAACTCTCTCTTTGCGGTGATAATGCCGCTATGGTGGGAGCACAGGCATATTATGAATTCCAAAAAGGCAATGTTGCAGGATTGGAACTCAATGCCTTCGCAACTATGCCGATTGATGAATAAAAATTAATAAATGTTAAATGCAAATGAATTATCGGTAACATTTTAATTCAAAATGCACGGATATTGTTGACTTTACAAAAAACTATGATATAATTAACATGGGCAAGGTTAGGAAGGCTGTTTAGCGGTGCTGTCAAGTGTCACAAAACAGGCTGATTTAACCTCGTAAATTTGTTTAATTTTAGTGGCTTTTCTGCACGCGAAAGGAGAAAAACTATGGAAAATATTACCAACAAGAGCGTTCTTGCTTGGATTAACGAAAAAGTTGAACTCGTTAAGCCTGACAAGATTGTTCTCATCGACGGCAGTGAGGAGCAGATAGAGGCTCTCCGCGCCGAAGCATGCTCAACAGGCGAAATGATTAAACTTAATCAGGATCTTCTTCCCGATTGCTACCTTCACCGCACAGCAGTTAATGACGTTGCACGTGTTGAAGGCAGAACTTTCATCTGCGCTCCCACAAAGGAAGAAGCAGGTCCCACAAACAACTGGATGGATCCTGCAGAAGCATATGAAATGCTTTATTCAATTGCTAAGGATAGTTACAAGGGCAGAACCATGTATATTATTCCTTATTCAATGGGCCCTGTTGGCTCGAAGTTCTCAAAAATCGGTATTGAACTTACCGATTCAATCTATGTTGTTCTCAACATGGTTATCATGACAAGAGTTGGTCTTGATGTTCTTAAGGCTCTCGGTGACAGCGATGATTGGGTTCGCGGTCTTCACTGCAGATGTGACATTGATGAAGAAAAGAGATATATCTGCCAGTTCCCTCAGGACAACACAATTATTTCAGTTAACTCAGGTTACGGCGGAAACGTTCTTCTCGGTAAAAAGTGCTTTGCTCTCCGTATTGCATCATATCAGGGCAAGAACGAAGGCTGGCAGGCTGAGCATATGCTCATTCTCGGTCTTCAGAAACCCGACGGTGAAATCAGATACATCTGTGCTGCTTTCCCCTCAGCATGCGGTAAAACAAACCTTGCTATGCTTATTCCTCCCGAAGGATATTATAAGAACGGCTACCGTGTATGGTGCGTAGGCGACGATATTTCATGGATTCGTAAGGGTGAAGACGGCAGACTTTATGCTATCAACCCCGAAAACGGCTTCTTCGGCGTTGCTCCCGGCACAAACGAAAAGTCAAACCCCAATGCTCTTGCTTCAACAATGAAGGGCACAATTTTCACAAACGTTGCTCATAACCTTGACAACAATACAGTTTGGTGGGAAGGTCTTGATAAGAATCCTCCTGCAAACGCAATCGAGTGGAAGGGCAACCCCTGGAACGGTCAGGAAAGCGACGAAAAGGGTGCACATCCCAACAGCCGTTTCACCGCTCCCGCAAAGAACTGCCCCTGTATCAGTTCAGAGTTTGAGAACCCCAACGGTGTTCCCATCTCAGCAATCGTATTCGGCGGCAGACGTGCAAAACTTGCTCCCCTTGTTTATCAGTCAAGAGACTGGAACCACGGTGTATTTGTTGGTTCAATCATGGCTTCTGAAACAACAGCCGCTGCTGCTGGTGCAGTAGGTGTTGTTCGCCGTGATCCCATGGCAATGCTTCCCTTCTGCGGCTACAACATGGCTGATTACTGGCAGCATTGGATTAACATCGGTGCAGGTCTTGACGCTGATAAGGCTCCCAAGATTTTCAACGTTAACTGGTTCCGTAAGGATGACGAAGGCAACTTCCTCTGGCCCGGTTTCGGCGATAACCTCCGCGTTCTTGACTGGATTATCGACCGTTGCGAAGGCAAGGTTGATGCTGTTGAAACTTCAATCGGTTATGTTCCCAAGGCTGAAGATATCAACCTTGAAGGCATTGAAGATGAAGTAAGCGATGCTCAACTTAAGGAAATCCTCAGCGTTGACAATGCTCTTTGGGCAGAAGAAATTGCAGGCATTGAGGAATTCTACTCTAAGTTTGACAGACTTCCTGCAACTCTTAAGGCAGAACTTGAAACTCTCAAAGCAAACGTTAAATAATTATGTGGGCGGCCTTGTGCCGCCCTTTTTTTGGAGGATAGCGTGAAAATTTACGATGTTGTTCTTTTTGACCTTGACGGAACATTGACCGACCCAGCAATCGGCATCACAAATTCCGTTATGCATTCGCTCGCGAAATACGGCATTGAGGTTGCGGACAGAGCGGAACTTTATAAGTTTATCGGTCCGCCTCTGCATGAATCTTATGAAAAGTTTTACGGCTTTTCAGCCGACGAAGCGCTGCAGGCGGTTGAGCATTACAGAGAATATTATCGAGTAAAAGGTATTTACGAGAATTTGGTTTATGATGGAATTGAAGAATTGCTCATAAAACTGAATGAGAGCGGCAAAAAAGTGATTCTTGCTACCTCAAAACCTGAGATTTTTGCAAGAGAGATTCTTCGTTACTTCGGGCTTGATAAATATTTTTATTATGCCGCAGGCGCAAATCTTGACGGTTCAAGAACCGATAAAGCGGAAGTGATTGCATACGCCCTTGAAGCAGGCGGTGTCAGCGACAAATCATCCGTTGTTATGGTAGGGGACAGGGAACACGATATAATCGGCGCAAACAAAAACGGCATAGATTCAATCGGTGTTCTTTTTGGTTACGGAAACCGTGAGGAACTTGAAAATGCAGGCGCAACATACATAGCGAAAACGGTCTGTGATATTGAAAAACTGATTTTGAGATAGAGCCATTTCGCTAAGCAAAAAATCCGAATAAAATAAGGCTTGTATGGGCAATAAACCCATACAAGCCTCATTTTGTTATATGGAAAGTTCGTTGACAGTTTGCCTCCCTTTCAAGGGAGGTGGATTTTGTGAAGCAAAAGACGGAGATTAGAAGTTACAAGTTCTATTTTGTTTGATTTCTGTCAATCACAGAACCGACCACTGATTGATTTGGTTTCGTGTTTTGATACCACCTTAAACACATAAGAAAATGAAACAATAATATCTAATATTAAAACAAGGATTATAACAACAAAAAAAGAAATAATATCAGTTACTCCTCTTGAATTTATTCCAATTAATTCCACAAGATAATCTTTTAATTCAACCTTGTTAAAAATAAACATAAGTGTTATAGGACAAACAGCAACTATAATAAAAGATATCTTTTTTAATTTTGGTATTAAAAAACCATATTCTTCAAACAAACAGGATTTTCGCAAAAAAGCCTCCAGTTTATCTCCATGTATTATATAAAGAAAAACCATTTTCAAAGATAAAATAACATTGTTCATTGTTAAAAATCATCTCCCCCATAATTAATTTTACATTTCTAAAAAATTGCACAAAAATTTATATGGCAAAAAGTTTCATCTAACATAACCAATCAGAGAACCGTCCCCTGATTGATGCTCTAAAAGTAGTTTTTAATTGATTAATGCTAACTGCTTATGTCCTTCAGAAGTAATAATCTCTGAATCCATCAATTTTAAACTACTTAATCCGACATTTTGAGGTTCGAGTGTATCGACAATTGTCCAACCAGCAAATAAAATATATTTATTTGTTGTGGTTACGATCTCAAATTTCCAACTACACAGTTTTTCTACATAACCCATACCGGACTTTGAACTTTCGGAACCATCTCCTAAAATATGATCCACATTAATGATTTCCCCCTCAATTTGATTAAACATATTTTGGAGTTCAGCGGAAAGCTGTTCGGTATTTTTCTTTTTACTATCCGAAAACATTTCCTCAAAAGAATCAATATCCTCGAATTTAACAGCATCAATTATATTGGATATTATTACGTCATCGCCGGGAAAGGTTAGGTTTTGATATGCAGCTTGTAAAGTTCCGCTAAATGGGAAAAAAATCAAAAGAACTGAAAGAATGCTGATAAGTATTTTAGTCATAAATGCAACCCCTTTTAAATATAAACCAATAGTTTATGATAACTGTATCATAGCATACTTATTGTGATTTTTCAAGCAAGTTGAGTTTACATCATAAGAGTTTATTTGGATTATTAAAACAAAAAGTTCTTTTTTATCCTATCGTAATGTATCTGTGTTTTAAATTTTTATTGAAACAGCCTTTTTTAAAAAATTATCTGCAAAATGCTATTGACAAATGCCGAACAATGTTGTATTATAGCATCACGCTTTAACGCATAAAAGTTTTAAAGCATCAACACTTAAAAGGGATGAATTGAATGGACAAATTGGCAATCTGGTTAACGATAGGCGTTTACATAGTGCTTATGGCGGTTATCGGTATCACTCAGGGTAAAAAAGCCAAGAGCATTGCTGACCTTACTGTCGGTGGCAGAAATGCAGGTGCATGGCTCTCTGCGCTTTCTTACGGAACAGCGTATTTCTCGGCGGTTATGTTTGTCGGTTATGCAGGCGGTACAGGTAAATCCTATGCTCTTTGGGGTATTCTTGCAGGTATAGGCAACGCTGTTTTCGGTTCATGGCTTGCGTGGAAAGTCCTTGCAAGAAGAACAAGAGATGCTTCGGCACGTCTTAAAATAAAAACAATGCCTCAGTTTCTTGATGCACGCTACACCAGTGAAAAAATGAAACTTTTTGCTTGCCTTGTTATATTTGTTTTCCTTATTCCGTATTCGGCATCTGTTTATAAGGGACTTGCTTCAGTGGCGGAGGTTCTTCTCGGAATCAATGTTGAAATCTGTATGATTATTATTGCTGTTGTTGCGGCGCTGCTGCTTGTTTTCGGCGGATATCTTGTTCAGGCAAGGGCAGATTTTATGCAGGGCATCGTTATGATGTTCGGTGTTACGCTTCTTATTGTATGCGTTATTCGCTGTGATGCAGTCGGCGGATTCAGCGGCCTTGCGGAGTATGCAAAAAATCTCGGCGCACAACCGAGTGCGGAAAACGGTTTGCCGACTCTTACGGCATCTCAGTGGATATCACTCTGGGCAACAGTTCTTATGACAAGTTTCGGCACATGGGGTCTGCCTCAGATGGTTACAAAGTATTTCGGCATCAAAGATGACAAACAGGCAAAGAAAGGTATTTCCATTTCAACCTTCTTTGCATTCCTTGTAGCAGGCGGCGGATACTTTATCGGTTCACTTTGCTACAGATACTTCACATATGCTCAACTCAATGACCCTGCAGCGGAAGGCTATATTGCACAGGACTATATAGTTCCCAATATGCTTGCTGAATCAAACCTTCCTTCGGTTCTCCTCGGCATTGTGCTTGTACTTCTTATTGCGGCTTCGGTTTCAACTCTTTGTTCCGTTACGCTTACCGCAAGTTCAACTCTTACAATCGACTTTATCAAGCACTTCAAAAAGGATATGGGTGAGAAAAAATCATCATTTACAATTAAAGTATTATGTGTTATATTTATTGTATGTTCGTACATTATCGCAAACACAGATACCGCTATCCTTGATATGATGAGTTATTCGTGGGGTATCATTTCAGGTTCATTCCTTGCGCCTTATGTTCTTTCACTCTATTGGAAGAAAATTAATACCAAAGGTGCTTGGGCTGCAATACTCGGCGGATTTGCGATTGCTGTTGTTCCCGCTGCAGCAAAAATCATCAGCGGATTTGCTGCAAATGATACCGTTACCATGCTTGCAGGCAAAGGTCCGGTGTTTGCATGTATAGCAATGATTGCTTCGCTTGTGCTTTGCGTTGTTGTAAGTGCAGCAACAAAATCAACCAATGAGAAGGAAACAGAGTTCTTCTATAACGGCGAGGTTGCGGCTGAATAAAATTGAACTTATATCTGTAAACGGATTGTCCGGAGGACTGTCCGTTTACAGTTGTTTAAAAGAAAAAATAAAAAGGATTGAAGACATGCCCATTACAAAATTTCTCGAAAGAAACGCACAACTTTACAAGGACGATATAAGCCTTGTTGAAATCAACCCCGAACTTCAGGAAAAAAGCCGTGTTACATGGCGCGAATATTCGCTCATTGAGCAGGGTGCAAACGGCGACGGCAGAAGTGAAATCACATGGGAAGAGTTTGATAAAAAAGCCAATCGCTTTGCAAACCTTCTTCTCTCAAGAGGTATTAAGAAGGGCGATCGAGTTGCCATTCTCCTTATGAACTGTATTGAATATCTTCCTATTTACTTTGGTATTCTTAAAACAGGTGCTCTTGTTGTGCCTCTTAACTATCGTTATACGGCTGACGAAATAAAATACTGCCTTAAACTTTCCGAAAGCGATGCTATTGTTTTCGGCCCTGAGTTTGTAGGCAGAATGGAGCAGATTTGTGACCGTATTCCCGATGTAAGGCTTCGTTTTTACCTCGGCGGTGACTGTCCCACATTTGCGGAAAGTTACAATAAACTTGTTACATACTGCACATCAAGAAGCCCTGAAATTGAAATTTCCGATGATGACCATGCGGCAATCTATTTTTCATCGGGCACAACAGGCTTCCCCAAGGCGATTCTGCACGCTCATAAGGCGCTTGTTCATTCATGCGAATGTGAACAGAATCACCACTCGCAGACCAAGGACGATGTTTTTCTTTGCATTCCTCCTCTTTACCATACAGGCGCAAAAATGCACTGGTTCGGCAGCCTTCTCACAGGCGGCAAAGCAGTTCTTCTCAAAGGTGCAAAGCCTGAGTGGATTATAAAAGCGGTATCTGAAGAAAAGTGTACAATCGTATGGCTTCTTGTGCCTTGGGCACAAGATGTTCTTGATGCGATTGAGAGGGGAGATATCGACCTTGACCGCTATTCTCTCGGTCAGTGGCGTCTTATGCACGCAGGTGCGCAGCCTGTTCCTCCCAGCCTTATCAAGAGATGGCTTAAAATTTTTCCTCATCACGAGTATGATACAAACTACGGCTTGAGCGAATCAATCGGCCCCGGCTGTGTTCACCTCGGTGTAGAAAATGTTCATAAAGTTGGTGCAATCGGCAAGGCAGGTTACGGTTGGGAAACCAAAATTGTTGACGAAAACGGCAAAACAGTTGCCAAAGGTGATGTCGGTGAACTTGCAGTCAAAGGCCCCGGTGTTATGCTTTGCTATTTCAATGATGAAAAGGCAACAAATGAAGTTCTCCATGACGGTTGGCTTCATACAGGCGATATGGCTCAGGAAGATGAAGACGGATTTATCTATCTTGTTGACCGTAAGAAGGATGTTATCATTTCAGGCGGTGAAAATCTTTATCCTGTTCAGATTGAGGATTTCCTGCGTAAGCATGAAGCAATAAAGGATGTTGCGGTTATCGGTCTGCCCGATTCAAGGCTTGGTGAAATTGCAGCGGCAATTATTGAAATCAAAGAGGGCTTCAAAGCAGATGAAGATGATATCAAGGATTTCTGCCGCGACCTTCCGAGATACAAGAGACCCCACAAACTTATTTTTGCCGATGTTCCCCGTAATCCGACAGGCAAAATTGAAAAGCCGAAACTGCGTAAAATTTATTGCGGTGAAAGCCTTGTTGCTACTCAGGTGGAAATGAAAATCAAAAAATAAAAATGACAAAGGGTGTGCGTATGTGCGCCCTTGTCTTATTGCATAAATTTTGTATAATTTTTGTTAATTTAGCGAAAAAAACTTGTTTTTCCATTATAAAAATATTATAATATTTGCATATTAATTTACAGATTAGGAGGAAATCAGTTGAAAAAACTGTTTTTAGGTAACGAAGCGGTTGCAAGAGGTCTTTATGAAGCGGGCTGCCGAGTCGTTTCAAGTTATCCCGGCACTCCCAGCACAGAAGTTACTGAGTTTGCCGCTACATATGATGAAATTTTTTCGGAATGGGCACCCAATGAAAAGGTTGCAATGGAAGTTGCATTCGGTGCGAGCGTTGCAGGCGCACGTTCATTCTGCGCAATGAAACATGTTGGCCTCAATGTTGCGGCTGACCCTCTTTTCACTGCTTCTTATACAGGTGTTAATGCAGGCATGGTTATTCTTGTTGCTGATGATCCCGGAATGCACTCGTCACAGAATGAGCAGGATTCAAGGCACTATGCAATGGGTTCAAAAACCATGATGCTTGAGCCTTCGGATTCCGCAGAATGTCTTGAATTCACAAAGAAGGCATTTGAACTTTCAGAAAAATTTGATACTCCCGTTATTATCAGGCTCACAACAAGAGTTGCACACTCAAGAAGCGTTGCTCCCGTTGCGGACAGAGTCGATAACGGTCTCAAAGAATATGTAAAAAATCCTCAGAAGTACGTTATGGTTCCCGCAAACGCCAAAGGCAAGCATGTTGTTGTTGAGCAGCGTGTTATTGACCAGATTGCATATTGCGAAACAGGTGCTGACGGACTCAACAAGGTTGAATATAACAGCAAAAAAATCGGCGTTATCGCATCGGGTATCTGCTATGAATATGCCAAGGAAGCACTTGGCGAAAATGCATCCTATCTCAAACTCGGCTGCGTTTATCCGCTGCCCGTTCAGATGATTAAGGATTTTGCCGCAGAATGCGAAACCGTATATGTTCTTGAAGAACTTGATGATTATATCGAAACACATTGCCGCAAGAACGGAATCAACGTTATCGGCAAGGAAGCATTTACTCTTCAGGGTGAATATTCACAGAGCCTTATCGCAAAGGTTATTCTCGGCAAAGAAGTTCAGAGCATGAAGGCCGATTTGAATATTGTTCCCAGACCTCCCGTGCTTTGCGCAGGCTGCCCCCACAGAGGTCTGTTCTATGCTCTTAAGCAACTCAATGTTACTGTAAGCGGCGATATCGGTTGCTATACCCTCGGTTTTGCTCAGCCTCTCGGCATGATCGATACAGTTCTCTGCATGGGTGCATCAGTTTCAGCCCTCCACGGCAGAAACGCTGCTGACCCTGCAAACGCAAAGAAGAGCGTTGCAGTTATCGGTGACTCAACATTTATCCATTCGGGTGTAACGGGTCTTATTAATATTGCTTACAATGCAACCGATTCGGTTGTTATAATTCTCGATAACTCCATTACAGGTATGACAGGTCACCAGCAGAACCCCACAACAGGTAAGAATATCAAAGGCGAGCCTGCAAATGCAGTCAGCCTTGAAGCGCTTGCAAAAGCAGTGGGCATTCAGAATGTTATTGTTGTTGACCCCTATAACCTTGCCGAAACAAAAGAAGGCATCAAGCAGGCTCTTGAGGCAGACGGTCCTGCAGTTGTTATTTCAAGAAGGCCCTGCGCTCTTCTCAAAACCGTTAAACATAATCCGCCTCTTAAAGTTAATGCGGACAAGTGTAAATCTTGCAAAATGTGCATGAAGATAGGCTGCCCTGCTATCAGCATGAAAGACGGCAAGGCTCAGATTGACTTTACACAGTGCCTTGGATGTAATGTCTGCAGCCAACTTTGCAAGTTCGGTGCAATTGAATAAGAGGGGAGGCAGTTGAATATGAATAAATCAATAATGATAGTCGGTGTCGGCGGTCAGGGAACATTGCTTGCAAGCCGCATTCTCGGTGCAGCACTTCTTGACTGCGGATATGATGTTAAAGTTTCAGAGGTTCACGGTATGAGCCAAAGAGGCGGTTCTGTTGTTACATATGTCCGCTTTGGCGATAAAGTATCTTCTCCTATAATTGAAAAAGGTGAAGCAGATATCATACTTGCTTTTGAGCAACTTGAAGCCGCAAGATGGCTTGAATATCTTAAGGCGGACGGTAAGATTATTGTTAATACTCAGCAGATGGACCCCATGCCTGTTGTTATGGGTGCTGCCGAGTATCCAGAAGGCATCATTGATGCAATCAGGGCAGCAGGAGCGGATGTTGAAACAGTTGATGCTCTTCCTATGGCTGTTGAAGCAGGCACCTCAAAAGCGGTAAACGTTGTCCTTATTGGTGCAATGGCAAAGAATATGACCGCTGTTGATAAAGAAACATGGATTAAAGCGCTCAAGGAGAGCGTTCCCCCGAAATTCCTTGAACTCAACCTCAAGGCGTTTGAAATGGGATATAACATCTGAAAATAAAAAAGGAGTGTTACCAATGAGCAAATACTATCAGCCTGAAATCGAAACCGCATCGGTTGAAGATATAAAGGCGCTGCAAAGTGAAAAACTTGTTAAGCAGGTAAAGCACGTTTATGAAAACGTTGAGTATTACCGCAATCTTATGGACGAAAAAGGTGTTAAACCTGACGATATTAAGTCGATTGATGACCTTTATAAGTTGCCTTTTCTTACAAAAGCAGATCTTCGTGATGCTTATCCTTACGGTCTTCTCGGCACAGACCTTAAAAATTGCGTAAGAATTCAGTCGACCAGCGGCACAACAGGCCGCAGAGTTGTTGCTTTCTATACTCAGAAAGATGTTGAACTTTGGGAAGAATGTTGCGCACGTGCAATCGTTGCTGCAGGCGGAACAAATGAGGACGTTTGTCAGGTTGCTTACGGTTACGGTCTTTTCACAGGCGGTCCCGGTCTTAACGGCGGTTCGCACAAAGTTGGTTGTCTTACACTGCCCATGTCATCGGGTAACACAGAGCGTCAGATTCAGTTTATGCAGGATCTTCACTCAACAATCCTTTGCTGCACACCTTCATACGCAGCATATATCGGCGAAACTCTTAAGGAAATGGGTCTTACTCCCGATGATATCGACCTTAAGGCGGGTATCTTCGGTGCAGAACCCTGGACAGAAGAAATGCGCCGTGATATTGAAAAGTCACTCGGCATAAAGGCATATGACATCTACGGACTTACAGAAACCAGCGGTCCGGGTGTATCGTTTGAATGCGAAGAACAGACAGGTATGCATATTAACGAAGACCACTTCCTTGCTGAAATCATTGACCCTGAAACAGGTGAAGTTCTTCCGGAAGGCTCAAAGGGTGAACTTGTTTTCACAAGCCTTGATAAAGAAGCATTTCCTCTTCTCAGATACCGCACAAGAGATATTTGCGTTCTTTCAAGAAAGAAGTGTTCATGCGGCAGAACTCTTATTAAAATGACAAAGCCCATGGGCAGAAGCGATGATATGCTTATTATCCGCGGTGTTAACGTATTCCCCTCACAGATTGAAACCGTTCTTCTTAAGGAAGGTTATTCCGCAAACTACCTTATTGAGGTTGACAGAGCAAACAACACCGATACACTTGATGTTTCGGTTGAACTTACTCCCGAACAGTTCTCTGATACCGTTAAAGACCTTGCTGCTAAGGAAAAGGTTCTTGCAAATGCTATCAAGACAATGCTCGGCATCAATCCCAAGGTACACCTTGTTGCTCCCAAGACTATTACAAGAAGTGAGGGCAAGGCAGTAAGAGTTATTGATAAGAGAAAACTTCACGATTAATACAGGAAGGAGTCACAGACATGAGCGTAAAACAGATTTCAGTTTTCATTGAAAACAAAAAAGGTAAACTCGCAGAGGCTACAAGATATATTGCAGACCATCAGATAAACCTCAGAGCGCTTTCAATTGCAGATACACAGGATTTCGGTATTCTCCGTATTATCTGCGATGACCCCAAAATGGCTGATGCAGCACTCAAAGACGGCGGTTATATCACAACCGTAACTGATGTTCTTGCTGCTGCAATTTCAGATACTCCGGGCAGCCTTGCTGCAATTCTTGAAGTTCTTTCGGATGCAAACGTTGTTGTTGAATATACATATGCATTCAACTCTTCAAAGTCAGGCGCATACATGATTTTCCGTGTTGACGATAATCAGGTTGCTGCCGCTGCTCTTGCAGGTGCAGGAATCAAAACAGCAAATCAGGAAGATTTGTTTTAATTGAATCTGATATAACAAAACCCCCGAACAATCAAGTTCGGGGGTTAATTGCATTTGTATCAAAATTTTTAGATAAGACCCTGAGCCATCATTGCGTCAGCAACCTTGATGAAGCCTGCAATGTTTGCGCCTGCAACGAGGTCATAACCAAGACCGTATTTTTCTGAAGCGGCAGCAGAATTGTCATGAATATCCTTCATAATCTGCTTGAGTTTGCTGTCAACTTCTTCTGCAGTCCAACTGTATCTCATTGAGTTCTGGCTCATTTCCAGTGCGGATACTGCAACGCCGCCGGCATTAACTGCCTTTGAAGGAGCAACAGCCTTGCAGTTTTCTTTAAGGTATGCAAGAGCATCGTTTGTTGTGGGCATGTTAGCAACTTCAATGTAATAGGGAACGCCGTTTGCAACAAGTTTCTCAGCCTGTGCCATGTCAATTTCGTTCTGAGTTGCACAAGGCATTGCAACGTCAACTTTAACTCCCCAGGGCTTTTCGCCTGCGTGGAATTCAACACCGAATTTATCTGCATAATCCTGAACCTTGTCGCGTCCTGATGCTCTCATTTCAAGCATATAAGCGATTTTTTCGGGAGTGTTGATACCGTCTGCATCGTAAACATAGCCGTCGGGACCTGAGATTGTAACAACCTTGCCGCCGAGTTCTGTAATCTTTTCAACAGCACCCCATGCAACATTGCCGAAACCTGAAATTGCAAATGTTTTGCCTTTGATTTCTTCACCGAAGTGCTTGAGCATTTCAGCAGCATAATATGTAGCACCGTAACCTGTTGCTTCGGGTCTGATGAGTGAACCGCCGTATGAGATACCCTTACCTGTGAGAACGCCGTTTTCAAATGCACCTCTGATGCGTCTGTACTGACCGTAAAGGTAACCGATTTCTCTGCCGCCTACGCCAATATCGCCTGCAGGCACGTCAACATCGGGTCCGATATGTCTGTAAAGTTCTGTCATGAAAGCCTGACAGAAACGGAGAATTTCTGCGTCGCTCTTTCCTCTGGGGTCAAAGTCGGAACCGCCCTTTGCGCCGCCGATGGGAAGACCTGTGAGGCTGTTTTTGAATGTCTGCTCAAAAGCAAGGAACTTCATAATGCCGATGTATACAGAGGGATGGAAACGAAGACCGCCCTTGTAAGGACCGATTGCTCCGTTAAACTGAACTCTGTAGCCTGTGTTTACCTGAACGTTGCCGTTATCGTCAACCCAGGTAACGCGGAATGAAATCTGTCTTTCAGGTTCAGCCATTCTCTCAAGCAGTGCACATTTTTCGTATTCGGGATGCTGCTCAATAACGGGTGCGAGTGACTCATAAACTTCTGTTACGGTCTGAACAAACTCGGGCTCGTTAGCATGTTTCTTTGCAACTGCATCAATGGTGCGTTTAATGTAATCCATGTTTGACACTCCTTCTGAATTGCCGGGGATCAGTCAGCAATTACGAATAGAATACGGAAAAAATCCGTTTATTAACTGTTTAATGCATTATTATGCAATGTATGTGCATTATTTTATACCAAGAAAACAAAAAATGCAATAAAAATTTGCGAACTTTCATAATTTTGTGAAAATTGTTGAAAAGAAGAACAATAAAGGCTCGGATTTGCAACATTTGACAAGAAAACTTTCATAAGACTGCTGAATTACAGAAAAAATTTGTGAAAATTGCAAACAAAAATTCATCTTTACACTTGATTTGGTTCAAACTGTGTTATATAATGATATAGTTAGTTTTAGGTGATGCCTTTAATAAGGGCGAAAGGGTGTAATTGAGTTGAAAAGAATTGGATTTGACAATGCTGTGTATATCAGCCGTCAATCGGAGGAAATCAGAAAACGTATCAACGAATTCGGCGGCAAACTTTATCTTGAATTTGGCGGTAAACTCTTTGATGACTATCACGCATCAAGAGTACTTCCGGGTTTTGCACCTGACAGTAAGTTGCAGATGCTTAAGAGCCTTGCCGATAAGGTTGAGGTGGTTATTGTTATCAGTTCCGCTGATATTGAAAACAATAAAATCCGCCGTGACCTCGGTATAACATATGATGCGGATGTTCTTCGCCTTATTGATGCTTACAGAGATGCAGGTCTTTTTGTAGGCAGTGTTGTTCTCTCTCAGTTCAAGGGTCATCCTGCCGTTATTGCATTTAAAACGAAACTTGAACAACTCGGTATTAAAGTTTTCACTCATTACACAATTGAAGGATATCCTTATAATGTATCCCATATCGTAAGCGATAATGGCTTTGGTAAAAATGAGTTTATCGAAACCACAAGACCGCTTGTTGTTATAACCGCACCCGGTCCGGGCAGCGGTAAAATGGCTACATGTCTTTCACAACTTTACCATGAAAATCAGAGAGGCAACAAAGCGGGTTATGCAAAATTTGAAACTTTCCCCGTATGGAATCTTCCTTTGAAGCACCCTGTTAACCTTGCTTATGAGGCTGCTACGGCAGATCTTAACGATGTCAACATGATTGACCCTTATCACCTTGAAGCATATGGCAAAACAACCGTAAACTACAACAGAGATGTTGAAGTTTTCCCTGTTCTGAACGCTATTTTTGAAAAGATAGAAGGCGTTAGCCCCTATAAGTCACCTACGGATATGGGCGTTAACATGGCGGGTTATGCAATTTGCGATGATGAAGCGGTAAAAGAGGCTTCAAAGCAGGAAATTATACGCCGATATTTCAACGCAATGTGCGATTTCAGGATGGGCAGAGGCAAGCAGGAGGCAATAGATAAAATTGTAAGTCTTATGAATCAGGCAGGTGTAAGTATTGATGACAGAAAAGTTATCAATGCCGCGCTTGAAAGAAGTGAGAAAACGGAAGGTCAGCCTGCTGTTGCTATTGAATTGCCTGACGGAAGAATTGTTACGGGCAAAACATCAAATCTGCTGGGAGCGTCAAGTGCGGCACTTCTCAATGCAGCAAAAGCGGTTGCCGGTCTTCCTGAAGATTTGCTTATGATAGATCCTGCCATTATTGAACCTATTCAGGAACTCAAAACAGGTATTCTTAAAGGCCACAATCCACGTTTACATTCGGACGAAACGCTTATTGCACTTTCAATGAGTGCAAATACCAACCCTGTTGCAAAGAAAGCGCTGGATGCTATAGAATTGCTGAAAAACTGTGAGGCGCATTCAACTGTTATTCTTTCTCAGGTTGATTCGGATGTTTACAGAAAAATCGGCATGAATCTCACTTGTGAACCGAGATATCAAACTAAAAAACTCTACCATAAATAATATATGTACCGCACTTTAATCGGTGCGGTATTTTTGTTTGTTTCAATATGAGGTTTTTTGTTACACCAATCCATATTGATATTATTTTTTAAATATGATATAATAAATCCAATAAATTCGGGAGGATGGATATGGGTAAAAAGATAATTGTTGCAGGGCTTGGTCATGGCGGTATTTCTGCTGCGGCACTTCTTGCCAAAGCAGGCTTTGACGTAACTGTTTACGAAAAAAAGAAAGAGGGCACTCTGGGCTATGATTGGACAGATATTTTTGCACCTGCCGCTCTTGAAATAGCGGAAATCGGAATGCCCGATGAAGATAAATATGAGTATAAAGAGGATATGACTTTCTGTGCTCCCACAAGCACAAAAACGCTCCGACAGCATGTCCCCAAAGAGCAACTTGAAATCAAAATGGAACGCAAGGATATTTATGAACATCTCATAAATCATGCTCTTGAATGCGGCGTTAAAATCGTCTATAAATGTGAGGTTGAAGGACCTATTGTGCTTGGTAACAGAGTTGTCGGCATCAAGACCGAAAAAGGCGATGTGTACGGTGACCTTGTTATAGATGCTTGCGGTATTAATTCGCCTGTCCGCCGCAATCTTCCTGAGAGTTTCTGCATAGAAAAAGATGTTGCAAGGAATGAGAAAATTTCAATTTTCAGAGCGTTCTATGATGTCGCAAGCGAGGAAGAGGTTGAGGCTAAGTTTAAGGTTATGGTCTTTAAAGGCGGAGTAAGAGGTATCAGTTGGGTTGCATCCGAAGATGAACATACAGACCTTCTTATGGGCAGATTTGAAGATTTTGATATGGAAGATGTTGAAGAGTTTGCGGAATATCTGCGCAAAGATAACCCAAGACTGGGCAGGAAGATTGTCAGAGGCGGTCAGTTTGTGGAAATCCCTGTGCGTCAGCCGCTTTCAATTATGGTTGCGGACGGATATGCCGCAATCGGCGACAGCGCATTTATGACCGTTCCTCTTATCGGTTCAGGTATTGCCAACAGCCTTAAGGCTTCAAAAATACTTGCAAACACAATTATAAACGATAAAAACGGCTCGTTCAGTGCCGAAACGCTCTGGAATTATCAAACGGCATATTACAAAGCACTCGGCGCAGGACTTGCACCATTTGCTTGTGTTAAACTTCTTTTACTTTCGCTTACTCCGGAAGAGGTTGATTATCTGTTTGAAAAAGATGTTCTTACGGATGATACCATAACTATGGGAGCGGATTTTACAGGTCTTTCAAGCGTTAAGATTGACCCCAAGGCAATGGTTAATCAAGCAAAGCAGGTTTGCAGCGATACGGAATTGCTTAAAAAGATTATTGCCTGCGGTGTTCGTATGGGTAAGGTTACGGCAGCATGCACAATGATGCCCAAAAAGTGGAATGCACGCAGAGTGCAATCATGGGCAAAGGTTTACGAATATTCATTCAAATAAAAATGCAGCAGCACTGAAAAGTGCTGCTGCTCTTGTTTTATATGATTCTGAAAGTTTTAACCTCAAACGGCTTGATTGTGAATTCAAATTCGCTGCCGTTTTCTGCAATTTCTGCCTTGTCTTCTTCAATCATATTGCATTCGATAACTTTTTCAAAACCGAATGACCAGCCGAGAGTGATATTACCTCTTTTTTGTTCCTGCTCAACAACACGGACAATATAGCCTCTGCCATCCTGAGCCTTTTTGATTGCGTCAATAAGCACATTCTTTTCGCTCAACGAAACAACGGAATCCGCAATTTCAAGCAAACCGCCCGTTGCCTCAGCGTTATAAAGCGCAACAGGGGGAACGTTGAAGGCATGAGCCATCTGAACCGTATCGTTTCTCCAGTCATCGGCATGAGGATGGAAAGCATATTTAAATGTGTTGATGCCGTGGTCACCTGTTCTGTCAGGGCAGGTGGGTGCACGCATAAGGGTTATTCTCATGTGGCTGTTATGGATATCGTAGCCGTATTTACAGTCGTTTATAATGCTGCAGCCGTAACCGCCTTCAGAAAGGTCTGCCCATTTATGAGCGGCAACTTCAAAGCGTGTTTTGTCAAAACTTGTGTTCCAGTGTGTGGGTCGCTTGATTGCGCCGTGAGCGATTTCGTATGTTGCATCGGTATCAATAACAGCAACGTCAAAGCCTGCTTTGAGAACTTTGTCGCTTTCGTGCCAGTCAACAGTTGTGTCAAAGACAACGCTTTCACCGTTCTGATAGAGAGTTATGTCCTGAGTTATCGTTGATTTGTTGAAACTGTAAACCGCTCTGATTACACCTCTGACAGCGTTTTGCTCAACAACTTCTATGCTGTCCGCTTTGAGTTCCCACTTTTTTTTCTGATAGTTGAGCTCGAGATTCCATGCAGTTTCATGGATGCATTTGTCGAGTGATACGGTAAGAATATTGCCTCTGCCGTCAATACTTTCACGCTCGTTGAGTTTATCATATATGCTTGTAATGTTTCCAATTTCGTCAAGTTCAACTCTGAGAACGGCATTTTCAAGCAGGTTTGTTTCCGCTTCAACAGGTGAATAGATGCATTCGCCCTCGTTAAGTTTGAAAATTTTGCAACTCATCGGTTCAAGTTCATCCGGCAGGAACATGAAGTTGCCGTCAATATATGCGCAGGGGAGAGAGAGTCCGTCTGATGTTGAAATATACATTCCTTCGGGAACTCCTTCAACCTCAATCGGCTCATAACTGTATGCGCTTGTAAGGTTCCATACGGTTACGGTATTTTTATCTGCTGCAACAGCGCTGCCGAGAGATTTGAGCGCACCGTTATATATATCCTCGCCGATTTTATTCATAACGGCGTAGTCCTTGCGGCAATCTTCAAAAACTTCGTGGATTGACGAGCCGGGAAGAATATCATGGAACTGGTTAGTCATGAGGATTCTCCAGCCCTTTTCAAGTTCATCCTTGGGATATTCTTTGCCGAGAAGTTTTTCTGCAAAAACGCTGAGCATCTCTGCTCTTGTGAAGAGGAATTCACCTTTTCTGTTGTTCTTTTTAACAAAAGCCTGGCTTGTGAATGTGCCTCTGTGATTTTCATAATACATTTCGCTGTTCCATACAGGCAGTTCATCTTCTTTGCCATGGTATGTTTTAAAGAAATCGTCAACATGACCGATTTCTGTTTTAGGCAGACCGGGGAAATTCTGAAGGCGTCTGCCTCTTTCAAGCATTGTGCGGGTCGGTCCGCCGCCTCCGTCACCGTGGCCGTACATGCTCATGGAAACATTGAGGTCACCTTTGTTGTTGCATTCATTGTCAGCGGTCATGATTTCCTCAACATTGAAATGACAGTTATATGACGGGCGCATGAGGTGAGCATAAATTCTGTCACCGTTGTTACCCTGCCACATGAACATGTTATACGGGAATTTATTTGTGTCGTTATAACTGAGTTTTGAGGTTATGAAATTCTCCATGCCGCAGCCCTTGATAATCTGAGGCAGCGCCCATGTAAATCCGAAACAATCAGGTAACCAATATGTTTTTGAAACTTTACCGAATTCTTTTTTGAAAAATTCTGTACCGTAAAGTACCTGTCTGATAAGTGCTTCGCCCGATGCGATGTTTGTATCAGCCTCAACCCATACATTGCCGCAGATATCCCACTGACCGTTAGCAACCTTTTCCTTAATCTTTTCATAGATTTCGGGATAGTGATCTTTCATCATCTGATAAAGCACTGCCTGACTCTGACCGAATGTCATTTCGGGGAATACATCCATAAGCGAGGTCACGTTCATAAATGTTCGTGCGCTTTTTCTGATGCTTTCCTGAATTCTCCAAAGCCATGCAACGTCAATATGGCTGTGACCTGTGAGCATAACTTTGCTCTGTGCAGACCAGTTGATTGCCGCAATTCTTTCAAGGTAGAGTTTCCTTGCCTCGGCAATTGATTTTCTTACTTCAGCCTCGCTGAAATCGTAGTCAACAATATGCATGCTGTCATCAACAGCAGCATAAACCTTTGCTTTTATATGTTCGTCTTTTATGAAATTAAGTGCGTCAAAAGCAACCTCAATATCAAGATAATAACCTTCGCATTCAGCGTCGGCAACGTAAATGTATGTATCGCCAAAGCGGCATTCCTGATATTTTGCTCCGTCCATTGCAGCGTCACAGAAATCCATTGAGTCAACGGTTGCTTCAACCTCAAAGGTCAGCACTTCGCCTGCTTTGTGAACACCGAGTGCAACTTCGGTTCTGTCGGGAATGGTGAATCTTGAAGTACAACCTGAGATATATTTGCCGTTGCACTTAACAAGTGCTTCTCCGCCAACCTCAAATTTTGCTCTGATTTCTTTGCCGTCCATTTCTTCGGGAACGGTGATGCTTGCTTTGAAAAAGTGAGCGGAATCATATGCGGCATGCCAAAAATCGCCTGCTTTTATTTCTCCTTTGAAATCCTCCATTTCATATGTATCGCCAAGGAACATTCCTCTTGTGTATTCCCATACGCCAATGTCTTTTTTGAAAAGGATGGCATATTTTTTCAGTTGCTTGTGCATATCTTTGAGAACGCCGGGTTTTACAGTGTGCATAGATACACCCCTTCCGTAAATGTTGATTTTATAATAGCAAATTATATATTAGAATGCAATAATTAAGAATAAAAAAAGCACCGTTAAAACGATGCTTTTTACTCGTTAAATTCTGTATCTGTTAAGTGTTGAAGTAACCAAATCAAGGAATGAACTCTCGCCCAGCGTGTTTATTTTGAAAAACATTGCCTGGCTGCCGCCCGAAGTGATAACCGTAACAAAAATTCTGCCGTCACATTCAAGCAGAGTAATGTTCATGCTTACTCTGTTGCCGCCCGAATAACTGTAACGCTCATAAACACGAACGGCGCACAATGCATTGCTTGTTTTGAAATCACTTTTATCCTCAAGCGTTGCAGATGAACTCTGACCGATTATTGCTTCGTTTATTGAATCAAGAATCTCGTAAAAATTACCTTTGAGTTCGGCTTCATACTTTGCCATTTTATCATCTCCTTTTACACTAAATATATATGTTTTTGACTGTTTTGTAAAGAGGTGATTGTTATTTTTTGGATGCTTTATGTTCTGCTGTTTCAAGAACCATCCTCATTATCAAGCCTGTTATAACCGCACCTGTAAGGCCTGCAAGTGCATCGGTCATTGTATCAAAAAGGGGATAACGCAGCGGATCAGTGGGATATTTTTCAATAAATGCGGTGTCGGGTGTTTCTCCCCAGCCCTGAGTTGAAGCACCTGCAATCCAGTCAAATATGTATTCATAACATTCCCAGACAAGGGAAGCAAAGCATGAAAGACCGAATCCCGCAACTGTTTTGGCGAGCGGAGAGTGTATCTCGCCTTCTTTTGAAAACGCAAGCAAAAGGTAGTATCCTACCGGTACGCACACAACACCTGCGATAAAGTGTATGAAAGTATCGTAGTTTTTCCAAACGCTGTAAAGGTCAATATAATTTCCCAAAAAACTTGTAGTTATTACCATAAGGCAGACTATTGTTTGTACCCTGTGGTGAAGCCTTGCAAAGAAGAAAATTTTTCTCGGCAAAATATGAAGAACAGGTAAAATGAAAAGGAAAATTGCGTTTGCACGCATTTGCAGGTTGAAATGACCGCTGCTCTCTTGTATGTATGTTGTTATTACAACGTATATCATTATGCCTCTGCACAGCCACCAGAATATGTATTCGGGCAGAGTAATTTCTTCTTTGAAAATATAAAATTCTCTTTTAAATTTATTTGTAAGTTTTTCAACCATTTGCCATCACTCCTTGTTCCAATTGTATAACGCATGAGAACCAAAAATGTGACAAAAAAATTAAATTTCTTCAACAAAAAACGAGCCGGAATAATCCGACTCGTTAAAAATCATTTTTCTGAGGGTAAACCCTCTTTGTCATACATGCAAACTGTTTCGAGCATTATTTCTATGCCGGCAGCGATTGCATCTTCACGGAGCATATCAACATTGTCAAGCCTTGTATGATAGTAGCGGGGAGGAGTGGGGTCCATTGCGGCAAAACCTGTTGCAGGAATACCTTTTTGAGTGAAAGCGGCAGCATCGCATGCGCCAAGGTAGATTGACTCAAATTTAAGATCATACCCACAGTTTTTACCTGCATTCTGAACAAGGTGTTTTGCTCCCCAATGATGCTTAACAGTGCCGCTGAGGTCTCTGTCATAAACAGCCATTGTTTCAAGGTCGCGGAAGGTATCAAGACCGATAACGCAGGTATCAACTTCCTTAAGTTCTTTTTCATGGGCTTTTGCATATGCCTTTGCGCCTCTGAGACCTGCTTCTTCGGAGCCTGAACATATAACAACAAGTTCGGTATTTTCAAATCTTGTATCTGTTTCTTCCATTGCTTTTGCAATTGCCATGCCTACATAGCAGCCTGTAAGGTTGTCATTTGCACCGGGAACGGACTTGAACGGATTTTGGAAAAGAAGGAATGCAAGTTGGAAGGGGATGAAGATACATCCGATAACAAAGCCGAGAATCATCAGCCAGCGTGGTTCAGCCGCTTCAAGCGCGCCGCCGTTACCTGCACAGATAATGCCGATAACTGCGATTATGCCGTCTGCAACAAGACCTACAACGGCAGGAATAAGCACAAGTTTCATGCCTACGCCGCCAAGCCAGTAGTTAAGAGTCCATTCAAACTGGCTGTCCGCATGGCCGACAAGAATTATACGCTTTTTAATATCACCCTTGGGTGCTCTTTTCGCAATAACATTGTGGCTGGGATGAGCCTTGAAAAGAGGGTCGATAAACTGCTTATACATAAGGAACTCCAGGATAAGGGGTATTGTTCCGAGTATAACGAGAATAAGTGCGATAACAGGGGATGCGAAAGCATATGTAAAAACACTGGCAATTGCACAGGCAACCGTAAATGGGATGAATCCCATGAATGCCTGACGGTGAACCTTAAAATCTTCAATCGTTACTTCATCGCAAGATTTCTGAAGTTCTTTTGCCATAAGTTGCTGTGCTTTGAGTTCCTCCGGTGAACCGGGCTTACGCGGACCGATTTCATTGCATATTCTTGTAATACCTTTAACGGCAAAACGAGAAAGTTTTTTAATGTCGAAATTATTGCTGTATTCGAGTGCGGTTTTCATATGATGCCTCCGATTTAAAAATATGAACAAATTTTAACATATTCTATACAAAAAATCAACACACTATTGTTAATTTTTGATGAATTAGACCGTGATTTACTTGACAAAGAAATATATTCGTGATAGATTCTCATTATGAAACATTTTGTTTGTGCCAAAAACAAAGTTAAACATTATATCCCACTTATATTGCTTTTGTGTGCAGTTGCGGCATTTTATCTTACCTTTGGCTGTCCTTTGAGATGGCTGTTCGGCATTTGCTGCCCGTCATGCGGGATGAGCAGGGCGGTTGAAGCATTGCTGAGGTTTGATTTTTTGCTTGCATTTCAGATGCATCCGCTGGTGTTTATTCTGCCTTTTGCGGTAATTATCTATATGTTTCGCAAAAAACTGCCCCGAAAAGTGATAGTGTTTTTGAGTATCGCGGCGCTGATACTAATGCTTGCAGTGTATTTTTACAGGCTTGCAAACGGCAGCGATATTGTTTATGCGGATTTTGAAAGAGGCGTGTTATACAAGATGTTGCAGAATTTTACAGTGGAGGGTTAATGTTATGTCAACTCAAAAGATTTTTCAAATTAATCCCGGTGCGGACCTTTCGGCAATAGTAGATTTTGCAGCCAAGAGTCTTTCGGGTCAGGGATATGAAGTTCAGGTTCAGGTTATGAGTTCTACAAGCGCAACAATGGTTGTAAAAAAAGACCGTGAAGGTTTTAAAAATATTATCGGTCTCGGCCTTGAGTGCAGAGTTATTTTCAGCGTTCTTAACGGCAGCCAACTCACTGTTAATATTGACAGCGAGTGGATGAACAAGGTTTTGGCAATAGTAATAGGCTGGTTTTTCTGCATGATTCCGTTTATTACGGGTATTGTAGGCGGTGTCGGTCAGTTTGGCTTACCTGAAAAGATTTCAAGCGCTGTCGTTATGTCGATTTCGCAGTCCGATAACCCTATGGTATAATTTAATTATGGAAAACAAGAAACCCATCGGAATTGCTCCGATGGGTTGATTTTTATGCTTACAGGCTGTATACACCCGAACTCATAACCACATATTCAACATCTTTAACCCTGAAATATTTGAAAACAGGCTCGTTGAAAATACAGTAATCGTTAACATTGTAGTCAGTCAGCCCAAGTGTTCTGATTTTATAGGAATATGCATTGCAAATGAACAGTTTATCATCATATATTGCAAGGTCAATCGGATGGCAGAACGCTTTTTCTTTTGGGCTGCCTATACGGAATTCGATGCGGTTATATTTGACAGAATAATTTATTATTGCATTTGCTTCCGGAACAACAAACCATAAATCCGCACCGTTTGCGGCAGGTGAGCGTGCGGCACAGTCGAGATACTCAACTTTCTTTTCAGAAACAACTTCGCCCATATTGCCGAGAACTTTGAGCGTTCCGTCAGGATAGCAAACCGCTTTTGTGCTGGCAGTAATGTTAACAACGTCACAGGTAACAAAGTCCCTGAGCGTTCTTGCTGTATCGGCACCGTTTTCTCCGAATTTCGCATTTATGTAAGACAGAACGGGAACTTTTTCAAATATATCAATTTCCTGATTATAGTTGTAAAATGCAACTGCCTCTTTGCCGTTAGGCAGAGTTTCTCTGCAGGCATAAACAAAACCACGTTCAACGGGGATAATATCAAGCAGGTCGGCATTGAATAGTTTTTGCACTTCCGGTTTCCTCCGCAAAAATAACCCCGCCAAGCCGTATGCAGCCGATTGTAACCTGCTCGCTAAGCAGGTGGGTGCCGCCCGATGCTTTCACGCTCCCTTCGTCCAATCAGGCACAAGACCTGACCGGGAGGTCTGCAATCCGTCACCGGAGCAAAGGCTCCCTTATAGTGTGTGTTGGGTTACATATAGGCTGCAAGCATATCGCACAAGGCAGGGTTTCAGACTAAAATTTATTTTGAGATATTTTTATTCGGCTTCTTCAAAATCAAACATTTCGGCAAGTCTTTCTTCAAATGCCATGCCGACTTCGTTGAATTCCGCATCGTCTTCGATGGGGCAAAGATAGGTTTCGCCGTTTTCTTCTTCAACTTTGAGAATGATGAGTTCATTGTCCTCATCGGTTATTTTATCGGGTGTTTCGGGCAGAGGAAGCAGAGCAACATATCTGCCGCTGTCTGTTTCAATTCTGTCGAGTTCCTCAAAAATATGTTCTTTACCTTCTTCATCAATTATGCTGACGATATCGGGTGTGTATTCTTCATTGCTCATGGGGATTTTACCTTCCTCTCTTGGTGTAATTATATTTTAACCGCAATCGCGGATTTAGTCAATAGAAAATAATGATAAGTGAAAAATATCCAAAAGTTTTTAACTTTTTCATAAAAAACTATTGACAAACGCTAAAAAGCGTGCTATATTATAGTCGAGGAAAGGAACAAGGGTAAATAAAAACACCTTAAGAACTTTCAAGCAGTAAAAACTTGATTAATCCAAAAGGTGATAAATCTCAAAAAGATTTTATTCATAATTCCCTTGCAATCCTCTTGACCATATATCATAAGCCACAGGTCAAAAAAACAATTTGATAATTACGGAAAGGCGGCGATACCCGATGTACCTTGAAGCGCATCAGTTCGCAGCCGCAGAAATCAACCACAGATAATAAAGCGGAATTTAAAGGTGAAATCAGATTAATATTTCAATCTGCAAAGAGCCTGTTAAACCGCAATTCAAACAAATTGATTGTTTATTAGGTTGACAGGCGGCTGCGAGCAGAAAGAAAATTGAATATGAAATAGTAAGGGAACCATGCAAAAAGCATGGTTCTTTTTGTTTTTGCAGTCATTTGACTATGACATTATTAATAAATATATTTATTTTTCTTGAAATATTTATCTATAGGTGTTATACTTATAGGATATTGAAAGGAATGATTATTTTTGAGACGCAAGAAGTGGGTAGTAACAAAAGGTAATAAGGACCTTGCAGCGCAGATTGCTCAGGAACTCAGCGTTGATCCTTTTGCTGCTTTGCTTGCTACTTCAAGAGGCTTTGACAATATAGACGAAATAGGCGATTTTTTTGACCCCGATGCACCGCTGCAACTTTCACCGCTGTCAATTGCGGATATGGGCAAAGCGGCGGAGAGAATCAACAGAGCAATAGATGAATTTGAGTTTATCTGCGTTTTCGGTGATTATGATGCTGACGGTGTAACTGCAACCGCTCTTCTTTATTCATATCTTGAAACAAGGGGAGCAAACGTTATCCGCTATATTCCCGACAGACTTACCGAAGGCTACGGTCTTAATATCAGTGCGGTTGAAAAGTTGGCTGATATGGGTGTTAAACTCATTATAACCGTTGATAACGGTGTTTCCGCAATTGATGAGGCAATCCGTGCAAAAGAACTCGGTATCGACCTTGTTGTAACCGATCATCATAAAGTCGGAGAAGTTTTGCCTGATGCAGTTGCGGTTGTTGACCCTCATCGCAGCGATTGCCCAAGCAGTTTCAAAGAGATGTCAGGCGTAGGCGTGGCATTCAAACTTGTTTGTGCTCTTGAAGGTGATGACGGGGATATTCTTATTGAAGAATACGGCGATCTTGTCGCACTCGGAACCATTGGCGATGTTGTTACTCTTACGGGGGAAAACAGGGTTATGGTTCGCAGAGGGCTCAGGCTTATAAATGAAAATCCCAGACCCGGTATAAATGCTCTTATGGAGATTGCAGGGGTAAGCGAAAAGTTCTTCTCTGCTTCAACAGCCGCCTTTACCGTCTGCCCGAGAATCAATGCGGCAGGCAGAATGGGTTCTGCTCATAAGGCACTTGATTTGCTGCTTTGTGAAGACGAAGAACTTGCAGAGCAACTTGCAGAAGAGATAAATCAGATGAATATTCAGCGCCAGCAGACTGAAACTTCGATTTTTGCGCAGGTGCAGTCAATGCTTTCTGCAGGTTCGGATATGCTCAATGACAGAATAATCGTTGTTGATGGCGAAGGCTGGCATCAGGGCGTTATCGGTATTGTTGCGGCAAGAATAACTGAGAGATACGGCAGACCTTGTGTTGTTATTTCGCGTGACGGTGAAACTGCACGCGGTTCGTGCCGAAGCATAGAAGGGTTCTCTATATATGATGCCATTGAGGCAGTTTCGGATTGCGTTGACCATTTCGGCGGACATACTCTTGCTGCAGGTCTCGGTCTTGATTCATCACGCATTGAAGAGTTCCGCAGAAGGATTAATGAATATGCGGCAGATAAAGAAATGCCGTTTGCTCTCCAGAAGGTTGACTGCCGTTTGCTGCCAAGTTCAATAAGTCTCAATATTCTCTCTGCAATCGGTATGCTTGAACCTTTCGGCTCGGGGAATCCGCAGCCGTGTTTCGGACTTTTCGGTGTAAGAATAGATGAAATTGCCGGCGTTTCCGACGGAAAACATATCCGTATGGTTATATCGAAGAACGGCGCAAGAACGGGCGTTGTGTATTTCGGTATGGCGGAGAGAAGATTCCCTTATGAAAAGGGCGATGTTGTTGACCTTGCCGTTAACCTTGACAGAAATGTTTATAACGGAGAAACAAGAGTTTCCGTTATTGTAAGAGGAATCAGACCTTCACTTACGGAAGAGGAAAAAGTGCTTTCCGCAATCAGTCTTTATGAGAAATTCTCAAGGCATGAAAAACTGACAGCCGACGAAGCAACCTGTATTTTGCCTGACAGACAACTTCAGGTTGATGTTTTCAAGAGCATCAAGGCAAAACCGCTCAGGGACAGATGTTATGAATCGCTCTGCATCAGATTGGGCGATAACGGTTCAAGTCTTGCTAAAATAAATGTAATTGTTGATATTATGCTTGAAATGGGCATTCTTGAGGCGGATATTGAGGATGTAATCCGCGTTCCGGATAATCCGCCTAAAGTAAATCTCGAAGATTCGGAGATAATGAAAAGGATCAGAAGTTTTCTTTGATTGAGCGAGGGGATACCACATGAAAGATTTCAAAAAGAAAAGCGTCTGCACAGGTTCATCGCCTGAGGAGTGCATGGAAATTCTTATCGGGCTTATCGGCGATAACTGTACTGAAAGCGAATTGAATGATATAAAGAAGGCATACCAAATTGCGCGCGATGCCCATGAGGGTCAGGTGCGTCTTTCTGGCGAGCCATATATCATGCATCCGCTCAGCGTTGCTGTTATTCTTGCAAGCCTCGGTATGGATGAAGCATCAATAATTGCGGCGATTCTGCACGATACGGTTGAGGATACATCGCTTACTCACGATGAAGTCAAAAAAGAATTCGGCGAAACTATTGCCGATCTTGTTGACGGAGTCACAAAAATCGGTAAAGTTCCCCTTCAGACAAAGGAAGAGCAGCAGGCGGAGAATATCCGCAAAATGCTTATTGCCATGTCAAGGGATATCAGAGTTATAATTATTAAACTTGCCGACAGACTTCATAACATGAGAACTCTTATGTTTAAACCCGAGCAAAGACGCAGAGAGATTGCCCGCGAAACGAGCGAGATTTATGCACCTATTGCTCACAGACTCGGTATCCGTGCCATCAAAGAAGAACTTGAAGATCTTTCAATCAGTTATCTTGACCCTGTTGCATACCATGAAATTGAGGATTCGCTTGAAAAGCAGAGCAAATCGAGAAACGAGTTCCTTGCAGATATCAAAGATAGAATAAAAACAAGAATGGAAACGGTTGTTTCGGGCGCACATGTAAGCGGACGAATCAAATCTGTTCACGGCATATACAGAAAAATGTATATGCAGAATAAGAATTTTGACCAGATTTATGATATATACGCAGTCAGAATAATTGTTGATACGGTTATTGACTGTTATAACTGCCTCGGTGTTATTCATGATATGTTTAAGCCGATTCCCGGCAGATTTAAAGACTATATTTCAACTCCCAAACCCAATATGTATCAGTCGCTTCACACAACCGTTCTGGGCAAAGAAGGCATTCCCTTTGAGGTTCAGATAAGGACATGGGAAATGCACCATACTGCCGAATACGGTATCGCGGCGCACTGGAAATATAAACTCGGCATCAACGGCACTGCAAAGTTTGAAGAACGCCTTACATGGATAAGGCAACTTCTTGAAAGCCAGAGCGATACAGAGGATGTTGAAGATATAGTTTCAACTATCAAAACCGACCTTGTGCCTGAAGAAGTTTTCGTATTTACACCAAAGGGCGATGTTTTCAGCCTTCCTTCAAGTGCAACTGTTGTTGACTTTGCTTATGCCATTCACTCTGCGGTAGGCAATAAGATGGTTGGTGCAAAGGTTGACGGCAGAATTGTTCCGCTCGATTATAATGTTAAAACGGGTGAAATCGTTGAGATTATGACATCTTCTCAGCAGGGCAAAGGGCCGAGCAGAGATTGGCTCAATATCGTAAAAACCAGCCAGGCGAGAAGCAAAATCAGGCAGTGGTTCAAAAAAGAGCGCAGAGAAGAGAATATTATTGAGGGTAAGGCACAGGTCGAGCGTGAATTCAAACGCAATTTCATTCGCCTTAGTGAAAGCGAGTTCAATGAGTTCATACTCAAAATTGCCGAAAGACAGCGTTGCAAAGATGCGGACGAATTTTATGCGGCAATCGGCTATGGCGGAATTTCGCTTATGCGCCTTATGCCGAGAATTAAAGATGACTATGCAAAACTCAACAAGGTTGAACAGCCTGTAATTGCAGTTACTCCGCAGAAAAGGCGCACCAAGAGCAAAGAAGGCGTTGTTGTTGAAGGTATTGATAACTGCCTTATCAAGTTCTCGCGTTGCTGTAACCCTCTGCCCGGTGATGAAATAATCGGTTTTATTACAAGAGGTCACGGTGTTTCGATTCATACAAGAAAATGCACAAATGTGCCCGAAGATATCAGCAAAGCAGGCGAGCCTGACAGATGGATTACCGCATATTGGGATAATAACGTGCGTGAGGATTTCAAATGTACTCTTCAACTTTTCTGCCTTAACAGAATCGGTTTGCTTGCAGATGTTTCAAGTCTGCTTGCAAATATGAGAATCATGATTAACGATATCAGCACCCGTAATACCAAAGACGGAAGAGCCATTATTATGGTTACCGTTTCAGTTAACGGAGTTGAGCATCTCAATTCATTGGTTTCAAAAATTGACAAAATTGACGGTGTCCTCTCAATCGAAAGGTCTGGTATATAATTATGAGAGCAGTTATTCAGCGTGTTAACAAATCATCCGTCAGCGTTGACGGCGAAATAAAAGGCAGCGTCGGCAAGGGTTTTAACATCCTTCTCGGCGTTATGGAAGGCGATACCGAGGCGCAGGCAGAGTTGCTTGCCGCAAAAGTTGCCAAACTCCGTGTTTTTGAGGATGAAAACGGAAAAATGAACAGAAGCGCAACCGATATAAACGGCGAAATTCTTGTTATTTCTCAATTCACTCTCTGCGCGGATATCAGAAAAGGCAACCGTCCGTCTTTCACCGATTCCGCTCCGCCTGACGAAGCAAACAGACTTTATGAATATTTCTGCTCAAAACTTCTTGAAAACGGCATTTCAAAAGTCGAAACGGGAGTTTTTGCAGCAGATATGAAAGTGGAAATTGAAAATGACGGCCCCGTAACTATTGTTATGGATACAGATATATGGGATAAGAGGTAAAAATGAAAATAACTCAGATACAACTTGAACATGAGATTTTTGCAAATTGCTATCTTCTTGAAGATGAAAAATCGGGCGAAGCAGCAATTGTTGACCCCGGTTGGTACGGCGATGCAATAAAGTCGGTTCTTGACAATAAAAATATTAATCTCAAATATGTTTTACTTACACACGGTCATTTTGACCATATTCTTGGTGTTTACGGTTTGCAGCATGAAGAGGGAGCAAAGGTGGTTATTCACAAGAAGGATGCAGAGCATCTGCTTGACCCCAAAAAGAGCCTTTGTGAGGGTAATTTCCCCGAGCCTCAATACCCCGTAAATGCCGATATAACCGTTAAAGATGGCGATGTCATCAAACTCGGCGATGAAGAAATAAAGGTTATGTCAACACCGGGTCACACGCACGGCAGTGTCTGCTATGTTCTTGAAAAAGACAGAGTTATTCTCAGCGGAGATACGCTTTTTTGCATGACTGCAGGCAGAACGGACTTTTTTGACGGCAGTGATGAGGAGATGATTTCTTCTCTCAAGCGTCTTATTGCTCTTGACGGTGATTACACCGTGCTGCCCGGTCATAACAGAGAAACAACTCTTGAGAGTGAAAGAAAACGTAATTGGTACATCAGAAGGATGGTAAAATAAGTGATATTAAGAATTTTCGGTCACGATTTTCACTATGAGTGTGAAAGTTTGTGCAGGGTGTATTTCCCAAACGAAAAAATTAATATAGTTTATGATGACAGCGGCGAGGACGAAAAAACCGTTGTAACACGCTGTATATCTAAAGACGGTTGCAATCTTATTCAGGTTGAAGCCGATATTTGCGGCGAAAAACGTGCGCTTGAAGCAACAGTGACGGCATCGGAAGATGAAATGTATGATAGGTGCGAACTTAAAACCGCACAACTTATTTTTGAGGCACTTTCGGATATAACCGGTTACACTCCGCCGTGGGGTGTTCAGACGGGAGTGCGCCCTTCAAAACTTGTTCTTCGCCTTATTGAAGAATCGGGCGAGGAAGAAGCAAGGCGATACTTTACCGAGGAACTTCTTGTCAGTGAAGAAAAGGCGGATCTTGCGTTTGCGGTTGCCAAAGCGGAACAGAAAATAATTGAACTGTCTGAAGATAAGTCATTCAGCCTTTATGTTTCAATCCCTTTTTGCCCTTCAAGATGCAGTTACTGCTCTTTTGTTTCTCATTCTATCGGCAACGCAAATGCTAAAAGAATTCTGCCAGAATATCTTGATAAACTTGCCGAAGAGATTGAGATAACGGGTGAAATCGCAGCCGAACTCGGCTTGAAACTAGAGAGCGTTTATTTCGGCGGAGGAACGCCGGGAGTTCTGGAAGCACCTCAGATGGACAGACTTCTCGGTGCTATAGAGAGAAGTTTTGATTTGTCAACTGTTCGCGAATATACTGTTGAGGTTGGCAGACCCGATACGGTAACTCCCGAAAAACTCCGTATTCTCAGGTTACATAATGTCGGCAGAATAAGTATAAATCCTCAGACATTTAATCAAAAGACACTGGAACTTATCGGCAGAAATCATTCCGTTGAGCAATCCGTTAAATCGTATCAACTTGCAAAGGCATACGGTTTTGACAGCATAAATATGGATTTGATTGCAGGCTTGCCCGATGAAAGTTTTGAGGATTTCTGCTCAAGCGTTGATACGGCAATTTCACTTGCACCTGAAAATATAACCGTACATACGCTTTCACTCAAGCGCTCGTCAAATCTCAATGCTTCCGGCGCTGAGGTTTCAGGCGGAAACACGGCAAAGAAAATGCTTGAATATGCTTCTTCACGGCTCAGTGCAAGCGGATATTCCCCGTATTATATGTACCGCCAGAGTAAGTGCGTCGGTAATCTTGAAAATGTCGGCTGGTGCAAAACGGGGCATGAATGTCTGTATAATGTTTTTATGATGGAAGAATGCCATACCGTGCTTGCCGTCGGTGCAGGAGCGGTTATAAAACTTTGTGAACCGAAGACACATAATGTCGAACGAATTTTCAACTACAAATATCCTTATGAATATATTTCCGGTTTTGACAAAATCAGTGAGCGTAAAAACGGAATAAAGAACTTTTATTTGTCATACTAAATCTTATAGGTGATGAAGTATGAATGATAATAAATACACTTATGCAAAAATCAATGAGTTTGCAGCAGATCCGATAGGGTTTTTGCGCGGCAGTTCGGCGGAATATCATAAAAAAGTTGACGCCGTTGCGGATACGATTTTCTCGGATGCAGGCAAAAAAATAGTTATGCTTGCAGGGCCGAGTTCATCGGGCAAAACAACAACAGCATCAATTCTTTCTGAAGATATCCGCAAACTCGGCGGCAAGGCATATACGGTTTCGCTTGATGATTTTTATTTTCCGCACAGCGTAGGTTATCCGCTTGATGAAAACGGAAAACCCGATTATGAGTGCGTTGAGGCACTTGATATTGAACTGCTGCATGCAAAACTGGGCGAACTTGCCGAAAACGGTAAATCCGATTTGCCTGTATTCGATTTTAAAACAGGGGAGCGGATAAATAACGCAAAAACTATTGACCTTAAAGAAAATGATGTTATAATCGTTGAAGGTCTGCATGCGCTTAATCCCGTCATAACAGACACGCTTGACAAAGAGAAACTTTACAAAATATATGTGAGCGTTTCTTCAAGAGTATATGATACTGACGGTGAGGTGCTGTTTTCAAAGCGTGATTTGCGGTTTGTGCGCCGTATGGTGCGTGACTACAGTTTCCGCTCAACATCTGTTGAAAGAACTTTTGAAATATGGCAGAGCGTTATGCGCGGAGAGGATAAATATCTTTTTCCGTTTGAATATCTTGCTGATGTTAAGATTGATTCATTTCATCCGTGCGAACCCTGCGTTTTTGCGGAAAGAGCCGTAAAGTTGCTCTCTCAGGTTAATAATTCCGATTTCAGCGATAAGGCACAAAGTCTTATCAATAAACTCAGTCTTTTCAAAAAAACAGATTATTCACTTCTTCCCAAAGATTCGCTTTTGCGTGAATTTACAGGTTGATTTATAAGTTAATGTTTTGTAAAGGAGTGTGAGCCGATTGGCTTCGGAAAAGAAACAGTCAGTTTTAAACGGTGCAATGATGCTTATGTTT
>SVPH01000046.1 GCA_015065965.1 Oscillospiraceae bacterium
TTTTTCTCGTTCTTGCCGAGAATTACTGCTGTACTTGAAGTACATACTCAAATTAATCTTCAAGGGTTTTTTCTATCAATCGTTGTTTAATTTTCAAGGTGCGTCGCATTCGCATCACTCGCGAGTGCCTGACTATATTACCAAATCCTAACCGCTTTGTCAACACCTTTTTTAACTTTTTTCTCGCTTGTTGTCAACTTTCCCGTGTGTTTAGTCGGGGTTTTGGTTTATTTGCTAATATAATACATTTTTATCCTATTCCGGCATTTCTATTGTATAATAAAATCAATATTTATTATAAAAAAACATTATATTATGTCGCTTTTGCCCTTGACTTGAAGGGCTGAATTGCAATATAATTTACATTAATATTGTAAATAATTATTTTGGAGGAATAGATATGGGAATGACAATCGGCCAGAAACTGATTAAGAGCCATCTTGTCAGCGGCGAAATGATCCCCGGAACAGAAATCGGTCTTAAGATTGACCAGACCCTCACTCAGGATGCTACAGGCACAATGGCCTATCTTGAATTTGAGGCAATGGGCGTTGAAAGAGTACGCACAGAACTTTCTGTATCATACATTGACCACAACACTTTGCAGAACGGATTTGAAAATGCTGATGACCACAGATTCATCCAGAGTGTTGCGAAGAAAAGAGGTCTTCTTTTCTCAAAACCCGGTAACGGCATCTGCCATCAACTCCACCTTGAACGTTTCGGCAAGCCCGGTAAAACACTTATAGGTTCAGACAGCCATACACCCACAGGCGGCGGTATCGGTATGCTTGCAATCGGTGCAGGCGGTCTTGACGTTGCTGTTGCTATGGGTGGCGGAACATATTACACAACCATGCCAAAAATGACACTTGTTCGTCTTTCAGGCAAACTCTCACCCTGGGTAGGCGCAAAAGATATCATCCTTGAAGTTCTTCGCATCATGAGCGTTAAGGGCGGTGTAGGCAAAATCATAGAATACGGCGGAGAAGGCGTAAAGACGCTCTCTGTTCCCGAAAGAGCAACCATCACAAACATGGGTGCAGAACTCGGCGCAACAACATCCGTATTCCCTTCAGATGAGATCACAAAGGCATTCCTTAAGGCACAGGGTCGTGAGGAGGACTGGTCAGAACTTCTGCCCGATGCAGACGCAGAATACGATGAAATCATTGACATTGACCTTTGCGAACTTGCTCCCATGGCTGCTATGCCTCATATGCCTGACAATGTTAAAACTGTTGAAGAAATCGGAAATATTGAAATCAGCCAGGTTTGCATCGGTTCATGCACAAACTCTTCACTCCTTGACCTTCTTAAGGTTGCGGCTATTCTTAAAGGCAAAAAAGTTGCTCCTAATGTAAGCCTCACAATTTCACCCGGCTCAATGCAGGTTCTCAACATGCTTTCACTTAACGGTGCACTTTCTGATATTCTCTGTGCAGGCGCAAGACTTCTAGAATGCTCCTGCGGTCCTTGCATCGGTATGGGTCAGTCACCGCAGTCCAAGGGTGTTTCACTGCGTACATTCAACCGTAACTTTGAAGGCCGTTCCGGCACAGCAGATGCAGGAATTTATCTTGTAAGCCCGGAAGTTGCTGCAGCATCAGCAATTGCAGGTTATCTTACAGATCCCAGAACACTCGGCGAAATGCCCGAAATCACAATGCCCGAGCGTTTCATTATAAATGATAATATGATTGAACTGCCTGCATCGGTTGAAGAAGCAGACAGCATTGAAATCAAATACGGTCCCAACATTAAGCCCTTCCCCACAAGCGTTGAACTGCCTGAGAGTATCGAAGCACCTGCTATCCTTAAGGTTGGCGACAACATCACAACCGACCATATCATGCCCGCAGGCGCAAAGATTCTTCCCTACCGCTCAAACATCCCCTTCCTTTCAAACTTCTGTTTCAAGCAGTGTGACGAGCACTTTGCTGAGCGCTGCAAGGCTGCAGGCAAGGGATTCATTATCGGCGGTGCAAACTACGGCCAAGGCTCATCAAGAGAGCACGCTGCTCTTGTTCCTCTTTACCTTGGTATAAAGGCGGTTATTGCAAAGTCATTCGCAAGAATTCACTGTGCCAACCTTATTAATGCAGGCATCATGCCATTTACATTTGCTAACCCCGATGATTACGATAAAATTGATACTGATGATATGCTTGCACTCATCGGCATCAGAGCAACAATTGAAAAAGGCGAAACCGTAATTCTTGAAAACCTTACAAAAGGCGAAAAATACGAACTCGCTTATGACTATTCAGACAGACAGACCGCAATGATTCTTGATGGCGGACTTCTCAACTACACAAAGAATATTGGTAAATAAGGAGAACATAAAATGACAGAAGTACAGATTAAAGCCGCTCTCGAAAAGTTTGAGGCTCTTATCAGAGAGCAGGATGCAAGAAGCGATGCAATCAAGCAGCAGGGTGATTTTGTTGACTATTCAAAACTTGACAAACTCACAATCGGCGTTTGCGGCGGCGACGGCATCGGCCCCATCATCACAAACGAAGCAGCAAGAGTTCTTGAATTCCTTCTTAAAGAGGATGTTGAAGCAGGCAAAATCGAGTTCAAGACCATTGACGGTCTTACAATTGAAAAACGCGTTGCAGTTAACAAGGCTATCCCCGATGACGTTCTTGAAGAACTCAAGAAGTGCCCTGTAATCCTTAAGGGACCCACAACCACTCCTCAAGCAGGCGATCCCTGGCCTAACATTGAGAGCGCAAACGTTGCAATGAGAAAGGCACTTGACCTTTTCTGCAACCTCCGCCCTGTTAAAGTTCCCGAAGAAGGCATTGACTGGACATTCTTCAGAGAAAACACCGAAGGTGCATACGCAGTTGGTTCAAAGGGCATCAATGTTACCGATGACCTTGCAATGGACTTTGTTGTTACAACAACAGAAGGCTCACAGAGAATTGCACGCCTCGCATATGACTATGCAAGAAGAAACGGCAAAAACAGAGTTTCAATCATTCAGAAGGCCAATGTTATCAAAACAACAGACGGTAAATTCCTTAACCTCTGCAAAGAAGTCGGCAAGGAATACCCCGAAATTACAACTGATGAATGGTATATCGACATCACAACCGCAAAACTTATTGACAAAAAGAGAAGAACAGACTTCAAGGTATTCGTTCTGCCCAACCTCTACGGCGATATCATCACAGACGAGGCTGCTGAATTCCAGGGCGGTGTAGGCACTGCAGGCAGCGCAAACATCGGTAAGAAATATGCTATGTTTGAAGCGATCCACGGTTCAGCACCCAGAATGATGAGAGAGGGCAGAGGTCAGTATGCAGATCCCTGTTCAATGCTCAGAGCAGCAGTTATGCTCCTTTCACACATCGGCAAACAGGCTGAGGCTGACAAACTCGAAAGAGCGCTTGATATCTGCATGTATGAAGAAAAGAAACTCCGCATTACAGGCAGAGCAGATGGCGCAACATGTGAAGAATTCGGCAACTATGTTATGGAAACACTCACAACTCTCTAATATATATAATGTAATATATATAAATACCACCGAAAAGGTAAATCCTTTTCGGTGGTTCATTTTATTTGTATATAGTTGAAATAACAGGTTTACCCTCACGGTCAAGCAGCGGAGTCAGGCCGCCAGCATTTCCGCTTTGATAGAAAAGATAGTTCACACCTGTTTCTCTGTCAACCAAAATCTGAGTGACTTCCAAAGCACCCTGTGAATATACTTTTTCAAACCTTTTTTCTTTTGACATATAATCACCCTGTTTTTCTGAACAAAACGGAATAAATCAACTAACGGAATAATCGCTTGCAGGCACAAGACGAGCGCTGCTGCCCGAACCCTTTTGCCTGTAAACATGCTCTCTTGGGGGCTGATACATTTCAAGCACGCCTCGTTTGCCGCCGCCAACCATAATCATAAAATCTGAAATGGCAGGAATAAGGAGCGAGAAAAAGCCGTCACCTGTAACAGAATTCCAGATAGAGAACGAAAATGTTGCGCAATTTACGCTGAAAGTCCATATGTTGGGGTAATTATTGAGGCTGTCATTAAGTTTGGCAAGTTCATCGGCATCCATTTCTTCCGAAATCGAGCGAACATTACCCATACGGTTTTTATTATTCTCTTTATACGCTTCAATATTATAGTAAAGTCCCCAGCCATCGTTAACCGAAAAGGAAAACGCACCGATTGACACACCCTGACCGACAGGCACTTCATAAAGACCTACCTGAATCGGCTCATCCGAATTGTTATGAACATAAATCCAAGTATGTCCAGAAATAGGCCAAACATAAATATTTGAACAAAGAGAAAGCGTTGCTACAACTTCATCTTCATCATTTTGTTCCGCTGTGCTGACAATAACCGTTTCGGTACTCTGTTCAGTTAAAGGCTCTTCTGCCCACGATACCGTTGAAAAGGTAACCAGCATCGCAAGTGTAAGCATAATTGCTGCAATTCTTTTCATTTTTACCCTCCGAAATTATTTCTTTTTAATTAGTGCGCCTGCAACACCTGCCGCAACAGTTGCCGCACCGGCAAGCAGCGCCGCCTTTTGCTTTTCTTTTTCATCTGCATCCCAGAAAAAGCGAAGTTTTGCACCTGCTCCCCTGCCGCAGAGTTCGGCGTAATTAAAGAAATACGTTATGTAATTTTCGGGATCGTTTTCATATATTTCAAACACACGCACGCCTCGCATTTCACTGCCGTAGCAGCGGAATGATGCACATGAAGTTTGAATAAAATCTATCCCCTTGTAATTACCTTCAAAACAATTAACATGGTCATGTCCGGAAACAATGCCTTTGACATCACCGCATTCAAGGGCTGCATCAAAAAGACCTGCTCCGTCCTCAAGAATACTCGGATACTCTTCCATAATACCCCTGCAACCGTCCTTAAGTCTGCACCAGCCTTTTGAATGAGTAAGCACTGCACCGACATCATTCGGACCGCATTCCTCAACAAGATTTGTGATTTCGGGAAGCGGAATATGCGCAAACATAAGCGAAGGTACGGGTTTCCCGCCGTTTTCGGCAGTAAGTTTTGCCGAGGTTTGCTTATACCAATCAACCGTTTCAGGCTTGATTGCAGTGTAGCATTTGTCCTCTGTTTTATCATACCACGCACTGTCCAACATCCAAAGATTGAATACAGGTTTGTCACTTTCACGACCGTAAACCGGAATGTTATATGTATCACAATCTACTTTACCGTTGCGGTTGTTCATCGGCAAACACATCGAATAACTGCGGTAAATATCCGCCTGTTCATCTTTTGAAACAGCATTCATATCATCGTGATTGCCGTAAATCATAGCAAACGGTATTTTTCGTTTTTCAAGCGGTTTGCAGATATGAGCGATTGACTCTTTCATAACCTGCAGGGTTGCCGCTTTACCGCTGGCAATCTTTCTGTCACCGAAACGGGCATCAAGCAAATGATTGCCCAAAATATTGTCACCTGTAAAAAGCACAAGGTCGGGTTTCAACTTATCATAAGCAGTATCAAGCATTTTTACCATTGCTTTGCGGACATATTTCATATCCTGAGGGTCGCTGACCTGCATAATAATCAGTCTGCCTGACGGACCGAATCTTATTTCATTTGACCTTTTCATTATAACCTCTCAAAAAGCAGTGAAGGATTCCGTTGCATTCACTGCCGTAAATCTTTTACTGTTATTTTGCTGCAAGGCGTTTTTCCCTGTCAACAAGGAACTGCGATTTTCTCGGAACAACAAAAGTTATTCCTTTATCAATAAGTTCAAAGGATGTATCGTTAACAAACTTTGTTTCGCCGTCAACATTAACAGCAGCAGGCTTTTCACTGTGGATTGTAACTTTCTTACAGCGTCTGAAAAGTGTTATATCCCAATCCATATGCTCGCCGCGTTTATATTTATTGAGAAGTGTTACCAACTTTGCTCTGCTTATATCGGCTCTGACCATAACAACATCAAGAAGACCGTCATCGGGCAGTGCAAGAGGGCCTGCCATAAATCCGCCTCCGTACCATCTTGAATTGCCGCAGAAGCAGAAAAGATAATCGTTGGACAGCACTTCACTGTCATCAATGGTAATTGTAAATTTATTATGGAATTTGCGTGCAATCGCATAAAGGCAGCCGATGTAATATGCGCCTTCACCTGTTACCATGGGGAACTTTTTAATTTTGCCCTGCATTGCGCAAACTTCTGCATCCATACCCATAGAGCACTGGTTAATTGCTATTTCGTTGCCGCACTTAATAAGGTCAAGTTCAACGGGAACACCGTTTATCTGGTCATCAAGTTCAAGGAACTCTTCCAGTGTTCCGAAAAGGCGGATAAAATCGTTGCCCGAACCGAGAGGAACAACCGCAACCTGAACATTCTTATATCCGTAAGCACCGTTTACAACATCATAAAGAGTACCGTCGCCGCCGCAAGCATAGAAACGGATTTCTTCGCCTGTTGCCGCTTTGTTTTCAACATACTCTATACCGTCACCTTTTTTCTCGGTAATATAAATCTCATAGTCTATGCCGTGTTTTTTTACGGCAGCATCAATCTTTGCCTTAATAAAATCAAGTGATTTACCCTGACCTGCTGCAGGATTAATTACAAAAATGTGTTTCATTTTGCTGACTTCCCCTCATCTTTATTTGAAATACATATACAACTGACATTTAATCATGCCGTTGTAGAGTTTTCTGCGTTTATCAGCCTTTCTGCCAAAGGCTTTTTCAAACTCCTCATCAGGGCTGATAATGCTGTATGACCATCCCTTTTTCTGTTCAAAAGCCTTACCCATTGAGTTATAAATTGCTTCGCATGCAGAAAGGTCAAGCAGTCTTTCGCCGTAAGGCGGATTGCATATCAGAGTACCTCTCTCTGTTTCAGGCTTGAAGTTTGAAACATCTGCAATTTTAAATTGTATTTTAGAACCGACACCTGCTCTGTCTGCGTTTATTTTTGCGATTTCAATAGCCTTCGGGTCAATATCCGAACCGTAAGCCATAAAATCATCGCAGGGTCTGACAAGACTTTTTGCTCTTTCTCTTTCTTCAGCCCAAACATTTCTGTTTATTACGCCGAAACGTTCTGCCGAAAAACTGCGGTTAACGCCGGGAGCAATATTTGCAGCCATCATTGCACCTTCAACAAGGATTGTTCCCGAACCGCACATGGGATCATAGAGTTTGTGATAAGGTCTGAGATGTGACAGACTGCATAGCGCTGCAGCAAGAGTTTCTTTTATAGGTGCATCGTTTGCATCAAGCCTGTAACCTCTCTTGTGAAGCCCCATGCCCGAGGTATCAATAAGCATTGACACCTTATCTTTCATAATAGAGAACTGAATCTGATGAACAGCGCCTGTTTCCTCAAACCATTCAATTTTATATTTTGATTTAAGCCTTTCAACAACTGCTTTTTTGATTATAGCCTGGCAGTCACGAGTGCTGAAAAGGGTTGAATTGATTGAATAACCTTTGACAGGGAACGCATCAAGAGAGCCTATCCATTCCTCCCAAGCAAGCGCTTTGACGCCCTGAAAAAGTTCTTCAAAACTTCTTGCTTCAAAAGAACCGACCAAAATCTGAACTCTTTCTGCAAATCGCGAACAGATGTTGACTCTTGCAAGTATATTTTCATCTCCGCTGAAAAGGACTCTGCCGTTTTCGGACTGAACATTTTCCGCACCGAATTCCTTAAGTTCGCTCGCAATAAGCGATTCCATGCCAAGAAGGCAGGGTATAACAAAATTAATCTTCATCTGAAATCTCTTCCTATGTCAAAAAACAGGCGGGAACCGAGAATACGATTCCCGCCGATAATTAACTAAACGTTATTCATTCGGACCGATTATTATTCAATATCAGGTGTAATAAGACCGTAACCTCCGTCATTGCGCTTATAAACAACGCTTACTTCACCGCTTGCTTCCTCAAGGAAAACATAGAACTGATGGTCAAGCAGATTCATCTGGAGAATCGCTTCATCAACGCTCTGAGGTTTAAGGCTTACGGTTTTTCTTCTTACAAGGTCAAACTCAACCTCTTCTGCAACCTCAGCCTCACCTGCAAATGCATCAAAACTTGCAGCGCGGATTTTCTTTTCGATTCTTGTCTTGTTCTTTCTTATCTGCCTGATAAGGGTGTCAACACATTTATCGAGAGCCTCATTCATATTTTCCGCTCTCTCCTGAGCCCTGAAAATCATGCCGTTATTGTTAACGGTGATTTCAACCGATTGTGATGACTTTTCAACAGTTGCCGTTACTTTCGCTTCCACATCGGAACCGAAAAAGCGCTCAATTTTTGCGAGTCTTTTTTCAGCATGTTCCTTAAAAGATTCTCTCGGTGAGCACTTGCGACCTATAATTGTGATTTTCATACAGTCATCCCCTTTTTGAATCGTTTGAGGTATTATCCTCAATCAAATTGTAGCATAAATAAACAAAAAAGAAAAGACTTTTTTAAAATATTTTTATAAAATTCACAATTACAACACGATTGATGCATGCCGTGTAACATGGCAACCTACATTAACTGCCACGGGCAGCCCTGCAATATGAGTAGGCTTTGCTTCAATGGCAACATTGAGAGCGGTCGTCTTGCCGCCAAAGCCCTGAGGTCCGATATCAAGAGCATTGACTTTTTCAAGAATCTCGCTTTCCATCGCCGAGTAGAACTCATCTTTGTTGGCTTCGCTTACATTTCTGCAAAGCGCAGTTTTCGCAAGCAGAGCACATTGCTCAAATGTACCGCCTATACCTACACCCAGCACCATCGGCGGACAAGGATTACTTCCTGCCTGCTTTGCTGCACAGACAACAAAATCTATTATATCCTCCCTTGTAGCGGAGGGTGTAAACATTTTAAGGCAACTCATATTTTCGCTGCCGAAACCTTTAGGCGCAACGGTTATTTTAACGCTGTCGCCGTCAACTATGCTTGTATGAATAACAGCAGGTGTATTGTCGCCCGTATTGACACGTCTGAGAGGATCTTTGACAACCGAACAGCGCAGATAACCTTCAGTATATCCTCTTGCGACACCGCTATTTATTGCCTTTTCGAAACTGCCGCCGATAAAATGAACATCCTGCCCGATTTCAACAAATATAACCGCCATGCCTGTATCCTGACAAATAGGAATATCAAGTTCCTTTGCCGCTTTGATGTTTTCCTCAAGGGAATTCATAATACTTTTGGGCAAATCGGCATTTTCACATTCCGCGCAAACGCTTATCTTTTCCTCCAAATCGGCAGGCAGATGCTTATTTGCTTTTATGCACAGGTCACGCACAGCCTGTTCAATTACGCTAACATCAATCTCTCGCATAAATGCTCCTTAAGGTGAATTAAGCAAAATAAAAAACGGGAGCAGACCGCTCCCGTTTGAATTCAAGTGTAAATACAGCAAGTTAACTTACTTTGTACCTCTGCGGGAGTATCCGCCGCTACCCCTCTTGGAGTCGCTTGCTCTTTTAAGATCGGTCATTTTCTCATCGCTGATCTGCTTGAAGCGAGCCATCATATCTTCAAAAGACTGCTTCTCACCTTCTGCAGGTGCGTTATTCTTCTGACCGTTCCAAACCTGCGGGGCACGCCTTTCCCCTCTGGGTTTGGCG
>SVPH01000015.1:0-39955 GCA_015065965.1 Oscillospiraceae bacterium
ACTCAATAAATGAACGCTCAACGCCGTATTTTACGTTGCGTGTAATCTTGCTGAATGAGTTGTTGATGATGCAGCCGATAGGGTCGGTCCATACGCCCTGCGAATCAATACCAGTATGTATATGAGTGCAGGAAACGTTGATGCTTACAATGTTATATTTCTTTGCAAGGTCTTTAAGAGCCTCGCGCACCTGTCTTACATCTGCATTGGCAAAACCTATTGCATCAAGAGCAATAAACACAACGTTACCTCTGCCCGAACCGTCATTCATAACAACAGCCCTTACCATAAGGTCTTCCTCATTGCCGTCCTCATCGGTATACATTTCGTTGCCGAAAATATAGGGAACATATGCACCCTTTGCATACTGTTTTTCACCGAAATCCGAAGGAAGAACGGAAGCCTTGCCGTAGCCGAGACTCCAAACCTTTTCACCCTGAGGCTCATCAATGAAAGTTTCGGTTCCTTCATAGAAGTTATCATATTCATCAATATCAAATTTCTCATAATCCGCAACCGCTGCCGAATCAGGAATAACAAGTTTAAGCACAGTACCGAGAAAATCGTTTATGACAAAATTGCTCAGACCGTTTACAAATCTGCCGAATCTGATTTTCGAATCCGCTTCGTCATTTGCCTGAGCATCGGCAACATAATCCATAACGGAATCATAGTTTGTCTGAGTATCTGCCGCCGCATAAACAGAGGGCATCATAAGGCAGATAACCAACACAAGCGAAATAACAGACATAAGCATTTTCTTCATAAATCAAAACCTCTTTCCGCAACAAAGTGCCGTTGTTATTTCAATATTAGCATCATAATAATAAAAAGTAAATGGTTTTTATGCAATCATTACAATTGATTTACGCTTTTTAGGTTAAGTAGTAATAATCAATATACATCTGTTGCAAAAAACGGTCTTTATTCTCCGACAGAATCGTTTTTTCACACTTGAATACAAAAAACAGACAACATCTAAAAAATGTTGTCTGCTAAACACTTATCTCATATCAAATAGATTAATGTAGTCTGTGCTGTATCTCAAATCTTCGATTTGTTATGGGATTTTTATTACTAAACCATTAAATCCATTGATACCTATCTACATTATAATTGACAAAAGATGTTGCGACATTAATCTGCTACCGCTTGAATCTGAAGATTTTGACGAATTCTACGGTGTAACCATTGAAAAGGTTGAAGACAAGCATTTCATCACCGTCAGCCACGAAATGACAAAGACTCATTTCATTTCGTTTATCTGACCTCCTGCAGGGTGCAGTTCGTCATGTTTTATCCCGAAGGCAACGCAGAAACACGCTTGCAACTCCGTGGCAGAGGATATCTGTATATTTACCGCAACAAACACGGACTTATGAAAAAGAGGATATAACGCAAGAGCCGTCCAAGAAATCGGGCGGCTTTATATTTATATTCCTTATTAAATTTTGGCATAAATTTAATGTTTCAACAATTAAGATTCATCTGGGTTAGTCAAAAAAACGATGTGTTATTATATATAAACTATTGACACCAGTTTCGATTTGCTTTAAAATAGAACATGTTCTAAAACGCACTCTAAAGCGCGTTCAATTACTGATGATTGAGGAGAAACCTGAGATGGCATTAAAGCGAAAGAAAAAGCCAAATGCAACAAAACTGGAAATTATTCGGGTTGCAAGCCGATTGTTTCTTGAAGAAGGCTATTCTGTCACATCAATCAGGCAAATCGGTGAAAAGGTCGGAATCAGTTCTGGCAACGTTATGTTTCATTTTCCAACCAAAGAGCATCTGCTTGCGGTGCTTGTTGATGTGCTGTGTGATTTTCAGTGGAAACTGATTGAAAATGAAACTGATGACAGCACAGATTCGGTTATGTCAATCTGTCTTGAACTTATGTCGATGGCGGCTGCTTGTGAGGAAAATGAAATAGCAAAGGACTTTTTTATATCTGCATATCAAAGCCCGATGGCACTTGAAATTATTCGAAAAAATGACTTTGAAAGGTCAAAAAAGGTTTATGCCGATTACTGCAAAAGATGGATGGAATATCAGTATATTGAAGCCGAAATACTTGTTTCGGGTATTGAATATGCAACTCTTATGACCACGGAGAATTCGGCTCCGCTCGATGTCAGGATTTCAGGAGCACTGAATCAGATAATGAGTATATATTGTGTACCCGAAGAAACACGGAAAAATAATATAGCCGCAGTTCTTAGTATGGATTACCGTGTTATTGGTCAGCGGATATTGAGGGATTTTATTGAATATGCAGAAAATGTAACCGATGCGGCATTTGAGGATGTTGCTGCGAAGAAAGGGTAAAATGCCATGAATGAACAGTTATTCAGAAAAAAGAGTATAGAAAAGGTTTCTTCGCCTGAACAGCTTAATGAATACATAAGGGTATCCAATCCGGGTGTATGGATGATTCTTGCCGCTATTGTGATTCTTCTTATCGGTGTTTGCGTATGGGGCATTCTTGGGCATCTTGATACCACGATAAAAACGGTTGCGGTTGTTGAAAATTCAGAGATAACTGTATATGTCATGGAATCAGATATTGAGCAAATCAAAGAGGGAATGAATGTTATTATAGGCGACAGGGAATGTGAGATAACCGATATTGCAGATCAGCCCGTTGCCGTAGGCGATAATTTTTCCGAATATACACTCCACGTCGGCAACCTTCAAAACGGAGATTGGGTATATTCCGTTGCCGTCAGCGGCGAAATTGACGACGGAATACACAGTGCGGATATAGTGGTTGAAAGCATTTCTCCGATATCCTTCGTTATAAATTGAGGTGTCGGTTATGATTAAAAAGAAAAAACAAATTAAACAGCCGGTAGCAACGGGTACAGCAAAGGTTCCCGTTATAATGCAGATGGAATCGCTTGAATGCGGTGCCGCATCGCTGGCGATGATACTTGCATATTATGAAAAATGGATTCCGCTTGAGCAGGTGCGCGCTGATTGCGGAGTTTCCAGAGACGGCTCAAATGCTAAAAATATAATTAAGGCTGCCAGAAGTTACGGACTTAACGCCAAAGGCTACCGTTATGAGCCCGAAAATTTAAAAAAGAACGGCAAATTTCCCTGCATCATTCACTGGAATTTCAACCATTTTCTCGTTCTCAACGGGTTTAAGGGCAACAAGGCTGTGCTGAATGACCCGGCAAAAGGAACGTATACCGTGACGATGGAATCGTTCGACAAATCCTTCACGGGTATATGCCTGATGTTTGAGCCGTCGGAAACCTTTGAACCGTGCGGCAAACCCGACAGCGTGTTTGAATTTGCAAGGAAACGGCTAAAAGGTGCAGGCGTTGCGGTTGCCTTTACAATAATCACAGCGGTCATTGCTTCGCTTATAGGCATAATCAACCCTGCGTTTTCCAGAATTTTTATGGACCGTCTGCTGACAGGCAAAAATCCCGAATGGTTTGTGCCGTTCATCTGGGGTCTGGCAGTGCTGACCGTAATACATCTTACGGTTTCTTTGATTCAGGCAATTTATTCTGCAAGAATCAACGCCAAAATAGCCGCCGTCGGTAACACCACCTTTATGTGGAAGGTGCTTCATCTTCCTGTGGATTTCTTTTCGCAGCGTATGGCAGGCGATATTCAGACGAGAAAAAACGCCAATGCATCGATCTCAAACAATCTGATATCAACTGTTGCACCTCTTGCAATTGATGCGTTTATGATGGTTTTTTATTTCGTTGTGATGATAAGATACAGCGTTATACTGACAATGATAGGCTTGCTTTCAATTGTTACCGACGTTTTTGTGTCAAGAATAATCTCTACAAAGAGAATTAATTCAACCCGCGTTCTGTCCCGTGACAGCGGAAAACTTGCAAGCACATCTGTTGCAGGCATTGAGATGATAGAAACAATCAAGGCAAGCGGTGCGGAAAACGGCTTTTTTGAAAAGTGGTCGGGATATCAGGCAAGTGTCAATGCGCAAACTGTAAAGTTTTCAAAGATTAACAATATTATAGGTCTTATTCCGCAAATAGTTTCGGTTTTCACAAACACGGCTGTTATGACAGTCGGCGTTTACCTCACGTTTAACGGTCAGTTCACTGTTGGTATGATAATGGCGTTTCAAGGCATGCTCTCATCGTTTATCAGCCCTGCGTCAAAACTTATTAACGCAGGTCAGACTGTGCAGGAAATGAGAACGGAGATGGAACGCATTGAAGACGTTATGAGGTATCCTGATGATATTGCGTGCGAAAACAGTGTTTTTGACGAAAACAAGGTTTACAGCAAACTCACGGGTGAAATGGAAATCAAAAACCTTACCTTCGGATATTCGAAACTCGGAGCCCCGTTGATAAAAGATTTCAACCTGACTTTAAAACCCGGCAGCAGGGTTGCATTTGTTGGTGCTTCGGGCTGTGGCAAATCAACGCTTTCAAAACTTATTTCAGGCCTTTATCAGCCGTGGGAGGGCGAAATTCTCTTTGACGGCAAACCGATGGCGCAGATTGATAAAAGCGTTTTCAGAGGTTCGCTTGCGGTTGTTGACCAGGACATTATTCTTTTTGAAGACACAATTGCAAACAACATAAAAATGTGGGACAGTTCGATTGAAAATTTTGAAATGATTCTCGCTGCAAGAGATGCGTGTTTGCACGAGGATATTATGCAGCGTGAGGGCGGCTATAACTACAAGCTCACAGAAGGCGGCAAGGATTTTTCGGGCGGTCAGAGGCAGCAGATGGAGATTGCCCGTGTGCTTGCCCGGGATCCCACAATCATTATTCTTGACGAAGCGACATCGGCACTTGATGCAAAAACAGAATATGAGGTGGTCAGATCCATCAAAGACAGGGGTATAACCTGCATTGTGGTGGCTCACCGCCTTTCAACCATCAGGGATTGCGACGAAATTATAGTTCTGGATGACGGCGTTGCCGTTGAGCGCGGAACGCACGATGAACTTTATGCCCTTAACGGCTTATATACGAATCTTGTAACCTACGATTAAGGAGGTGGTCACGGTATGGGTTGGTTTGACGAACAGATAAAATTGCGCAAGAAGAATGACGATGCAATTCTCGAAGAATCGTTTGTCGGCATAGCAGATGCAGTTCTCGGTACTAAAATGTCCGAAGCATATAAAAGCGACACCGAAAAAGTTGATAGCGCAATTGATCACATACTCAGATACTATAAAATTAAACCCGTTGAAGTGCCCGATAACTTCAAAAATCTTAATGACCGCCTTGAATATCTTCTTCGTCCAAACGGCATTATGCGCAGAAACATCACCCTTGAAAAAGGCTGGTATAAAAACGCAATCGGGGCAATTCTGGGTACAAGAAAGGATGACGGCAGCGTTGTTGCGTTTATTCCTAAAGGGCTTACGGGATACATGTTTTTTGATGCTGCGTCAGGCAAATGGATAAAACTCTCAAAGAAAAACGAAAATCTTTTTGAAATCAATGCCATTTGCTTTTATAAACCTTTTCCCCTAAAAAAACTGACTCTTTCCGTTCTGGCAAGATATATCATCGATACTCTGTCGGTTGCAGATATTGTTCTTATCGCAGCCGCGACGCTTGCCGTTACGGCTGTGGGAATGCTGGTACCAAGACTCAATAACATTCTTTTCGGTACGGTTGTTGAAAACCAAAGTTTAAAAATGCTGGCAGGCATAACAGTATTTATGATTTGTGTTTCCGTCAGTTCTCTGCTGCTTCAGGCAGTCAAAAGCCTATTCTCTGCGAGGGTAGGAACGAGGCTTGATCTTTCTGTTCAGGCGGCAACAATGATGAGGATTTTATCGCTGCCTGCCGATTTCTTCAAGCAATACGGTTCGGGCGAACTTTCAAGCAGAGCACAGAATATACGGACTTTGTGCTCGATGCTTGTTTCGACTGTATTCAACACAGGTCTGACCTCAATATTTTCACTTTTATACATAACGCAGATTTTCACTTACACTCCGACCCTGGTAGTCCCTGCGCTGATAATCATTTTAGTAACCGTTGCTTTTTCGCTCGTCACTTCATTCCTGCAGATGCATTACAGCAAAAAGCAGATGGAACTCGGTGCACAGGAAAACGGTATGAGCTACGCGCTGATTTCGGGAATACAGAAAATCAGACTTTCAGGCTCCGAAAAAAGAGCCTATTCACGTTGGTCGTCACTCTATGCGAAAGTGGTCAGAACAACATACAACACCCCGATGTTTCTGAGAATAAACGGCACGCTCGGCACAGCCATTTCTCTTATCGGAGTCATCGTGATGTACTATATGTCTGTTAAAAGCAAAATTTCCGTTGCCGATTACTATTCTTTCAATTCAGCTTACGGTATGCTCTCGGCTGCATTTATGTCGCTCGCAGGCATAGCAACCACAATTGCAAGGTTCAAGCCCATCATAGAAATGGCAAAGCCGATTATGGAAGCCGTTCCCGAGGTATCTGAAGGCAAACTTGTTATCGACAGACTTTCGGGCGGTATTGAGCTTAACAACGTTTCTTTCCGATACAGCGAGAATATGCCCCTTGTAATTGATGACCTTTCGCTTAAAATCCGCGCAGGTCAGTACGTGGCAATAGTCGGCGCAACAGGCTGCGGAAAATCTACTCTTATGCGTATTCTGCTCGGCTTCGAGAAGCCGCAGAAAGGTGCGGTTTATTATGACGGCAAGGATCTTGATTCCATTGACCTGCGTTCGCTCCGCCGCAAAATCGGCGTTGTGTTGCAAAACGGAAAACTATTTCAGGGCAATATTTACTCAAATATCGTTATTTCAGCACCACATTTATCTCTTGACGATGCGTGGGATGCCGCTGAAATGGCAGGCATAGCCGACGATATCCGCAAAATGCCCATGGGAATGCACACTGTCATTTCCGAAGGCTCGGGCGGTGTTTCAGGCGGTCAGCGCCAAAGGCTGATGATTGCAAGAGCAATTGCTCCCAAGCCGAAAATCCTGATGTTCGACGAAGCAACAAGCGCCCTTGATAACATCACGCAGAGGATAGTTTCGGACTCTCTCGATAAACTCAAGTGCACCCGAATCGTAATTGCTCACAGACTATCAACCATAAAGCAATGCGACAGAATCATCTGTCTTGAAAAAGGAAAGATTGTTGAGGACGGCACTTACGAAGAACTGATAGCCAAAAACGGAGAATTCGCTGAACTTGTTAAAAGACAGCGTCTTGATATTTAATTTTATTAAGGAGGGAATTATTATGTCAAACGAAAATCTTGATAACATCTTGGAAAACAACGGCCCCGTAGAACTCAGCGATGATACGCTTGATGCAGTTACAGGCGGTACAGGTACGGATACTGTTGTTACCCTCAAATACAGGGTCGGCGACGTTGTGATAATAAACTACCCGATGGAAATCAGGTATTGCCCGTCGTGCGCTAAACTGCTTAAGAATTACGAGGCAACGATTACAGGCGTACGCGGTATTCTGGACGGTGTGCCGATCTATTGGATCACCCGAAAATGCTGCGGATATAAAACAAGCGAGATTGAATATGCTATCGTGCGTAAGGTATAAAAAGGAGCAAAAAAGAATTTCACACCCGAAATAATTGAAAAAGCCAAAGCCCGCCTGAACGGTTGGTAAAGCATATCAAATATTTAACTTAATATAAAATAGGCTTGCACAGAATGTTTCCCGTGCAAGCCTATTTTTACAGTCTTAATTCAATTATAGATTTTTGCGGATTTTCAGAATATTCTTTCCGTCTTTATACTCATAAGTCATATCGTCCATGATTTTCTTTACCATAAAAATGCCGAGTCCGCCAATTTTTCTTTCCTCTGCGGAAAGTGAAATATCAGGGTCGGACTGTTCAAGCGGACTATACGGAACACCGCTGTCAGTAAATGTAAGAACAGCCGACTTCGGGTTATCCGAAAACTCAATTCTAACAGTTACATCGCCGACTTTTTCACCGTAAGCATAGTGCACTATATTGCTTAAAATCTCATCAATCGCAATATCAATCTGCATCTGTGCCTTCATCGGGCATTCCGCCGCTTCAAGCTGTTCATTGATAAAAGCCGTTACGGTTTCAATGTTTTCAACCGTTGCGGCAACGGTTATTTCTTTCATTGAGGTGGATTTCTCTCCGTTAAACTTAAGGCAAAGCATAGTGATATCATCAAACTGCGGTGCCTCGCCCACAAACAAATCAACGTCCGCCTTAACAGCATCGCATATTGTCTGCGTATCGGAAACGGCATTTTTGTTCAGAACTTCAAGCAACCGAGTTTCGCCGTAAAGTTCATTGGATGTGCTCATCGCCTCTGTTACACCATCGGTGTAAAGATAAATTACATCGCCCTTTTCAAGCTGATATTCGTTCTTGCGGTAGCGGATGCCTTCCATGCCTGCAAGAACAAATCCCGGCCTCGTTTTAAGATAGTTGAAGTTGCCGTCTGCGTGTTTTACAAGAGGCGGATTGTGACCTGCGTTTGCAAAAGTGACAAGTCCTGTTTTCGTATTCAACAAACCCATCCATGCAGTAACAAACATACCTGCATCGTTACCTTCGCAAAGTTTTTCGTTAGCATTTGTGAACACATCTTCAACACTCATTCCCGATTCGGCATAGCTCTTAAGAAGGGTTTTTGACTGCATCATAAACATCGCAGCAGGGATTCCCTTGCCCGAAACATCGGCAGCAAGGAAGGCAAGCGTATCCTCATCGACAAAATAAAAATCGTAAAAATCACCGCCAACCTCTTTTGCGGTGTGCATGGCTGCACTGATATCAAATTCGTTTCTGTTGGGATAGGGCGGAAATACCGACGGCAGAGCCGAATGCTGAATTGCCTTGGCAAAAGCAAGTTCCGCATCGATTCTTGCTTCAGCCTCGGAAATATATTTTTTCAGCGTATTGACAGTAGCGTTGATATCGTTGGAAAGAGCATCGAATTCTACATGTGAACGCACGTCTACAACGGTATCAAGATTTCCTTCGGTTATTGCAGACAGAGAATCGTTGACCTTATAAATATTATCAACAACGAGCCGTTTTACAAGCATAAAAATCATAATAAACAGCGCCGCAAAAACAATAATCTGCATCACCGTTGTTACGCCGACGGAAACGTTTCTTGAAAGTGCCGCTTCGCTTTTGGGCATAACAGCAACAATGCGGTAACCCTCTGTCACATGATGCATACAGTAACAAGTTTCGCCGTAAACCTGAGCTGTAAACGCTTCGTTTTCGGGTATGTTGTCGGCATCAATCCATATTCCGGTAACATCAAGATTTTTGCCTTCGTTGCCGTAGCGGTCGCTTACTATGTTCCAATTTTCATCAACAATAATAATTGAGCCGCCCTCGCCTATATGGCGGTTACGGGTAACACCGACAACGAATTCATCAATATCCTTCTGAAAACGTTCCGCACCGTAGCCGACCTGCACAAACCCACCGTTTTCAAGAGTAACACCGCCGTATTTTCGTGAAATTGAAACATCATAAGAAACAGGCTGATAACTCTGTACATATTCCGTTTCACCCGAAAGCAAAACCGTGAATTCAGCAGACTGTTCCCCGTTTTTCATATCATAATTTATAAAATCGGGATATGTGCTCGCAAATATTATTCCCCCGCTGTCGATGCAGTTAATTTCGGTAACATCATACTTTGATGCTAGCCCTGCAAGCAATTCGGAAGTTATGTTTTCGGCATTGTTCAAACTATCTGCTATCTGATGCGTGAGTTTCAGCAGGTTTTCATCAGATGCATCGATTATATCTTCTCTTACATCAGAAATATTAAGTTCAAGCAGATTTATCGCATTATTCTGTGAAATTTTTGTTTGCGAAATCCAGAGAAACGCCGTGGTTGCAAGAAACGCAATAACAACGAGCACAAGCAGCCATCGCCTGAATGCACCCGATATATTCTGTTTTTTATTTTTCATAATCATTCAATGGTAAGAACATCAAAAAAGCCTGTAATTTCAAAGATTTCCATAATGGTTTCGTTAACGTTTTTGACTAACATTTTGCCCTGCTTATTCATAATTTTCTGTGCTCCGAGAAGCACACGCAGACCTGCAGACGAAAGATATTCAAGCCCTGCAAAGTCGAAAACAAGTTTTTTAACGCCGCCTATGGCCTGATTAAGTTCCGCTTCAAGTTGAGGGGCGGTTGCTGTATCAAGTCTGCCTTCAAGGGCAATTGCAAGTTCGTTTTCGTTAACGGTTTTAGTTATATTCACAGTCATTACCTCACATGTTTTTTTACGGTTCCGCTATATTGAACATTGCATTATCCGCAGAACTGAACTGATTCAGGTTATCAAGTATCACTTGAAGTTTTGTTGCGTCGCCTTCAAACTTCATAGATGCGCTTATGCCGTCCGTATTGCGCTGAATAATAAACACAAGCGCATTTTTCGGACAAGTTACCGTCAGGTCTGCCGAGTCTGACTCCGTATTGTGATACTGAAGCAAAGCGCCGTTGTTAAAACGAAGCATTATTTTTTCGTTTGTATCGGTAAGATTAAAATTAATTACGAAATCTTCGTCTGCAAGTGCCTGCTTATCAAGGAGAATGCCTATATAATCAAATATCATCTCAGCGGTCATATTTTTAAGAACGCTTCCGTCGGATTTTGCGTTTTTGCCCTTCTCGGCTGCGTTGCCGTTTCTCAGTTCAAGCGCAGCGGAAAGATAAGCGTTTCTCCACGTGCCAGATTCAGCCTGATATCCGAGTTGCTCAAGTGCGTCGGCACAAAGAAGCCTTGCAGCGGTATTATCGGGGTCGGCAAAAACAATAACGTTTGTAACTTCCGCAACCCACTGATATTCACCCTTTTCAAAATCTTCTTTAGCCTTTCGGAGAACCTCATCGGTATCGCCGAGATATTCAACCCATTTTTTTGCGCTTTCCGTAGGCTCAAGAGGATTGAGATTGACGGGATTTGCATCGTACCAACCCATATATTTCTGATAAACCGCCTTTGAGTTATGAGCAACCGTACCGTAATACTGCCTTGTATACCAGTTTTTCGCAAGTTCTTCGGGCAACTCAATCATATTTGAAATCTCATCCGATGTGTAACCCTGATTTATGTAAGTAAGAGTCTGGTCGTTAATAAATTTGTAAACTGCAGCAGTGTCTGCAAGATAATCGTTTATAAGTTCATTTCCCCAATGCGGCCAGTTATGCGACTGGAAGGCAACCTCTGCTTCATCGCCGTAAAGTGATATTGCCTCCGTAATATATTTTGCCCATGCGTTGCCGTCGCGAATTTGAGCACCGCGTAGAGTGTAAAGGTTATGGAGAGTTGCCGTGCAGTTTTCCGCAAGCCAGAGTGCTTTCAATTCGGGTAACCATATATTCATTTCGGCAGGTGCTTCCGTACCGGGAGTCATCTGAAATTCCATTGTTACTCCGTCGATAGTATAAGTTTCGCCGGTATTCCTGATTTCGTATGTCGGTTTGATAAAGGTGACCATTCCCGTTGACTGACCCATTCCGATACCCATTGCAACCTTGCCCGTTTCGGATTCTTCAAGAAAAACGCCGTACTGATACGATGCTCTTCTGCCCATCCCTTTGCCTGCATAAATATTCTCGCTTACGGCGTGCTCAACAAAGCCTTCGGGAACAATTATCGGAACCAATCCGCTCGCAAACTGTTCTTCAAGCGAAAGAGCACTGTCCGCCGCCTGCTCATCGGTAATAATGCCTTTGATCCCGCCGTAGTGGTCAACGTGAGGATGTGAAATAATCACTGCTTTTACGGGAAGTTTTCCCAGATTTTTTTCAACAAGCTGCATTGCCGCAACAGTGCATTCAACACTCATAAGCGGATCAAAAACAATCCAGCCCGTATCACCTCTGATAAGCGTAAGATTTGCCATATCATAGCCTCTGACCTGATAGATATTTTCGCAAACCTCAAAAAGACCGTATGCGTGGTTATTCTTTGTGTTCTCCCAAAGGCTCGGATTCACCGTATCGGGGCATTCTTCACGGTTATCAACAAAACTGTATGCCTGCTGACTCCATATCACATCACCGTTTTCATTTTTGATTTCAAGCACCTTGGGTGCATCTATAAGTCCCTTTGTTGCAAATTCATATTCTGTTTTGTTTCCGAAATCAAGCAACGAGTAAAAACCCGCATTAACTTTAACGGTATGTTCGGTTGCTTCTTTGGTTTCGGCATTAAGACCCAGTTCTGCAACCATATCGGCATCTTTATTTGCATCGCACGCAGAAAATGAGAACAAAAAAACACTTACAAGAATCATTGAAAACAGTTTTCTCATCAGAGTTACTCCTTTTTATAAAAAACTTACAATTTAATAAAAACAGTATAACACAAATATATTTTCGTTTCAACCGAAAAAGAGTTTTAATACATAAAGACAGCCGCCTTTTCGAATCAAAGACGGCTTTTGGCACATTATACTGATTATGTTATCATAGAGGGTGTATGTTTTCTTTAATAATAAGGGATTGAACGCCAATTTATTGTTACTTACAGAATAAATTTCTTAAGTTAACAGAATCGGGCGTTTACTGAGTCGGACTATCATTATTAATTTCATTCATTTGGGTAATAATGTTTCTGCGTCGTTCAGCAAGTTCTTGATACATTTTTTCTTTCTTATCGCCGGAAAGATCATAGAAGAATTTTGGTATCAGGCCAAAAACACTCGTAACTGTGGGAAGCAATGTACACATCATAAAGAGAAGATATTCTGTCCGTTCGGTCTGATTGCCGTATCCCGCACCTTCAACATAACCGATTTTGCTCAGTATAAAGGCTTTTATGGATGCTCCGAGAGTTCCGACAAGTTTTTTGGCAAGATCCTTGGCAACGCCGGTCATACCTTCTGTTCTGTATCCGTTTTTCCATTCACCATAGTCAATGGTTTCGTTACGCATTTCTTCGGGGATAACATTCATAAGTCCCCAGCAAGTCATCCATATTGTTTCTCTGATCATAAATGCAGGTATCATAACCGCAAGTTTTTTATAGTTCTTATTAATCGAACCGATAAGATATACAAAGATCATCAGGAAATCGCCGAAGTGAGAACTAAAAATCCAGAGAACCCTTGTTGAAAATCTTTCTCTTGCCTTTGTTACAAACGCATAACTGGTGGGCGAAACAAACGCACCGGGAATACCTACAATTGTTGTCATGGAAGCAAGTCCGAGAACATTTATATAGTAATAATTTGTTCCGGAATTCATACCGAACGCCGTAAGAAAATCGGTAATTGTAAGAATCAGCAACGGTTTATTGTTCAAAATTGATTTGATGCCTTGAATAACGCTGGGTTTTTCAACTCTCTGAGCAACTCTTTCCTTAGCGGTAAAAACAAAGAACAAACCCATTGCAGCAGCAACCGTTGATGTAAAAATACCTGCTGTAACATAAAGCGTTCTCATTTGTATTTTGAGAGTTCCGTGATTGATAAGGTCAATGAGAAGTCCCATGAATATTTCAGGCCATTTTTCAATAAAACCGGAAAAAAGACTTGCTTGCGTGATAAGCCTTGTTCTCTCAATAACATTAGGTGTTATGGTTGAAAGCATACCCGTTCTTGAAATGGTAGCAAGCGAACCGTTAAGATTACTTATCAACTGAAAAATCATATAAAACGCAAGTTTACCTGCATGGTAAGGATCGGTAGCGGCAAATATAATGGGTAAAAGCCAATATATAAGGGATAAAAGATATCCGGGGCCGGAGCAAATAAAGAGCCACGGTCTGAATTTTCCGAATCTTGTGCGTGTTTTGTCAACAATTGCAGCAAGGAACACGTCATTTATTACATCCCAGATGCCGATAACGAAAGTTACTATCGTCTGAAAACTGAGTCCGATTTTAACAACATCGGTTATGAAAATATCCTGATATTTGTTTATGTTGTAACTTTGTGAAATATCGTAAACAACATACGCCAATGTTTCTTTTGAGCCGACATACCTTCTGTTGTTTGACACAAGTCTTGCTGAACCGGTTTGATTTGTATTGTTCTTTTCCTGTATCGTCGTCATTTCAGCCATACGGTCGCCTCCTTTAATTTTATAATTTTACAATAACATATTACAAACAAAAAATCAACTCGGTTTATTTTCCTTGTATGTATAGTTCAAATCAGAAAATTCGTTTTCTCGGTACAATTTAGATGTTTATATCATACACACATTTTTTTGCATGCACACCTTCAACTGCAGTGCAGTCAATTGATACCATAGAACCATCTGCTAATTTCGCTTCAACGCATGCACTGTCAATTTAAAAAACTCAAAGTCTTGATTAATTTTATTAAGCACAAAATATTAAGCAAATAATTGTCATTTATTATATTTGTCAAATTAATTAACACTAAAAAAACACGGCAGATACTTGAAGTATCCGCCGTGTAGGTTATCAAATTTTATGCTGCTTTGGGTTTGGCTTTTTTAGAGCCTATCTTTTGGAGCACAAACACAAGAACTATAAGCACAACTCCGATAAGGTCTGTTGTGATGCCGGGAATAACCATGCAAAGTCCGCCTGCAAGTGCAAGAATTCTTTCCCACCAAGGCATGTGTTTATACATGTAGCCTTCCATACCTGCTGATATAATATAAATACCGCAAAGAGCAGTTACAACAAGAAGAACGATTTCATACCAAGGCTTGTCTGAACCTATAATGAGCATTTCAGGGCTGAAAGCAAAGATATAAGGAACGATAAACGCAGTAATCGCAAGGCGAGTTGCGGTCACGCCCGTCTTCAAAGGATTTGACTTTGCAATTGCCGAACCTGCATAAGCGGCAAGCGCAACCGGCGGAGTTATATCTGCAACTATTCCAAAATAGAAAACAAACATGTGCGCCGCAAGCACGGGAATGCTCAGGCTGCGCATAAGAATGGGTGCTACCATTGATGCCATGATAACATAGTTCGCAGTGGTCGGTACACCCATGCCGAGAACAATACACATCAGCATGGTAAGTGCCAAAGCAAAAATCGGATGAATCTGCGATGCTGACTGAACAAGAGATGACAGAACGTTTGCAAGACCCGTCTGCTGAACCATTGCGGAGATACATCCCGCAACTGCACATGCAAGAGCAACACCGATTGCATTCTTTGTGCCGTTTGCCAGTGATTGGATATAAAGTGAAAAATCAAACTCAAATTTCTTGTGTGCAATAGATTTTATTGCGCCTTCGGCAAGTTTAACTCCGATTGCAACAAGAATCGCAATAATCGCTGCTTTAGCAGGAGAAAAATAGTTCATTGCAACAACAAGTGCAATAACAGGAAGAAGAAGATATCCCTTTGTTAAAATAAGTTTAAAGAAATTGGGGATGGATTCTTTAGGCAGACCTTTCAAGCCAAGTTTCTTCGCTTCAAAATGAATCATCATAAAGATGCCTGTGAAATAAAGAACAGCAGGAAGTATAGCCGCAATGGCAATCTGCGAATAAGGCAAACCTGTATATTCGGTCATAAGGAATGCCGCAGCACCCATAATAGGCGGCATAATCTGACCGCCTGTTGATGCAGCCGCTTCAACAGCAGCAGCAAACTCCGGCTTATATCCGCAGCGTTTCATTGTGGGGATTGTAACGGAACCGCTGCCAACTGTATTTGCAACTGATGAACCCGAATACATACCTTCCATTGCGCTTGAAATAACAGCAACCTTTGCCGGTCCGCCCGTTGCCTTACCTGCAATTGAGTTTGCAAGGTCAACAAAGAAAGCGCCTATGCCGGACTGCTCAAGGAACGAAGCAAAAATAATAAACAAAACAATGAAGGATGCACAAACGTTAAGAGGTGTTCCTGCAATGCCTTCGGTTGTGTAGAAAAGCCTGTGCATTATAACTCTTAACGGGCTGCGTTCAACAACAATAAATGCGTATGCAATAAATGCTGCGGAAACGCAAACAATGGGCAAACCTACTACTCTTCGGCATGCCTCAAAAAGTAAAAGTGTACCGATAATTGCAATTGCAATATCAAGTTCATTGATTCTTGAGGCTCTGTCAACGATTGCCTGGCAATTTATTGCATAATAGAAAAATGAACCTGCGCCCAATGCTGCTAAAATCCAATCATAGAAAGGAACATGGTTCATTCTCTTTTTTTCTTTTTTATGAACGGGATAAATAATAAAAGCAAAAAATACGATTATACCAATAAACCATGACATTTTCTGTCTTTCTTCCATTGTGCCGAACCACCCGTCGACCATAACATAAAGAGAGAACAGCACCATGGCTATCTTGATTATTTTCTGGAAGATGCCTGAAAAATGGCGGGTATTGGATTCCTTATCAAATTCCGCCATAATTTTATCAACATCAACAACTTCTTCATCAGCCTCCATGCTGATAGGCTTTGTGTTTACATCTGACATTAATTACAACAATCCTTTCGTCAGAATTTCAAATGGAGTGACAATTTCAAAAACAACCTTGGCATTCCTGCCGCACATATCGCGAAGGCTGATTTCTTTGCCGTCAAAACAGAGAATATGGTCGGAAACCGTACCAACAATATATCTCAGCGGATCATAGGCTATGTCAAAGCCCGTTATAACCATGTTTCCGTTTTCATCATAGGTCATGGTCTGCCCTTCCTGAAGAGCGGTCTGCACCCCTGCTCCAAAGGAGCGATAGGTCGTGGAATAGGCTTTGATTTGACCGTTTTCAATAACATATGTATCTTTTACCGGAGTTTGGTTAACGGAGTGGATAAATTCCACGGAAAACATAAGTCCGTCCTCGGCTTTTTCGGTTATATACCTTAACCCGGTATCAGAATTATATAAAACCAGATACGCCGAAGAAAACAAACTTATTAAAACAGCAGCCGCTGTAATGATTATCATTAAAACGGCCGCTGCGATTAACCCTTTTTTATGGTGAGCCAAAAATTCGCGGCTCATCAGCTTATTGCGCCAACCTCTTTATAGTATCTTTCTGCACCGGGATGGAAAGGAACAGAAATGCTGGAAACTGCATATTCAAGGCTCATTTCAGCAGCCTTTTCGTGTGAATATTCATCCTTATTTTCATAGATAGCCTTTGTAAGTTGATAAACTGTTTCTTCATCAAGTTCGTTGCTTACGATGAAAGTAGCCTTAACAGCAACTGTTGTTACATCAGCGTCAATGCCGTTGTATGTGCCTGCAGGCACTGTGTAAGCAGCGTAGAAGCCGTAATCAGCCTGAAGTTTTGCAAGATGCTCTGCATCAATTTCAACAAGAACGATGCCTGTTGTTGTTGAAAGGTCAGTGATAGCAACCGTAGGAGCACCTGCTGTGCAGAAGAAAGCATCAATCTTACCGTCTTTAAGTGCATCTGCCGATGCCTGGAAACTGAGGTTCTGCTTATCAATATCTTCAAAAGTGATGCCGTATGCGCCGAGAATCTGCTGAGCATTGAATTCAACACCGCTGCCGCTGTCACCTACAGAAACCTTTTTGCCCTTAAGGTCTGCTACGGTCTTGATGCCCGAATCAGCCTTTGCAACTATCTGACAAACCTCTGCATATGCAGCGCCGAGAGTTGAGAAACTCTTGATTGCGCCTACATCAGCAAAGAGAGATGTTCCGTTATAAGCATAGTCCATAACGTCGTTCTGAACGATAGCCATATCAACAATACCATCTTCAATGTCAAGAATGTTAGCCTTTGATGCACCTGAAGCCTGAATCATAAGTTGTGCGCCTGTTTTCTCTTTAAGAAGAGATGAAATAACATTACAGAAGCCGTAGTATGTACCTGTTGAACCGCCTGTTCCTACGTTAATCTTGATTGATGAAAGATCACCTGCAGCAACATTGTTGCCTGCCTCGGGGTCTGCTGCGGGCTTATCTCCGCAAGCGGTCATAAAGAGCATTGCAAAAACAAGAATCACCGAGAGAATTACTGCTAATTTTTTCTTCATAATTTACCTCCTGTTTCACTTCCGCAAAAACATAAAAATCCGCCGCACGGAAGTATTTTCAGTTTATTATACAATATATTTTAAAATTACGCAAGTCCTATAAAAAATATCGTTGAATCTGCACATAAAACCAAACCGTGTTTTAGTCAGAAATACTTTTATATATAGTTTGACTTTATACATTTGCCTCTGTATAATATTCTTATAGAAGTATTAATAAAAATACAATTGTTACACAGCATTAATTCTGCTATCAAGATGTCAAAATGATCAGGGAGGCATTTATATGTGGAAAATCATCAGAGTTTTTGTGTCAATATTTGTTGCAATCGAAACGCTGTTTACAGGTGTATTCAGCGGTGTTAATCTCAAATCGGTTGACATGCCTGAGGTTGAGGCAAGCGAATACGGTCAGTATGTTGACCCGTTTATAGGTACGGGCGGAACACCGTGGACATGCGCAATGCTCAGCCCTGCGGCAACAGTACCTTTCGGCACCGTAAGGCTTGGACCTGACACCTGCTTTGTGGGCGGTGCATACATAATCAAAATGAACACCTCCGGCTATTACTATGAGCAGGGTCATATCAAGGGTTTCAGCCATTCAAGGCTTTCGGGCACAGGCGCTGAGGACTACAGTTGTTTCAGAGTAACTCCTGCAACAGGCAAAAACAAACCTGCTGTAATGACCTATTCACATTCAAAAGAAACCGCATCTCCCGGTTATTATGCGGTGTACCTGCCTTCGGTCGGCTGCCTTGCAGAATTAACTGCTGATATTCACACCGGCGTTCACCGCTACACTTTCTATGATTCCGACGATGCTCGTTTATATATTGATGTAACAAGCGCAGCAGCAAACAAAACATCTACAAACGGTCAGGTTGAGTATGATGAAGCAACAGGTGTTATTTCGGGCGGCTGCCTGCTTGACGGTCAGTTTGCAGGCAGATACGACGGACTCCCCACATATTTTGCTGCGGTCACTGACAAACCCGTTTTATCGTATGAAATTAACGAAGATGAAAATGATTGCGGCATTGACCTCAATTTCGGTTCTCTTGAAAATGATAGCGTTGAGTTAAAGGTAGGTATCAGTTTTGTAAGCAAGGAAAATGCGCTGCTTAACCTGAAAGCGGAAACCGACGGCCTTAACTTTGACAGTGTAAGAAAAAATGCTGCAGACGACTGGGAAGAACGCCTTTCATCTATAAAGATTGATACTGACGATAAAGACATCAAAACAATATTCTACACAGCCCTTTATCACAGCATGATTATGCCGTCAAACTTCACCGATGTTAACGGCGAATACCTTGGTTTCGATAAAAAAGTTTCGGTTGCAGACGGATACACCTACAGAACAGATATGTCGCTTTGGGATACATGCCGAACAACCCATCCCCTTTACACTCTCATTGCAGAGGATATACAGACAGATTGCCTCAAGAGTCTTGTTGAAATGGCAGAAACTGGCGGTTCACTCCCCCGTTGGCCCATGGGTGCAGGCTATACGGGCTCGATGCAGGGCGACCCTGCCAACATAGTAATAACCGAAAGTTACCTCAAAGGTATTACGGATTTTGATGTTGAAACAGCCTATGAATACATGAAAAAATCCTCCGACGGCAATGTTCGCAAAGACGGAAGAAATTATATTGAATTGTATAATGAATACGGATATATTCCTCAGGATATTGCGCCCGGTGATGAATCCGTAAGCCGCACTCTCGAATATGCATGGGAAGACGGCGCAATTGCATCACTTGCAGAAGCACTCGGCAAAACCGATGATGCAGAAAAATACGCCAAAAAATCCATGTATTATAAAAATGTATTTAACCCTGAAACAAAATATTTTCAGGCAAGGAATTCCGACGGCAGTTTTGTATGGAATTTCAGCCCTTACATAACTTCTTTCTATGATGCCGTTATGATTAAGAAGTTTGCAGATTGCTACTGCGAAGGCAGCGCAAGGCAATGGCGCTGGAGCGCAACTCAGGATATCGACGGTATGATTGAACTTTTCGGTTCAAAAGAATATTTTGTAAGCGAACTTGAAGATTTTATGGAAGATGCCTCGCTCACAAGGGCTGCCGTTGACCCCGGCAGCGGTTATTGGATAGGCAACCAGCCCGATATTCATACGCCGTATCTTTTCAGCAACGCAGGCAGAAAAGACCTTACCCAGAAATGGGTCAGATGGACTCTTAAAAATCGTTTCAGCACCGACATTAACGGACTTGACGGCAACGATGACGGCGGCACTGTCAGTGCATGGTATGTTTTCTCCTCTCTCGGATTTTATCCGCTTGCCGGAACTGACAAATATTGGATCGGATCACCCAATATTGACAGCGCAGAAATCGCACTTTCCAACGGAAAAATCCTTAAGATAACCGCAAACAACCAAAGCGAAAAAAATATTTACGTCAACAACATTACCCTTAACGGTGAAAAACTTGACGGTTGCTATATAACCCATTCACAGTTAATGAATGGCGGCGAACTTGTTTTCACAATGGGCAAAACTCCAAACAACTGATTATTTTGAGGAGGAACTGAAATGATACAGACCTTAAAAGCCGTGGTATCTTTTATTGAAGTTCTGCTGTTTGTTGCAGGAATAATTCCTGTAAGCACAGACATCAAATACAGCAACACAGTCTATGAACCCATTCAGATAACAGAGCCTATGTATATTGTTAAAGATGGCGTTTCAGATTTTGTGATTGTTACCGCAGACGAACCCGACGAATGCATTCAGACTGCCGCAAATGAATTGCAGACCTATATTGAAAAAATCAGCGGAGTCAATCTGCCTCAAGTTACCGAATCCGAGTTTGTTTCAAGCAAAAATGCAATAATTATCGGTCAGACCGCTTTGGAGCAAAATATTACCGAAATCAACCGTTCTGAAATCGGAGCAGACGGATTCAAGTTATATTCCGACGGCACTTATCTGCTCATTGCAGGCGGCGACAGCAGAGGCACGCTCTACGGAGTATACACTTTTCTTGAAGAATATCTCGGTATCCGCTGGTTTACTCCCGAGTTGGAGGTTGTACCCGAAAGCAATGATGTTATAATTGATGCGAATATAGACCGCACCGTTCAGCCCTCTTTCTCCATTCGCCGCAACAGTTGTATGGGTGCAAACAATGCACACCGCGCAAGAAATAAAATCAATGTTTCTTTTTGGGAAAATGCAACGGAATACGGCGGTGCGCTGACCTTTGTTTTATGGGATGTTACCCTGCCGACACTTGTTCCGGATTCACTTTTTGCAGATCACCCCGAATACTTCGCAATGAATCCCGACGGCTCGCGCACAACAGACCATGTCTGCCTCTCCAACCCCGATGTGCTTCCGATAGCAGTTGAAAAAGCAAGGGAAGAAATGCGCAACTGTGAAAGAAACGCAAAACATATTCATATCGGTCAAAAAGATAATTCAAATTACTGCCATTGCGAAAAATGTGAGGCTCTTTATGAAAAATACGGCAGTATATCCGCACCAACCCTTATTTTTACAAACGCTTTTGCAGATGCTCTTGACGAGGAATTCCCCGATTTTATGTTCACTTTCTACGCATACGGCGAAACTGAGCGTCCCCCGACAGATTTGAGTCTTAAATGCAGCCCCAATGTTGCACCTGTACTCTGCGGTCTGCATAAAGCCTGCCGCAGCCATCCTCTTACCGAATGCGGTGCACAGGACGGCAACGAAACTTTCATGAACCTTTTTGGCGATAATGAGCCCACTATCGCTCAGGACTTTGCAAACTGGGTTAAAATCGCTGATACGACCTATATTTATGATTACACCATAAACTTCCTTAATTCGACACAATTTTTCTCCAACTTTGAAACAATGCAACCCACAATGAAATATATGCACGATATAGGAATCACAGGCTATATTTATAACTGCGGAGACGGTCACTATGCCGCATTCAATGAACTGAGAAACTATCTTCTTTGTAAACTGCAATGGGATGTTGATTGCGATGTTGAATATCACATGACCGATTTCCTGTGTGCATATTACGGCGAAGAAGCCGCTCCGTATATAAGAGAAATACTTGATATCCAAACGGCACAAATCAAAGCCACTGCGCATGCCTTTGATTTTGACTGGCATTATCAATCGGGATTTTACCCGTTCTATACCGTTGACAGGCTTGATTATCTTTGGAACAAGGCGCTGAAAGCGGATATTACAGACGAGCAGCGATTCAATGTTGAGGTTGCAAACCTGAGTTGGGAATATTTCAAAGCAAATCAGTTCATCGGTAAATATTCCTTCCTCAGCCCTCTGAGACTAAAGGCAAATGAAGACCTCTATGATGAATTCAGAGCACACGGAGTTGACCGCGTGTCCTCTTTCGGTCTGATCCCCTCGGATAAAAGTGAAATTGATTTTATGCTGCGTCCTTTTAATTGGAAATAAAATATACTCACCGGCGCAAACAAATCCCCCTGTGCAATTCAAATGCACAGGGGGATATCTTTATTAAAGTTTAATTCCGAAAAACTCAAGGATAAACGCAAGTATCATTGATATAAAGTTAACCTCTGAATAGAAGTGTTCTGAATCCGATACAGGTCTTCCGTCTGCACCGACAAGATTGTTTCCTTTTTCATCAACAACAACTACCTTGACAACTGCATTGCCGTTTGATGTTGAAGTTACTTTACATGTTATTCTTGATGCGGAAGGCTCCAATGCCAAGCCGTCACCCTCCACAGTCCATTTGATTTGCGCACCTTCGGGAATGTTGAATGTTCTTACCTGAAGGGTAACGGTTTCTCCGTAAGAAAGAGTACGCGTTTTAGGAGTAATGATTTCAATTCTCGGAGCATCAATTGTTTCAGGGTCATCCTCTGTTTTTTCCTCGAACTGAGCAGTAACCGTTACATCTTCCGCAGGCATGGTTGACGGTATTTCAGCATCCCAGCCTATAAACTTGTAGCCGTCTTTTTCGGGAGCAAGAGGTTCTGTAACCATTGAACCATAGTAATAATCAGCAGATTTGCTTACTCCGTCAACAACAGTTGTGAAGGTGAATACAAGCCTGTCAAGATAGATTTCGAGAACAAGGTCTCCGTCAGCACTGACATAACCGCTGAGAACGCTCTTTTCTTCGTTAAGTTCAAAACCGAGAGGAACAACAGGCGCTACGGAAACATCGCCGAAAGAACTTATGTTATAAACCATAACATCCTTATCATATTCGCCTACCGTGTTCATTTTGTATGTTTCAACAGTGTATGTTGCATCGCCTGCAACTTCCCACATTGCTTCAAACACCAAATCGTTTGCGGGCATGTTAGCGGGAACAGACGGTGTCCAGCCTGCAAACAGATAGCCTTCTTTGACGGGTGATGCGGGGACAATAATTTCCTGACCGAACTCATACACTTCTTCGGTTACATATCCGTCAACACTCCATCTGATAACATACTGATTGAGCGCCCACATTGCTTCGAGATAAAGGTCGCACGCAGGCATGATATCGGGCTGATAGCCATGTTCCATTGAATTCCAACCGACAAAAGTGTAGCCTTCTTTCTCGGGCGGCATAATGTAATCAATCATTTCAGCATAGTGCATTTCTTGAACCGCTATTTCATAGCCGTCAACAATATAAGTTAATCTGTATGTTTCATATTCCCATACTGCCATCAAAGTCATATCATACGAGGGCATAGTTGCGGGCACATCAACAATGTAACCGTTTTCGTCTTCCCAACCCATAAATATGCAGCCTTCTCTTGTGGGATATTCAATATATTCAATCATATCGCCATAACGATAACTATATGTGACTGCATAATCACCTTCCCATGATAATCCGCCGTTGAAATCATATGTTATTGTGTATTCGCAGGGTTCCCAAACTGCACGGAACACAAGATTATAATCAGGCATTACGGAAGGAACGGCAGGTGTCCAGCCAACAAAAACATATCCTTCCTTGTAAGGTTCCGGAGGCACAATAATCTCTGTGCCGTACTGATATTCCTCAACAACCTGCATTTCGTCTGTATCCCATGTTACAGTGTAGAAACCGTAATCCCAAACTGCTTTAAGAGTCATATCATAAGCAGGCATGGTTGCAGGGAAAGTGAATGCTTCGCCTGTTTCAGCAATCTCCCAATGCGAGAATATATAGCCCTCTCTTTCGGGGCATTTTACATATTCAAGGATGCCGAGATCTTCGCCGTAATCCGCCTGCATAGCAAAAAGGATCTCACCAAAACCATCATCAAGAGTTACTGTATATTCACCAACCTGCCATAACGCATATAGTGTAAGGTCATGAGCCGGCATATACGAGGGAAGATGTGATGCATAAATTGAACCTGCTTCGGTTGTCCATCCTGCAAAACAGTATCCCTCTCTTGTCGGGTCAGGCTCTCTTATATCAATTTCGTCGCCGTAATACAGAGTATAAACTTTCTCCGATGTGTTGTCGCTGAAAATACCGCCATCGGCAAAAAGAGTCAGAGTAAATTCGCAGGCAGACCATATGGCTTCAAATCTTGTTTCTTCATAAACAGCAAACGGGAATTCGGGATAATTTCCGTATTGGTCAACCCAACCCATAAATACATAGCCTTCTTTTATCGGGTCAGGAGGAAGTTCAATTTCCATGCCGTATTCATACTGTTCGGAATAGCACAGTTCGCCGTCATCATACCAACTCACCTCATAAAATTCTACTACCCATACAGCAGTAAAACGGAGACTCTGTGCAGGCATTGCAATCGGGAACAAAACTCTGTTTCCGTCAGAATCAACCCATCCGTCAAATCGGAAACCTTCTTTGCACGGTTCTTCGGGTGCAATTATCATTGAGCCATAATAATAGTTTGTTACTTCGGTTGCATCATCAGCATCAAATTCAACAGTATACACATTGCGTGCGAGGTAAACTCTAAGAACGGTTGAGCCGTCTGCAACTATATTTGCGCTGAGAATGCTGTTGCTTTCATCAACCGTGAAACCTTCTTTTATATAATTGGCTTCATAAATAGAAACTTTCTCATCTGTTGTTCCGATATTAACCTGAATGTAAGTCGGCTCTTCAGGGTAACAGCCGTCTGTCATCATCTCGTATACTTCAATCGTGTAGGGAGTATCATCACAAGGTATAAAACATGCCTCAAAAACAATATTTTCGCACGGCATATTGAATGAGCCGCTTTCATATATATTGCCGTCAATGCCCCAACCTTCAAAAACATATCCTACTCTTGCGGGCGGTTCGGGATGCGTAACTTCATGCATATAGGGAATATCCATAACGCAAACCTCGATACCCTCTACCATCCACGTTGCCGTGTAAACGTTAATCTCCCACACCGCCACGAGGTGCAAATCGCAGGCAGGCATTGTTAAATATGAATAGTCAAGTTCCTCGCCTGTTTCGGCATTCATCCAGTTTCTGAAAGTATAACCTTCTTTACAAGGAAGCGGAGCACTGAAAATATATTCTGATATCTCTTCGCCATACATCGCGTGGATTACATGCCATTCGTTTCCGTCGCCGTCATCCATGATAATTCTGTAATCATTTATATACCACGCCGCTGTAATAACAAGATTGTTTGCAGGCATTGTCATTGAGTCATGAACCGTTTCGCCGTTTTCCGCACTAACCCATCTTTCAAAGGTATAACCTTCCCTATAAGGTTCTTCGGGGAATACTATTACGGTTCCGTATTCATACTCAGCCATAATTGTTGTATCGCCATTCGGGAAACAACCGCCTGCGCTTTCAAATACAACCGTATATACACAAGGAACAAATACGGGGTCAATAACCGTTTCCTCTGCTGTTACGACATAAGGAAAAATTATCGGTTCGCCATTTTGGTTGACCCATTCATATAACTCATAACCCTCCGGCACTTCAGGGAAGTCCGGTTCATCAATAATTTCACCGTAATAATATTCGTTCTGTTCGCCGTTAATTGTTACATCATATTTATTTCTTGCATAATAAATTTCAAGTAACGTGCTGCCATCGCCCTGAATTACGGCTTCCGTTATGCTTTTTTCCATATCAACAGTGAAACCTTCATAACTTTCGGCAGCCACATCAAAAACAACCATATCTTCTACTGTTCCGAGACATTGGATTGTTTCATCGCTATTTTCACTATATGTTCCGTCAACACCCATAAAGTATTTTTTTACTGTATAAGCAATATCGGTTCTACGGATAAACATCGCCTGAAAAGTTATATCCTGTGCAGGCATGGTCATATCGGGACTATCATGAAAATATGTATCGCTGCCTTCAATTAGCCAACCGTAAAACTCATAACCGATTTTTTCGGGAACTTCCGAAGGTTCCTGAATATGCGAGGCATACGGGAGCAACTCAACAACATACTCTTCACCGTCAACCAGCCATGTTACCATATAATCATTAACCTTCCAGACTGCATAGAAAGTTAAATCATAGCAAGGCATTATACGAGGAATTTCTGATATACCTTCATATGTTCCGTCAGTTGACCAACCGCAGAAAACATAGCCGTCTTTGACGGGCATAGGAATGGAATATGGGTCAATTTCGCAACCGTAATCATAAGTATACACCTGTATTTCAGTTCCGTCCTCATAATATCCGCCGTATGCATCAAAGCAAACATTATACTGATATGCAGACCACACTGCGCAAAATGTTATATCCTCTGCAGGCATTGTGTAATCAACTCTGCCAATATTTCCTTCTGCATCGACCCAGCCCTCAAAACAAAAGCCTTCTCTAATCGGATATTCTGGTTCGGTTATTACGCTACCATAGTAAAAATCATATTCTACATAATTTTCACCGTCGCTGTTTCTGCCTTCGCTAAAATCAAAAGTCACACGATATTTGTTTCTGGCAAGATAAACGCACAAAACAGTGCTGCCGTCAGGCTGTATCGTCGCTGTTGTCACGCTTGATTCTTCATCAAAAGTGAATCCTGTGCGAAGATAATCTTCCGCATTCAATGTTGCGGTTTCTCCCGCTATGCCTGTCAACACATGCGTTTCGACTGATTCTTCGGCATATAATCCGTCAACATCCATTTCATAGACATAAACAGAATATTCAGCCTCTGCATCCGATGCTGATGCAGTAACACCTAAACCGCTTAAAGATGTTACAAGCATAACCGCACAGAGAAAAATGCTGAACACTTTTTTGGCTGCTGTTTTCATGAGTTTTCCCTCCTGAATTATTTTTTTGTATTTTTTCTATAGTGCAATTCTACACAAGAATTATAGCATTGTATTTTTAGATATACAAGGAGTTTTAACAAACTCAACTAAAAAGTTATATTTATTTTTTCGGCACATCAATTGATTTGCATGTTGACAAATTTCGATTTTAAGCGTAAAGTATATTCACTAAAATAGGGAGGCACAAAATGAAAAAATTAACAGCAATTATTATGGTTATTGCAATGCTTTTTGCTTTTGCAGCATGCAATGACGGCAAACCGAATGACCCTACCGAAATTGTTACAAACGACAGCGGTGAGGCTGTTACAAACGAAAACGGCGAGGTAGAAACCAAGGTTGTGACCGAGGAAAGCACAAGCAACGGAGAAACAACCGCTCAGGTTGAAATGACAGAGAGCACAACTCTTGTTGATGTAAGCGTTCCTTCGGAGGATCCCGCAACATGGACCGATGAAGAAATAGTTACTTTTTACAGAAACGCCGCTATCAGATCCAAAACAAAAGTAACCTCAAAGCAGACCATGACACTTAACGAAATGGTTGTTAATGACGGTGACGGCTTACTCGGCACACTTGTTGAATGGGCAACTCCTTTCCTGGTCAGCGCACTTGAGGACAGTTCAACAGAATTTGACGGAATAACAGGCGGATATGAAAACCTCGTTTTATCCGATACAACAAGTGTTAAGGCATACAAAAGCGGCGAATATACGGTTGTTGAAATGACCCTGAAAGAGCAGACCGACGGCATTCACGGCGACACCTTCTCAGGAACAGTCGGCCATGCAATTTCTGTTGTAGGCGATATATCTTCTGTTGCAGAAGCACTGCCGATGTTTGCTATAGATTTTGAAAATGCCGACATAAAACTTCACTATGCAAATCCCAAACTCAAAGTTAAAATAAACAAAGACGGCATAATTGAAAAAGGAACATGGACATATACGGTTGATGTCACAGTTGCAAATCTTAACATTGCAGCAGTAAGACTTCCTATCAAGGCATTCGTTGAAAGCGCACATGGCTCCGTAGGCTACATAATTGTCACCGGCGGCGGATTCTAAAAACATAACCTCCGAGCAAACTCAAAAAGAGTTTTGTTCGGAGGCTTTTATTTTACTTTTCAATTTTAACCTGAACAGGTTTACGGTTTTTAAAATATGTTACATATTCAAAACCGCAACTTTCGGCAATTTCATAACCGCTGTCAATACCTGCGCCTACATGCTCGGTAAAATGAGCATCCGAGCCGAGAGTGAGCAATTCACCGCCGAGTTCTCTGAAACGGCGCACATAATTTTCAGTCGGCATTGTTTTACCGATAGGCTGTCTTAAACCGCTTGTGTTTATCTCAAGCGCCTTGCCGTTTGAAATAAGAGTTTTAAAAATCTCATCTGTTATATCGTCATAACGCGTAAGGTCTGTATTGAATCTGCCGGACTGAACTATATAACGCATGGGATATGTAAGGTGGGCAAGGGTATCAAAGCCGTTCCATTTTGCAAGAATAAGCATTTCATTAAAATACTTATCAAGCAAAGAATAAACATCATCCTGAGTAAGATTGAGATAATCGAGTTCGCAGAAATCCGGCATTTGCCTTAAATTATGGATTGAACCTATAACAAAATCATATTCATAACGGGCAAGCGATTTTTCCGTCAGCGCAAGGTCATAAGTCGGCTGACCCATTTCAATGCCTCTGAGCACCTGGATTTTGTTTTCAAACTCTTTGCGTGCACAGTTTATATCCTCATAACTGCTTTTCTGGCGGAATTCCAGATTGTGTCTTTCATAAAAATCAACATCAAAATGGTCGGTAAACGCTATTGTTGCAAGACCGTTTTCAACCGCCGCACCGCACATAAGAGTTGCGGAATAATTGCCGTCAAATGAACTTGATGTATGCATATGTAAATCTATTCTGTTTTTATAAATTGCCATGAAAACACCTCATTTTATTACATAAATTATCCCCCTTAATCGGGGGATAATTTTTATCACCAAATTTTAAATACCTGAACTATGGTTCTGTTCATTCTGAAAAGATTCTTAAAGAAAGATACGATTTTCTGCCAAATGCCTGCGTTTGATTTCACAGTCTGAGTATCCGAAATTTCATTGCCGCTTGCATCGCTGAGCACATTTCCGTTTGCATCAACTACTTTTGCACTGACTGTCACGGTACCCTTGCCTGTTGACTTAAGTTCACAAGTCATTCCGTCTGCCGATGTGTTCACCGAGAATCCGCTGCCATCAACAAACCACTTAATGCTTGCGCCTTCAGGCAGATTTTCAACTTCTGCGGTAAGGCGGAGTGTTTCACCGTAATTAATCGTTCTTGAAACAGGATTGTTCTTGATTTTAATTGTTGTTGCTATTTTGAAAACGGCAGTAACCGTTATATCCTCAGCAGGCATAGCGGAGGGGAATGCTTTATCCCAGCCTGCAAAAACATAACCTGCCTTTGAAGGAACTTCAGGTTCAGCAATCTCCGCACCGAAGATATAGTATTCAGATGTGCTTATTCCGTCAACAACAGTTGTAAAAGCATACTTGTTTCTGTCAATATAAACTTTAAGCACAAGTGAACCGTCTGCAGTAACAACTCCTGAAAGTTCGCTCTTTTCACTGTTAAGGCTGAAACCGTAAGGAACGGTATATGGTGCGGTAACGGTTTCTCCGATTTTTCCCTGATAATTCACGCTTGAAACCTGATATTCACCCGAAACATCCATTGTATATGTTTCAACCTCATATGTAATTTGTGACAAATCAATCCACAGCGCAACGAATTTTTTGCCGTTTATACTGTCCATCATTCCGAGGCTTTCAGTAACATTCACGCCATCCAAAGACCAACCTGCAAAAAGCCAATTCTCCTTTGCTGGCGATTCGGGAGCGATAATTGCACTGCCAAACTCAACGGGAACAGATTTGACCGAACTGCCGTCAGCCCATGCGCCTGTGTTTGCATCAAAAACAACATCGTATTCATTTGCTGTACGCACTGCCGTAATCGTTATATTCTCATCAGTCATCTTTGCAGGGACTTCTTTATCCCACTTATATGTATAACCATCTTCTGTGGGGAGCGCAGGTGCCGTTATCTCTTCTTCATAGAGATATGTAGTCGAACTGATAATTGAGCCGTCATAGTCAACAAAAGTTACCGAATAGGTGTTCTTTGTCCACAAAGCAGTAATTGTCATATCCTCTGCAGGCATTGTTGCAGGTATCTGTGCATTCCAGCCTGCAAATGTATATCCCTTCTTTTCAGGAGTGGGAATCTCTGCAGTAACGGGAGAACCGTAATCGCCTGTAATGGGGTCAATTATTGTATCGCCTGTATCTGCAAACGAAATTGTTGTTTCGTTAACTTCGTATATTGCCTCAAAGTATACATCTTCCATATCAATAATGCCGGGTTCGGGATCCCACATAACAAAGACATAGCCTTCTCTTACAGGGGGTTCGGGTATGGCAATTTCTTCACCGTACACCGTAGGAATCACCTTTACGCTTGAACCATCGGCAAACATACCCTCGCCAGCATCAAACGTTGCGTTATACACATTTGCCTCGCTTACAGCATGCAAAACAACATCTTCTGTTACCGTATATGGGAATGTTACTATATTGCCGTTATAATCGGTATACCATGCATTTTCCGCCTTGTAGCCTTCGGGAACATCGCTTTCATATACTTCATCGCCGTAGAGGTAGAAGATCTCATCAAGCACATTGCCGAGATGATCAACAAATGTGACTATATACTCAACCTCAACATACTCTGCGGTAAATGTAATATCTTCTGTTGCAATATCGGGAATTTCCATATCCCAGCCGATAAATTCCATACCGGGGTACACGGGAATTTCATCAAAGATTTCGGGAGTTTCGCCGTATTCATAAACAAACGATACCGTTCTCTGTCCGTTTGACTCAAACTTACCGCCCTGAGTTGCATCGAACACAAATGTATATTTCTCTGCTTCATACTGTGCAAAGAGTTCAACATCACACTCAGGCATAGCCGCAGGAGCATCTTCACCGTCGGCTGTTTTCCAACCTGCGAACACATGTCCTTCTTTCTCGGGTGCTTCAGGCACAACAATCGCATCGCCGGCAGAATATTTTTCAACCCAATACTTTGCACCATCAACATTCCATGTTACGGTATATTCCACGGGAGGAGTATTATCTACGGTCACTTCCGCTTTTTTGCTTTCAAGTGCGGGAGCATTCTCATACCAAAGATATGCGGTTAAAAGTCCCGAAAGATCTGTTGCATCATCTTCCGCATAAGGAAATGAAACAAAGCCCTCTGTGTTTTCAATCGTGCAGACTGTTTCAGGGATAACGAAGCACTCAAGTGACTTGCCTTTGCTTCCGCCGAGAACGGTCATATCCACTTCAAAGATCCAGTCTGAGCCGTCATACATAACGCAAGAGTATGTTTGAATGGAAATTGCCAAAAAGCCGTATTGCGCCATTTGTTCTGCTGTAATATTACCGTGACCAAGTTGCTTGTTGGCAACATTTGTTCCGTCTGCGCAATTGATCATCCTGAAATTTTCAGCAGCAAAATCAAAAGCATCGTTAAGTTTCAACTGGGTTGATACGCCTTCTGATAAACCTGTAGGCGAAAGCACACTCTTATCATATGCCAAAAGCAGCGTAGCAGGGCCGGAATTGAAGTTTGTTGAAATTGAAGCCCTCATTTTCACAGCATCTCCTGCCGCAACAGTTGTTATGGGTGTCCAATCACCGCCAACCTCATCATAACCGTAGAACTCGGTTGAGATTGTATAGTTATAATTTGTTTGCGCAAAAGCGCCGAATGATGCAACGCTCAGTATCATAAGCAATGCAAGCATCAATGCGGTAAAATTTTTCATTATTCCTGAATCCTCCTAAGTGTAAAATAACTTAAAAAGCCATAGATATATTTATAATACCAAAAAAGAAACCGAAAGTCTACACTCAGAATAATATTTTTGAAAAAATCAACTGAAACTTTTGACACGGCGTTTTATACTCAATTACAAATAGAGCGTGACAACGACTAATTAATATGGTATAATCAGTAAATACAGATAAACAAAGGGGCTTGAAAGTGAAAAAAATAATGTTCGTATGCCATGGAAATATCTGCAGAAGCCCCATGGCGGAGTTTATAATGAAAGATATGGTCAGGCGCAAAGGAATGGCAAATGAATTTGTAATTGCATCCTGCGCTACAAGCACTGAAGAAATTTGGGGCGATATCGGCAACCCCGTTTATCCGCCCGCAAAAGCAGAACTTTCAAAGCACGGAATATCCTGTGAAGGTAAACGTGCAGTTCAATTAAAGAAAAACGATTATGCAAACTATGACCTTTTTATCGGTATGGACAGCATGAACATCCGCAACATGTACCGTATTCTCGGTAATGATCCCGAAGGAAAAATCCGCAAACTTATGGATTACACAGAGCGCGGCGGGGATGTTGCCGACCCTTGGTACAGCGGAAAGTTTGATGTTGCTTACCGTGACATATTTGACGGCTGCGAAGGACTGTTGAAATCAATTGAGGAGGAGAAATTAATATGAAATATGCAATCTGTCAGGCACTCAAAAAGTTTTTTGCCTCTGTTACGGCAGCGATTGTTTCGCTGACAGGCGGAGGTTTTGGCGGCGATAAAACAGCCGAACCTGTCAGACCCGATGCAAATACCGTAACGGCATACAGTAAAGCAGATGCCGACTACACTCTCGGCATTGATGTTGAGGATGAAATCCACGATATAAGCGACCTGCTTTTCGGCGTTTTCTTTGAGGATATCAACTTTGCTGCAGACGGCGGACTCTATGCCGAAATGGTTGTTAACCGCTCCTTTGAATTTACCGAACTTGCGGCAGGCGATGCATTTCACGGCTGGAGCACAATCAACGGTGCAGCGGCTGAGGTTAAAATCAATGACACAGCAAACGCACTGAACGAAAATAACACAAACTACCTTGTGCTGAATAACAATTCCGATACCCCTGCAGGCATTGCAAATGTTGGCTTCCTTGACGGAATGTCAATTGAAGAAAATGCAAAATATAATTTTTCTGTTTATGCCAAAGGGCTTGACGGTTACGGCGGCAAACTTTATGTTAACCTTTGCTCAGGCGGTGAAATTGTCGGCAGCGGTATAATTAATTCCTTAACTGCCGAATGGCAGAAATATTCCCTCACCCTCAACTGCACAAAAACGGATTTTGAAAATGCAACTCTTCAGGTGCTTGCCGATAAAGGCAGCGTTGCACTTGATATGGTTTCGCTTTTCCCTGAAGATACTTTCAAAGGCAGAGAGAACGGCATGAGAAAAGACCTTGGAGAGATGCTTGAGGATCTTGAGCCGAAATTCCTGCGTTTTCCCGGCGGATGTGTAATTGAAGGCTATGATTATGAAACCGCATATAACTGGAAAGACTCTATCGCAACGGGCAAAAACGGTCTGCCTCTTGAATTCAACGGCGGATACGGCGATATTGCTGCAAGAAAACAGGGCACAAATCTTTGGACAAACATTGCCGCAACAGACGACCCATTCCCCTGCTTTATGACATACGGTCTGGGCTTTTATGAATACTTTCAACTTGCCGAAGATATCGGCGCAATCGGCGTACCTGTTATCAACTGCGGAATTTACTGCCAGATGAGAGGCAGAGGTCCTGTTGATATGGAAAGCGCTGAATTCAAACAGTATGTTCAGGATATGCACGACCTTGTTGAATTCTGCCGCGGTGATGAAAACACAACATGGGGCAAAGTGCGCGTATCGCTCGGCCACCCCGAACCTTTTGAACTTAAATATATCTGCATCGGCAACGAGCAGGAAGGCGAGATTTATTTTGAAAGATATCAGGTTTTCCTTGACTCCTTCAACAAAGCAAAAGCAGAAAATCCTGAACTTTACAACGGCATTGAACTCATTTATTCCGCAGGCGCTTCTGACGGAACACACGGCGAAAACTACATAAAATCATATGAATATGCCAAGAAACAACTCGGTTCTTCCGATATTGCCGCTGATTTTGCCGGTGCAACCGATCAGCACTACTATAATCAGCCCGAGTGGTTCCTCAAAAATGCTGATTATTATGACGAAAAGAATTACAAGCGTAACGTTAATGAAATGACAGACACTCCTTACGGCGGCGGACTTCAGGTTTTCCTCGGTGAATATGCTGCAAAATCCAACACTCTTAAGGCTGCCCTTGCCGAAGCGGCTTATATGACGGGTCTTGAACGCAACGGCGATATAGTGCGCATGGCGGCTTATGCTCCCCTTTTCGGCAACCTCACGGCAACCCACTGGTCACCCGACCTTATATGGTTTAACAATCATCAGGTAACGGGTTCAATCAGTTACTATATGCAAAAACTCTTCTCTGTCAACGCCGGCACAACCCTGCTTTCATCAGACCTTGAAGGCGCAAAGGTTGAGCAGTCGCCTCTCGGCGGCAGAGTTGGCATAGGCACATGGTATACTTCCGCCGAGTTTGACAACGTTAAAGTTGTTTCAAACGAAACGGGCAGAACTCTCGGCTCGGATAAATTCTCGCTCCCCCTCAACTTCTGGTGGAACTGGGAAAATATCTATGACAGCAATGATTTTGAAATTCAAAACGGCAAACTTGTTCAGACAAACACATGGATGCCTTATACCGAAACGGGCATGGTTGCCTACTACGGCTGCGACGAATGGACAAACTACACATACACCGTTGATGCAACAAAACTTGACGGTGAAGAAGGTTTCATTATCCCCTTTGCCGTTAAAGATGCTCAGAACTGCTATTTCTGGAATATCGGCGGCTGGGGCAACACCGTTTCATGCATTCAGCAGATTGAAAACGGCGCAAAAACAAAACTTCTCGGCACAGTCAGAGACTGCACAATAGAAACAGGTAAAACCTATGAAATCAAGGTTGTTGTTTCGGGCACAACGGTCAAATGCTATCTTGACGGCGAACTTTATGTTGACTGGGACTTAGCCTCAGAGGCACAAGCAGAGGCATATCAGGTTGTCAGCACAGATGAAAGCGGCGATGTTATCATAAAACTCGTCAATGTAACAGGAACAAGCAAAGTGTTTGCCGTTGATGTTACAAACGCCGACATTAAATCAACCGCAACCGTTCATCAGGTTACAGGTGACAGCCTTGCAAACGATAATATCCTCGGTGCAAAAGAGGACTGCATTATGGAAGAATTTACGGTTAACGGTTTATCGGATGAATTCAACTACACCGTGCCTGCATATTCCGTAACATGCATAAGGCTTGAAAGGAACTGAGTTATGGGCAAAACTTTGGGTTCATGGAGCGGTATGAGAAAATATCTTGAGCAGGAAATGCTTTCAGAATCGCTCAAAGGCAGAATTCAGTATTCCTGCACCTCATATCCCAATATGGATGGTAAAAAAATCTTTGAAATCCGCATTGACAGCAAAACATTTAAACGTTTTTCTTGGGAAACCGTTGCTTTCAAAAACAAGAACTTGAAGCAACAAGAAGCATGGAATATTTTCTGGGAAGAAAAAAATTACGTTCCCGTCGAAGATAAAACAGAATTTGACGATGAAGATTTCTGCAATGCCCTTAAAGTTTACAGAGAATTGCCGATTGAAGACTCAATTGTTCATTCAAACCCAATTGTCAGAATGTTTGCTATTCTTGACAGACGTATAGGCAAACGCACTCTTGAAAAACTTACAGAAACAGCACAAAATCAACCCGAGTGGCTAAAATCAATTTATCTGTTAAGGTTCTCAGCGGAAAACATAATCTAAAGGAGAAAGTCATGAAATGGAACAACTTTGAATGCCGTGAATTCATTTTTGACGGCCATGAAGCAACTGTTATTATCCCTGATTTAAAAGTTGAAAATCCCATCCTTGCGGTTAAGACAGAATATTGGAACGCTTTCCCCGAGGTTGAAATCGAACTGCTTAAGCAAGGCGCATATATATGCTTTATAGAAAACAATAACCGCTGGGGTACCGACTCCGATCTGGACAGAAAAGCGGATTTTGTAAAATCCGTTGCAAAAGAATACGGATTATCGTCAAAATGCGTTCCCATTGGTTTAAGTTGCGGCGGTCTTGTTGCAATCAAGTTTGCCGCCAAATACCCCGAACTCGTTTCATGTCTTTATGTTGATGCTCCCGTTCTCAACTATATGAGTTGCCCGTGCGGTTTTGGTTGCGGCGATGCGTGCATTGAAGATTTTCCCGAGATATATGAATCTTTGGGAATCAGAAACATATCCGAACTCATATGCTACCTCGATATGCCCATGCACAAAATCCCTGCTCTTGTTGAAAGCAGAATCCCTGTTATTCTTGTTGCAGGCGGTGCAGACAAAACCGTTCCCTATGAAGAAAACGGAATTCTTCTCGAAAATGCATATAAAGAAAACGGCATTAAAATTGAAGTTTATATCAAGCCCGAATGCGCACATCACCCTCACGGACTTGAAAATCCGAAAACAATCACCGATTTTATTATGAAGCACAGTTAAAATCACTTGATTTTTTATACAGTAAAATGGTATAATCCTAAAAAACAAATACTAAACTGCCACCGGGTAATTGAATGCAAAGCATTCGTTGATGCATCGTTAGGTCTTTGAAGATGTGTCTGCGGATGCTTTGTTTTTGGAGGTTTTATGAAATTAATCCGTTATTTTTCAAAGGCTGAAATCATTCTTTGGTCTTCATCCGTTCTTCTTATTCTTCTTTCATTCTTTCTTTTTGATAAATCGAATTATCTGACTCTCGTTGCATCTCTTATAGGCGCAACCTCGCTGATTTTCAATGCCAAAGGCAACCCCGTCGGTCAGGTGCTTATGGTTATTTTCAGCATACTTTACGGCATAATCTCCTATTCGTTCAATTACTACGGAGAAATGATAACCTATCTCGGCATGACTGCACCCATGGCGGTATGCGCACTGATTTCATGGCTGAAAAATCCGTATAAAGGCAACAAAGCAGAGGTTGAAGTGAACAGCATCAGCAAAAAAGAGACTGTTTTTATGCTGATTCTCTCCGCCGCCATAACGCTGATTTTCTATTTTATTCTGAAGTTTTTCGGCACTGCCAATCTGCTGCCAAGCACACTTTCCGTTACAACAAGTTTCATCGCCGTTTACCTGACATTCAGGCGCAGTGCATGGTATGCCGTGGCATACGCGGCAAACGATGTTATTCTCATTATCCTTTGGATTCTTGCGGCAATGACGGATATCTCATATGTTTCGGTTATAATCTGCTTCGCAACATTTCTGGTCAACGACCTTTACGGTTTCATAAACTGGAAAAGGATGTCCGCAAGGCAAAACAAAGGTTGATATATTACATATACTTTGATATAATGTTTATATTAAAGAACAGGAGCGTGTATTATGGCAAAAATAATCGGTGCAAACATTCCGAATATTCCCTGGCAGGATAAGCCCGAAGGCTACAAATATCCCGTATGGCGTTACAGCGGTAACCCCGTTATAACCCGCGATAATCTTTACGGCGCAAACAGCATTTTCAACTCCGCCGTTGTTCCTTACGGCGACGGCTTTGCAGGCGTTTTCAGAGTTGATGATATATGCAGAGACCACACTCTCGTTGTCGGTTACAGCAAGGATGCTATCAACTGGAATCTTGAAGAAAAGGTTATTTTCAGAGGCTACGACCCCAGACTCTGTGAAATTGACGGCAAATATTATCTTTCATGGGTAAATCTTACCCCTCACGGCACAACCATCGGCATTGCATACACAGAAGATTTCAAGGAATGGGTTCAACTTGAAGATGCATGTTACCCCGTTGCGCGCAACGGCGTTCTTTTTCCGAGAAAAATAAACGATGAATATGTTCTGCTCATCCGTCCCTGTGACAGAGGTCACACTCCCTACGGCGATATCTTTCTCTGCCACAGCAAGGATTTAACATATTGGGGCAAACACAGATTTGTTATGTCTCCTCAGAAAAACTGGGAAATGACCAAAGTCGGTGCAGGTCCTACACCGATTGAAACAGACGAAGGCTGGCTGATGTTCTATCACGGCGTTCTCACAAGTTGCAACGGCTTTACTTATGCTATGGGTGCCGCTATTCTTGATAAAAACGAACCGTGGAAAGTTCTGCACAGAGCAGATTGCTTCTTGCTCGCTCCGCATGAACTTTATGAGTGTGTCGGCGATGTTCCAAACGTTGTTTTTCCCTGCGCTGCACTCGCTGATGCTGAAACAGGCAGAATAGCAATCTATTACGGCGCGGCTGACACCAGCGTTGCCATGGCATTTACAACGGTTGACGAAACAATCGACTTTATCAAAAAGCATGATTTAATCAAATAAACTTCTGCGTTTTCAACAAAATAAAAGAGCGTTTTTTGTGCAAAAAAACGCTCTTTTTTCTGTTTTTAAAAAATTTTTTCGTAAATTAAAAGTGAGTATTTGATATGAAAAGAAGAGAAAAAACGAGAAAACAAGAGGTTGTGAAGTATAAATTAAAAAACTCAAAAAAAACCTATTGACAACACCGTTTTCTTATGATAATATATGCAGGCACGAAAAAATTAATTGGAGGAAAAGTTATGTCTACTTATATGCCTAAAGCGGGCGACATCGTCCGTAAGTGGTATGTGATCGATGCAGCAGGCAAGCCCATGGGCAAGGTTGCTGTTGAAGCAGCAAAACTTCTCAGAGGTAAGCATAAGGCTATCTTCACACCTCACGCAGACTGCGGCGATCATGTAATCATCATCAACGCTGAAAAAGCAGTTCTCACAGGCAACAAACTCGATCAGAAAATGTACTATCGTCACACAGGTTATATCGGTCATCTTAAAGAGGTTAAATACAGCACTCTTATGAAGACAAAGCCCGAACTCGCAATGTCACTTGCAGTTAAGGGCATGATCCCCGATACAGTTATCGGCCGCAAGGCTCTCACCAGACTTCGCGTAGTTAAGGGCGCTGAGCATGCTCATGCAGCCCAGAAACCCGAAGCATGGGAATTTTAAGAAAGGGAGGCTATAAATAATGTACGAATCAAATCCTTATTTCTACGGCACAGGCCGCAGAAAGAGTTCCGTTGCAAGAGTTCGCGTATATGCAGGCACCGGCAAGATCATTATCAACGACAGAGAAATCGATGATTACTTCGGTCTTGAAACTCTTAAACTCATCGTTCGTCAGCCTCTCGCTCTCACTGACACAGCCGAGAAGTTTGACATTATCTGCCGTGTAGGCGGCGGCGGTGTAACAGGCCAGGCAGGCGCTATCCGTCACGGTATCGCTCGTGCTCTTCTTCAGTATGATGAAAACCTTCGTCCCGCCCTTAAGAAGGCAGGTTTCCTTACCAGAGACCCCAGAATGAAGGAAAGAAAGAAGTACGGTCTCAAAGGCGCACGTCGTGCACCCCAGTTCTCAAAGAGATAATTTTTCCCGAATGGGGATTATCGAAAACCCTTGGAATCAACCGATTCCAAGGGTTCTTTTCTTTTTAAGAATAATCTCAAAATCTAAAATGTCAATATTTTGTCAATAATTAAGAAAAAACACAAGTTCAGTACCAACAATCAGCGAGGAGTTTGATCCTGAACGCATAACGTTATCGCTTCCGCTGAAAAAAGCGGCGATAAAAAGCGGCGATAAAAAAGCGGCGATAAAGACCCTTGCACATAAGCAGGCCATTATAGAATATCTGACAACAAACGCTTCTGC
>SVPH01000015.1:39965-61893 GCA_015065965.1 Oscillospiraceae bacterium
AAAAAGTTCAGAGCTTGCTGAACTTGTCGGGCTGAAAAGTTCAAGGCTTAAGGAAATATTGAGCGAAATGATTTCAGATGATATTATCGTGCCGGAGGGTAACAATAAAAATCGCAGATATAAACTAAAATCAATATTAAAATTAAGCAAAACACAGATTCGGTTTAATCGCCGAATCTGTGTTTTCTTTGCTCAAACAGTCTTTATCCGTTCCACACAAGTGAAGCGAATTTTTTGTTTGCGGCTTTTTGCGCATCATCGTCGATGTGTACATATAACTTAAGTGTTATTTCAACGCTTGAATGTCCGAGCTTTTCGGATACGGTCTTAACATCAACACCATTGCGAATCATAAATGTTGCCATGGTATGTCTGAACTTATGAGGGTGGCAATCCTCAATACCGTACTTTTCTCCGAACTTTCTGAAATAAGCGGTAGGGGCCTGAGGATTTATTCTGTCTCCCGAATCGAGATGAGTGAAAACATGCTTGGGAGCTTTTTTCCCAAACCCCTCGATCACTTCTTTCTGAAGTGACTTCCATTCCGAAAGAATTTTGATAACCTGATCATTCAGATATATGTATCTGTCTTTTTCCGATTTTGTACTGGTGTCGTATGTACCTTCACCTTCGGTGTATTGAGCATTGTTAACGATATGAACACTTCCCGTTGAAAGATCTATATCTGACCAGCGCAAAGCACATGCTTCTCCTCGACGCATTCCTGAATCGGCAAGAAGAAGTGTCATTACCTGCCACATCAAAGGCTCGTTCTTTGAGCAATCGATAATTCTTTTGAGTTCTTCAAGAGAATACACGGCTACTGCTTCAGAACCTTTTTGGATAACTGGCTTATTGATATTATCCATCGGATGATGTGAGATGATTTTTTTCTTAAGGCACCAGTTCAGAAAAGCGTGCAGTGTTTCATAATGTTTGCGGACAGTTGATGTTTTGAGATCATCCTCTTTTAAAACATTAAGATATTCCCGACAGTCGCTCTCACTTATATCTTCAACTTTTCTTTTGCCAAACACTTTCAATGCCCTTTTCATAGTTGTATTGATACTGGTTATTGTGTTGATCTTTTTATCTTCCTTGGTTTCGTACATGTATAAATCAAAAGCATCTGCAAAGCTCATCTTTTTCAGATCTTCTTCAGCGAGTTGTTTTGCTATTGCTTTTTTCTCAGCTGATTTTTCAGCTTTCGTTTTAACTTCGCCTCTGTCGCAAGCAACCTGAAAATTAGCTTTTGCAATATCAAGCTCTTTTTGCTGACGCTTTTTAGCCCACTTATCCCAGTCTTCAGGCAGTTTCCAAACTGTGGAATAGGGAGTGATTTGCTTGCCGTTGGCGTCATAGCCTCTTGATACCTTTATTCTGTATCCCGTTAATTCTTCATTTTTATTATACATAGGTGTTGCACTTGCCATTAAATTTTCATCCTTTCGGTTTTTATTGATTTGCCTGCCCCTTCTGCATAGGAAGGGGCAGATGATATTTTGTTTTTACAGGCATCTTATGCTGCGTTGTTTTCAAGAGACTCAAAGTAATCCATCATTTTCGGATAATTGATAAGATACTTCATGCCTGACTTGACGTGTTTGATTTTGTTAGCCTTTACAAGGTCTCTGATGTAATGGGCACTCATGCCGCTTGTCTTTGCTGCATCGTTGATTGACATATATGTAGGTGTAGTTTTCATAATTAATAATTCCTTTCGTTATACAAAAATATTTATAAAAATTGTGTCGGTTGCCTATAGTACAGTTTTACTCGCCTTTTTGTAAAAAACTAAATCCTTCTATGGTAGAGAGGAGGTCTTACAATAACACTCTTAAATGTAGAGAAACGATAATCGGGACATGTTGGTCTTGCCTTCTTCTTACCGTTATAATCGGAACATCTGCAGTTGATAATCTCTGTTGCTCTGTTTGTGAAACCGGAATATGGATTGTACTTAACAAACGAAGCATCAAGCTTCTTAATCGGTTCATCACGTTTAACGAGTACAACAGGCTCTAAAGGTTCGATGATTTCAGCAGCTTCAGTAGTTGCAGCGACTGTTTCTTCTTCGACATATTCGAAATCTGAACGGTAACAAACATTATCAATAAAGCTTATTCTGTAATTAAGCTTTGTGTAGAGAATGCTTATCTCTGCATCCTGTGCAAGATTAAGGCAAGCATTATAGATGACACGGTTACCCTTCTGTGAATGAAACGAGTGACAGCCTTCTTCGTTTATCTGCATCATATTTGCAAGAAGGTGGTCAAGCTTAAACTTCAGATATGAAGGCTTCTCGCCTTTGGGGTTTGCACTGTATTCGGCCTTCTTGGCGTTGTAGCAATCGGTTATTAGCTTTTCATATTCATTCTTTGGAACGAAATCGTAAATCAGATTCCGAGAGGTAAGAAGATAAGCGAAACGATTGTTGGCTTTCCTGAACATCTTTTCAACACTGCCGAACACCTTGCCATCATAAGCGCTGAACGGCTCCTTGCATCTCATTTCAAGTCTCAGCGTGTTTTTTATTTTATTTTGATCTTCTTTCGCTTTATCCTGCTCTTTCGCTTTATCATAAAGAACGATATCCAATTTCTTTGAAGTAAAGCAGTAACCGTCAATGTCATAATCATAGGTCTTGCTGCCCGAACGACCGGGCTTCAAATTTTTAAAGTACATATTCTGGAACAGTCGGCAGAATTCTTCCTGTTCTTCTATACCGTTGATACGAAATGAAAAGCTGTGATCGATTCTCCTTACATCAAAAACATCAAAATAAATCGGGTTCGCCGCAAGGTCAACGTTGATGTTGTAGCAGGTTAAAATATCCTTGGCTTCATATTTCAGAATATTTCTGTCCTTATACAGAAAACCCGTTATGTTATTGTTGTAAAGGACCTTCGGAACCGAAAACTCGATAAACACATTGTCGTAGGGCTTGTCCTTCAACTTCTTGTAAATGAACTTTGCAGTCGCATTGAGAAAAGGTATATCGCCTATGTAATGGTATTTGCGTTCGTTATCCCAAAGCCATGTTCCCTTGACAGGAAGAATTTCTTCCGCCGGGTGGCAAGCTTTGATTGTGTCAACAAAAACTTCGGTTGGAAAAGGCCGTTCCAACTCTTTGATAAACTCTTTGTTCATGACATGTCTCCTTCTGTGTTTTTGGGCGCAATTTGTGCAAATTTCACAAAAAGAATGTAAGAAAACCTTCTCGTCCCGTGTTTCTGAACAAGAGTTTTTGAAAAAACGACAAAAAGTTGACATGTTTTGGCGAAAAATTGCCACAAACAGGGAATTTCTTTGTGGATAAAAAACAAGGTTTTACGAAGTTTAAGTAGGTTTTATTGGTCAAGTTTCATGAAAATTAAATTTTTTTCAAGCAAAAAATAATGCCCCGCAAATACCTTGCGGAGCACCATTCTGTTTGTATGAGCATAAAGATGGTAATTAATTAAATGAATTACCTATAATACCGTTGCAAGCATCAGCGGTATGCCTGCAATCGGATTAATTATTTTGTGTTTTTGTTCTACCTTGCAAATAATTGGACTGTATAAAAATATTCTTCGTCGGATTCCAAAACGCATATTCCCGAGTAAGTCCACTCTCCCAAAAGAATTTTTTTGTGGGGCTCTGATGATAACCAGAGATTTAACGCATGTGACGGCGAGAAGGTCTTTTGAGAACGTATGATGACGATGTTCTCGCCGTAAGCATCATAAACCATTCCGTTTTCTTCAAAGACAGTATAGAATCTTGAAGAAGAAACAGGTCTCAGGTGACCGGGTGAACTCAACTGTTCACAGGCTCGTATATAAGCAAGCTGCGAGATTTCATTGCTGTATACAAGCTTGTCCAACCCTGCGTCCTCTCTCGCCCGATTACAGAGTTCGAAGAGCTCGACGGCATCTTTGCTGTGAACATTGCCGGAAGAGCTCACAGAGCATTCTGTCGAAGGACAGACAGGTTCTGAAGATACGATTTCATCAAAAGGTTTCGAAATGGATACCAGCGTTATGATTATTGAAATAAGTATTGATAAAACTTTATTAATAATCTATTCCTCCTCAGTATAATCAAAGTCGAAAACAAGCCTGCCGTCGAAGTCAACAGATACGTGAGCCAGAATCTTGGCTTCGCAAGACTGATCGATCAAGAGCAGAAGGGTATCTGTAATAATACCTTCCCCATATTCGGGGTTTTGCAGAATCAGCATTCTGTTGTCGTATCCGCCGAAGACCTCGATGTGCGTGTCATCGTTTGACAAACTGCCGTTGAACTTTCTTTCAGGGTCTTTGATGAGCCTTGCAACAATTTTGCTTTGACCGTCCGTCTCGCAAAACAGCAACCCAGATTGTTCTGTATCCGAGATTGATCCGACTACGCTTTTCACACCGTCTTTAAATCTGAAGAAGCGTATTTCGTTATCTTCGGGCAAAGCGTGAGCGAAGTAACAAGCCTTCTGGTTCATCATGAACATGTTTTTCAGTGACATTCCGAATCCTCCTCATGCAAACTCTATCATCAGCATGCCATCATTGATATAGCAGCGAATGAAAAGTCGGGTTGATTTTCCGTCAAAAAATCCGACCGTAACACCATCAGATTTAATATCCTGATAATAGTCGTTTCTGAATATGAAAATTTTGCCGTTAGGCATACGAAGTTCCGTCTGGTCATAGTATGCACCGGGTTCGATGATGTATCTCCCACCGTCGTATGTCCATTTTTCTTCCGGCGGATATTCTTTCTTCTTCAGATCAAAACCGTCTTCGGTTCGCTTGAAAAAGAGAAAACAGTTTTCGGAAGAATCAAGGATGGAAACCATAGGCTTTTCTGAATGGCAGGTGTCACAGAAAAAGTCCAACGAATTATGACCTTTGTCGGATAACTTGATTGAAAATGTGGCTTTTTCGCCTTTGGTTGAAACAGTAATTGCTTTGGTTAACATTGTGTTTTTCCTCCTGATATTTGAATTTAAATTTTTACAAATCGTACTACGACATTTTTTCGTTTAGTACAAGTTACGAAAACTTCCCTGTCTTGCCCGCTGAAACAAGACAGGGAAATGCTGTTCCCGATGCAGATCTTAACAGTCAATAGGAGGAGACGAATCAGACAAACATAGACAACAGCTTATTGCATCTCAACAGCGTCAAGGGACCGCTGTTGTTACGCTAAATTTTTTGATAAACAAAATACAGCACTGCGGGTGATATATGAGACGTATTGGATTGTGCTGCTCGCTTTTTTGAGAGGTCACTCGATGTGGGGAAAACCACCACCCGGTAACAAGATACTTCTTCTCAAAACAAAATTCCTCCTTATTATTTAGTTGCAGGTGATACAATGTGATAAAAAGGCAAGGATTTGTTAAATATCCGAGAAATCTCCCTTGACGATTTCTCAGACAAAACTCCTGTTGCCTCGTCTGTATCATACAAAGTATGTAAGACTACATATAAGGAAAAGAATTAATTACATTATATATTTCAAAAGATAAGCAAAAATAAAAGAATCTCCTCCGAACCGGTCATTTTGACCATCTCGGAAGAGATTTATGAGAATATTATAAAAAAATATTGACTTTCGAATAAAAGTAAATTACAATAAAGTAAATCGTGTTGCACTAACTTGAGGTGATACCATGTTTATTGGCAGAGAAAAAGAATTAGCGCAGTTGAACACACTGTATAACTCCGGCAAATTTGAGTTTGCCGTTATATACGGTCGTCGTCGTGTCGGCAAAACTGCATTGATAAACGAATTTATAAAAGACAAGGATTCGATATTTTTCACCGGTGTTGAAACAAACGCAAAACAGAATCTTGAAAATTTCAGCAAATGCATTTTTGAGTTTACATCGGGTATTGATGCGGACACATCATTTGCATCGTTTCAGGCGGCTCTGGAATATGTTTTTAAGCTTTCCGAAAACAGAAGGGTTGTTCTTTGCATAGACGAGTATCCCTATGTTGCAAGAGCATCCAAGAGCCTTGCATCAACGCTACAGCTTCTGATTGATAAATACAAAGATACAAGCAAACTGTTTCTCATTCTCTGCGGCTCTTCTATGTCATATATGGAAGACCATGTGCTTGCATATAAAGCCCCTCTTTATGGCAGAAGAACGGCGCAGTTTAAAATCGTTCCCTTTGAATTCAAGGAAGCCTGCAAGTATTTCCCGAAGTTTTCCGCAGAAGACAAAGCACTCGCATACGGAATCATCGGCGGTACACCGCAGTATCTGTTACAGATAAATGACGGTATTTCCGTTGAGGATAATATCAAAAACATTTACCTCAATCCCGTTTCTTCCATATATGAAGAGCCAAACAACCTTCTCAAGCAGGAAGTCCGTGAGCCTGCAATTTACAATGCAATAATAACCGCAATTGCAACGGGAGCTTCAAAGCTCTCGGAAATTTGCACTAAGGTCGGCGAAGATACAAGCACTTGCTCAATATATATCAAGAACCTTGTTGCGCTCGGAATCGTTAAAAAGGAAATGCCTTTCGGTGAAAGCACGGCAAAGAAAACCATCTATTCCATTGAGGACAATATGTTCCGCTTCTGGTTCAGATTTGTCCCCGAAAACGCATCCGTAATCGCCCGTGGTGCGGTTGAGATTGCTTACAACCGAATTGCCCCTCATCTTTCGGACTATATGGGAGCAGTTTTCGAAGAAATATGCAAACAGCATCTCTGGAATCTTCTTCTGAGCGGAAAATCAGCAGTTGATTTCACGGATATCGGAAGATGGTGGGGAACAAATGCAAAAACAAGACAGCAGGTTGAGATAGACATTGTCGGAACAGCCGATAAAAACACTGCCCTCTTTGCGGAATGCAAATGGACAAACGAAAAAGTTGACCTTGGCGTTCTCGAATCGCTTGTTCAGAAAAGCACACTCTTCAACCATCCCAACAAGCACTATTATCTCTTCGCAAAAATAGGCTTCACCAAAGGCTGTATCGACAAAGCCGCTGAGCTTGGTAATGTGACACTTGTGACTTATGAGGATATATTGGTGTTGTAAGATGAAATACCCGATGTTAATACGTAAGTGAACGGTCGGATGAACGTTTGACGTTGTTAGGGTTCTGAAAGCAAAGACCAAAACGACATTATTTGATGATATGTTAGTAACTGTTTACTATTTTTTGAAAGGATGATAAAAATAGATAAATTTAATTTTTTGGATTTGCATAAAAAATATCATTTTGAAGATAATGATTCAAATGGTATATTTACATTATGGCATTATACGAGTGTTGATGGCTTTATGGGGATTATTAGAGACAAACCCAACGAGCATAAAAAACTACACTTTTGGTTCACAAGGAGTGATTGCCTCAACGATACCTCTGAAGGCAATCATGTTTTGAGTATGTTTCAAGCATCATGCAAAGAAATGCTTGCTCAAGATAAGATTAATAAAACATTTTACGATTGTATTATTAATTCTGAAATTTCCGCGCATCAATTTGTGCACTTTCCAATTACTCCTAAAGATGATTGTGTTAGTAACAGCATAATGGATTGCGTGCCTTGCGACGCATATATTTGCAGTTTCTCATTAAAAGAAGATTCCCTTGATATGTGGCGATATTATTCGAAAAACAATGGTGGATACGGATTGAAATTTTTGTATAATATTTTCGATGGACAAAAAAGATATTCCTATTCCGATTTTAATCAAAACGCAAAGTTTTGTTGTATACACTCATATAGAGTAATTTATGATGATGCAGAAAAGAAAGAAATCCTTGAAAATATAATTTTGGATACATATATGGCATATATAAATTCAAAGGATGATGACGAGAAAAGAGTAGACAACTCTCAAAAATTTATAAACTATGCTTTAAAGTCTTTTCAGTTTAAATTTAAGCATGAGTGCTATAAATCTGAACAGGAATACAGATTTGTTTTATTTCAACCATACAACAAGCCAAAGGACTTGGAAAACGAATTGTATGAAGTAAGGTTTAGGTCTCAAAACGGCATAGTAGTACCTTATATTGATGTTACAGTCGAATCTCAATACGCCAGTTTGTGCGAAGTGTTAATCAGTCCTTATATAAAAAACGAAAGTTCTTTGGCAACAACAAGTGATTATACCAGCAAATGTGGTTTCAACTGCATCGTAAAAAAATCGTTGTTACCTGCAAGAGAATAGCGGCTAAAACAAATCAAAAGGGGTTTTAAGATTGACTTTTAATGAAATGGTTTTCTCTGAACAAGATACTGATGCAATCAGCATCGATGATCAGAAGAGAATTAAGAAACTTTTCCTTGAATCTTTAGGGGTAGCTACAAGTGCTATACCTGATGCTTTTTTTGAACCATGTATTTATTACGATAAAAAAGGAAAAACTTTTAGTGAATCTAAACAGATGAAGGTTTCTCTGAATATGATTAAAGGCTCTTCTTATGACATTTACGCACAAAAAACATGGATTGAGACATTTGCAATGTTAAAAAGGGCTTCTCGTTATATTAAAAACGGAGATGTAACAAAAAAGAAATATTTTACTGGTTTAAAAAAGACTATCAAAAACAAACATTTAGCAATTAGGCTTATAAAGGCAAAAGATGGATTCTATTATGTTGATGGTAATGGAAATCACCGTGTAACATTATATAAAATGATGTATTATTCTGATATAACAAATGGGCTTGATTGTTCAAATGATTATTGGCTTTATGCAATGGTAGAAGATGAATTGTAAACAAAAACCACGTTCCGTCTTTGGAGCGTGGTTTTCGTTATATATGAGATTAATACCAGATAAATCCGAGCAGAAGAATTCGGATTATCCATTGCCACCAGGCATAGGAAACCGTGATTTCAAATTCATCCGTGTATCCACCGTATGAAACTGTAATTGTTTTTGTTCCGACAGAGTCAACATCAAAGCCGTATGTGGTAATGGCTTTTGTGTCGCTTATGATTTTTGATGTGCCGTCGGAATACATCATTTTGATAGCAAGTCCGCTTAAATCAAGGCTGTCAACTTTGTACGTATATTGTGTTTTGTTTGGAAGAGAAATGATTTTAATTCCCGTAACGGTTACTTTAGGCGGTTCAGGATCTTTAGGTGTTTCAGATTCTTCATACACAGCAACAACCGTTAAATCATTTGCAGGCATTGTTTCAGGTAGTTCAGGAGTCCAGCCGATGAAAGTATAGCCGTCTTTTCCTGGATTTGCAGGAGGTGTGATTGCCGCACCGTATTCAAGTGTAATCGGCACAATCACAGTTCCGCCTGCGGTATCAAAGGTTATGGTGTATTCATTTACCTGCCATACAGCAGTGAATTCGAGGTTTTCAGCAGGCATTGTATCCGGAACTTCAGGAGTCCAGCCAATGAAGGTGTAACCCTCTTTTTCGGGATTTGCAGGTTTTGTTATTGCTGATTCTTCGGTCACGGTTTGCTCTGTTACAACACCGTCAACAAGCCATTTGATTGTATAATCTTGATTGGGTGTGTATTCCGTGCAAACAGCATATTCGCTGAAATGATTTGTTTCGAGAATGATATATCCATCGATAATTTTTATTTCGCCGTGAGTAAACACCTCATAATCTCCGGGTTCGGTTCCGTCTGAAAACCAATGAACAATCTTGAATTTGTTAAGTGACTCTTCGGTTGGGGTAACCGATATTCTTTCCCCGTTCTGCTCATAACTGAACACACCGTCAATGAATTCAAGAGTATTGTAATCAGTTATATCATCAAGGTTCAGTATCGATGATGACACAAATTCCATAAATCTGTCAGGTGTTTTGATTTTTACGGTTATCTTCTCATTGTCTAACGGCTGAACGGCGTTGCCGTCACCGTCAACAATTTTTATCTCAAGCACCTTTATAGGAGTAATCTCATTTTTAATATAATATCCGTTCCGGTCATATTTGGGGCTTACGGGTGTCACTTCACAAACATCAAGGTGAATATTGCCTGCTTCCCAGCTGAAATTTTCATCTGTATGCTGGATAATAACGGAGCTGTCCTCGTTTCTGAGAGTATAATGAACAATAATTCCCGCAAAGCTTTCGCCTGCTGTTGCACGCTTCCATTCAGCTTTTGTGTTGTTGTAATATATATCTGTGATTCCGCTTTTTTCAAATGCCGATGCGTCTATTTGCTTGACTGTGGTAGGAATGTCAACAGATTTCAGACTGCGTGTATTATAGAAAGCTCTTTCGCCGATTGACTCAAGACCGTCAGCCATAACAACTTCATCAAGAGCTTCCGCTCCGTAAAAAACAGTAGCCGGCAGTGTTGTCAGGCTTTTGGGAATTTCAATTTTCTTGAGTTTTGAGCAGCTGTGGAAAGCGCTTTTTCCGAGAATTTTAAGATTATTTGAAAGATTAACCGTTTCAAGCTCAGAGCATTTTATAAATGCATAGTCGTTTATATATTCAACATTATCTGCCATATCTACAGAAGTGATTGTACTGCCGCTAAAAACTCTTGATGCAATAAGAGTTGTTTTGGTAAACAATCTGCATTCGTCAGCAAGTTTTTCGTTGTCAACCGCTATAAGGTTTGTTCCGATATACAGCAATCCGTTGTCCCAGTTCGCATAATCGTTATAGTATCCGGTGTTAAAGAAGGCATTATCGCCTATAAAATTTACTGATTTTGGAATGGTGATGCTTATAACACCCGTGCAGTTATAGAAAGCGTTGTTGCCGATTTTTGTAACCCCTTCGGGAATAACAAGCTTACCGTAAACCTGCTTTCCGTCAATATAAAGATTATCGGCATAATATGTAGGCACAGAGGTTGCTACCGTGTAAGTATCAATATCACACCAACCCGCAACATCACCTGAGTAATATATATCAATCAAGCCGTTGCAGTTGGAAAAGGCATACGATTCAATCTTTTTTACACCGCTGCCGATAAACACTTTTTCAAGTCCTTTGCAGTTATAGAAAGTTCGCGGAGCAATCAACAAAACAGAATCTGCAATATGAGCTTCTTTGACTTTTTCAAAACCTTCAAATGCTTTGAAACACGTGTTTGTGATGCCTTCGGCAACTGTTATCTTGGTGACATCGTCTTTATACGAATGCCAGGGAATGTTCACGTAATTCGATGATGTTGCTCTTCCCATTTCACCTTCGCCGCTAATGTAGAGTTCTCCGTCTGCATAAACGGTCCAGCTTATCCCATCATATGTTCCGCTTGCTGTTATTTCACGTTCTTCTGCAAAAGCGGTGATTCCGCACAAAAGCATTATTAATGCGACTGCAAGACAGCCGATTTTACTGAATTTCATAAAATGATTCATATCAACATCTCCGTTTTTTAAATTTCATAAGCCGTTGCAGTATAGCTGCCTCCGGGCTCAGTTGTTACACTGAAGCTGTCTGCCATTGCATCTATACCGTGCTGACTCATCAGACCTGATTCTATGTCGGAATCGGAAAGAGTAACTCCCGAATCAAAAGTTAAATTATAAGTCTTATATTCACTTCCGGAACCCGCGCTGTAAACTTTAACCGTCACCGTTGCAGGCGAAGCAGATTCGGTTGTGGTAGTGGTCGTTGTTGCCTTGGTAGTCGTTGTAGTTTCCGCTTTTGTGGTGGTAACCTCTTTTGTAGTGGTAACCGCCTTGGTAGTCGTAACAGTCTTTGTGGTAGTTGGTGTTGTTGTTACTTCTTCCGTTGTTGTTTCTTTCTTGGTGGTTTCAGACTTTGTTGTAGTTGTTGTTTGCTTTTGCGTTGTAGTATTGGCTTTGGTGGTTGATTTGGTTGTTGTTTTATTTGCAACAGTTGATTTCTCGGTTTCTTTTACTTGAGTGACCATTGTTGATTGCTTGACCGTTGATGTTGATTTATTGCTTGTTGATAATTCTGTTGCTGTTTCCGTTTCGGCAACAGCAGGAATAAACACAGTTTCGCTTTCAAATCCGTAATCGGGTGCAGTTGTAACCTCTTCAACATAAGCGGTTGTTGTGGATTCTTTTCCTTCAATTTTATTTTTCACAACAACCGTTGTTACCGTAGCCGAGCCGGTTGCGATTGTTGCGGCGGTAATGCCTGCAACAACTTTCTGAGCAACGCTCATCGCAGCAACCTTTGCTCCTATCCCCGTTGCGGCGGTGGCTGTTGTACCTGCGGCAGATGCGGTTGTTGCAGTAGCAGCAGTTGAAGCAGCGGCAAATCCTGCTTGCGAGGCAGTAGCGGTTACGCTCGCAAAAGCAGCAGTTTGTGCGGCACTTCCCGCAAATGCCGATGCGGTTATATCTGCCGATCTGTTGAGTGCAAATATAACAAGACCGAACGGTGCAATGCCGAAAAGCGGAAGCCCTTTTTTCTCCCTTTTCTCCGCTTCTTTTTCGATATCGTCCTTTGCTCTTGAAATTCTGCTTTTAACAGCACTTTCCGTTATACCGAGCTCATTTGCGATTTCCGCATAACTCATATCATATTTGTAGCGAAGAAGCAGACACAGACGTTTTTCTTCCGTTAAACAGGCGAGAATTTCGTTGACGTCTTCAATCCGTTCTTCCGTTTCAAGCGATGCTTCGGGAATAACCGCAATATCATCTTCTTCAAGATTATCAATTATTTCGTATTGGTCTTCGGTTAAAACCGAAGGCTTTTTCTTTTTCAGGTAGTCGCGGCTTTTATTTGCGGCAATTCTTATGAGCCAGTTTTTGATTTTGTCAGGCTCATTGAGAGTTGAAATATTCTCCAATGCCGCAACAAAACAATCCTGAACCAGATCGTGAGATTCTTCTTTGTTTTGTGTTATCTCACAGGCGATTGCATATATTTCGGGCGAAAGCTCAATATATAACTTTTCAAAAGCCGCCATATCTCCGTTTTTTGCTTTTTGAGCAAGCTCGGAAAGCTGAAAATTATCCATTCTCTACTTCCTTTTTATTACAATGTATTTTCAGTATAGCAAAATATTTAATACATTTCAATTTATTATGACGAATTTCGGCGATATTTGTTGTTATTAAATTTCTGTAAACAATATTTGATGTCTGCAACTTTTTTTCTTTAAAATCGTCGAATTTTTTTAAAAAACCTGCAACTTTTTGAATTTTTAATCGACTTATTAAATAGAGGCAAAAAATTTTCAGGTTTTATGAACCGTTTTTTATTTCCACTCGTCTAATGGGTGAAAAGCCCGGAAAGGAGTGTGTTATGAATAATGGTTCGATTAAAAAAAGAGTGAATCTTGACGGATTTCACTCCCTGGATATATCGGTTTATGAAGAAAAGAAAACAGTAATCACGGAGCTCATAACACTCGATGAGGAACCTATTATGATTTATGCGGAAAAATTTGATGAGCCCTGTGATTATCTGAAAAAAGGAATTCGCAGAGGCATTGAATACCTTAATGCAAGCATAAAAACCGAACCGAATAAACAGTCGAAAAAATTTTTTGAAAAATAATGAACCAAATCGGAAATCAGCTCGTCTAACGGGTGAAAGCAATAAAACAGAGGTGTGAATTTTATGGGACTTGTTGAATTAAAATGTAAATCCTGCGGAGCAAATCTTAAGGTTGACGAAAACAGTGATGTTTTCTACTGTGAGTTTTGCGATGCAAAGCTTACTCATGAAAAAATTTATCACGAAATTTCGGGCACGGTAAAAATCGACGGTATAGCAGGCGTTGACGAAATGCTCGAAAGAGCTTCTATTCTCTTGAAGAATGATCGCTTCGCTCAGGCTAACGACACTTACGACAAAATTCTTGAGGTCTCGCCGAGATGTGCAGAAGGCTATTGGGGTAAATTCCTTTGCGAATATATGGTCAGCAATCCGTCGGTGTTTATTGAAACCGCACAGGATATTACAAACAACAGCAATTATCAGCTTGCCGTTGACTTTGCAGAAGGTGAAACCAAAAAGTTTTACATAAGCATCGGTGAGCAGTCAAAAGAAGCTCACGAAAAATTTATATCAACAAACACAGCGAAAAAGAAGTATTCCAGAATGGCGCTGTACGGTTCTTTTCCGATAAGTGTTTTGCTGTTAATTGTTCTTATTTTTATCAGCAATGCACTTGAAAATTATGAAACTTCCGAACAGCTCGAAAGACTCTTTGGCCTTGAAAAGGCAACGATGTTCTTCTGGACCATAGCAAGCGTTATCTCTGTAATAAGCAATAAAATTTTGGTTACCGCCAAAGAAATGCTTGGAGAAAACCCACTCGACAAGTTCAAATATATTACATGGGCAATGTTTGCTTTTTCAGCTTTGGGATTTTTTGTAACGTTTATTTTTTAATCAATTATAAAGTGAGGTAAAAATTATGGGATTCATTTTAAAAGACACATGCGGCAGATGTGGAGCAGAAGCAAGAAAAACCGAGATGTTCTCAACAAAAAATAAGGATTATAAGGTTCTTTGTCAAGAGTGCCTTGCGGAAATGGGCGTTAACGGATTCGTCAAATACAGAAATAACATTTTGGAAAAGGTCACTTATGAAGATCTTTTGAAATACGAAAATATGAGAGCTGATATTATTTCGCTTTCTCGTGATTATTCAATGATGGTTCTTGATGAGAATTTTGATAAAGACTATACACCGGGTATGTATAAAACGACTCAGATAACCATAGGTGATGTTTGTATAACCCCCGATTATATCGCACCTCTCGATTATCCGAATCTCGTTATAAAGCCGAGCGATGTAATAGCAGTTACAATGGAAACATCAAATGATTTCAACTTTATAAACGCGGATGTTATAAAGCTTTCTTTCTTCACTAAAAATCCGTTCATCCCCTATTATTCAACATTCTATGCATTCAAAACAAAAATCAGCTTTTCCAATAAAAAGCAAAAAGCCATCAAAGCAAACGTTATTGATGTTATCAACGGCTGCTGTTCAGGCTTGAAATACGAAATAAACACTCCGTCAAAGGTGCTCAAAAAAGTCAGATGGGACTTTTCGTATAATATTCCGGAGGTAAAGAAGAAACATCTTTGCTCATGGCTGGCAGATGACAGAGATCATGCAGGATATTTCAAAACCAAAAAGATTCTTAAACAGTATAAATAAAATTTCTTTAGTTTTCACCTGCATAACAGGTCAAGGGAGAGTTTATGGAAGTCAATAAACAAAGGGTAGCCGAGCTTGTAGTGAAAATCCAAAACGGTGACAAATCCGTTTTTGACGAACTCTACAAGCTGACGAGCGAAAGAGCATATTTCGTTGCTTTTGAATTCACAAAGAATAATCAGGATGCGGAAGATATCCTTCAGGAAAGCTACGTAAAGGCACTTTCAAAAATCAATGAGCTTGATAAACCTGAAAGTTTTTCGAGCTGGCTGAATCAGATTGTTGCAAACAAGAGTAAGGATTTCCTCAAAAAGAAAAAACCGATGCTTTTTGAAGCGGAAGAAAATGAAGTTTTTGAGGTTCTTCCCGACGAGGATACAAGCTTCAGCCCCGAAGAAAATCTCGATCAGACCGAGCTTCAAAAAACGGTTATGGAAGTTCTCGATGAACTCAGCGAAGAAAAGCGTGCCTGCGTTCTGATGATGTATTTCGAAGAGCTCAGCGTAGGCGAAATCGCTGAAACTCTTGAAATACCCGAAGGAACGGTTAAAACAAGACTGTTTTCCGCCCGTAAGGATTTGAAAGAAAAGTTCTCAAAGAGAGGAATTACATCCGCCTTCAGCTTTGCCCCTATCGGCGTTGTTATCTGGGCACTTCGCAGAATGTCGGATGCGGTATCGAAAACATTTGTCGGTTCAGGTGCATCTGCAAATGTTCTCGCAGGAATTACTGTTGCGGGTGCAGGCACAGCAGCTGCAACAACAGCAACTGCTACTGTAACCACAGGTATTGCGGCAAAAATAGCGGCATTGACCGTTGCGCAAAAGGTAGTAGCTGGAGTTTCCGTTGCAGCAGTAGTGGCAGGCGGAACAGTCGGAGTTGTTACGGTTGCGAATAATGATGAGAAAAAAGATGACATTTCAACAACTGCTTACACAGAAGAATACACCACCGCACCGAGCTTTGAAACAACACTTGCTGTCGAGGCGTTGGGTACGATTGAGTTCTCTGAAACAACAAGTATCGACAGTTCAACATTAAAAAATTCAACAACAAAGCTTCAAAGCACTGCCGTCAAGACAACTGAGAAGGAAACCGCACCGAACCCAACTACTGCCAAAATCGGATTCACAGTCGCAAGACCGCACGATTCAGGAACTACCGTGCAATTCAGCAAAGGTGAAGAAGACGGAACTGTTAATATATCAATATACGGTGACGGTTTACACACATATATTTCGTATTACAGGGTGCCCGAAGGTACTGTAATGACAGAAGAGTATATATCCTCACTCTGTGAAGAAAGCGAAATAAAAAATATCATTGAAATATCTGGTGATTCGTTAGGCGAAACTGTGCAGGAAGGGGAAAAATATTATTTTACAGTCATAGTATAAAAGCACTTGGATAAAAGAACAAAACAAGGAGAAAGAAAAACATGAAAACCAATAATAAAAAAACAATCAAATCGATAGTCGCTGTTTGCCTTTGTGCGCTGACAGTAATTCTGAGCTTGTGTTCTTGCTCTGTGTCAAATAACGGATTGGATGTTAACCTTGAAAATACCGTTCAGGCTGAAAAAGTCGGCAAAGGCAAACGCATAGACCTCAAGGATTACGTAACAGTTGATTATATTTCCGAAGTAACTACGGTTGAAACGGTTTACAGCACTCTCGCAGAGCCTGTTCTCACTGTTGATTATGATGCTCTCAAAGAGAACATCGATACCAAAAAGGCAATCAAATTTTGCAAGGAAACACTTTTGATGGATGATGTATCTGCCGAATCGTATATCAGCACATTTTCGGTTGAAGAATTTTTTACAATCCGTTTTAAGGAAGAGTACCGTTTTCTTGCTAACGGAGATTTGATGGTGATTGAGGCGCTTCCTTCGAGCCAGTTTGCATATTATGAAACAGATATTGCGGATATCGCAAACGGTCTTGGTATCTCTTTTGAAAGAGAGTCGCAAATTGAAGTAAGCGGTCTTGCTCTTGCAAAGGAACTCGATTTGTTTGTCGGAATTGAAAATATTGTTCATTTCAAGGGAAGAAACGGGACCGGAGAAATCTATTTTGAAGTTCCCGAAGATTACAGCGTTAAGATTGACGATTTTTATCTCAAGAAAAACGAACACAAAAAAGATGAAATCACCATTATACGCAACGGAAAATATATTTGTTCATACGGGTTTTATTCCGATACATATACGGAGAACAACAGAACAATGACAAGAAAAGACTGGTCAAAAGGTGAAACCGTAACACTCCGTGCAAGCACAGGCAGCGGATACCGTTTCGATTATACTCTTGCAGAACTCGGATATGTTGCAAAATCCTATGAGTATAAAGGAATTGTTGTTCCTGATCTCGGTACTGCAATAACGGCTGCAAACCAGCTCAGCACAAACGATATTGAACAAATAAAAAAAGCAGTATATGACAAGGTGTCTGAAAACAATAAAAATGTTGAAATTATTTCTGCATATTTCGGAACAATCAAACCTGATGAAATTTACAGCGAAGCAGATAAGTACTGCATTGCCGTTATATTCTCCGGTTCAGTTTACGGGGGAACAAAATACGGTCACTGTGACTCAGAGGTTATTGCAAAATATGATTCTGGCGAATTGAATATAGAATTCAAGCCCGGTTATCTTTACGATAAATCAGCAGAACAAACAGAAGGAAAACTTTCAGACAAATATACTTATGAAAAGCTGTTCTGATGATTGGTAACAATAATAATTTTTGAACTAATCATGCCACAGATACTATAGTTGTGGCATGATTTTTTTGAAAGAAATCTGAAATAATTTAAAAAAATAATGAACCGAAACGAAAACTCTCTCGTCTAATGGGTGCAAAGGCAAAATATTGAAAATCAAAGGAGGTTTTCACATGAAAGGTTTATTCAAAAAATCATTTTCTTTTTTCTTGCACTGATGATTACGGTCAGTGCAATCGTCACAAATGCTTCTGCAATTGAAGCTGATGAGTTTTTTGACGGCGCAACGGTTGAATTCGGTTCATATCCTCAGTCAAAGGTTACGGATGAAACTGTATTATCGGATCTTAATTCACTGGAACTGACATGGACTTATTACGACTATTATGCAGGAACATCAACGCAATATCCTACACAGTCAGTTATAGGCTCAATGAAACAGCTTGACTTTATGAAATACTGCGATGTGGAGCTTAACGGAGAGAAGTACAGAGCTGTATATATGGAAAAATACCGACCCAACAACACAACTCTTACCCCTATAGCAGATAACTCCCTTATTGATGCTTACGGTTACAGTCTGAAAACTGTTTATTGGTTCAGATATGAACCTATTATATGGACGGTTCTTGATGCTGAAAACGGAATTATGATGACAACTGACAGTATTGATGCCCAACCCTTCAATAATAATCAGTATTCAAAAAACAATCTCATCTACTCCGACCAATATACTGATTTTGCAGACGATTACAACACAAGCTCAATCAGAGATTGGCTCAATAACGATTTCTTTTCAATCGCTTTCAGCTCTGAAGATACAGACTCAATGCTGAAGACGGATGTTGTTACGGATTCTGAAACAACCAACGATTATGTTTATCTTCTTTCTGCTGAGGAAACGGTAAATCCCGATTACGGATTCAGTGCGGACACAACGGAAAGAGACGTTGCAAGAAGAGAAGACAGCACCGACTACGCAATTTCGCAGGGCCTTATTATTCAGGCAAACGGCACAAACTGGTTCACACGCTCAACAGGCAATTCAGCCTTCGGTCACGGTGCTGTAACAGGTGTTAATCATTCGGGAAATCTGAACACCAATTTTTCCGTAAGTGCCTGCACGCTCGGCATCAGACCCGTTATAAAAATCAATCCCGAAAAGCTTGAAAAGCCTTATGTATGCCCCGAATGCGGTAAAGAGTTTTTCGGTGAAGATGCAACAAATGAACATATCGCTTATGAATCAAGCCTTAAAGTCAAAATCAAGATTTATAACAACAAGAGAAACCAAACTGTTGACTGCGGAGAAAAGCTTAAACTTGCAGCTGTTACAACCAATAAACCTGCAGGTTCAAAAATATACTGGTATGTTAACGGTGTTAAAAAAGGCGAAGGAACAACCTTTGAACTATCGGCATCAAGTGATGTTACCGTAACCGTAAAACTTGTTGATTCAAACGGAACCCCATACAGAACTGTAAGTGGAAAAGAACTTTCTGATTCAGAAAAAATCAATGTAAAATCAGGCTTTTTTCAAAGAATAATAGCTTTTTTCAGGGATCTGTTTAAAATAGAGCGAATTATTCTCCAGGGACTTAATTAAGTCAATCTTTTTATCATAAAACAAAGGAGATTAATAAAATGAAAACAATGTTCAAACGCACACTCTCATTCATCCTGACGGCAATGATGCTTTTTGGCATCTGTGTTTTTGCAAGTGCAGAAACAAACGGCACCTGCGGAGAAAATGTTACCTGGTCATTCGATGAAAATACAGGTGCTTTTACAGTCAGCGGCACGGGCGATATAGAAAACTATATTGATTATACAGAAACTCCGTGGTATTCGGTTGCTTCTTCGGTTAAGTCAATAACAATCAGCAACGGAATAACAAGCATAGGTAATTATGCATTCGCTATGTTTGAAAACGCAGAAACAGTGTCAATCCCCGAAAGCGTAACAAAAATCGGTGATTACGCTTTCTACAATTGTGAGAAACTTCAGTCTTTTGACATTCCCGAAAATATTATGCATATAGGTGACGGATCTTTTTATTATTCAGGATATTATAACAACGAGTCAAACTGGGTTGACGGAGAGCTTTATATTGAAAATTGTTTGCTTTATGCCGTTGAAGATAAAAAAGGAACCTACGAGATAAAACCCGGAACAAAACTCATCGCAAGCTTTGCTTTTTTGTTTACTGTAGAAATAAACGAGCTTATTATTCCTGAAAGTGTAGAACACATCTGTGACAACGCATTTTTTCAGTGCGTTTATCTTGATAAGATTACCGTCGACAAAAACAATGCGTATTATCTGAGCGATGAAAACAGCATCATTTTTAACAAAGAAAAAACAGAGCTTGTTTTATATCCGGCAAAAAATCCACAGACAAGCTATGACATTCCCGAATCGGTCAAAAAAATCGGAAACGGTGCTTTTGCTTTAGCTGAAAATCTTATTGAGATTTCATTGCCGTCAGAATTGACTCATATCGGAAATTGGAGCTTCATTTATTGCCATTATCTCCGTAGCATTAACATTCCTGCAGGGGTAACTTATATCGGTGAGGGTGCGTTTATGGGATGCGTTGCACTTGAAAATTTTGTTGTACCTTACGGTATAACCGAAATCGGAAAATATACATTTGCGTTTTGTTACGGCATGAAAAGTATAACAATACCCGACACAATAACAAGTATCGGTGTTCAGGCTATGGTTTTTGAGGAAACATTCGGCGATGTTTATTATTCAGGAACAGAGGACGAATGGAATGCAATTTTTGTTGATAAGTATAATGTTAGTCTTGACAATGCAACTATTCATTATAATACGGTTGTTGTTGATTATTTCTTCAATGAAAACACCCAAATCATTGAAACACCGTTATCGACAACAATCAATTACGGCGAAACAATCACTCTTAATTGCGGTATAAAAAATCTTCCCGAAGGCTACAGAGTGGTGTGGGGACTTGAAGGTAATGTAGTGAAAATCAATCCGACCTTTGAAGGATTAACCTGTGAAGTAACTTCCGTTGGTGACGGTGAGGTTGTTATCAAAGCGGGTGTTATTGATGAAAACGGTAATCCTGTCAGAGATAACAACGGCAACTACATTGTCGCATCGCAGAAGCTCGTTTCGAAAATGAATGTTTTTGATGTGATAGTTGATTTCTTTACAAGAATCTTTGACTTCCTTTTCGGATTATTCAGATAATCCCATAGAATCGCCTTAATATATAATGTATTTGTGCGCTATAGCCGGCCATATTTCCTGATTCGCGTTATTTTTTATGCGCTATAGAACGTAGACGTGGAGGGCTGATATCTGTTAAAATAGGTATACAGAAAATGAAGTGGCGGAAAGAGGTTTTTATGGCTGGGTTCATTGAAGATTTTTATTACGGCAATGTGGAAACACAGAATTACACACCCGAATTCGGAAATGAGCTTAAGAAAAAACTTGGTGCTTTGACCGCGCTTGAAAAACAGCTTTCCGACAGACTGACGGGCGAAGAAAAAGAATTGTTTCTGATCTATGTAGAAAAATACAATGAGTTTAACTCACTCTCTGTTGCAGACAGTTTTATAAATGCTTTTCGAATTTCTTCAAAATTCACTTATGATATGTTTGTCCGATAACCTCCTCCTTTCGTTTCGAGGGTCATGACATAAAATGCTCCGCAGAGATTTTCTGTGGAGCATTTGTGTTTATTTAATGAAATTGGTTTTGATTTTGTTTTCGGGGATATCACGGAGTTCGTATTTCTCGTCTGTCTGACCAAGAATAATTGCACAGCAGGGAATCATTCCTTCGGGGAGGTTGAGTTCTTTCAGAAGCTCCTCGTTATCATTGAGGAATCTGACCGCACCCCAGATATGGCAGGAGCCTATACCGAGCTCGGTGGCGGCGATTGCCATATTCTGAACAAGAATTGCAGCGTTTGAGAAGTTCACGTTAACGCTTTTGAGGTCGGTTGAGGGAATAAGCGACGAAACAAGAACAACAGTCGGTGCGCCGTAGAAGGGTCTGTGTTCGGTCTGATTTTCGCAGTAGTCTTCCCACTTGTTCAGAAACTCACGGTTGCTGATAACCGTAATGTTCAGCGTGTCAAAAAGTGCTCTGCCGAC
>SVPH01000016.1 GCA_015065965.1 Oscillospiraceae bacterium
ATTTTGCCCTAATAGCTCAGTCGGTAGAGCACGCGGCTGTTAACCGCGGTGTCACAGGTTCGAGTCCTGTTTGGGGCGCCAGCAAAAAGAACCATCCTTTCGGATGGTTCTTTTTCTTTGCTCTTCGCTTGCTTTGAAATTGTGATCAGGTTTGAGTAATATTTTTAGTGCTTAACGGTTTGCAGGGAGTAGGGGATACTCCCTGTTTTTTATAATTATATTATACAGCATATCGGTCAAGAGCGGATATTATTATGCGAGGATACGGGCGACGGAACGTCGCCCCTACGTAATTAAACTGATTTTTGAAAATAAGACAGCAATTTTAAATAGGATAAACATGAAATTTTTATTGAACCATTTATAATTGAAAGACTTTTTAATTCTTAATTTTATGTTGAAAATGTAATTGTTTAGTGGTATACTTTGAATGCTACACAAATTTGAATATCTCTGAACACAAGTGTGTATTTTACTAAGGTAAAAATGCATGCTCTATTTCGCATACTTGTGTTATGAGAAAATTTGTGTAGCAACAATCGGAGCCATGTGTTTTTCGTGCGTGGCTTCGGCTGCGCACTTTTTAATTGTCTTGAGGAGGAATCATAATGAAAAAAATCGGAAAAAGAGTTATTATTTCTATTGCTTTTTTAATTGCGATAATTTGCACGGCAGTGTTTGCAGTTAACAACTCGGAAGCGGGACTTTCTGTTTCTGCGGCAACGGAAGAAAGCAAATACGAATATCATAACGGCAGTTTTTATCTGCCAGAAGACGAGGCAAAAGCTTTTCTCGGTTTTGTGTATGATTTAAATCCTGATGATTTAAATGATAAATTAGAAAAAGATGGTAACACAATATTGGATCTTCTTACCGGTAAGTATGCAGGTTCAGAAGATGAAAAGCCTATGAAAATGGTTGCTGTTCAATTGATTTTAAACAATCTGAATGCAAAAATACAAAAATATGACAGCATGAATGTTGTTTCAAGTGACATTTTGCTCGAATGGCTTTATGCAAAAATAGACATGGATAACCAAACACAAGATGTTATTAACGGCGAGTGCGATGAGCATCTTGATGAATTGAAAGCAACAATGCTTGATATTGCTCTTGATTCAGGACTGGCAAGTGCATCGGAAATTTCTGCCGTTTCAGATATAATTGTAGGTTGGCATTCTTCCTTGGAAGTTGTCTCTAAAGCCAAAGAGACAGCAGAAGCCGTAAGAGCCGGATTGGCTACAATCGGATATGCTGCTTCTTCAAGCAGAACTGCTATGTATAAATATTTTATTTCATACATACAGAATCGTGACCTTGCTGATTCGACGGTTGACGGATTTGAAATTGCAATGGATTATAATTTGCTCGCCCTTTCATCAGAAGGACTATATGACCCATTCCTCAACTGGGCAAGCAAAGACCACATTAAGGTTCTTAACAGATGGGCAGAGCTTATCTACTGGCTTTCAGATGATTTGGGCAAAGTTGATTTTGATAATGATGAAAGTACAGATGATGAGGAAGATGTTCCGGTTGTTGAATTTACACCGGGAACAAAGGTTTATACCGGTCAGTGCGGTGAGAACGTTTATTATTGCCTTGATACCCAAACAGGTATACTTGACATTTACGGTAACGGTAAAATGTATGATTATTCATCTGGAAAAGCACCTTGGTATAACTATCGCCAGTATGTCTATAAATTAAATATTCGCGATGAAGTAACTTATATAGGAAATTATGCTTTTTACAACTGTTCAACACTCAGCTTTGCGGGTCTTGGATATGATTTAACCGGCATAGGAAATTATGCATTTTATAATTGTAGTAGTTTAGTCAATTTAGTAATTCCTGATGGTGTAAAAAAAGTTGGAAATTATGCTTTTGAAAATTGTACTGCAATAAAAAAACTTAAAATACCGGTGTCAGCAGAACTTAATAAAGGAGCTAACAATTCACCATTTAGAAACTGTACTAATATTGATTTAATTATATTGTCAAAAGGTTCAGGTGTTATGCAGGCATACAGTAGTTTTAAATATGATGATAGTGCCACATATTATGAATGCACACCTTGGTTTATAAGCGGTTGTTCAAATATAATCGTTGAAGACGGAGTTAAAAATATAGGCGAGAGAGCTTTTTATAAATTATCAGATTTAAAGAATATTATACTTCCTGATAGTATAGTAAGTATTGATCTTGGAGCTTTTTATAATTGTACAGGATTAAGTGATTTTTATTTACCTGATGGCTTGATTAATATTGGCGGATCTGCTTTTCAAGGTTGTACAGGATTTATATCCGTTGAATTTCCCGAAAGTTTAGAAAATATCGGTAATTATTCTTTTAAGGATTGTACGGGACTTACAAACCTTGAATTCCCATATAGTTTATCGTATATAGGTAGTAATGCTTTTCTAGGATGCACAGGACTTGTAAATGTTGAATTATCACCAAATTTGACAACAATTGATGACTATGCATTTTATGAGTGCATAGGTTTAACTAATATAGTTATTCCAGATAGTGTAAAAAGTATTGGTAATTATTCTTTTTCTAAATGCTCAAATCTTTCTTCTGTTACGATAGGCAATGGTGTAACTAATATAGGCCACGGTGCTTTTTACTATTGTACAGCACTTTTTGAAGTTGCTATAGGAAATAGCGTAACCAATATAGAAGCTAGCGCTTTTGAAGGGTGCGTAGGAATAACAAATCTAACAATCCCAGATAGTGTAAAAAAATTAGGGCAGTTGGCTTTTGGCGATTGTATAGGAATTAAAACGCTTTCAATGCCGGTGTCTACTGAAGTTTATTATAACGAGCACTCAAATTACACTACATTTACCAATTGTAAGAATATACAAAAGATTATCCTTACTAAAGGCACAGGTGAGATGAAAGACTATTCAACTGATTATAGATGTATGCTATTTGTTTATTCTCCTTGGCAAATTAGTTATGATTCAATCAAAGAAATTATAATTGAAGACGGTGTAAAAAACATAGGAAACTACGCTTTCCATGAATTCCATAAATCAATAGACTTGATTGTTCCGGACAGTGTTGAGACAATTGGAAATCATGCGTTCAGTTCATCTCATTTAAATATAAAAATAGATCCAAATATAAAGAGAATATATGGTTATGCATTTTATAAATGTCCTAGTATTGATAAGTCAACAACTCTAAGCGATACTATTTATATAGGTGAATACGCGTTTTATGATAGCAATCTTGATTATATACATATTCCTGTTGGCACAACATATATTGAAAAAAATATAATTGGTAAATCTAAATATATTTGTTCTAATAGTGAAGATTGCTATGCAAAAACATATGCAGATGAAAACGGATACACATTTAAACTCTGTGATAACCATATTACCCACGTTGAAAGCATTTCATTTGATGCATCCGAAATCGAAATGGTTAACAAAAGCGAATATCAGTTTATACCGACCATATCCCCCAAAGATGCCGATGATAAAACTGTCACATGGTCGTCCGACAACAAAACTGTCGCAAAAGTTGATGAAAATGGTGTTGTAACAGCGGTTTCTCCAGGCAATGCCAATATAACCGCAACCACTAAAGATGGCGGATATACTGCAATTTGTACCGTAACCGTGTTGCCGAGAGATTTTAGCATTAATTGGATTGTTGATGAAATTGAAACAACATATATTGTTAAAGAATATTCCGATATAACGAAACCAGAATCTCCTCAAAAAGAAGGTTATACCTTCACCGGTTGGACACCTCAGGTTCCCGATATCATGCCTGCTGAGAATTTGACCTTTACTGCAACATGGGAAGCAAACAGTTATGATGCAGCATTCAATGCAAACGGTGGAATATGGGCTGACGGCACAACAGAAAAGACGGTTTCAACTGAATACGGCGCTGAAATCATTGCTCCCGAACCACCTACAAAGCAGGGCTATGTATTTTCAACATGGTCGGATGAAGTAGGTATAATGGATGATGCAAACGGAAAAACATTCATTGCCGAATGGATTCCAGCAACAGATACAAGATACACAGTTGAAACACACACAATGAATACAATGGGAGATTATGAAAAATCTGTTCAGACTTTCAGCGGAACAACAGATACAACCGTTAATGCCGAGTATGAAATTAGCAAAGGATTTGCACTCAATACGGAAAAGAGTGTTCTTTCCGGCGCAGTTGCTGCGAACAACTCGCTTGTGTTGAAAGTTTATATTGACAGAAATACTTACACTTTCACAACAATTGTTGACGGTGTTTCAACAAGCACAAATTATCTTTACGGCTCGATGATTGCAGAACCTACTGTTCCTGTTAAGTCAGGATATAAATTCATTGGATGGAGCGGAAATGTTACTGAAACAATGCCTGCTGAGAACATGACCATAACGGCAGTGTTTGAGAAATCATATATTTGCCCGGATTGTGGAGATGAAATCCTCGGTGATGATGCCATTAGTGCCCATATTGCAGCAGAGGCAAGGATGAAAGCAATTGTTAAAATCAAGAACAACAACGGCTCAAAGACAATAAACTACGGTGAAACCCTCAGGCTTACCGCGATTACTGCCGACATACCTGCAGGTGTAAAAATTTATTGGTATGTTGACGGTGAGAAGAAGGGTGAAGGCGAAACTTTTGATGTGAAGTTTGAGAGCGGCACAAAGACGGTTGAAGTCAAACTTGTTGATGAAAACGGAAACATTCTTAAAAATGCAGACGGAAATGAAATCAAGGATTCCGAAAACGTCAGTGTTAAGTCAGGTTTCTTCCAAAAACTTATCTCTTTCTTTAAAAATCTTTTCAGAATAAACAGAACCGTTGTTCAGGCTTTCAAAGTATTATAAATAAAAAAAGACTCATCCTTTTAAAGCAGCAGGGATGAGTCTTTTTATGCGCAAAATCCATTAATACGATTAATGTAAGTTGATTTTCGTTAAGATATACATTATAATATATTGCAGAGGTGATAGTATGAAAATTGCAGTTACATATGAAAACGGAGATGTTTTTCAGCATTTCGGTCATACAAAGCAGTTTAAAATTTATGAAGCAGAGAACGGGAAGGTTATAAACTCGGCTGTTGTTGATACAAACGGCAGCGGTCACGGTGCGTTAGCAGGATTTCTTGCTGCAAACGGCGTTGATGTTCTTATCTGCGGCGGCATTGGTATGGGTGCACAAAATGCTCTTGCAGATGCAGGAATCAAACTTTACGGCGGAGTTTACGGCGATGCGGATATCGCAGTTGCGGCTTTGCTTGGCGGCAACATAGTTTATAATCCTAATGTGAAATGTGACCACCACGGGCACGGCGCTGAAGGCCATGTCTGCGGCAGCCACGGATGCGGTAATCACTGATGAAAATTACAGTTTTAACCGAAAACACAACAGGAAACGAAAATCTTACCGCAGAGCACGGTTTATCGCTTTTTATTGAAACAGAAAAGCATAAAATCCTTTTTGATATGGGTCAGACAGATGCTTTTTACAATAATGCCGAGAAACTCGGTGCAGATTTGTCAAAGGCTGATTTTGCCGTGCTTTCTCACGGACATTATGACCACGGCGGCGGTATTGCAAAGTTCCTTGAAATCAATAAAACCGCAAAAATATTTGTCAGCCGCCTTGCTTTCGGAAAGCATTATAATGCAAGTGAAAAATATATAGGGCTTGATAAAAGGCTTGCGGATGAAAAACGGCTGATATTTGTTGATGATTTTTATGAGATTACCGGCGGTATTTCACTGCATTCCTGCAATGAAAAAAACCGAAAGTTTTTAACAGAACCTTACGGACTCGGCATTGAGCGCAGCGGCGAGATTTGTCCCAATGATTTTCTGCATGAACAGTACCTGCTTATAGATGAAAACGGCAAAAAAGTTCTTTTCAGCGGATGTTCCCATAAAGGTGTTCTGAATATTGAGGAATGGTTTGCTCCCGATGTGTTTATAGGAGGTTTTCATCTTTCAAAACTGGATACTCACGGTGAGGGTGCGCTTAAACTTAATGAAACAGCAGAAAGTCTTATGGTGAATGACACAAAATATTATACTGCGCATTGCACAGGAGTTGAGCAGTACCGTTATCTTAAAGAAATCATGGGTGATCGGCTCGGATACCTTTCAACAGGCAGTGTGCTTGAATTCTGAACGGATTACTTGTGCAAATAGTATAAATTTATTTCGACTTTTTTCGAAAGTACAATTTTTATGTCATTGAAAACCGTTTTAACATATGATATAATATCAAATCGAATGATATCGGAGAAAGGTTTTCAAAATGATTTGTAATACAATTCTGGAAGCAATGGGTAACACCCCAATTATCAGACTTCAGCATATGACAGGCCCCGATGATGCAGAGATTCTTGTTAAGTTTGAGGGTCTTAATGTAGGCGGCTCAATCAAAACCCGTACTGCACTCAACATGATTCTTGATGCAGAAGAGAAGGGTCTTATAAATTCGGATACGGTTATTGTTGAACCTACAAGCGGCAATCAGGGCATAGGTCTTGCGCTGGTAGGTGCTGTTAAGGGATACAAGGTAAAAATCATTATGCCTGATTCTGTCAGTGAGGAAAGACGCAAACTCGTTCAGCATTACGGCGCTGAGATTATTCTTGTTCACGATGCAGGCAATATCGGATTGTGTATTGAAGAGTGTCTTGCTCTTGCAATGAAGATGAAAGCGGAGGATCCGAATGTTTTTGTTCCTCAGCAGTTTGAAAATCCTGCAAACCCTGCCGTTCAAAGGTCGGTTACTGCAGTTGAAATTCTTGAGCAGGTTAATGCACCGATACACGGTTTTTGTTCGGGCATCGGTACCGGAGGAACAATCACGGGCATCGGCGAGGTTCTTAAAGAGCATAATCCGGATATGACTATATGGGCGGTTGAGCCTGAGAATGCTGCAATTCTTTCGGGCGGTTCAATCGGCACTCATGTTCAGATGGGAATCGGCGACGGACTTATCCCCGACATCCTTAACTGCAACATTTTTGACGATGTGTGCATTGTCAACGATGATGAGGCGCTTCAGACATCAAGAGATCTGGCTTCAAAAGAAGGCATAATGTGCGGCATAAGCAGCGGAACGAATGTTGCTGCGGCGCTAAGGCTTGCAAAAAAACTCGGTAAGGGTAAAACAGTCGTAACCGTTTTGCCTGATACGGCAGAGAGGTATTTTTCAACACCGCTTTTCAGATAATTTAAACCGCCTCAGGGCGGTTTTTGTTTTTTTTGATATTGAAATTGAAACTTATATAATATATAATACATTTATATATTATACCCGTGAGGTGGACGAAATGAAAAATTACAATCACGCACTGCTTGTTATGGAAAAGCAGGATTACCCTGCCGAGGCAAGAGAAGTTATTATCAGAACAGAAGAAAAAATTATTAATAATGAACAGGCTAACAAGATATATGAGTCTATGTACAGAGCATATTGGGTTAAGAAGAAAAACTTCGGCGAGTTTTCGGATAAGTCAAAGGCTCTTGCTGAGATGATAGATGAAAGCGTGCATACGGTTAATCTTGTTCTTCTCATCAACTGCACAAAGCCCTTGCTTGCTGCTTACAAAAAAGAAGGCATCAGTGAGGATATTTATTGGAATACAATCATTGACCTTAAAGTTAAAATGCTTGAATGCAAGGAAAACCGTGATATATGGGGCACTTTTGTTGAGGGTTGGTTCCGCGCATTTTATACTCTTGAGCGTTTCGGTCTGGGCAGACTTCAGTTTGAACTCTCCGATTTCGGCGAAGAATTCTATGAAGAAAACGGAATTTTTATAAAAGAAGATGAATTTGTTCTCGGCATGCATATTCCGTCGCATCTCGGACCTCTTACATACGAAGCAAGACTTGACTCATATAAAAAAGCGTTTGAGATGTTTAAAGACAGATTCGGCGGCAAATATATCGCTGTTTGCTGCGGTTCATGGCTTCTTTATCCTGATAACCTTAATATTTTGCCCGAAAAATCAAATGCAGCCGATTTCATTCTTGATTTTCAGCCGCTTGATATCAGACAGACATACGATTTCGGTGACGGATGGAGAATTTTCGGAGAAGGAAAAAGCAGCCTGCGTCCCAAGGAACTTCCGAGAAATACCTCAATGCAAAAGGCTTTTGCCGAGTGGTTTGATAAAGGCAAAAAAGCAGGCAGTGCTTATTGTATTCTTATTTTTGACGGCGAAAAAATTGTTACAAGATGTGACAGAGAAACTTACAGAAATAAATACGGATATTAATATTAAAGGCAGGAGAAATCCTGCCTTTCTTTTATCAGAATTTATAATCTGTCAATGCCTTGAATTCATAACCGTTTTCTCTTGCGTAGTCAATGATTCTGCCGAGGGCTTGGGCGTTATCGGGCGAAACGGAATGCAGAAGAATAATTGCACCGGGGTGCAGACGTGAGGTGACTTTGTCAAAGGCATAGTCGCCGCCTTTTGATGCCTTGACATCCCAATCCGCATATGCGCATGACCAGAAAACGCTTGCATAGCCCATGGAGTCAATCAGTTCAAGAGCGTTTTCGTTATATGACCCTTCAGGGAAACGGAAAAACGGTGATGTATAGCCGAAGTTTTTGCGCAGATAATTGTCACATTCAAGAATTTCGTCAGCCATCTGCTGCCTTGAAATCTCGGAAAAATCAGCATGGTTTGCCGAATGGTTGCCGACGATATGCCCCTCATTAATCATTCTTGCAACCAGTTCGGGTGTGGACTTTATATGGTCTAAAGTGCAGAAGAAGGCAGCAGGAACATTCTTTTCTTTGAGAATATCAAGGCATTTATCAGTAAAGCCGTTTTCCCAGCCGCAGTCAAAGGTAAGGTAAAGCACTTTTTTCGCCGACTTGGTATCGTAACACATAGCCTTGTATCCCGTTGACTCAAAATACTTTTGTGCATCAACGGAAATCTGATGGGGCTGAGAGTTTTTTGCAACCCCGAAACTGTGCTCAATCTTTTTAGTTGAAAGACCTCGTGTGTTTTCGGGGTCATTAACCGTAAAATCTGCCTTCGCCAGTATTGCTCTGCCTGTCAGTGCAGAAGTTACACCGACTGTTGACGGAGGCTGGGTTGTTGAAAAATCGCGCTTATCTTCAACCGTTATCGGTGCGTTTGCGTTGTTTTCTTCAAGCGTGTTTCTGCCTGTACAGGAGGAAAGCATAATAAGCGAAACTAAAACAAAAATTAATAATGTTTTATTCATATTTAACACCTTGTTTTATTGTATTGTTTAATGTTATTATATGCAGTGCAAGTTGTTTTAAAAAAAATAAAAAATTTTTTAAAAAAGATGCAACAAAAATGATATTTGTCGACACTTATAAAATGAAGGGTAGTTGGGAGGGTCGGTTTTGAGCGCTCAGTTAAACGAACTCGTTACTCTTGCAAAAAGCGGAAATGCCGATGCTTTCGGCGAATTATATGAGATGTATTATAAGGAGATGTACTGTTATGCCTGCTATGTTACGGGCAGTGAAATCCTTGCACAGGATGCTGTGTCGGACGCAGTGCTCTCGGCATTCAAGCAGATAAAATCCTTGAAGAATACGAAAGCGTTCAAAGGTTGGCTTTTCAAAATCCTTTGTGCGGCTTGCAAGAGATACTACACAGAAAATGAAAAGAAAAAATCCATGGTCTATCTCGATGACGAAAACGGGGGATATGAAGAGCCTGCAGGGTTTGGCAGCATTGAACTTTCTGTTGAACTCAGCAGAGCGCTTGAAGACCTTTCTCATGAAGAAAGGGAGATTGTTTTGCTCAGCGTTCTGGGCAACTATAAAAGCCACGAGATAGCCGATATTATTGATTGTCCGCCGTCAACGGTGCGTTCCAAACTTAAGCGTTCGCTTAAAAAACTCAGGGAATCGCTCAGCGGCGAGAATCAGAAGGAAGGGGGATGAAAATGATGAAGAAAACGGATAAACAGACTCTGGATATGCTTCGTGAGGAGTTTGCTGAGAGTACGGAAACGGCAAAAGTGCCTCTCAGGCTTCAAAAAGAAAGCGTTGTTGCCATGCTGAAAAGCAGTGATGGTATAAAAGAAAAGGATTTTTCCGCTAAAACGGGGACCAAAAACAGCATTGTAAAATTCGGAAGAATAGGAATTGCGGCAGCGGCGATGATTGCGGTCGTTGCGGTTGCTGCGGCAAATCTGCGTATGGGCGGAGTTACGGTTATTAAGACCGACTCGTTCTATGAAAGTTACAGAGGGCTTGAGCCTGTCAGAAGCGTAAACAGTTATGAGGATGTTGAAAAGGCAGTTCTTGAAATTTTAGGCAGCAAAACGGCGGATGAAACAAAATCATCTCAAACCGAAAAACCTTCAAACGGAAAAGAACCTGACACGCAGGCTGAAAATCACGGCGTGATTGAAGGGTACAGCAAATACGTTGCTCAGGCAAATGCTCAGCCTGAATACGGAGCGGAAAATATGAGACCCGTTCCCAATGCGGCGCAAGGTGTAGTTTCATACGGCGATTTCAAGGCTGATATAGTTAAAACAAACGGTGAATATCTCTATATTGTTACAACCGGTGTTGATGAAGAAAACGGAGGAACGCTTGAACAGATAAAGATTGTCAAGGTTGTTCCCGCAGGTGAAATGCAGGTTGTTTCAACACTTGTTCTTTCGGATGGCACAAGCGCTGAAACAGTTGATGAATGTATAGAAATCTATCTTAAAAACAACACGCTTATCGCTCTTATGAGCCGTTACAGTTACTCCGCAAGCGGAGCATATGACAGCATTTCTACCGTTGCCGTTCACTATGATATAACCGACCCTGCATCACCTGTTAAAACCCGTGAACATGTTCAGAACGGTTCTTATGTTACTTCGGGTCTTTATGAATCCAAACTCAGCCTTGTAACAGAAAAGACGATTCATAAAGTTCAGGATAAGGCAACTTTAAGCGAAGATGATGTCATTCCCTCGTTCAGCGTAAATTCAAGCGTAACAAAACTTGATGCCAAAGATATATTTATAGCGGTCAATGACCCTGAGGCATCATATCTTTTTGTAACCGTTACGGATATCTCAGACTCTGAGGCGCAGGTAGGAAAACTTGCAATTCTCGGATGCGGCAAAGAGATTTATTGCTCAGCAAATTCGTTTGCTGTTACAAGAGGTTTTGTGTCGGTTGATGCTGATGAAAACGGTGAACACACTTCATTTACGGAAATTTACCGTTTTGATATCAACGGATCATCAATTGATTTTTCGGAATCATATGTTGTTAAAGGAACGCTTGCAGGAGGTATTTCAATTGACGAAAAAAGCGGATATCTCAGAGCGGCTACTGCAGACGATAAGGCAAACAACTTCTATATCCTTAATGAAAAAACAGAGTTTGTAAGCGGACTTACCGGAATTTTTCCGAACGAAAAGATAAAGAGTGTTAAATTTATCGGCAGCAATGCATACTTTGTTGCAGGCGAGGACAGTGAAAAAACAATGATAGTTGATATTTCCGACCCAACCAAGCCAAAGGTTGCAGGCAATATTTCAACCGAAGGTTTTTCACATGAACTTTATGCAGTTTCGGATACGGCTCTTCTCGGAATCGGCGCTGCAAAGGGGAGTGACACAACAATCACTCTTTTTGATGTCAGCAATCCTGAAAACCCGAACGCAGCATCTGTTTATACTCTCAGTAAAGAAAACACAATTCTTTACGGCGCGGATAAACGCTGCGTAATGGTTGACAGCGAGAAAAAACTTTTTGGCATTCCCGTTGTGAAACAGGATGCCGAAACAGGTACGGAAGTTTCAGCGTATGTTCTTTTTAGTGTGTCTGACGGAAAGATAACTCCTGTAGGCACATATAACCACGATGATTCATACACCGGTGATGCAGCCGTCAGAGGCACATGCATTGACAAAACACTTTACACGGTTTCGGGTGAGCGCGTTGTTGCATTCTCAATTGATGAATGCAAGGCGGTTTCGTCGCTCGAAATAAGATAAAAGAAATCTGCAAAAACTCAGGATGGATGGGTCTGAAGCAGTTTTCATACAGTCAGTTTTCTTTGGGGAAAGAAAACTGACAACAGGGGAAACCGGATGGTAGTGGAGGCGGGGCGTATCGGCACAATACGCCCCTGCCGGAATACTGTTAAATCAAAGGTCATCGGCATCCTGAACGGGATGTGGGTCATCGAAAGCAGTGCCCGTATAACTGCCGAGAACATCGGAGTGAAAATCCTCTTCGTTTTCGTATCCGGGCTGTTTAATTGTTTGAGGAAAGTGCCACTGAGCCTTGTTCTCGCTTTGATTTTTAGGAAATTTAAAGGACATAATATGCTCCTTTCAAATAGATTTATTATATTTTCTGCTTTGCCGGCTCAAAAATACAGTAATATCAACAATTATTAAGGTTTTCTTAATAATGCTTTTTGGTAAATATCTTCACTTGACAAAAGCATGGATAATGTGTAAAATGATGAATGTATTTTATGCTGGCGATTTGCCGTAAAAACAAATAAGAAAAGGATGGTATTTCAGAATGAAAAAGACAATCGCTTTAATGCTCGCAATGCTCTTTGCTCTTTGTGCATTCGCAACAACAGCATTTGCTGAGAATGAGAACACAACCACCACAACAACAGCAGACAATACAGTAACAAATACCGTAGAGTCTGACGATGTAACCGATGGTTTTGATGACAACACTACAACAACTGTTGCAAGCAGCACAACAACTGTTGCAAGCAGCACAACAACTGTTGCAAGCAGCACAACAACCACAAAAGCAGGCGACACAACCACAACAACTGTTGCAGGCAACACAACTACAACAACAGAACTTGTCGGCACACTTGCTCCCGGTCAGACTTCATATGAAGGTCAGGATCAGGAAGGTAAAGTAACAACAACAAAGAAGACTCCTGCAAAAGTTGAATCAGCAATTCCCTCAACAGGCAGCGGCATCGTTGTTCCCGCAATCGCTCTTGCAGTTCTCGCTGCAGGCACAGTTGCTGTAATCAAGACAAAGAAAGAAGACTAATTCTTTAAGTGAATTATAACCGCCGAAGTTTAACTGCTTCGGCGGCTTTTTCTTTGTTCATTAAAGGTTTACTTGATTTTCGTTTTATTATGTGGTAAAATCATGTTTATGAAAAATGTGTTTAAAAATCGAATTAAAAAGGTTGTTGCTCTTGCAGTTTCTGCGGCGGTTATTTTCAGCCTTTCTGCATGTTCGGTCAGGAATGCAAACCGAGCAGAAGAATCCGCAGAGCCAACAACTTCAAATGTTGTCCGTGTGACTTTCCCTGAGGGGTCAACTGTTTCGCAGATTGCTTTGCTGCTTGAAGAAAACGGAGTCTGTTCCGCAACGGAGTTTATGGCGGCGGCAAATGATTCACTGAGCCTTGACGGTTATTCGTTTGTAATATCAAACCCTGAAGAACGAGCGTTTCTTTTGGAAGGCTATGTTTTCCCCGATACATATGAGTTTTACCGTAACGAGAGTGCATCAGCGGCGCTCAGGCGTTTCCTGAAGAACACTCAGGCAAAACTTTCGGCGGAAGTTATCAGCCGATGCGATGAACTCGGATATACCGTTGACGAAGTACTGACTCTTGCTTCAATTATTCAGGAGGAAGCAGGTAACCCGTCTGAGATGGGTAAGGTTTCGTCGGTTATCCATAACAGGCTCAACAGCAGGCAGTTCCCCCGTTTGCAGTGCGATGCCGCAACTTTTTATCTGCGTGATTATGTTAAACCCTATGTTGACGAGATCAGGTATGAAGAGTTGACTGAACTTTATAACACTTATTATTGCGAAGGATTGCCGGCAGGGCCTATAACAAATGTTGGTATGGATGCAATCAATGCGGCGCTTTATCCCGAGGAAACGGATTACTATTATTTTGTAACCGATGCAGACGGCGAATATCTCTATGCCGAAACATGGAGCGAGCATCTGGATAACTGCGATATTGCAGGTCTGTGATGTTAAAATATGTCAAATAAACCGAAAGGATTTTTATTTATGAAAAAAGTTTTATCAATAGTTCTTATTATCGCAACAGTGCTTACTGTTTTTTGCGGCTGCTCAAGCAAGCCTGTTCAGTCGGGCGATTACGAGTATGTTGTTCTTGATGATGATACAGCAAAAATCACAAAGTATCTCGGAACAGCGGATATCATTGAACTTGAAATCCCCACAGCGATTGATGATTACACCGTAACGGTTATCGGTAAGGAAGCATTCAAGGATGTTCAGTGCATCACCGTTGTTACAACACCTGACACACTCACAAAGATTGAAGAATATGCTTTTGCAAACAGTTCGCTCAAAAAGATTTTTATGCACAGATCTCCTCTTCTGACTGAAATCGGTGCATATGCATTTTCAGAGTGTAAGAATCTTATTCAGGCAGATATGCCAATGGATCTTGTAACCCTCGGCGACTATGCTTTCTATTACTGTGACAAACTCAAGATTGCACAGTTCAGAGGCGATCCCGAACATATCGGCACATTTGCTTTTGATGCTTGCCCCAAGGTAAGGCTTTATGTTAAGGACAACGCACAGAGAACAAAGAACTACGCTGATCAGTACAGACTTGAAACTAAAATTACCGATTCAACAGGCAAATAATAATTTCAGCCGTCATCTCATATCAATTAATGAGGTGACGGTTTATGTTTTATCAGATAAATTCTGCTATCAGCGCCTTTGTGTGGGGACCGCCTATGTTGGCGGTGTTTCTCGGCACAGGGCTTTTTCTTTCAGTTAAATCCGGATTTTATCAGATTTTTGGGGTGAAAGATTGGTTTGGCGGCACGGTTGTTTCCGCTTTTAAAAACCGAAATAAGCAAAAAAGCAGCGACGGCTCAATTTCTCAGTTAGGAGCATTGACTTCTGCGCTTGCTGCTTGTCTGGGAACAGGCAATATTGTCGGCGTTGCAACAGCAATATGTTCGGGCGGAGCAGGAGCGGTCTTTTGGATGTGCATTTCTGCTGTTCTCGGAATGATAACATGTTGCTGCGAAAATATTCTCGGTGTAAAATACAGAGTCAGAGATTCTTTTGGCAAGTGGGCAGGAGGACCGATGTACTATATCGAGAGAGGGCTTGGCATGAAAGGTCTTGCAGGCGCATATGCCGTTTTCCTTACGGGTGCGTCGCTCGGCATGGGAAACATGACTCAGGCAAACTCTGTTGCGCAAGGTCTTTCGGGATTCGGTGTAAAGAATTTATGGGCAGGCATTATCCTTGCCGGTCTTGTTGCTGTTTCAATTTCGGGAGGTCTTAAAAGAATTTCCGCAATATCCGAAAAACTTATTCCTGTTCTTTCTGTCGCTTTTGTTGCTGCTTGTTTTATCATCATAGGTAAAAATATTGAAAACCTCATCCCATGCATCAAAAGTGTTCTGAAAGAGGCGTTTACCATAAGGGCAGTTTCGGGTTTCGGAATGGCAAAAGCGGCAAGGTACGGCATTTCAAGGGGTGTATTCTCAAATGAAGCAGGTCTTGGAAGCAGCGCTATAATTCATGCCGCCGCAGATTGTAAAAATCCTGCAGAGCAAGGCAAATGGGGAATTCTTGAAGTGTTTATTGATACCGTTTTTATGTGCACCGTAACTGCTGCCGCAATTCTTACAAGCGGTGTGTGGTCGCCCGATACATCCATTAACGGAGTTGAACTTTGCTCGGCAGTTTTTGAGAGCGTTTTCGGTAAGGCGGGCGGATATTTCCTTAACGGCTGTATTTGCCTTTTTGCTTTTGCAACTCTTGTAGCGTGGTCGTATTACGGCAAGAGCGGAGCGGAATATCTTTTTGGTGAAAAGAGCGGAAAGATTTATAATCTGCTTTATATTGCTGCGGCTTTTGCAGGCAGTATGATACGGCTTGAAAGCGTCTGGAGCATATCCGATACGCTTAACGGACTTATGGCAGTGCCCAATATTTTTGCGCTTTTGCTTCTTTCAAAAGAGGCGGTCGGTTTGCTGAAGAAAAAGCCTGGTTGCCTGCAAAGCGGCGGTGTAAGCCAACGATGAGGGCTCATCGCTGTTTCTTAGAAAATCCGGAAAAGAACTTGAAATATATTGCCCTAAAGTTTCGGAAGTCTTTGTCGCAGTGAGAATTTCCGTGCCTTTTTCAAGCATCTGAGGGTAAGTCTGACAGTTGCTTTGCTGAATGCAGCGGGCGAGCAGTTCAACTTCAGACGCAAAACACGGTGCGGTGCGTGATGTGATACCCATTGCACAAAGGGTTTCAAAATCGGTTTCTCCGCTTGATTGGATTCCGTTTTCTTGTTGGATTTTTTTAACGGCTGAACGGGTTTCAATGCAATACTCTCCGTCACATAAGCCGTTATATAAATTTGATTCTGTAAGTTTACGCTGAATTGCCGCAACTCTTTCACCGTTGCATCCCAAAAACACGGCTTGCGTTTTTGCCGTGCAAAGAGAAGCAATGAGAACAAGCATGGCAAGGTCAACGGCAAGCAGAATAACAAGATGCCACATTTTTTTGGTTCTTCTGTTCATTTTATCTCCTCCGAAAATATTTTTGATTTTTAAAGCATAAATATGAAATCCAAAATTTTTATTAAATACTCAAGCGGTTAAAACAGTAAATTTCTATATTGGATTTAAACTAAAACAGCGAAAAATGTTACTTTTTGGGCGATTTCGTCACAATTGACTAAAAATTTCTTGAAATAAGGTAAATTTGTTGTTGACAAATTTCAAAGAATGCCTTATTATAATTCATAAGAGGATTTTGCGAGGTATACCTATGTGCGAAAAGAGCAAAAAAACTTTGAGCAATGAGGAACTTGCTGTCCGCGCTGCCAATGGTGATGATGCATCAATGGCTTTGCTGATAGCGATTGTAACTCCCATAGCAAAGGCAAAGGCATCGGGCTTCGCAAACGCAAGGATTTCGGGCGAGGATTTGGTTCAGGAAGGCATGCTTGGCTTTCTTGATGCCGTAAAAACCTTTGATGAATCAAAAGGCTCGTCTTTCAAATCGTACGCCGAAATATGTATTAATAACAGAATTGTTTCGGCAGTCCGTGAGAATTTCAACAACAAAAATGCTGCGCTTTCAAATGCATTGCCGTATGATGCTCAGTCGGCGGACAGAAGCGATGATACAGCGGACCCTGCCGTCATAATCTCCGAGAAGGATGAAACGGAGTATCTGGCAGGCTTGCTCAGCAGCGGGCTTTCGGATTTTGAAAAGCAGGTTGTTGACCTTCGGCTTCTTGACAGAAGTTATTCTCAGATTGCGCAGGAACTCAGTTGCAGCGAAAAGGCGGTTGATAACGCCATGCAGCGAATCCGCAAAAAGATGCGCTTAAAACTCAGTTAATAATACTCCGTAAGGAGTATAAATATGCCCACGTAGCTTAAAGCAGAGCGTTGTTCAACAAAGGTGGTTCAAAGGTGGCGGTGCGATTCCGCCCAAGGGCGAAATAATATTTTTCAAGCGAGGTTAAAAACAATGTACGAAGACAAGACTCTCATCTGTAAGGAATGCGGCAATGAATTCACTTTCACTGCAGGCGAACAGGAATTCTATGCTGAAAAAGGCTTTGTAAACGAGCCCCAGCGCTGCAAGGCATGCCGCGATGCACGCAAGAATGCTGCCCGTGGCGAGCGTGAGTGGTTTGAAGCAACATGTGATTCCTGCGGTGGAGTTGCAAAGGTTCCCTTTAAGCCCCGTGAGGACAGACCTGTTTACTGCAGCGAGTGCTTTGCAAAGAAGCAGGAGCAGGCATAAACTCTGACTTTATATTTATGCTTAAAGAGCCCCCTTGGTTTATCCAAGGGGGTTTAAACATTTAAAAAGCCGTAATGAGAGTTTTATCTCATTACGGCTTTTTATTATGTGTTTGTATTCCCGTATATAAGTTTTGAGCCGAACTTGAACCGAACTTTAAACTTTTCGCTCTTTTCATTCTGCCCGAAACTGATTGCGCCGTATTTGAATGCCTTTTTCAAGACGGCAGCCATTTCTTTGTTTTCGGTGAAATTCTTTGTGGCAAGCGGTTTTGACCATTTTTCGCCGATAGTGTCGTAACTGTCAAAGGTCAAGTCTGCCTCAGGCACGCTGCCGCCGTACAGGTATGCGGCTTTAAGTCCCTCACCCTTGAAATCGCCTGTAAGCCATGAGATTCCGTTATCGTTCAGTGCGGAAAGTGATGACTCAAGGTTTTCTTCAGCCCTGAGTTTACATACGACAAACGGAATACCGCTTTCTTTGAATTCACGAATTCCGTTGAGCAGTGACTGAACTTCATAGGTGGTATGGAAATGTGAATAAAGACCGTATGCAACATTCTCGCCCTTGAATTTGTCGGGCGAAGGCAATGTGTCGGGTGCGCCTGCAGCCTCTATAATAACGGTGTGATTATCGTCAATGCTTCTGATTGCCTTATAGAGCCTTCTGTAAAATTTATGGAGAGTGTCGAGTTTATTCTCCCAATCTGCGATGCGATTCAGCGGTCTGTTGAGAAGGTCATAGGCAGCAATGGCAGGTTCATCTTTATAATGTGCCGCAACCTGTGTCCAGAGCCTTACAGCAGCATTGCGTGCTTCAAAACCGTCTTTTGATGAATCAAAAAGCACACTTTTTTCATTCTTGCCGCAGGCGGAATCTGTGTTCTGGAATCCTTTTGCGGAATGGAGTTCCAGAATTACATAAAGACCTGATTTTTTGCACTTTTCAACAAGAAAATCAAGGCGTTCAAAATCAATGTCGCCCTTGCAGTTTTCCTTGCTGTAAAGATAGCGGTAGCGCAGAGGGATTCTTACGCAGTTTGCGCCGAGTTTTGCAATGCGTTTGATATCTGAAGCAGTTATGAAACTTTCGTTATATTTTTGCACAATCTGCCTTGCGCCGTATCTGCCGAAGCGGCTTTCAAGGGCTGCAAAAACATCGTAACTCCTTGCACTTGAATCGAGGTCGTCTTTTTTGAACCAGAACAAATCGTCATTGAGATTAATGCCCCTGAGAGCGATTTGTGCGCCGCATTCCGAAACGAAGCCGCCGTTTTCAACTCGGAGAAAATCTTTGTCGGTAATGGGTTGCCTTGCGGTGGCTTTTATGAAACCGTAAACAGCGGGAACGGTTGCTGCTGCCGCACCTGCAGCACAGCCTGCAACCATAATTTTTTCACTTTCAGTCAACGCAAACGCCTCCTTTTTATACTTTTGAAAATAATTATAATCAAATACAGAAATATTATTGCGCTCGCCGCACCTGCGCAGTCAACAAACCAGTCAAAAAGTCGGCATGCTCTGCCGTCAACAAAAAGTTGATGAAACTCATCGCTTGCGGCATATACTGCGGTCAGCGCCAGCGAGAGAACGGGGCGGAACTGACCGAACGAGCGGAACAGAGCATTGAAAATAAGCGCCGCAAGCCCTGCAAATTCAAGAAAATGAGCGCCCTTACGCACTATAAAACTGCCAAAGGGAAGGTTCAGAAGGAACGCAAATCTGTCGCTGAGTGACTGTGAATCACCGGCTGTCTGATGTGAGAAACCGAAAATCACAGCCATGCAGATAACAACCAATGCCCATGAAAAAATTACGGAAGATTTTTTGCTTCTCATCAGTCAAACCTCTTAACGCCGATAAATGAAACACTGCTTTCTGCGTTGATTATGGTTATGCCTTCAATTTCTTCATGCATAACAAAGCGGCTTGAACGGTTGTAAAGCGGATAGCATACAGCATTCTGAAGAATGTAGGTTTCTGCGGTAAAACAGCCGCCGAGCAGTTCTTTTTCATCTTCAACGGTGAGCAGACGGTTAATGATTTTACCGTATTCATCTGACGAAAAACGGAAAACACCGCCGTCTTTGAAGGATGAAAGAAAATCAATTGCGCTGTCGTATGAAGATTCAATGCCTGCAAGGGCAATCTGATAGTTTCCCGAATTTACTGCCGACTGAATTTCTGCAGGGGTTTTGTTTTCAACAGTTATACCCAGATTTATACCAAGCGTTTGCTGCCAGATCTGCAATTGGCGGCGAACGGAAGTGTCAAGCCATTCAGGGCAGAGAACGGTTAGAGATATTTTATCTTTTGCAAGTTCATTCAGCGCTTTTTTCCAACAGGATGCAGCCGCGGCATAATCTGTGTTGATTTGCGGAGTTTGCGAACCTACCGTGTCACGGTAACTGCTGTTGCCGTAAGTACAACTCGGCGGAACAAAGCCGCTCATGGGAACAGCATTTTCTGTTCCCTGAGCAAAAAGGTTTCTGTCAATTGATTTACACAGAGCAAGGCGAAGATTTGTATTTTTGAGGTATGTATCGGAACAGTTAAACACAAAACCGAATACCGAGTTTGGATTTTCTTTTATAAGAACCGAGTTTTCAGGCATCTCGCAATCAGGCGGCAAAAGAGCCGCGGATGTATTTGCGGAAGAAATTTTATCCGATATGGTTTGTGCGTTGTATTTGAAATCAAAATTTACCGAACTCGGCATAACCTCTTGTGAACCGGAATAATATTTGTTTTTTCTGATGGAAAGAGAACTTTCCTTGTCCCATGCACTTATATAGAAAGGTCCGTTGCAGAGAATGTGCCTGTGAGTCAAACCGTATCTGCCGTTTGTTGCGTTGAAGAATTCTTCGTTACAGGGCATAAATACGCTTTCGGTTAATCTTTTAAGAAAATCTGCACAGGGCTCGCTGAGTTTTATAATAAGCGTGCTGTCCTGCGGAGCAGTTACTCCGAGGGCGGAAACATCTGCCTTGCCTGAGTGAACTTCTATTGCGTTTTCAATAACATACAGGCGGTGTGCGCTCGGGGAATTCGTTGCAGGCGATATTGCTCTTTGCATTGCAAAGACAAAATCTTTTGCGGTTACTTTTTCGGTTGAGAATTTGTTGTAGAATTCCTCACCGAATTCACGCTTGAGCGATGACGGACAATACCATTCGGTCTTGGGTTTAAGGTTAAAGGTGTAAGTTAACCCGTCGGAGGAAATGCTCCAACTTTCGGCAATTCCGGGGATAACTTCACCATCTGCAGAAAGGCGAACAAGTCCCTCAAAAGAGTTGTTAATGATAATGTGTGAGCCGGTGTCGGTTGCATACTGAGGGTCAAGCGTTGACGGTGAAGCACTAAGGCTGTAGGATATCGCCTTGTTATCACCGCCTGAACATGACGAAAGTGAAAAAATCAGAGCAACCGCGACAATCAGGGAAAGGAAACGCTTCATTTGTTTTCCTCCATCCATTTTGCAAGTTGGTCGGCAAGGGGATTGTTTGAAGTTTTTTGCTTTGACTGTTGCTGCATGTATTTTGCAACGTCTCTTTTGCCGGCGCCTGCACTTTCTTTTCTCTTTTCAAAATCAGAGAGTTTCTCTCTGTATCCGCAAACGCAGAAGAAGGATTTTTTATCGCCTTCTCCGCGCATTTCCAGTTTTTTATGGCATTCGGGGCAGCGAGCATTTGTTATAACAGAGATGCTCTTGCGGTATCCGCATTCCCTGTCCTGACAAACAAGCATTTTGCCTTTTTTGCCGTTGACTTCGAGCAGATATTTACCGCATTCGGGGCATGCCTCACGGGTCATGTTATCGTGTTTATATTTTGATTCGCTTGATTTGACGGAGTTTACGAGTGAACTTGCGTAAACACGCATTTCTTCAATGAATTTTTTACTGTCCGCATTTCCTTTTGCAATCAGTGAAAGACGCTGTTCCCACCTTGCGGTAAGTTCGGCGGATTTAAGGTCGGGCGGTACGATATCTATAAGTTGCTTGCCTTTCGAGGTTGGGAAAATCTCCTTGCCTTTGCGCTCAACGCAGAAAGAGTCAAAGAGTTTTTCGATTATATCCGCTCTTGTTGCAGGAGTGCCCAGACCGCCTGCGGTTTTAAGAGCATCTTTCAGTGAACCGTCATCAACCTGCCCAGTGGGATTTTCCATTGCGGAGAGCAGGGTTGCTTCAGTGTATCTTGACGGAGGAGCGGTTTTACCGGCGCAAAGGCGGACACCTTTTGCTGTTATGGGTGCACCCTGAGAGAGTGTGGGGAGAGACTGAGATGCAATATCGTCGTTTTCATCGTCATCGTCGGTAAGTGATGAATCATAAAGAGCCTTCCAGCCTGCAGATTTGACTGCCTGACCTTTGGTGTAAAATTTATGCTTGCCGACGGTTATTGTAACCTGCATTTCATCATATTCAAAAGGTGAACTCAGAACAGCAAGGAAACGGCGCACAACAAGGTCATATATATGGCGCTCTTCCCTTGAAAGTTTGTTGAGGTCAACATATTGTTCGGTTGGAATTATGGCGTGATGGTCGGTGACTTTTACATCGTTGACAATATATTTTGTCTGAATCGGTTTTGAACGCAAAACCGTATTCGCCGCATCTTTATATGGCCCGATTGCGATTGCCTTGAGCCTTTCGGAAAGAGTTGCGGCAACATCCTTTGTAATATAGCGCGAATCCGTTCTGGGATATGTGAGCAGTTTATGTGTTTCGTAAAGGCTTTGCATGAGCGAGAGCGTCTGCTTTGCGGAATAGCCGTATTTTTTGTTTGCGTCACGCTGCAGTTCGGTAAGGTCATAAGCGGCGGGAGGTGCTTTGAATCTGTAAACTTTTTTAACCTCTGATATAACACCTTTTTTACCTTTAACATCGTCGGCAACCGCCTGAGCAGCACCTGCATCGAAGAATCTTGCCTGATTGCGGCTGTCTTTATATATTGCTGAAAAACCGTCAAAATCTGCTTTGACAGTAAAATAATCTTTCGGTCTGAATTTCAAAATTTCTTCTTCACGCTTGACAATCATGGCAAGAGTAGGAGTCTGTACCCTGCCGGCGGAGAGTTGAGCATTGTGTTTACAGGTGAGCGCACGGCTTACGTTAAGACCGATAAGCCAGTCCGCCTCCGCCCTGCACTGCGCACTGCGGTATAGATTGTCGTATTGCGATGCAGGTTTGAGGGATGCAAACCCTTCTCTGATTGCTTTATCTGTTTGTGAAGATATCCAAAGGCGAAGCATGGGCTTTTTGCAGTTTGCTTTCTGAATTATCCAACGTGCAACAAGTTCGCCTTCACGGCCTGCATCGGTTGCAATAACTACTTTGTCAACTTCATTGCTGCCGAGAAGTGCGCTCACCGCTTTGAACTGTTTGGATGTCTGACCGATAACAACAAGTTTCATATATTTGGGAAGCATGGGCAAATCTTCCATGCGCCATGTTTTGTATTTGTTGTCATATGCTTCGGGGTCAGCAAGTGTGACAAGGTGGCCGAGAGCCCACGTGATTATATATTTATCGCCGATTATGCAGCCGTTGCCGTTCTTTTTGCAGCCAAGAACCCGTGCTATATCTCTTGCGACAGACGGCTTTTCGGTTAAAACGAGAGTTTTTGCCAAAATACTCGCTCCGTTTCTGTTTTATATTATTCCAAATTATATGATAACAAAAAGATAATAATTATATTTTCTTTTTAGGAAATATAATAAATTTAATATAATTGAAATAAATATAAAAAACGGGCAACTTGCGCTGCCCGTTCAGTAAATCAGTTCATGTTTCTTTTTGCTTTTCGTTTTTTGATTGTTCTTCGAATAATAAGGGCTGCAGCGGCAATTACTGCACACAAAGGAATAAGTATAGGCAGACCGCCGACAAATCCTACCACAACATCTTTAAACCATTCCACAAGGTCGTCAAGGTTATCTGCAAAAGTATTTTTGATGCGCGACCATACAGTGGGTTCGGTTTCAGTAACACGCTCAACTTCATAAATTCTCAGCGTAACAGTGCTGTAACTTACCCTGTTTTCAAGAACTTTGAGTTGAGATGTGTATGTTTCAATCTGATAATTGACTTCAGAAAGCCTTTCCTGAATTGCAAGCACGTTTTCAAGGGATGCGGCTTTTTCAAGCAAATTTGTGAGAGTTACTTTTTCTGTTTTATATGCCTCTATTCTGCTTTCAAGGTCAACATATTCAAGGGTAACATTCTGCTGGTTTTCGGTCTTTCTTGTGATTGTGCCGTTTTCTCCGGCGGCGGTTAAGAATTCATCAAGTTTGTCGGAAGGAATTCTTACCGTATAGTTTGCATAGCGGTTCGAACTGTAACCGTTGCCAAAGTCTGCGGTTGAAGTTTCAATATATCCTCCCAGACTGTTAACGCCGGAACTGAGAGCGGAAACATAAGTGTCATATTCTTTGGTTTCAACTGAAAGTTCAACGGTTTTAATGACTTTTTCGTTCTGTGTTGCGGAACTTCCGGCGGCAGCATCGGTATCTGCTTTGTAGGATTCGGTTACAGCCCCCGAGGTATTTGCATAATACTGAAAATCAGCAGCGTTGCCTGCTTCCGCATCGGCAAGATTATCCGCTGATTTGCTGCATGAAATAAGCGTAAGGGCAAGGACAGCACAAAGTAAAAGTGCAATTAATTTTTTCATTGTTCATCAACCTTTCTTTTTGTGAATGTTATATTTGATTTGCAGAAATGTAAAATTTCTTCAAACCTATTGACTTTTTTGAAAAATTGTGCCACAAATATAGTATAAAATAATTTTTCAGGAGGAGTTTACATGAAGAAAATAATTGCGATATTGCTTGCTTTGGCAACAATTCTTTCTCTTTCGGCATGTAAGGTAAATAAGAATAACGGTGAATCCGAGCCGTATGATGCTAACGATTATCAGGCAAATTTGAATAAAATAGAAGAAGAGCAGTCGAAAAAAGCAGCAAAGGAAGCGGAAAAAGCATCCGAAGTTAATGCGGAAATTGACGAGTATATTGAAAAAGTCGGCAAAACAAATCCTAAAACTCAAATTGTTGTAAAATCCAATTACGCTCTCGGTAGAAAGTATTTGAAGTTTGAGTTTAACAAAAAAGGTGAATTCGAAAACCATTTTGTATATTATTTCTTTGATACTTATGAGAACTACAGAGCAGTATATGAATCCGAGAAAAACAGAGACAGTGTAACTGTTGTTGATCACGATAAGGATACGCAGATGGTTGTTGTAAGACTTGATGAATATCCGGAATCAACTTATGATGAAGTATATAAAATATACAGCAGTGAAGCGACGATTGGCTTGGGCTTCACATTAGTTGAATAATTTGATTTTTCCGCCCTCATAAAGAGGGCGGTTTTTATTTTACCGAATAATAACTGTCAATAATTTCGCGGTCAAAAGAGTATATTAATTCACTGTCAAAGAGATTTCCGCAAGAGGTATTTGTGCGGTCAAAATCTTCGCGCGATATATTGAAATACATGACAAACTGCATTATTGCCATGCCGCCGTCTGCGGAAACAGATGATTTCCACCGGGTATATTCAAGTTCATCAACAAGCAGTGTGAATTCAAATGGAATTACCGAATATATTTTGTTGAAACCTGTTGCTTCAAATACCTCGGGTGGATATTGTGATTGAGACGAAAGACTGTCCGAGCCGTTTCCCGCAATGGAATCGGCTTCCGTATCTGACGAATATAAAAAGAATTCATTGTTAACATCGTCTGCTTTTTCGTTGGCGGCGCTGTCGGGTGAAGATGCTTTGAGCAAAAAGCCCGGAGAAGCGAGTGCGATGATAATAACGGCAGCCGCCGCAACCGCTGCGAGCGGTTTATAATTGAATTTTCTTTTTTTGCCTGTGCAGGCGTTCAAAATATCTTTTTTCTGGCTGTCGCTGAGACTGATTTCTTCAACGGCAGGCTTTATTTTTTCAAAATCCACAGTCACATCGCCTCCTTTTCATAGATTTCACGAAGCATGTCTCTGCCGCGCTGCAAACGTTTTCTGACTGTTGCAGAGGATATGCCGAGCATAGCCGAGAGTTCATCCGTTTTATAACCCTCAACATAGTACAGGTGAATTATTATTCTGTATTTTTCTTCAAGTGAAACAAGCAGACCGAGGATTTGCGCATTATCCTCGCTCGAACTTATGTTGCGGATTTCATCAAGGCTTAAAAAACTTGAATGTTTACGCCAGCGCAGCATGTCTTTGCATATGTTTGAAGCAACCCGTATCAACCATGCTTTTTCGTGCTCAAAGTCTGTGAAATCGGGCGCTTTTGTTATGTAACGCAAGAAGCATTCCTGAACGGCATCCTGTGCATCCTCACGATTTTGCAGCATTACTGTGCAAAGTCTGTAAAGGCTGTTGCCGTATTCTTCAACAGCACGCTGAGGATCCGGCGGGATCTTTATTCTTTTCAGCGGCAAGCAACCGCCCCCTTTTATTTTAAATATTCCATAAGTAATACTGTACCGTTCGGCAGTTTCAGATAAATCTCGTCGGTTGCATTTCCGTAAATTTCTGCGCCGATACAGTCATAGTTTGACTCAAAGTTATTCTGTGGCTTTTGTGAGTGCGGCACAGAAGAATTAACCGAGCCGAGATATTTAAAAGAACCGTCAATTTCAATTCTGACGGGTTTCACATCACAAAGAAGCCTTTCGTTATAGCAAATCATCGGTCTGAGTGCCGGCGCAGGTTCAAACATTTCGGAAACTTGAAAATAAATATTTGCACCTGCCTGTATTAAAAACGGAATTACGGCGGCGATTAGGATTATGAAAATCAGTTTTTTCTTTTTCATAAAAATCACCTCCGAAGTGCTTTCACTATATAAACGAAACAAAAGCGGAAAATGTGACATTGTTTCTGAAAAAATTCAAAAAGCGCCGCAAGGGCGCTTTTGTACTATTTTTTGTAAACTTTTATTATTTCACCGATATACATTTTGTGGTAATCCTTGTTGGCATAGTTGTTTTCAACCGAAGCATCAACAAAGCCTGCAGGGTCAATAAACTGCGCAGCCATTTTGCGGCAAACGATTGTGTATTCAGCCTGTTCAAAAGTTACTCCGCCGTCAGTGAAAACGGGAGTCAGCCCGCACGCCATCGCCTTATCAATATCTCTGCCGCTTTTTGAGCCGCAAAGGCGCAGAGCATCTTTATATTCGCTGCCGTAGAATGAGATTGTGAAAATATCCTCTTTTTCGGTGAATTCATAAGTGTATCTCTGCGGACGGATAAAAATGAATGCGGCATCTTTGCCCCATATTTCGCCTACAGCGCCCCAACTGACAGTCATGGTATTGAATTTTTCGCTGTTGCCTGCGGTGACAAGACCCCAGCCGTCTGCAATAAGTTCAACGGGGCTTTTGCCGATATCTCTGATGTTTATTTCTTTCATAAAGCACCTCCGTGGTAAATTCTATTCGTACTTTAACTATTATATCATAAAAGTATCGGAATGTATACACAAAAATCAAACCGTAAACAAAGTGTAAATTATTTTCTTGATATTGAAATTTCAAAAAAAAAATGATACAATACACTCCTATATGATATAAAGGAGGAAAAGCGTTTGGATAAGGAAACTTTAAACGGCATCCCCGAAGAAGAAATTGATGAAACGGTTGAACAAGCGGAAGAGGTAACCGAAACCGTTGATGATGCAGCGGATGATACCGCTGAGGAAGAAACTGCCGCAGAACTTGAAGAAGAACCTGCTGAAGATGCTTCGCAGGAAGAAATCTCATCAGACGAAACGGCAGAAGAAGAACCTCAGGCTGAAAGCGAAAACGCAGAGGAATCCGATGAAGGAATCGGAGAAGAATCTTCTGAAGAGAATTCTGAGGATATTGTTATTTGTTCTGCTTGCGGAGAGAATGAGGTTGCCGAAGGCGGAAATTATTGCATAGAATGCGAAACAAAAATGCTTAAGCGCAAAATACCTTTGCTTGCATGGCTTTCAGGTTTGTGGGCACTCGGATTCAGCGTTTTTGCCGTTGTGCTCGTTGCGCTTTCAAGCGCGCCTGCCTTTCAGGTAATAAAAGGCGATATATGTGCAAAAGACAAGCGCTGGTATGCCGCTTATAATGAATACAGTCAGGTTTCTGCCGTTGCTGACGAAATCAATTCGATTCTTGGCATGGAATCTGATTACACAAAAATCGGTATGGGCGTTAACAAAAGAATCGTTGACAGTATTGCAAATTATACAAGCCCAATTGATGCATATTATGCCGCTCAGAATCTGATTGGCGCAGAGCATCTGGATGCTCCGTTTATGAAGGAATATTCACGTATCTATCAGGAACATTATGATTCGTATATGGCGATGGGTGAAATCCTTGATAAAACTTTTGCCGAAGGTGCTGATGCCGAAGCAATTTTTGCCGAACTTGATGCGCTCAGAGGAACAGAGGGTATGACTGACCTCTATATTGATTTCTATAAGTTTGCCGTTGCCGCCGAACTTGGCATTGATGCGAACGGTCAGGTTGAACTTCTTAAAGACCTTGAGAAATCATGCCTTGCAACGGGCGATGACTATGGCTGGCTTTATTATCAGCCACTTGCAGATACTCTTTGTCAGGCAGGCAGAAGTGAAGAAGCGATAGAATACCTCGATAAAATCATTGATGCAGATGCATCAAAGTATGATGCGTATTCACTTAAAACGGATATCCTGCTTAAGTCGGGCGATGTTGATGCCGCACGCAGCACGGTTGAGGATTTCAAAACCAAAAACGAGGGTATGGATTCGGCTTATCTGCTTGAGGTAATTTTCTTGCGCAGCACAGGGGAAATCGAAAAAGCAAGTGCGCTTTGCACAGAGGCCATGCAGGAATATGAAAATGTTCCCGAACTTGGCCGTCAGTCTGCTTTGCTTAGTTTGCTTGAAGGAGATTACATTACGGCATTCAACACTATGATGAATGCATATAACAATGCTTACTATATGTATTACTATACTCAGGATGCAAGCACTCTTGATGACCCCAAGTTTTACGGTGCAGTTTATCTTACTGCCAAACTGCTCAGCGAAAGCGATCAGATGACAGAGGAAATTGCAGAAGAGGTTGCAGGCGTTTTGGAAACATTCAAGGAAGGAACTCTTCCGGATAATGTTGAAGCAATTGTTAACGGAGAAAAGACAATTGAGCAAGTTCTTACGGAAGGAGAGTGTGATTTGGCATGACGGCTCTTTATATAGCATCAAAAATCCTGACTTTCCCCGGTGCCTATATCAAAGGCTTTTGGGAGCATCTGACCTGCAAAATTCTTGGTTTGCCGGTTGAAGTGCCCGGTTATCTCAGAATAGATGAAGCGTGCGGTCATGTTGAACATGTGCTGCCCAAGGGCGGATTTTCGGCATACCTTATGTCAACGGGTCCTGCTTTTATGAACTTTAATATCGGCATATGGATTTTCCTTGCGGGTTTTGTAAATCTTTATTATATGGGAATTACTCCTTATGATTCGGTTGCACTTTTTGTGATGTATGTTCTTATGACATATGTCGGAGCATCCATGCTTTGCAATGTGTTTCCGCTGGTTGAAGATGCAATGAATCTTTATGATTTGCTTTATTCGCAGAAAAAAGGCAACGCAGTCGGCAGAATATTTGCCTTTATTCCTACGGTTGTAACTTATGCAGGCGCATATCTTGAAAAGTATTGCATAACAACTGTTCTTTGGATAGTATTTATACTTCTTGCTTTTGTATTTTGATTAACAGTATCAGGGTCGGTAACAGCACCGACTCTGATTTTTTTTGTTGCATTTTTTTGCTGTTTATGTTAGAGTAACTTGAAGTTATTTAAAGGAGAAATGGAAATGTCGGTAATTAAATACATAGTAAAATTTATACCGCTTGTGATTTCAACGCTCGTTCTGTTCTTTTCATTACCTTCTGTCGGTGCGGAAAGGCTTGAAACTGAAATTAACGAGCAGGTTGAGCGCATTGCCGCTCTTGAAACAGCGTATGAAAACGGAGAAATTGAGCCTGTTGACCAGAGTGAATTTTTCAACGGAGATTTGAAAGAAGAACTTAAAAACGGAATAAAATTCAACGAACTCCGTTATATCGCAACCCATAACAGTTATCAGACCGAATCGGTGGAAGAACTTAAAAATCTCTACCGTAATCTTTCTGATCTTACTTTCGGATTGGTTGCAGGCAACAAGGCAGATTTTATCAGCCCTACCGTTACAGAGCAACTTAATTCGGGTATTTACAGCCTTGAACTTGACATTGAGGTTTTTGATAAGAAAGGTGATGTTTCGTTTACCTGTATGCATGCGCCTCAGATTCAGATGACAACCTCGTGCTATGATTTTGAACTGACACTTAAGGAAATTGCCATGTGGTCGGATAACAATCCCGATCATCTGCCCATAACAATTATAATTGAGCCTAAGGAATCGTTTATTCCCATGAAAAATCTCAAAGCATTAAATGTTGACTATGCAAAGGATTTTGATGCGCTTCTCAGAAAGGGTCTTGGTGATAAACTCTTTACGCCTGCGGATATGCTGCGTGATTACGGCAGTTTCGGTGAAATGAGAAGAGCGGATGATTGGTGTAAGGTTCAGGATATGCTCGGCAAAGTGCTTATTCTTCTCCACGACTGCAAGACAACCGAAAAATATATAAAACTTGATCAATCCCTCAAATCACAGGCAATGTTTCCGATGCTTGAAAAGGAAGATGCAGACCGTGACTGTGCATCGATCCTTCTCATAAACACTCCCGAGGAATGCAAAACTTCTTTCATAACAGAGCAGAATTTTGTTGTACGCACAAGAGCGGATAAATTTACATCCGTAACGGAAGAAAGACGCACTCTTGCTTTTGCGTGCGGAGCGCAGATAATCTCAACCGATTATCCTGCCAGAGAAGGCTTGCCACAAGATGCTTACACAGTAAGTTTTGAAAACAATAAAACAATTTCACCCGAAAAATAAAGTTAACCCGTACACGATTGTGTACGGGTTTGTGTTTTGTTTAATTGGGTGATGCATTATTGTGCGGAACATTTTCGGTTACGGCAGCAATCAGTTCGTTGGCAGAAATTACAACCACATTGCTGTCAAGGCAACTCACAAAGTATCTAAGGTCATCCGGACCTACCGTCCAGGGATGCACGTTGATAACGGAATATCCGTTTATTGAATTTATATCGGCAGGATAGTTGTTAACTATTTGAGCCTGCTCATACAGCCATTCCTGAGTAACCTCGTTTTCATTTCCGCTCGGATGCCACAGTGAATGTTTTACGCTGACAAAGGGTTTTTCGTTTGAAAAATAAACTTTGCCCTGACCGCCTGCATATCTTTCGGGGTCAATTTGAATAATGCCGCCGTTTATGTTGTCATATCTTGAAAAATAGTCAAGTTTTTTTGAAAAACTGTTTTCGCGTGCTCCGAGAGGCTCATCAAGCAAGGTTATTGTTGTTAAGCCTGTTTTGAGCATTGCCGCAGCAGTCAGATCCGAAAAGGATTCAAGTTCTTTTGCGGACATTTTGGTGATTCTCGCATAACCCGCGCCGGATGGACCTGTAATAAACGATCCGTTGCCGACGTTTTCTTTTGCTTTTTTTAGCGCAGAGGGTGAAAACTCATTCATCATCGGGGCAAAAGTCCATGTAACAGGGATGTCAATACCGTAAGATTGCCATGTGTGGAATTCTCTGTAACCGTTGGAAATCCATTGGGCATTGTCACCGTCACTGTAAACGATTGCTATATAGTGTTTTGTCTGATCAAGTTTGGGAGATTCAGTATTACTGCCAAGGTTTTGTTTGCCGTAATCGCAGCAGTTCAGCAGACTCATGTTAAAACTGTGGTCTGAGGGGATAACATAATGACCGAACGATGAAACAGATTCGGTGAATTTAACCTCATACTGACACCATCCGAGAATGATTGATGCAGGTTCAAGGTCGCTGAATATTTTATCGCGGAAAGAACGTGCAATTATGTCCTCATCTTCTACATAAGTGATAAAGATTTTTTGTTGAACGGCAAAGTCGCGAAGCCCGGAGGCATAGGAATAAAGATGAACGAGAGCATCTTTTCTGAAAAAGTCTTTATGTTTCTCGTAAAATTCGCGTTCAAAGACAAAGTTGATTTCATCATCGGTGTAATCTTCTGCTTTTTTCATGCCGAGTCCGATTACGATATTTTCGCTTGATGAGGGAACGGCAAGCCATCCATATAGCGAGGCAGTGTTGAATGCAGTGTTTATCTGACCGTGAGTATCGGCATCGGTGAAAAGAACATAACTGTAGTCTTTAATATGGGATGCATAACGAGGAATGAGATTGCTGAGAGTCCAGTTGTTGCCGTTTTCATCAGTGTAAAGGAGAGTGCAACCTGATTTTTTCAGGTCGGTGAGTTCGGTTTCTGCATCCTGACCGTAGTTTATGAATATTGAAGCCTCTGTTCTTGCTACCAGACCTTGCAGGCACTGTATTGCCGCACGCTCGTCTTTTGAGATTCCGGATGTGCTGACAACAACGATTTCATCGGCAAGGGGATAACTTTCAAAAAGGTCAGCCATTTTGAGGAGTTCCGTCTCGCTTTTTGGCTCAGGAACAACACCGGGGAAATAGGATGTGATTTCGTTCGATATAAACATAAATAGTGAGAGTAATAATGCGAGCGCCGTTTTCAAAATATTCATGACAAAACCTCCGTGATTTTATGGAAATATGTTATCATGCAGAAGAACAAAAATCAAGATTTTAATATGCTGGTACAGGGTTGTAAATAAAAAACTCCGATAAAAAATCATCGGAGCATGGCACCCCCTGCGAGAATCGAACTCACAACTGACCCTTAGGAGGGGCCAATGTATATTACGAGCAAAGCGAGTAACAAGGTTTTGGAGCGGAGCGACAAGTTCTTATTACGAGCAAAGCGAGTAACAAGGTTCTGATGCGCCAGCATCAGGTTCTTATATCCATTAACAAAAAACTCCGATGAAAAATCATCGGAGCATGGCACCCCCTGCGAGAATCGAACTCACAACTGACCCTTAGGAGGGGCCTGTTATATCCATTTAACTAAGGAGGCAAATATTAAATTTAGATGTTTTAAAATTGCGCCTGTTATTACGAGCAAAGCGAGTAACAAGGTTCTCGAGTGTAACGCACGAGAGGTTCTTATATCCATTTAACTAAGGAGGCATATTCAACTTTGACTATTCTACCAAAAACCCATTGTAAAGTCAAGATGAAAAATTGCGATAAAACCGCTTTATATTCGGCGTTTTGCCGATAAATAATACTTGAAATATTTGACATAATAATATAAAATAAATAATTGGTAAAGTATGTTCCTACTAAAATATCGAAAGGATTGACAAAAATGAGCTTACTTAACAAAAAAACAGTTGACGACATCAATGCAAAGGGCAAGAAAGTGCTTGTTCGCTGCGATTTCAACGTTCCTCTCAAGGAAGGCGTTATCACAGATGAAAACAGAATCAACGCTGCTCTTCCCACAATTCAGAAACTTATAAATGACGGTGCAAAGGTTATCCTTTGCTCACACCTCGGCAAACCCAAGAACGGTCCCGAAGCAAAGTTCTCACTTGCTCCCGTAGCAAAAAGACTCAGTGAAAAACTCGGCAAGGAAGTTGTTTTTGCTGCAGACGATACAGTTGTAGGTGAAAACGCAAAGGCTGCTGTTGCTGCTATGAATGACGGCGATGTAGTTCTTCTTGAAAACACTCGTTTCCGTGCAGAAGAAACAAAGAACGGCGAAGCATTCTCAAAGGATCTTGCAAGCCTTTGCGAAATGTATGTTAACGATGCCTTTGGTGCTGCTCACAGAGCACACTGCTCAACAGTCGGCGTAACAGCATATGTTGAAGAAGCAGCAGTAGGTTACCTTATGGGTAAGGAACTCAAATATCTCGGCAACGCTGTTGAAGATCCCGAAAGACCCTTCGTTACAATTCTCGGCGGCGCAAAAGTTGCTGACAAACTCAACGTTATCGAAAACCTTCTTAATAAAGCAGATACACTTATTATCGGCGGCGGTATGGCTTACACATTCCTTGCTGCTCAGGGCTACGGTGTAGGTAACTCACTCCTTGATGAGAGCAAGATTGACTACTGCAAGGATATGCTTGCAAAGGCAGAGGCAAAGGGCGTTAAGATTCTTCTTCCCATTGATGTTGTTGCTGCAGCAGGCTTTCCCAACCCCATCGACGCTCCCATTGACACTGTTGTTTATGATGCAGACAAGATTCCTGCAGATATGGAAGGTCTTGATATCGGTCCCAAGACAGCAGAACTCTATGCAGCAGCAGTTAAGAGCGCAAAGACAGTTGTATGGAACGGTCCCATGGGCGTTTTCGAAAACCCCACTCTTGCAGCAGGCACAATCGCAGTTGCAAAGGCACTTGCTGAAACAGACGCTGTTACAATCATCGGCGGCGGCGACTCAGCAGCAGCAGTTAACACTCTCGGCTTCGGCGACAAGATGACTCATATCTCAACTGGCGGCGGCGCATCACTCGAATTCCTCGAGGGTAAGGCTCTCCCCGGCATCGAAGCAGTAAATGATAAGTAATTTTGGCGAAATTTACTTTTCTCCCTCGGTCACGTATACTAATACGCGTCCCTCGGTGCAAAAATCAAATTTCATCCAAAATTCCATTATCATTCTTTAAACTAATAATTTTGTAAGGAAGTAAAATATTATGGATAAATCACTCCGCAGACCTGTTATTGCAGGCAACTGGAAAATGAACAATAATCCCGAGCAGACAAAGGCTCTTATTGAAGCAATGAAGCCTCTCGTTGCAGGCGCTGACTGTGACGTTGTTATCTGCGCTCCCTATATCGACCTCTATGCCGCTATGGATGCAGCAGCAGGCTCAAACATTAAAATCGGTGCTGAAAACTGCCACTGGGCAGAAAAAGGCGCTTTCACAGGCGAAGTTTCAGCAGAAATGCTTAAGGCAGCAGGTGTTCCCTATGTTATCATCGGTCACTCAGAGCGCAGACAGTATTTCGGCGAAACAGACGAAACAGTTCGTGACAGAGTAAGAGCCGCTCTTAACGCAGGTCTTAAGGTTATCCTCTGCGTTGGCGAAGTTCTTGCAGAAAGAGAACTCGGCATAACCGCTGAAGTTGTAAGAAAGCAGACAAAAGTTGCTCTTTCAGGTGTTTCTGAAGCAGAACTTGCAAACATTATCATCGCTTATGAACCCGTTTGGGCTATCGGTACAGGTCTTACCGCTACTCCCGAGCAGGCAAACGAAGTTTGCGCTATCATCCGTGCTCTTATCGCTGAACTTTACACAAAGGATGCAGCAGATAAGTTTGTTATTCAGTACGGCGGTTCAATGAACGATGCTAACGCTGCTGAACTTCTTGCTCAGTATGATGTTGACGGCGGTCTTATCGGCGGCGCATCACTTGTTGCAGAGAAGTTTGCAAAGATTGTTGAAGCAGCATCTAAATAAAAAACGATGATTGCAGGGGTCGGGTTTCGACCCCTGCATTTGATGAAAGGAAAATAGATTATGAGCAAAAAACCCGTTCTTCTTTGCATCATGGACGGTTTCGGCAGAAATGACAGCGATTACGGCAACGCAATCGTTGCCGCCAAAACTCCAAATCTTGACAAAATTATGGCTGAAAACCCCATGACATATATTGGCGCATCGGGCATGGATGTAGGTCTGCCTGACGGCCAGATGGGTAACAGCGAGGTTGGTCACACAAATATCGGTGCAGGCCGTGTTGTTTATCAGGAACTCACAAGAATCACAAAGTCAATCAATGACGGCGATTTCTTTGAGAATGAAGCACTTGTCGGCGCAATGGAAAACTGCAAAAAGAATAATTCGGCTCTTCACCTTATGGGTCTGCTTTCAGACGGCGGCGTTCACAGCCACAACACTCATCTTTACGGCATCGTTAAGATGGCAAAGAAAATGGGCGTTGAAAATGTTTTTGTTCATTGCCTTATGGACGGCAGAGATGTGCCTCCTACCTCAGGTAAGGATTTTATTGCTGACCTTTATAAAAACCTTGCGGAAATAGGTGTTGGTAAGATTGCAACAATCATCGGCAGATATTATGCAATGGACAGAGATAACCGTTGGGAGCGCGTTGTTAAGGCATACGATGCAATGACAAAGTGCGAGGGTGTAAAGTTTGACTGCGGCTGCGAAATGATGGAAGAATCATATAAGAACGAAGTTACCGATGAATTCATCGTTCCCGCTGTATCAAAGGATGCACAGCCTGTTTCGGATAATGACTCGGTTGTATTCTTCAACTTCCGCCCCGACAGAGCAAGAGAAATCACAAGAGCATTTGTTGACGGCGAATTCAGCGGATTTGAGCGCGAGCAGATTAAGAATCTCTACTATGTATGTATGACACAGTATGATGCAACAATGCCCAATGTTCATGTTGCATTCAAACCCCAGACACTTGATAACACATTCGGTGAATATCTTTCGGCAAAGGGCATGACACAACTCAGAATTGCCGAAACCGAGAAGTATGCTCATGTAACATTCTTCTTCAACGGCGGTGTTGAAAAGCAGTATGAAGGTGAGGACAGAATCCTTGTTAAGTCACCTGCAGTTGCTACCTATGACCTTCAGCCCGAAATGAGCGCATATGAGGTAACCGATAAACTTGTTGAGGCAATTGATACGGAGAAATACGATGTAATTATTCTCAACTACGCTAACTGTGACATGGTTGGTCATACAGGTGTGTTTGATGCTGCTGTTGCTGCTGTTGAAGCGGTTGATACCTGCGTCGGCAAAATCTGCGATGCTGTTTCTGCAAAGGGCGGCGTAATGCTTATCACTGCTGACCACGGCAATGCTGATAAGATGTATGAGCCCGACGGTTCACCTTTCACCGCTCACACAACAAATCCTGTTCCTTTTGTTGTAGTCGGTCACGATTGCAAACTTAAGGAAAACGGCGGCAAACTCTGCGATATCGCTCCCACAATGCTTGATATCATGGGCATTGAGCAGCCTGCGCAGATGACAGGTGAAAGCCTTATTGTTAAATAATTTTCCACGAATAAAAATAAAATCACTCTGCACACTTTATAGTGAAAGCAGGGTGTTTTTTTATGGCTGTAAAAAGAAGAAAGTTTATACGGACGGTTTCTTATCTGATCGCAGTTTGTGTTGTATTTGCTGTTGCCGGCAATTTTTCACGCAGTGCAAAAGCATCGTATGAAGATACACTTGAAAAAGTGCGTTTTGAAGGACTTAATTCTCTTTGCGAATATATGCATGAACTCAGCGGCGGATTGAGTCTGCTTGCCGTTTCATCGGGTGAATCCGTTGCGGACAGTTCATATTATGTCAGTGCGCGTGCTGTAGGCGCTCTCGGCAGCGCAGGCTGTTTTAACAGCGAAAAAACCGTTAATATCAGCCACTTTCTGAAAACTGTTTATGATTTTTCGCAAAGTTTTTCAGGGGATGATATCGCCCGTGAAACTGCGGCAAAATTCTCCGATTATGCGGAGGAAGTGTATTATCATCTGAGCGATATTACGGCTGCGATATTGGGCGGAGCATATTCTCTCAGTGAATATGGCAGCCCTTACGCACGAAACAAACAGCCTTATTTTGAGAATTATCTTGATTATTCAAACGGCAGCGAGGATGAGATTTTTGCGCTTGCCGCATCGGCACAGGCGACTGTTTCAAATTGCGAATTTCTTAACGGAAAGGAAACAATTTCGGCTGAAAAAGCAAAACAGAAGGCAAGTGAAATAATCGGTATTGATGCTGTGCTGTGGCGAGAAAATGTGAATAAAAGCGAAAATAGTTTTGAGGTTTATTCTTTTACTCATGGTGATACGGCGATTGATATCTGCAAATCGGGCGGTGTTTTGTGCAGGGTTATAAGCCCAGGACCGAGTGCAGAAAGAATCTATTCATATGACGATGCACTTTTAAAAGCGGAAGATTTCCTAAGCCGCTACGGATATAAAAACATGAAAGTAATGGGCAGCGAAACAGGAGAGTTTACTGCCTGTTTTCTGTTCGTTCCTGAGATTAACGGTGTGCTGTTGATGAACGCTTCGGTTCAAATTGAGGTTTGTCTTTCAAGCGGCGGTATAAGTTTTTTTGATGCTTCGGATTATATAAAGAATTTCCGCTATGATATTTACTCAACTGATGAAATACCTGATATAAGCGGGGTTTTGCCTTCGAACCTTGCACTTGAGAATGTTTTTGTTTGTTTTGAGGAGATTAACGGCAGAGAAAAAGTTTGTTATCTTGCAGTTTGCAGGTATGGCAGTGATGAGGTATATGTTTATATTGACCGTTTCAGTTTAAAAGTTATCAAAACCCTTATAAAAAACACTTTACCAAATTAAACTAATGTGATATATTTAAATCAAAGTGAATTAAGGAGGAGATAAAATGAAACGCACTCTCAAAATTCTTTCGCTCATCATGGCGATGATTATGCTCATGCAGGCACTGCTCATGTCATCAAACGCTGCATTTGATGCACCAAAACTTTCTGACTCGGAGTGGGATAATCTTTATGAGTCGCTCTGCGACGAAAACACATTGCCCATGCTTTGTGTCGGTGCGGATGAAGGTGAGGTCAGCCTTTGCTGGCATGCGGATAAAGATACCGCCAATCCGAAAGTCCGCCTTGCAAAAAATTCCGCAATGACAGATGCTGCCGTTTATGCAGGTAAAACAACAGAGGCGGAAACCGAAAATCAGGTTGTCTGCCGAGTTATAATGAATGGTCTTGAAGAAAACACAACATATTATTATCAGTGGTATGGCGACAACGGCTGGAGCAAAGCATATAAATATGAAACCAAGTCGTTCGACGACCACAAGGCGCTTGTTATCGGTGATATTCAGATCGGCGGTCAGACTGAAGATTCCAAGGTGCAGTCTTTTAACGGAAAAACATGGAATAATGTTCTTGCGGAAGCGCTTAAAGAAAACCCCGATATCAGTTATATGGTGTCGCCCGGCGATAACACTTCGACCGGTCAGACTGCTGCGGAATGGCAAACATTGCTCATGCCTCAGGGCGTGCGCGGTCTGCCGATGGCTCTTGCAATCGGCAACCACGATAAAAAAGGCATGACCTATAATTATTACACCAATATGCCCAATGAGTATTTCGGTAAATATTTTGAAGGACTTGACCGAGATTTCTGGTTCCGTTACGGCGATGTTCTCTACCTTGTTTTTGATGCATGTTCGGCATCCGCTGCCGACCACATGGCAATGGCAAAAGAAGCGGTTGAGAAAAATCCCGACGCAAAATGGCGAATCGGCGTCATGCATCAGGCGCTTTTCGGCCCTGCGTTCTGTGCGTTCAGTGCAGAAACTCAGATTCTTCTCAACGCAGTATTTACTCCGATTTTTGATACATTTGATGTTGACCTTGTTCTCACGGGACACAGCCATATTCAGGGACGCTCAAACTTCATGTATGAGAGCATGACAATCGGAAAGGCTGAAAGCGGAAAAACATATACTGACCCGCTCGGAACGGTTTATGTTAATGTTAATGCTATCTGCGATCAGAACAGTTTTGAGGAATACGAATGGCTTAACCTGCCTTATGTTGCTTACAGTTTCGGTAAAAACGATGTAACTACATATTCAACCCTTGAGTTCAAAGGTGATTCAATGACCCTTGAAACAAGAAGAGGCGATAACAGCGAGTTGCTTGACAGCCTTACAATCGTAAAGACTGATGATGACCATAACGATAATTCAATCTTCAAGTTCTTCCATAGAGTTCTTTATAAAGTTGTTGAATTTCTCGGCTTGGTATATCTTGAAGGGGATAAGATAACCGTAGCAATCAGAGGCGGACATTTCTAAAAAAATAACCGGTTCACTGTTCAAGTGAACCGGTCTTTTTTATAGGAATTAAAGGCTTTCTGCAACCTTCTTCATTGCGTCCCAACCCTCTTTGCTGATGGGGAGGAAGGGCTTGCGGCAGGGACCCATGTCAATGCCCATATGGGTAAGAACTGCCTTTTCGCACTGGAAAACGCCGTACTTAATCATTTCAGAGATAATTACATTGGCTTCGTTCTGAATTTCCTGAGCCTTTGCGATGCTGCCGTTGTGGAATTCATCGTAAATCTTAAGGAACTTATCGCCCATGAAGTTATACGTGCTGCCGATTGCGCCGTCTGCACCCATTGCGAGGCCGCCGAGACACATTTCGTCAAAGCCGTTAAATACGGTTACGCCGTCAATCTTCTCTTTGAACTGCTGGAGCGCAAAAAGGTCGGCTGAGGTGTGCTTGATACCGATGAAACGCTTATCTTGGAACATCTCTGCAGCGTAGTCTGCGGTGAAAGTAAAGCCGTTGCCGCCGGGGAAGTTGTAAACAACCATGGGGATATTTACGCTTGAAACGATATCGGTGTAATACTGCTTGATAGCGGCTGCGGGGAATGAATAGTAGAAAGGAGCAACGGCTGAAACTGCATCATAGCCGAGGCTTTCCGCTGTTTTTGCCATATCAATTGCTGCATCTGTTGAAATTGCGCCGCAGTGAGCAATCATAGGCACTTTATCGCCTGCTGCTTCTTTAACAATGCGGAAAACTTCCTTGCGTTCCTCAGCGGTCATAACCATGCTTTCGCCTGTGCTGCCGCCTACATAAAAGCCGTTTATGCCTTTTTCAAGGTTGAATTCAACAAGTTTTTTAAGTGCTGACTCATTAATTGTGTAATCTTCTTTGAAAGGGGTAAGAAGTGCAGTGAAAATACCTTTCATGTTTAAACATCTCCTATCAATTATTCATAAATGGGATAACGCTCGCAGATTTCGTTGACACCTTGCTTTATCTTTTCTGCGCTGTTTTCAAAATCGGTTGCGCAAAGATAAATGAATTCTGCAATTTTATCCATATCTTCTTCGTTAAGACCTCTTGATGTTACTGCGGCAGTGCCGAGTCTTATACCGCTTGTAACAAAGGGTTTCTCAGGGTCATTCGGAATGGCGTTTTTGTTTGCTGTGATATAAACGGAATCGAGTCTGTGCTCAAGTTCTTTGCCGGTGATGCCTGTAGAGCGAAGGTCAACAAGCATAAGGTGGTTATCAGTGCCGCCTGAAACAAGGTTGATTCCTCTTGAAAGCAGACCTTTTGCAAGAGCTGCTGCGTTTTTAACAATATTTTCCTGATATACTTTGAATGAGGGATCAAGCGCTTCGCCGAAGCAAACTGCTTTTGCTGCTATAACATGCATCAAAGGACCGCCCTGATTGCCGGGGAAGATTGCCTTGTTGATAGCAGGTGCGAGTTCTTCGGTTGAAAGAATAAGACCGCCTCTGGGACCTCTGAGTGTTTTATGGGTTGTGGTTGTAACGATATCGGCATAGGGTACCGGTGAGGGATGGAGCCCTGCTGCTACAAGACCAGCAATGTGAGCCATATCAACCATGAAGTATGCACCGACTGACTTTGCTATTTTGCCGATACGCTCAAAATCAATGATTCTGGGGTATGCCGATGCACCTGCAACAATGAGTTTGGGCTTAACTTCATTTGCGTTTTTTTCAAATTCGTCGTAGTCGATAAAACCGTCATCGTTAACACCGTAGGGGATAAATTTATAAAGTTTGCCGCTTGCGTTTACGGGTGAGCCGTGAGTAAGGTGGCCGCCGTGCGCAAGGTTCATGCCCATAACAACATCGCCGGGTTCAAGGATGGCTGCATAGGCTGCCATGTTAGCCTGAGCACCCGAGTGGGGCTGAACATTTGCGGCTTGTGCACCGAAAAGTTTTTTTGCTCTTTCAATAGCGATTGTTTCAACAACATCCACGCATTCGCAGCCGCCGTAGTATCTTTTACCGGGGTAACCTTCGGCGTATTTATTTGTGAGAACACTGCCCATTGCAGCCATAACTGCAGGGGAAACGATATTCTCCGATGCGATAAGTTCAAGGTTTCTTCTTTGTCTGCCGAGTTCAGCCTGCATTGCAAGACCGACTTCTTCATCCGCTTTTATAACAGCGGAGATTGTGTCAATATAGTCTGAAAACATAAAATACCCCACTTTCTTATTATCTACAACATAATAACACAAAAAACAATGAAGTGTCAAACTGCATTGTTAACAAAAAATACTTGTATTATTTTTATAAATAGGTTATACTGTATGATAACACAAATAAGGAGATGAATCCATGGATCCTATAAAAGTAGATTTTTCCAAGAAGAACGGCGGAGGAAAAAAAGAAATTGTTATTCCTCCGGAAAAAGCAGCGCTTAAGATTGTGCTCAGCATAGTATGTATGCTTGTTTTCGCTGTAGTTGCATTTTATGTTATGCTTCCCGCAGTCAACTTCAAGGAATATGATTTTTATCTTTATCTTGGCATGGTTGCCGCTTCATATGTTGTATTTAACGGCATTTTCTCAAATGTAATGGCAAAGCCTGAATATATTCCTTATGTTAAAAAGAGAGCAATCGTTCCCGGCGTAATCATCGGCATTCTTGTTGTTGCAGTGGGTATCGGCTATCTTGTTTCAAGCGAATTTTTCAGAGCAAAGTCATACAGCGAAATCATTACGGTCAACAACGGAAGTTTTACGGAAGAAATTGAGGCACAGGATATTGAATCGTTTAAAGATATACCCAAACTTGATAATGATTCGGCAACCGAACTTGCAAACAAAGCGCTCGGCGACCTTGCAGAAAAAGGTTATGTTTCTCAGTTTACCGCTTCGGCAGAAAGTACACAGATTAACTATAACGAAACACCTGTAAGAGTTGCTCCGCTTAAATATGCAAGCATAATCAAATGGCTTTATAATACAAAAGAAGGCCTGCCCGGCTATGTTATCATTGACATGGCTGATGAAAGTACCAAATTTATGGATGCAACCGTTAAATATTCAACCGCTGAGTATTTCAACAAAAAACTCAGCCGTCATCTTCGCTTTGAATATCCCACTTATATGTTTGGCGATGCAACATTTGAAATTGACGATAACGGCGTTCCCTATTGGATTTGTCCCAGACTTGATAAGACAATCGGTCTTTTCGGCGGAACTGATGTAATAGGTGCGGTTATGGTTGATGCCGCAACAGGCGAATGCGTATACTACGATATTGATGTGTTCAGAACAGATGAGTCGCTTAAATGGGTTGACCGAGTTTATGATTCGGACCTCATTGTTCAGCAGTACAACTACTACGGCAAATACAGAGACGGCTTCTGGAACTCAATTCTCGGTCAGAAGAACGTTATCACAACAACTCAGGGTTATAACTACATCGCCAAAGATGATGATGTATGGATGTATACAGGCGTTACATCAGTAACATCTGACAGTTCAATCACAGGTTTTGTACTTGTTAACCAGAGAACAAAAGAGTCTATTTATTATCCCGTAACGGGCGGTACTGAGGCTTCGGCTCAGGAGGCTGCACAGGGACGAGTTAAGCAGTATAACTACACTGCAACATTCCCTCTTATCGTTAATATTGACGGACAGCCGACTTACTTTATGTCACTTAAAGATGCAAGCAATATCGTTCAGCAGTATGCGCTTATCAATGTTAATCAGTATAACAAGATTGGCGCAACAAGCAACGATTTGAGCACATGCCTTGATAACTACAGAAAGTCGCTTAAATCAAACGGCGCGGAGATTATTGTTGACCAGACTCCCGTTGTTGATGAAAATGATGAGCCTGCAGCAGAAACTCTTACTGCAACAGGCACAATTTCACAAATCAGAACCGCAGTTAAGGGCGGCGACAGTTATTACTATATTAAACTTGACTCAAATGCGGCATATTTCTCAATCGCTGCTTCAAAGGATGAAACCGTTGTTATCCTTAATGCAGGCGACAGCGTAACAATTACCTATTCAGGCGAAGGTGCTATAATTGCTGCTGATTCGATAAAAATAAATTGATTTTAAAGCCGTCGCGTTTGCGGCGGCTTTTTCAAAAGACAAAACGGATATAATAATCATAAAACTGTTATGTCGCTCCAAGGAGAAATTATGGAATTTTACGAAAATAAACAGGAACCCGAAAAGGCTGTGCTCATTGCCGTTGATACGGGGGAATACGATTGCGAAATTTCGCTTGACGAACTTGAAGAACTTGCAAAAACCGCAGGGGCAGAAGTTGTCGGCAGGTTGTGGCAGAAAAGGGATAAGCCTGATTCTGCAACATTTCTCGGCTCCGGCAGGCTTGAAGAACTTGCTGAGTTTTGCGAGAATAATGAGGTTGACCTTGTTATTGCAGACAGTGAACTTTCACCTGCTCAACTCCGCAATGTTGAAAAAGCAACAAAAATAAGGGTCATAGACAGAACAACGCTTATCCTTGATATTTTTGCAGAGAGAGCAAGGAGCAACGAGGGCAAACTGCAAGTTGAACTTGCCCAACTTCGCTATACTTTGCCGAGGCTTACGGGTCAGGGAACAAAACTTTCAAGGCTTGGCGGCGGTATAGGTACGAGAGGTCCCGGCGAAACAAAACTTGAATCGGATAAACGCCATATCAGACGCAGAATCAAATCACTTGAAGAAGAATTTGATGCGCTTGAAAAAAGGCGCGGTCTGGCAAGGGCAAGGAGAGAAAAAGACGGCGTTGAAACCGTGGTTATTGTCGGATATACAAATGCGGGAAAATCAACGCTTATGAATGCACTTACTCAGGCAGGCGTTCTTGCACAGGATAAACTTTTTGCAACTCTTGACCCTACTTCAAGAGCGCTTACTTTGCCTGACGGCAGAAAGGTTATGCTTATAGATACCGTTGGATTTATCCGCAGGCTTCCTCACCACCTTGTTGAAGCCTTCAAGTCGACGCTTGAAGAGGCAGCATGCGCAAAAGTCATCCTTAACGTCTGCGATGCGTCTGATCCCGAATGCTCCGAGCATATCAGCGTTACAAATGAATTGCTTGAAGAACTCGGCTGTTCAGGCAAACCTGTTATAACCGTGTTTAACAAGTGCGACAGACCCGAAGCACAGGAGAATATGCTTTTTGAACACGATGCGGTTATGATTTCCGCGCTTGAAGAAAAAGGTTTTGATAAATTGCTTGATGCAATTTCAAAGGCTCTGCCTCCCACAAGGGCAAAGGCGAAAATGCTTATCCCTTATTCTGACGGCGGCGCAGCGGCAATTCTCCGCAAAGACAGTGTTATAAATGTTGAAGAATACAGGGCAGACGGTCTTTATTTTGAACTTGTTGCAGATGTTGCTATGATTGACAGGTATCAGGATTATTGCGTTTGAATAAAAACAGGTAACGGTGTTTACTCTTGTTTTTGCTTTGCACGGCGATTGTGAAGGCGTTTTAAAGGCGATTATAGTTACAATATCTGTGCAAAGCAGAGTTGCTGTTACTGATTTGTTACAAAATGTTAAATTATTGGCGGTTGACAATATTTGATTATTGGTTTATAATATCACTGCAGAAATTTTTGCATACATAAAAAAAGGGGGATAAAAACAATGAATTTTGACAACATCAGCACTGAAGGCATTGAAGAACTTATTTATGTGTTTTTTAAGTCAATTGCAGAGTTTGATATAAAAACTCTTGATTTTGACTGGATTCCCGCTCTTGTAACATTTTTCGCTCCCATTTGGAATCCCATCTGGGAAGTAGTTAACGAGTGGCTCCTTACAAACTTTGGTTTCTGATAAAATTGTTTTTTCGCAGGTCTGCTTTGTGCAGACCTGTTTTTTCATCCGCAACTGCAAAAATAGTGTTATTTTTCTTGAACATATGATAATTGTTTGCTATAATATAAAGAACAATGTTTCGGCGGAATTTATCACTGCGGCAAGGGGGACTCAAAAATGTTTCAGCAGTTGATTGAATATTTCAATGAGCGCAATGTGCTTATTCTCGGTTTTGGCAGAGAAGGACGCTCAACATATGATGTTATCAGGCGTAATCTTCCTGATAAACATATAGGCATAGCGGATATAAGGGAGATAAATCTTAACGATTCCAACGTCACTCTGCATTGCGGTGAGAACTATCTTGATGCAATCAGTCAGTATGACACGGTAATAAAAACTCCGGGCATGTCATTCAGAGATGTTACCGTGCCTGAGGGAGTTGAAGTTACCTGCCAGACGGATTTGTTCCTGCGTTTTTCAAAATGCATTTGCATTGGAGTAACAGGAACAAAAGGGAAAACAACAACATCAACGCTTATTTATGAAATGGTAAAGCAATCGGGTAAAAGCGTTTGTCTTATCGGCAACATAGGTGTACCTGTGCTTGATAATCTGGCAGAGGGTGAGTGCGATGTCGCAGTTATTGAAATGTCGTCACACCAACTTGAGTTTACAACAGCATCTCCTCATGTTGCGGTTATGACAAATATCTATCCTGAGCACCTTGACCATTATAACGGATTTAAAGGCTATGTTGCGGCAAAACTTAATATAATCCGTTATCAGACGGGTTGTGATTATTTCATCTGCAATGCCCAGCAGGATTTTGATAAATATTATGATTTTTCAAAAACTCCCGCATCGGTTATCAAAGTTTGCCTTGACGGCGGCAGAGAAGATGAAGAGATTATCGCTGTGGCAGCGGCGAATGAAAGGCTTAAGGGTATGCACAACAGGCAGAATGTATGCCTTGCTGCAAATGCTGCAAGATGCATCGGTATCAGCAACGGAGATATTCTGGCAGCGGTTGAAAACTTTGCAGGTATAGAAAACCGCATGGAACCGTTCGGTGTATATCACGGCATAAAATTCTATAACGATGCAATAGCAACCATTCCCCATGCCGTTCAGTGCGCTGTTGAAGCGCTCGGAGATGTCGATACGCTTATTTTTGGAGGAATGGACAGAGGTATTGATTATTCGGGCTTTGAAAAATTCCTTGAAACCTGCAGAGTTAAAAATCTTATCGGTCTTCCCGATACCGGTATAAATATCTGCAACTCGCTGCTTGAAAAGGGATGCACAAAAAATATCATTGTTGCAGAAGATATGGAGGCGGCTGTTGAAGCGGCTTTCAGATTTACCGGAGAAGGTAAAAGTTGCATAATGTCACCTGCAGCATCAAGTTATAATGTATACAAAGATTTTGAACACAAGGGAAATCATTATAAAGAACTTGTTAAAAATTGGAAGAAATAAGACAAAACGGTCACTTTTGTGACCGTTTTTTTATTGTATTTGAAAACCCCTGGCTGTGCCAGGGGTTCCGAAAAAGCTTTAGCGATGCGTATACAAGAAAAACTCCTTTTGATAAAATAAAGGTGCGGCTACCAACTGCACCAAGAAATCAAAAGGAGGACATTCAAATGAATGACAACAGTAGTTTAACACATACAAAATGGAATTGCAAATATCATATCGTATTTGCACCGAAATACAGAAGAAAAATCTTTTACGGAGAACACAGAGAAGAAATAGGAAAGATATTAAGAGAATTATGTAACTGGAAACAGGTAAACATAGTTCAAGCAGAAGTATGCCCAGATCACATACATATGCTCGTAGAAATTCCACCGAAAATGAGTGTTTCAGGTTTCGTAGGATTTCTCAAAGGAAAAAGCACATTAATAATCTTTGAGCGTCATGCGAATTTGAAGTATAAGTATGGAAACAGAAGTTTTTGGTGTAGAGGATATTATGTGGATACAGCAGGAAAGAACGATAAAAAGATAGCTGAATACATAAAAAATCAGTTGGATGAAGATTTGGTACATGACCAAATGACGCTCAAAGAATACACTGACCCGTTTACGGGTAGCAAGTAACAAGCCTTTGCGGTTGGTAGCCGTAGGGTACGCCTTAAGGCGATGCCAGTAACATAGGGCTTTGCCCGCATATGAAGAACCCCCGGCTTAGCCGGGGGGTTACTATTTGAAATAATGGGAATGATATAAATAAAAAACAAAGGTGAGAAAATGAAATCTGTGTGGAGCAAAAGTGTTAAGATGCCGCGGTTTGAAAGCCTTGATAAAAGCATTGAAACGGATGTTGTTATTATAGGCGGAGGTATGGCAGGCTTGTTAACCGCCCATAAACTGAAAGAAAAAGGAAAAGATTCCGTTATTCTTGAAAAAGCGGAAATCTGTTCGGGTCAGACCCAAAACACAACCGCAAAAATAACCTGCCAGCATGGGCTGATTTATGAAAGGTTGATTGATGCCTTTGGCGAGCAAAAGGCTGCACAGTATGCAAGGGCAAACCGAAATGCCATTGACGAGTATGAGCGTATTATTGTCGATGAAGGGATAAACTGCTCGTTTGAACGCTGTCCGTCATATTTGTATACTTTTTCGGATACAGAAGCGATTGAAAAAGAATTTGCGGCGGCAAGAAGGCTTGGAATCAATGCGGAAATTACCGAAAAAATCTCTTTGCCCCTTAAAGTCAGCAAAGCACTGCGTTTTGAAAATCAGGCTCAGTTTAATCCGCTTGAATTTGCGGCGGCAGTAGCCAAAAAACTTAAAATTTATGAAAACACACCGGTAGTATACAACGGAAAAGGTGCAGTAACGGCTGACGGCAGAGAAATCAAAGCAAAGCATGTTGTAATTGCGGCGCATTATCCGTTTATTGATTCCGCAGGATTTTATTTTTTGCGCATGCATCAGGCAAGGTCATATGTGGCAGCGTTTGAAAACTGCGGTGATATCGGCGGAATGTATTACGGAATTGACCCCAAAACGCTGTCATTCAGAAATTACGGCAGTTTGCTGATTGCATCAGGCTGTTCTCATCGCACGGGTGAGAGTGAGGGCGATGAGTTTGAACGGATAAAAGCAAAAGTAAAAGCAATTTTCCCAAAAGCGGAAGAGGCGGCGAGATGGTCTGCGCAGGATTGCATGCCGCCTGATTCCGTACCGTATATAGGCAGATATTCGAAAAAACTTGATAATTTTTATCTTGCAACGGGTTTCCAAAAATGGGGCATGACAAATTCAATGGCTGCTGCCGAAATAATATCGGATATGATTTGCGGAACAGAAAATGAAAATGCTGAAGTTTTTTCTCCTCAGCGCAGTAATGCAGCGGCATCGTGTGAGTTGATGCGAAACGGTTTGCATTCGGTTGACGGTTTGGTGGGCAAAAAATTAAAAGCACCCTCAAAAACCGCTTCTCAACTGAAAAACGGTGAGGGTGCTGTAGTTAATTATAATGGTAAAACCGTTGCGGCCTATAGGGACGAAAACGGCAAAATACATGCTGTAAGTCCAACCTGCACACATCTTGGCTGCAGACTTTCTTTTAACGCAGAACTCAAAAGTTGGGATTGTCCTTGCCACGGGTCAAGGTTTGATATTGACGGAAAAGCGATTGACAACCCTGCTTTGAAAAATCTCGAAAAGTATTAAAGAAAAATTCTGTTATAACGTGGCTTTATATCGAATGAGCCGTCGTTGTGAACTGTTGTAAGTGTTACGCCTTCAAGCCATTCGGATTCGGGCTTATCGGTTTTGTCGCCGAGATTATAAACCGCATATCCTGCAGGCAGGTTATAACAAAGGTGAACGCCTTTGTAAATTGCACACCAGTCATTAACATGGTCGTGTCCGCAGAAAACGGCTTTTGTTCCTTTTTCAAGGATAGCATCAAACATTCCGCTGTTGAATTTTGATGAACCAACGCTTTCATACTGTTCACCATAGAGGATTTCGCATTCGTCTGAAGGAATATACCTGCCGTTTTCATCTTCTTTAAAAGCGTGGGAATATTCGATCAGGGGAATGTGGAAATACATAAAGGAACTGTTGTTGCCGTATTCTTTTTCAAGGCGGTCGGATTCTTTCTTATAGAAATCAATCTGCTCATTTTTGAGGAAGTCATAGCCGTCCCAGTCAGCGGGTATGCCGTATTTTTCTCTGTCTCTGTCAAGAATATCTCTGCCGGAGTCAAAGAAGAAAAGTGCTTTGTTGAGTTTGCCGCCTTCACCGAGAATATTTACTGTATAGTTGCCGTAGCCGAAGAGTTCTTCGGGGCCGAATTTGCAAAGGCAGTGGTCATAGTCAACAAAACTTTTCATGAGGAGATATTTATAAAAACCTCTGTCCTCTCTTGTTTCGTGGTTGCCGAAAACGGCTGTCCAATAAATGCCGATCTCTTCCATCATCTGAGCAAACTGAATTGCATCAATCTGCTGATACTTTGAAAGAATAACATCGCCTGTGAGAACAACAAGGTCAGGCTTGGTTTCTTTAATATGGCGCACAAAATATGTCATGGCCTTTGTGTTTATTTCGTGGTCAACGTCAAGGTGAAAATCAGTGCTTGAAAGGATAACAAAATCATCGCTTTTTATGTTGCCGTTTTCGTCAACCTTAGCAATAGTTGTTGAATAATCGTTCTGAGAAATAATCTTAACATCCGTTCCGATTTTTTCGGGGTTGGCTCTGCTGCAAAACAGAGATTTGGGCAGTTTGCCGCCGCTGATTTTATAGACAGCCTTTGCTGCAGCAAGATGAATTCGGACTGCACTTTGTCTGACGAAGCCCCATACATTATAAAGAATTTTACTCATTGATATACCGCCTTTGCTTACTGATAAATCAATTATATTCTTAAGGTATAATTTTGTCAACAATTTGATTGAGTCCTTTTTATTGGACTTGCACGCTGCTATAATGAAATCAAAGAAAGGATGCGGCAAATAAATGCACTGCCGCAAAAAGTTTCTGTGATATCCGCGTGATAATCTGCATATATTTGAACAGAAAGCACAAAAAAGTTTTCGCACGAAGGTTTATTTTCTATATTAAACAGCAGTTATTGTGGTCAAACTGTTTGACAATGTGTATATCTTGTGGTATAATAACAGTGTAAAAAATGTTAAGAGAAATCGAACATTTGTCTTGACAAACGAATGTTCATCTGTTATAATAAACTCACAGAACAAATGTTTAATGTGTTCATTTGAGGAGGAATAGAAATGACATTTTTTGAAATAGTTAAAATATTTTTTGAGTTTGCAGCAGTTGTGCTTCTCATTGTCGGTTTTATAAACGAAAAGAAAGTTGTTGCTTTTGAGGTTAAACTTGCAAGAGCAATAAGAATCCATCTTCGCAATTACCGTGCACGCAAGCAAAGAGAGGCTCAGAGAGAATATGCCGCAAAGGTGCAGAAAAGAGCACCTGAAGATGTTTATGAAGAGACTCCCGTTCTTACGGTTGTCGGCGGAAAGAGTTCTCACAGAGTTGCTTAAAAACTTTCATTTAAATTTTATTGCATAAAGAAGAACGGAGTGTTAAAAACACTCCGTTCTTCTTTAACTGTCGATAAAGAAATCCTTCCGGCTTTTGCTTTCTTTTCTCAACAGCCAAACAATTTGATTATTTGCCGTTTTTGCTGAGCAGTTCGTGTTTGAGATCCCAGAGAGGCTGAGAAAGGTCAACATAATAATTGTGCGGATTCTCAAATCTGGTTACTTCGTCCCAAAGAGTTTCAACCTGAGATTTGCAGTATTCCCTTATTTCTTTAACATCTTTTTTCTTGAAGACACACTTACCCTTACTGAAAAGCGGCTCAAGCAGTTCGCGCACAGTGAAATTTGTAACGGTTTTACGCTTCCATGTATAATCCGGATCAAAAAGTTCATAGGGCTGAGATTCGTCTATCTTTTCGCTTGCAAGAGTAATAAGGTCAGCAATTGCTTTGCCGGTTTCCTTATCAAAAAGACGGTATGCTCTTTTGTTGCCCGGTGTGGTAATTTTCTGAACGTTTTCGCTGAGTTTGATTTTAGGAACGATTTCTCCGTCGGTTTTCTCAACGGCAACAAGTTTATATACACCGCCGAGCATGGGGCTTGAGGATGAAGTTATCAGCCTTTCGCCAACGCCGAAAGAATCAACCTTTGCACCCTGAAGGAGCATATCTCTGATAATATATTCATCAAGTGAGTTTGAGGCGACAATTGCACAGTCGGGGTAACCTGCCTCGTCAAGCATTTTTCTTGCTTTGCGTGAAAGATAAGCAATATCGCCGCTGTCAATGCGGACTCCTTTGGGGCGCTTGCCGAGAGGCTTGAGCACTTCGTTAAAAGTTTTGATTGCGTTGGGTATACCCGATTTAAGGGTGTTATATGTGTCAACGAGCAGTGTGCATGCATCGGGATATTCTTTGGCATATGCCATAAAAGCATCAAGTTCGCTGTCGAAAAGTTGAATCCAACTGTGAGCCATTGTGCCCAGCGCGGGGACACCGAACATCTCATCGCTGATTGTGCATGCTGTGCCCACGCAGCCTCCGATATACGCTGCTCTTGCACCGTAAATTGCACCGTCTGCACCCTGAGCACGCCTTGAACCGAATTCCATAACTGTCTTTTCGCCTGCGGCGCGGACAATTCGGTTTGCTTTTGTGGCAATAAGACTCTGGTGATTTATACAAAGGAGAAGCATTGTTTCAATAAACTGTGCCTGAATAACAGGGCCTTTGACTTTGACGATTGGCTCACCGGGAAAAACAGGCGTACCTTCAGGGATTGCCCATACATCGCAGGTAAACTCAAAATCGGCAAGATATTGAAGAAATTCCTCTCCGAATCCTTTACTGCGGAGATATTCTATATCATCATCGGTAAATTTAAGGTTGGCAAGGTAATCAACGAGTTGCTCAACGCCTGCCATAATAACAAAACCGCCGTCATCAGGAACTTTTCTGAAGAACATGTCAAAGTAGGCGATGGTATCTTTAAAATCATTTTTGAAATAACCGTTTGCCATTGTAATTTCATAAAAATCTGTCAGCATTGTTAAATTGCGCTGCGGCATTGCAGAATTCATAGGTCATTTCCTTTCAAAAATTTATTTTATTTATTATACTGCAGTTTCTGAAATGTTTACAATGTACAATTCAAACAAAAATTTTCATATTAAGAAGATTTGTTTTGCAAAAGTAAGAAATTGGTAAAAATGTTACAATAATGTTAAAAATGTTAATTAAGACTGATTTTACCAAAAAACTGTTGCAATTTATGCTTGTATATGCTAAAATTGCTGAGAAAAAACAATGATTGAGTGTAAAGTGAAAAATAATCACACAATGATTATACAGAGAGTATAATCTGCGGAGCAATCTTTTGTTATGATATCAGGAGGTTTAAAATGAGAATCAGAAAACAGGCACTTGGCGACAGAAACATTGTCGGCGCAAAAGTTGAAGCACGTCGCAAGGAAATCAACATGAAGCAGAAGGATCTTCTTACTCAACTTCAGATTAAAGGTGTTGACCTTAATGCCTCGGGTCTTTCAAAACTTGAGGGACAACTTCGTTATGTTACGGACTTTGAACTGAAGGCACTTTCAGAGGTGCTTGGAATGACAGTTAACGAACTTCTCGGCATTAACGGTTAATGTGATATTTATATATCCTCTTATATACACAACTCCTCAAAGTAAACCGCACCTGCAATGGGCGGGGTTCATAAAACAGTTTTTGTTTAATTTCTGAAAATTGAATATTTTCAAGGCTCGGCGTGACTTCGGTCACGCCGTTTTCTTTTGCATAAGTTCATTCAGCGGTATAAATCCGATGAAATCGTATTCGATTGAAATGCTTTGTTTTCGTTTGCCGTTTGACTTGTCAGCTGCTGAAACATAAATCTTTTTGACAAGTTCCCTTAAAGCATAAGGTGTAAGCGGAACTCCGTCAGCATACTTTGATGCAAGCTGAATGAACTTTTCTAAATTTTCTATCTGTCGTTCCTGTACTTCGATATTTTCCTGTAATGTTACCAACTCTGATTTAATGTATATGTTCTCTTATGCAAAGTGGGATACAGTAAGAGTGCAAGTAAAACAATTATTTATAGAAAAGTTTGCAATTCCGCAAACAAATGTTTGACGCTATTTAATATCATTTTATTATAAAGTCAATAGCGGAAATAAAAATGCTGGCAACTCTAAAATGTTGCCAGCGAGTCTATTTTTGCTTTTTTCAGTTTTTCTTCTGCTTTGATTTTCCACTGAAATAAAACTCAATACCGTTCTTTAATTTGTTATAACCGTATTTAACAGAGTGAAGATAAAATATTCTTTTACAGATAGGCAGTCCCATTCCTGTGGAATTACCATTACTGTGTCTTGATTCATCACCTTTGATAAAAGTATCCCAAACGTCATTTGAAATAGTTTTATTTTTGCAGTCATTATAAACTCTGAATGAAAAATCGTGACCATCTTTTTTTAGTGAAACAGAAATATTCTTTTCACCATCAGCGTATTTAACGGCGTTAGAAAGATAATTGTCAACCGCAAGTGAAATCAATTCTGCATTTCCGTTTACAAAAATATTAGAATCAATATCCACTTCAAATGATGCGTCATTGGAATCCGCAAATGCTTTATACTTTTTTATTTCATTTTCAATGGTTTCGGATAAATTAAAATCAGATTTGGTAACTTCCTCTATGTTTGAAATACGGTTAAAGACTAAAAGCGTATTTACAATTTCACTCATTCTCAATGCTTCTTCATAAACAGATCCAACATAATCTTTGTTTTTTTCAGGCGCAATATCATCAAGAACACATTCACATTGATTTTGAATGACCGCAAGAGGTGTTTTGAGTTCGTGCGCCGCAGCAGAAATGAACGCCCTCTGATTATCCTTGATTCTCTGACTTTTATTGAAAAGATAAAGAGCAACAATCAAAATAATTATAGTTGCAAACGCAAAAATGATTGCGGTATAAAAAGTTAGTGCCCAAAAGAAGTTTGAGGTAAGCGTTTTATGGAATGGACTGTATTCAACGTACATAAAGAAAGCATATCCGTCAATGACACTACAATGATTAAATTCTCCTGAGCTGAAAAAACCATGCCCGCCATCATTTTCGTTATATTCATATTCCGAAATCGCTTTTTCAAGTTTGGTCATTGCTTTTTGATAATATTTATGGTCAATGCTGTTTTCATCGAGATCATAAAAGTTCCAACTCAGAACCAGATATCTGCTTTTTTCTCTGTTAACGGTTTCATTTATTTCAAAGTCATTGAGCTTAACCGTCATATATCCGCCCTTTTGGTCGCCAAGAACAATTGAAACGGGGATCTTCTTCTCCCCGTCAGAATGAAGATTGATTTCATGTATAAGAATATTGCCATGACCGCTCTGTTTCTTGAATTTCATTATTTCTGATTTTACTTCGGAGGTCATATATTCTTCTATCGAGGCATAGTTCATACTGCTTTGATTTGTTTTTTCATCATATATGCTCCACCATAAACCGTTCTCGCTTTTGAAAAGAACATTTTTGTTTTTATCGACCAAAGCGAAAGCATATGCAGGCTTTGTATTAGTTGAATCAGGAGTATAACCCAAAATGTTTCGGTGAAGAGATTCAATATCTTCAATACGTCCTTCAATATAATCAACAATCATTTCATCAGAATAAGTTGATTTGTAATTCTGACGTATATCCTCCAACATATCTTCTAATGCACTGAAATAATTGATAAATGTTGCGCAGATAAACATCATAAATGAACCAAGAAGAATAACTACAGTCAATTTCTTTTTTGTCATCTCAATCACTCCTCTCTGAACGAGTAGCCTCTGCCGATTATTGTCTTAATATGAACCGATTTTTCTCCGAGAGCTTTTCGGAGTTTTTTAATATGAGTATCAACCACTCTGTCATCGCCCTCATAATCCCAACCCCAAACTTTTATCAGGATTTGTTCTCTTGAGAGTATGTTGTTTTTATTTTCCATAAGCAGAGCAAGAAGGTAAAAAGTCTTATTGGAAAGACTGATTTCATTGCCCGAAACAGATACTGTTGCTCGGTTTTTGTCAAGAACAATGCCGCAGCACGACAATTCTTTCTGAAGTTTGTTACCGTTATGACGGTTGATTAAAACATTGCATTTTTCTGCGAGAACTGACATAGGAAAAGGTTTTACGATATAATCATCACAACCGTTACGGTAACCGTCAAGCAGGTTGTTTTCTTCTCCCAAAGCAGACAGAAACAAAACGGGTATATCAGATATTTTTCGTATTTCTCTGCAAGCATCCAAACCATTCATAATAGGCATCATAACATCAAGTACAACGATATCATAGTAATCATTTCTTACCTTTTCAACCGCTTCTTTGCCGTTTTCTGCAAGGGTAACATCAAAACCTTTTGCAGAGAGATAGTCATAAAATGTTTCTCTTATTTTCTTTTCATCATCACAAACAAGAACTTTGTGCATATCCGTCATCTCCTTTCAACGGAATTATAAATCTGCAATGTGTATTTCATGTGTCGATTCAACATAAATCACTAAACTTTTTCATTGTTTTTAAAACATTTTCTCTTGTTTACATTCTATATCAATACTTTGGTATTATCAATAGGAGAAAACAAAGCAGCAGGCAACATCTTTTGAATGTTGCCTGCTGTGATTTTACATAAACTCACAACCGTCATAAATATCAGACATCCAAAGCATTTCTGATGAATGTTCTGCATCAAAAACGAACTTCATTTTGCCGTGAGCGGTAGAATATTTCGGGTCATCATCATCTTTTTCAACCATATCAAACACATAAGTAAATTTACCGTCATCAGTATTACCACTTCTTTTGATTTTTCATAAAACATATGCTAATATTTTGTGACCTAACATTATGTCTATAACATGAGTAAAAGCCCTCTGATTCTTAAAAGAATCAGAGGGCTTTTTAATTGTTTTTACCAACCCTGTCAGACAGATGTTCTGAACATAATTTTTAAATTATTGTTTTATGAACACCCGGCTAAAGGTGCGGTTAATTTTTTATAATAACTTGATTACAATGTCATTAATATATACTAATCGGGTATTTTCTGATTTTATATATGAATTTTCACTTGCAAATCTCTTAATATATGATACAATTATTATGTATCATTATTTTTAGGAGGAAACGCCAATGGTTAAAGAATTTATGGGCAAGGATTTTTTGCTCAACAGCGAGCCTGCAATCAAAATGTTTGAGGCAGCGGATAAAATGCCGATTTTTGACTGGCACTGTCACCTTTCACCCAAAGAAATTTATGAGAATAAGCAGCCTGAGGATATCGCATGGCTTTGGCTTGCAGGTGACCATTATAAATGGCGTGCAATGCGCTCGTGCGGCGTTGACGAAAAATATATAACGGGCGATGCAAGCGGATATGAAAAATTCAAGGCTTTTGCAAGCATTATGCCTAACCTTATCGGCAACCCGATGTATCACTGGTGTCATCTTGAGTTGAGAAGATATTTCGGCATTACCGATATTCTTAATGAAGAAAACGCAGACAGCATATGGGAAAGAGCGAATGCTGCGATCAAGGCGGGCGGTTTTACTCCTCAGGAACTTATTTTGAAGTCAAACGTATCGCATCTTTGCACAACAGATGACCCTGCAGATACTCTTGAATATCATAAACTTATTGCGGAAAGCGGTTTCAAGTGCAAGGTTCTCCCTGCGTTCAGACCCGACAAGGCGCTCGGAATTGATCTTCCGTCATGGAGAGGCTGGCTTTCCGATATGGAAAAGACAGCAGGCAAGTCTATTGACGGTTTTGCGCAACTTTGTGATGTTCTTAAGGAAAGAATAGATTATTTTGCTTCCATGGGCTGCCGTGCAAGTGACCACGCTTTTGCATATGTTCCGTATGAAGAAGCAACCGAGGATGAACTTCAGGCAATTTTTGTTAAAGCATGCAGCGGAATGGACATTACTGTTACCGAAGCAGATAAATTCAAGACGGCACTACTCGCTTTCCTTGCTTCAGAATATGCGGACAGGGGCTGGGGTATGGAACTTCATATCGGTCCGATGAGAAACAACAATACACTGATGTTCAAAAAAATCGGCCCCGATGCAGGCTTTGATTCGATTGATGACAAGGAAATTGCAGGCAAACTTTCGCGTTTTCTTGACAGTCTTGCAGTAATCGGCAAACTTCCCAGAACGGTTTTGTTTACTCTTAATCCTAAGGATAATTATGTGCTTGGCACAATGCTTGGCAACTTCCAGAACAGCGATGCTGAAAGCAAAATTCAGTTCGGTTCCGCATGGTGGTTCAACGATAATATCGACGGAATGCGTGAGCAGATGAAGGCGCTTGCAAATCTTGGTGCAATCGGTAAGTTTGTCGGCATGGTAACGGATTCCCGTTCATTCCTTTCATATCCAAGGCATGAATATTTCCGCAGAATAATGTGCGGCTTGCTTGGTGATATGGTTGCAGACGGTCTTTATCCTTACGATGAAAAAGCAATCTGCAAAATTGCGGAGGATATTTCATATAATAATGCAATTAAATACTTTGGAGTTAAATAATGAAAGGGTGAGGTCAATGGCAAAATATGTTCTTGCACTCGATCAGGGCACAACAAGTTCGAGAGCAATTGTTTTCGATAAAAAAGGAAACATAGTCAGCAAGGCTCAGAATGAATTTGAACAGATTTATCCTCAGGCAGGCTGGGTTGAACATGACCCGCTTTCAATTCTTTACAGTCAGTTTCAGGCAGTGTCTTCATGTATAATGACAGGCGGAATAAATCCCTGTGATATTGCGGGTATAGGCATCACGAATCAGCGCGAAACAACTATTCTTTGGGACAGACAGACGGGCAAACCCGTATATAACGCAATCGTATGGCAGTGCCGCAGAACGGCTCAACTTTGCGAAGAACTCAAGGCTCAGGGTCTTGAAGATTATATAAAAGATAAAACAGGTTTGCTCATTGATGCTTATTTCTCGGGAACAAAAATCAAGTGGATTCTTGATAATGTTGCAGGAGCGAGGGAACTTGCAGAGCAGGGAAGGCTTCTTTTCGGAACGGTTGAAACATGGCTTATCTGGAATCTTACCGGCGGAAGTGTTCATGTAACCGACTATTCAAATGCATCCAGAACAATGCTTTTTGATGTCGATAATCTTTGTTGGGATAAATTTCTCTGTGAAAAACTCGGTATTCCCATGTCAATTCTTCCCGAACCTGTTCCTTCAAGCAAGGTTTACGGCAGAGTTGCAAAAGGTATTCTCGGACTTGAATTCCTTGAGGGAATTCCCATTTGCGGTGCAATCGGTGACCAACCTGCCGCTCTTTTCGGCCAGGGTTGCTTTGAAGCAGGTCAGGCAAAGAATACTTACGGAACAGGCTGTTTCTTGCTGATGAACACGGGTAAAAAGAGGGTTAAGTCAAAAAATAATCTTCTGACAGGCGTTGCATGGGGTATAGGCGACCAAGTTGAATACGCTATCGAAGGGTCTGCTTTCAATGCAGGCTCGGTTATAAAGTGGCTGCGTGACGAACTGCATATGATAGATACCGCAAAGCGCTGCGATGAACTTGCAGAAAGTGTTCCCGATTCAAACGGAATTTACTTTGTACCCGCATTTACGGGTCTTGGTGCACCTTACTGGGATATGTATGCAAGAGGTACTCTCGTGGGTCTTACCAGAGGTGTCAACAGGGCACATATCGCAAGAAGTGTTCTTGAGGCTATTGCATATCAGGTTACCGATTTGCTTGAAGCGATGAAGTCTGATTCGGGTATTGACTTTACAGAACTTCGCGTTGACGGCGGTGCAAGTGTAAGCGATATAATGATGCAGATTCAGGCGGATATGATTCGCTGCTGTGTGAACCGTCCGAGGAATGTTGAAACAACAGCCCTGGGCGCAGCCTATCTTGCAGGTATAGCGGTAGGCTTGTGGGAAGATATTGACGAAATCAAGAATAACCGTGAGGTTGCAAAGGTTTTTGAGCCTGAAATGGATATTGAACGCAGAAACGAACTCTATAAAGATTGGAAACGAGCCGTTGAGTGTTCGATGGGCTGGGCAAAATAGGAGATGCAAAAAATGGATTACTTAAAGGAGTCGATAAGGCTTCATTATGAATGGAAAGGCAAAATTGAAACAAAAGCAAGGGCAAGCGCAAAATGTAAGCAGGATTTATCACTTGCTTATACCCCCGGTGTTGCTGCGCCCTGCCTTGAAATTCAAAAGGATATAAATAAAAGTTATGAACTTACACGCAGATGGAACACGGTTGCCGTTATTACCGACGGCACTGCGGTTCTCGGTTTGGGTGATATAGGACCGGAAGCAGGCATGCCTGTTATGGAAGGCAAGTGCCTTCTTTTTAAGGAGTTTGCAGGGATAGATGCAATACCTCTTTGTATCCGATCAAAGGATACCGATGAAATTGTTAGAGCGGTTTCTCTTTTTGCAGGCAGTTTCGGCGGCATAAATCTTGAAGATATTGCGGCGCCCAGGTGCTTTGAAATTGAAAAAAGGCTTAAAGAGATCTGCGACATTCCCGTTTTTCACGATGACCAGCACGGCACAGCGGTTGTTGTGCTTGCAGCGGTTCTAAATGCTCTGCGCTGTGTAGGGAAAAAACTTGAGGATTGCACTGTTGCGATGAGCGGTGCAGGTTCTGCAGGTTCTGCGATTGCAAAACTTCTCAATGCATGCGGTGCAGGCAATATCATTATGAGCGATAAAGAGGGTATTATCTGCAAAGGTCAGCCTCTTTCGCCGGCATTTGATGACCTTGCTGATTTCACAAATAAAAACCGTATTACAGGCACTCTTGCCGATGCGATGAAAGGCGCTGATGTTTTTGTAGGTGTTTCAGCAGGCGGAATAGTCAGCAGGGAAATGGTTGCGTCAATGGCAGATAACGCAGTTGTTATGGCAATGGCAAATCCCACTCCCGAAATTATGCCGGACGAAGCGCTTGCTGCAGGTGCGGCTGTTGTCGGTACGGGCAGAAGCGATTATCCGAATCAGATTAATAATGTGCTTGCGTTTCCCGGAATTTTCAGAGGTGCACTTGATGTTAGGGCATCCGATATAAATGAAGAAATGAAACTTGCGGCGGCACATGCCATTGCGGATTTGGTTTCTGATGATAAACTTTGTCCGGAATACATTCTACCTGAAGCGTTTGATGAAAGGGTAGGTCCTGCGGTTGCACAAGCAGTTGGAAAAGCGGCTTGTGATTGTGGAATTGCACGAATTTAATACTGCGTTTTTGTAAGAGGTTCACAAAAACATGTTTTTTTAAAAAAGTTTTTCTTTTTGACTATTGCTTTATTTATAATTATGTGCAATAATTAGACGATAAAATGGATTGTAATGCTCAAAAAGTGTTGCATCCTTAATATGGAATGAGAAAAAATTCCAAAAATAAAAAGGGAGGAAAAATTATGTCCACTTTTAAAAAGGTCATCAGTATAGTGCTCTGTATAGCAATGCTTGCAGGTTCATTTGCTATGCTCGGTGGTCTTGCAACTCCTGAGGCATCAGCGGCCGAAGGAACATCACAGATTGATTCATATGAATCACTTGCAGCAACATACGATAAATTCGTATACTTCGGTTCAGAAGTTTATGAACTTGACATCACTGTAAATGCTGACGGTACATACAGTGATCCTCAGAATCAGGAACTCACCGACTACTATGTAGACGCAGGACAGATTCTTGAAGTAAGACTTTACATCAAGAGTGATATGTATATGGGTAACGGTCAGTTCTTCATAGCATATGATAACGCATTCTTCGATGTAACCCATCCTATAGCAGCAGTTCCC
>SVPH01000001.1 GCA_015065965.1 Oscillospiraceae bacterium
AGCCTCTGCTTCAGATTACAACTCAGACGGTATCATCAATCTTGCTTCAACAACAATCGGAGCAACCGGTGCTCCCGGCGATAAGACACTTGCAGATATCGAATATACCAAGAACACAAAGTGTTCAAACCCCAACCACAAACATATTTCACCTGACAATAAGGTTGACGTTTCAACTGCTGCTCTTCCCGAAAACACATGGATTTTCCTTGATCAGCACCATGAAGTAGGTAATAACGATGTTGTTCTTAACCTTGTTAAGGCTATCCTCATGAATGATGTTGAAAATGTTAACGATAACCCCGAAAAATATCCTCAGTTCAACTACTCATGCAACACAAAATATATCCGCCGCTGGAGAATCCCCGATGCACAGAATCTTCTTGAGCAGGATGCAAAAGGCGAAATAACTCTTCCGGCAGAGGACAAAGCAGAACTTGAGGCTGCTATTGCTCAGGGTGAGGAAGTTCTTAACGCAACAGTTGTTGATGTGGAAAAAGTTAAGGCTGCAGAAGACAGACTTAACGCAATCCTTGCAAAATATAACCTTTATACATATCCGGAAGAACCTTCAGGCGCAGATGTGTTCTTTGCAAATGCGCTGGAAGGTACAAGCAAGTTCCTTGTTGATACTATCGGCGGCGGCAGCCTTGTTGACTGGGTACTTTCACCCGTACGCAACATAGCAAGCAAAATATTCGGTTAATAATCATTCAAAGGTGAGCGAAAGTTTTTCGTTCACCTTTGAAGAATTAAAGGAGGAAGAACAGATGAAAAAAATAATTTCCATTTTCCTTTGTTTAACAATTGTTTTCTCTGCTTTTTCGGTGAGTGCATCAGCATTTGTTCCGAGTGTTGAGTGTAACAACGGTGATTGTGAGTATTATCCTACAATCATAATTCCGGGCCTTGGTCAGTCAAGCGTATGGCTTGTTGACGATAACGGAGAATTCGTTGTTGACGGTGACGGCAATAAAACAGCAGTGTTCCCCGGTATTGTGAATATCGGCGCAATTATAAAAACGGCGCTTGTGCCCCTGCTTCTCTCGGTTGCAACTCAGAGTGACAAAGGCTTCTCGGACGCTGTTGTTGATGTTATTATGAATATATTCGGTATCAACCAATGCGATAATAATGCACAACCTTCAAAAAATGTGCGTGTAGAAAAATATCCGTATTCTCTTGCTGATTGCAGCGCAGAAGAGAAGGAAGCACCTTATCATCATGTTCCTCTTGATGAGCACGAAAGTTGTTATCCCGAAGATCATCTTTATTATTTCTCATACAATTCGTTCGGCAACCATATTGATACAGCGAACGAACTTTATGACTATATTCACATGGTTATGGAGCAGACCGGCCATGACAAGGTTATAATCTCTCCCATCAGCCAGGGAGGATCTCTTGCAAATGCTCTTTTTGAATATCACCCCGATATTATGGATTGCCTTGCAAAAGTTCTTTACATCGTTCCCTGCCTTGACGGTTCAACCATTATCGGCGATGTTTTTAACGACAGAGTAAGATTCCTTGACCCCAATGTGCTTTATGACGGCTTCCTTTCAACATTCTTTGATGTTGAAACCGCATCAATGATTGAAACTCTTGTCAGAATTCTTCCGGACGAGGTTTTGATGAAGGGCCTTGAAAAGGGCGTTGAAGTGCTTGTGAACGATGTTATGACAAAAAGCACAAGCATGTGGGCAATGTGCCCCACAAGAGATTATCCTTCAGCGGCTGAAAAATATCTTTCAGATCCCGAAAGAGCATCAATCAAAGAGCAGACCGATAAGTATTATAAAGCACAACTCAATTCGGATAAAAATATTCAGAAACTTATTGACAAGGGCGTTGAAGTGCTCAATGTTGCTGAATATGATATTCAGATGTACGGCGTAGGCGAATCATATAATATTGAAAACGCAGACGGTATTATTCAACTTGATTCAACCTCAATGGGTGCTTATGCGGCAAATGTCGGCGAAACTCTTCCGGAAGGTTATGTTCAGCAGAATACAAGCGTGAACTGTTCTGACCCGACTCACAACCATATTTCACCTGACAGAGTTATTGATGCATCAACAGCGATGCTTCCTGATACAACATTCTATTTCAAGGGTCAGAAGCACGAGCAGACTGCAATGAATGATACCATTCTTGAAATTGCCCTTGAAATTCTTGAGAATGAAATAACCGATGTTTATTCAAACCCCGACTATCCTCAGTTCAATGTCTGTGAGCCTTATCCTGCTCAGGAAGAAGGCTTCTTTACAAAACTGAGCGATTGGCTCTTTAAAAACTTCGGATCAAACGGATTTTCCGAAATGCCGGTGATTGCCGTTGAAAATCTTTTCAATTATATTGTTTCATTAGTTAAAGGTATATTTTAATTAAGGAGGGGATGAATTATGAAAAAATTAGTTTCTGTTATCCTTGCAATTTCACTTGTTTTTTCGCTTTTCTCAGTCAGCGCATCTGCTGCGGTTAAAACCGATTGCGGCGGCGACTGCGAGCATTATCCGTCAATCGTTGTTCCCGGTATCGGTCAGTCCCATGTATGGGCGCTTGATGAAAACGGCGAATATCTTGTTGATGATGACGGTGATTGGATAAGTTGCTTCCCTGCAATATTTGATGTTGCTACTATTGTTAAAAGAGTGCTTTTCCCTGCTCTTCTTACACTTATTACTCAGCATGATATCGGTCTTTCAGATGCGCTCAGCGATGTTGTTCTTGACAGTTTTGCGGTTAACATGTGCGATGAAAACGGTAAGAACACGGGTAACATAAAGGTTGAAAAATATCCTTATTCAGTTGCTGAATGCAGTGACTATGAAAAAGAGCAGATTTATGATGCAATTCCTCTTCAGGATTATGCACAACAGGCCGGCGAAGATCACCTCTATTTCTTTGCCTACAATTCTTTCGGTAACCACCTTGATGCTGTTAACGAACTTTATGACTTTATTCAGATGGTAAAAGAAGAAACCGGTCATGACAAGGTTAATATTGTTCCCATCAGCATGGGCGGCTCAATTGCAAACGGACTTCTCGAATATTATCCCGAAGTAGTAAATGACCTTAACAGAGTTGTTTATATCGTTCCTGCTCTCAACGGCTCAACAATTGTTGGCGACCTTTACAATAAGGATCTTACATTCCTTGATAAGGATTTCCTTTATAACGGTTTCCTTGAAACCCTTATGGACGAGGATGAGGCAAGAATGATTGAGGTTATCGCAAGAATTCTTCCCGATAAGGTACTTCTCAAGGTTCTCGGAAGTGTTGTTGACTGCCTTGTTGAAGAAGTTGCTGCAAATATCACAAGCCTTTGGGCACTCTGCCCCAAGGAATATTACACCGAGGCTGCAAACGAACTTCTTGCAGACAAACCCGTAATTAAGGCACAGACCGATAAATATTATAAGGCTCAGGTAAACTCAAACAAGAATATTCAAAGACTTGTTGACAACGGCGTTGAAGTTTTCAACATTGTTGACTATGATGTTCCTCTTTACTGCATAGGTGATTCCTGGAACGAAGATAACGCAGACGGCGTTATTCAACTTGCATCAACTTCAATGGGTGCTCACAGTGCAATCGTCGGCGAAACTCTTCCTGATGGTTATGTACAGCAGAACACAAGCCCCAACTGCTCAGACCAAACACATAATCATATCTCTGTAGATAGAGTTGTTGATGCTTCAACAGGTCTTCTTCCTGACCACACCTTCTATTTTGACGGTCAGAACCATGAGAAGACTGCAAGGAACGATGCTATAATCAAACTTGCAACAAATCTTCTTGCAACAAATGAAATCAAAGATGTTTATTCAACAGAAGATTTCCCGCAGTTCAATGCGGCAAGAGACCCCAGAGATCTGAAATCTCTTGTTTCTCAGGCAAAGACTGTTGACAAGTCAAAACTTTCTGCTGCCGATGCTGCTGAACTTGAGGCAGCAATTGCCGAGGGTGAAGAAATCATCAACAAAACTGCCGGTGTTTACGGCGAAATTGATGCCAGTGAAGAAAGAATCAGAGCATGTCTTGTTAAGGCAGGCGTAATGACCGCCGAGGAAGAGGAAGAACCTTCACAGTTCTTCACAAATGCAAGCCTTTGGCTCTATGATAAATACGGCACTGCAGGTTTCAGCCAGATGCCGTTGCTTACAGTAAAACTTATTGTTGATGCTGTTTTCTCAATTTTTAAATAATGGTATAAAATAAGAAGCCGTCTGCTCAAAGCAGACGGCTTCAGTTTGTCGAAAAACTTGTTTTTCGCAAACTGATATGATGTCGAGAAAGGAAGTCAGACGGCTCTCTTTTATAATATACATTAATAATATCTGTAACTTGCGATAACTTTACCGAGGATTACAACCTCATCAACTATGATGGGTTCGTATGCATCATTTTCGGGTTGGAGTCTGAAATGACCGTTTTCTTTGTAGAAGGTCTTAACTGTTGCCGAATCTTCAACAAGAGCAACAACCATTTCACCGTTATGAGCGGTGGGTGTTCTTTCAACAATGACAATGTCACCGTCAAGAATTCCTGCCCAGAGCATACTTTCACCCTTGACTTTAAGTGCAAAGAGTTCCTTATCGCCTGCACCGGGCATTGAGAAAGGAAGATAACCTTCAATTTCTTCAACAGCAAGAATAGGTTGACCGGCTGTAACCGTACCGAGCAGCGGAACATGGGTTATGTTTTCAGCCTGACCAACGATTTTGATGCATCTTTTGAGCATTGGAGGACGCTGAATATAACCTGCTGCCTCAAGCGCATCAAGGTTTGCCTGAACTGATGATGTTGAGCGCAGACCCACAGCCGCACCGATTTCTCTGACACTAGGGGTCATATTTTCTTTAGCCATTTCAACGAGGTATTCATATATTTTTTGCTGAATAGGAGTGATTGGTTTCATAAACATTCCTCTTTTCTTTGATAATAAAAAATGCATTTTTCTTTACCAAACACATTATAGCACAAATGTTCAGAAAATGCAAACATTTGTTTGACATTTTTTAAAAAAATTTTGCGGTTTGCTATTTGACTATTTTTTAGTATGTGATATAATTATAAAATAATGGAATAGTGTACTTGGTAAAAAAGAAAAGGAATTTTTATGGCAGTTTATTCACCGAATCTCAATAAAGAGGCGAAAAATCACGGCAAAAGAAAAAAACTTATTGTCGCGGTTTCTGTTATTGCTGCCCTGTCGGTGCTTCTTGTTGTGTTCCTTGCATCAAAAAACACTGTTTTTTTTGCCGCTGCAAAAAACAAAGCGGAAAAGTATGATTTTGAAACGGCAATTGTGCTTGCTGAGAATTCGGGCAATGAAAATTCAGGCTTGTTGCGTGATTATATTAATCTGCGCCTTGAAATCAACGGCAGTTATCCCATGCTGCTCTCGGATTTTGATGTTGAAAAGATAAAATCATGGGCGGAAACAGCAGAGAGAATCGGCGGTCAGAGTGAGTGTTTGGGAGAGAAAATATCCGATGATTTACAAGGACTTTCACAAACACTTTCGGAAATCATTTATTGTGAATCCGAATATAAATCCATGAGAGCAGATATACTTAATCTGATGGATGTATTTAACGAAATAAACCGTTTGCATACCAAGGATGCCGAGGGCAAAAATATATCTTTTACAATTTCTGAAGAAAGAACAAAACTTAACGGTTGGTCTTTGCTTAACAGCGGTTTGTTATCATTTATTTCAAGAATTCCGGGCAATGAAAAAATTTATCTTATAAATTATCTTGCCAAAGAGGCACAAGGTGAGATTTCCGAAATAAATTCTGCAATTGATTCTGTTGCGGCAAGCGGATATTCCGATACGGACCTTGTGCGTTTCAGCGGTGAAGCAGTCAGAAGATTCCCTGATATATCAAACAGTTCAGGAGAAAGCGTAAATCTGCTTGATAAAGAAAAGTATGAGCAGTTCATGTATGACGAGATGTGCCGTATTCTGACTGAAACGCTCGCACCGTATTATGTGGCAAAGTAAACAATAATTGAATTGCGTTACCATTGACAACCAATATTTTCTATGTTAAAATATTGCTGTAAGTTAAAGGGGAGTAGCTTAGTGGCTCCGTCATGACCGATTGTCAACACTCGGCGCATTATGCGTCTGGCAAACGGCCCGTTTGGGAAGCAAGACCTTTGACAGAGAACAGCCTATATTCTCTGTCAGAGGTTTTTTATATTATGAAAACTTTTTGAAAGGAATGACTCAAATGAAGTTCTACCTTGAACAGGTTGAATCCGTGTTTAAGCATGTCAACAGTTCCGAGAACGGACTTTCTGCTGCTGAAGCAGAGAAAAGGCTTGCCGAAAACGGAAAGAACAAACTCAAAGAAGGCAAAAAGAAAACCATGTTCCAGCGTGTGCTTGAACAACTCTCAGACCCGATGATTATTATCCTTATCGTTGCTGCTGTAATTTCAGCAGTTACCGAATGGTTTGAGCACGGTTCGTTTCATTTCGTTTTTCCCACCGATACGGTAATCATTCTTGTCGTTGTTGTTATCAACACTGTTCTCGGCGTTGTTCAGGAAAGCAAGGCTGAGGCAGCGATTGAAGCGTTGCAAGAGATGAGCGCCGCAATGTCAAAGGTTATCCGCGACGGCAAACTTATTTCCGTCAAGAGCGAAGACCTTGTTGTGGGTGATGTTATTGTTCTTGAAGCAGGTGACGCTGTCCCTGCAGACTGCCGAATTTTTGAATCCGCCAGCATGAAAATAGAGGAAGCGGCACTCACTGGTGAGTCTGTTCCCGTTGATAAACTTATCAATGTTCTCAACGGCGGAGATAACGGTGAAGTTCCTCTCGGCGACAGAAAGAACATGGCTTACATGGGTTCTGTTGTTGTTTACGGCAGAGGTAAGGCTGTTGTAGTCGGTACAGGCATGGATACTGAAATGGGTAAGATTGCCGATGCTATCGCACAGGCTGAAGAAGGTCAGACACCTCTCCAGATTAAACTCGCTCAACTTTCAAAGATTCTTACAAAACTTGTTCTCGGCATTTGTGTTGTTCTTCTTGCATATCAGATGATTGTTGCTTATTTCGGCGGCACTCTTGATTTCTCAACATTCCTTAACGGATTTATGGTAGCGGTTTCGCTCGCCGTTGCGGCTATCCCCGAAGGTCTTGTTGCGGTTGTTACGATTGTTCTTTCAATCGGCGTTACCAACATGTCGAAGAAAAATGCGATTATCAGAAAACTTACAGCCGTTGAAACTCTCGGTTGTGCACAGATAATCTGCTCCGATAAAACAGGTACACTTACTCAGAATAAGATGACTGTTGTTGACCATTACGGCGATGACGAGGCTCTTATTGCAAAGGCAATGGCTCTTTGCTGCGATGCTGAAATTGACAGTGACGGTGAAGTTACGGGTGAACCTACTGAAGCAGCACTTGTTAACTATGCAAACGCTCTCGGTTTTAACAAGAATGACCTTGTTGCAGGCGCTCCCAGAATCGGCGAAGCACCTTTTGATTCAGGCAGAAAAATGATGTCAACCGTTCATCAGACTGCAGAAGGAATTATTCAGTATACAAAGGGCGCACCCGATGAAATCCTTAAGATTTGCACAGGCGCTCTCGTTAACGGTGAAGTTGTTCCTTTCACAGAGGAAATCAAAGCCGCAATCCTTGCGGATAACAAGAGAATGGCAGACCAGGCTCTCAGAGTTCTTGCGGTTGCATTCAGAAAATATGATTCTGCTCCTGCAGACTATTCACCTGCAGCGCTTGAAAACGGACTTGTTTTTGTTGGCCTTACAGGCATGATTGACCCTGCAAGACCCGAGGTTAAGGCTGCTATTGAAGAATGCCGCTCAGCAGGTATCACACCCATCATGATTACCGGTGACCACAAGGATACTGCTGTTGCTATTGCAATGCAACTCGGCATTATTGAGGATGCATCAAGTGCAATCACAGGTGCACAACTTGATGAAATCAGCGATGAAGATTTTGCTGAAAGAGTTACAGAGTTCAGAGTATATGCGCGTGTTCAGCCCGAGCACAAAACAAGAATTGTTAACGCATGGCGTGCAAGAGGCATGATCACCGCTATGACAGGCGACGGAGTTAACGATGCTCCTTCAATCAAGAGCGCAGATATCGGCGTAGGCATGGGTATTACAGGTACGGATGTTACAAAGAATGTTGCAGACATGGTTCTTGCAGACGATAACTTTGCAACAATCGTTGCTGCTGTTTCGGAAGGCAGAAGAATTTATGATAATATCAGGAAGGCTATCCAGTTCCTTCTCGGTTCAAACCTTTCGGAAGTTCTTTCAATATTTATTGCAACCATCCTTAACTTCACAATTCTTAAGCCCGTTCATCTTCTTTTCATCAATCTTGTAACAGACAGTATTCCCGCTCTGGCACTCGGACTTGAAAAGCCCGAAAGAGATATCATGCAGCGCAAACCCAGAAGCAGCAAAGAAGGCGTTTTTGCCGGCGGTATGGGCTTTGATGTATTCTATCAGGGTGCACTTGTTACAATTCTTACACTTGCAGCGTTCTTTATCGGAGAATTCCTTGAAAACGGTGTATGGCAATTTACAAATATTGACCCTGCACATTGCGGCGAAGGTATGACAATGGCATTCCTTACAATGTCAATGTGTGAAATCTTCCACTCATTCAACATGCGTTCACAGAGAGGCTCTGTTCTCAATATGGTATTCAGTCAGAAGTCACACAACCTTGTTCTTTACGGCGCAATGGTTGCATCGCTTCTTCTCACAACTGCAATTATTGAAATTCCTTTCCTTGCAGATATGTTTGAGTTCACACATCTTGATACCAAGGCATACTTCATTTCAATCGGTCTTGCATTCCTTGTAATTCCCATTGTTGAGGTTGTTAAGGCTATCCAGAGAGCGGCATCCAAGAATAAATAAAAATTTACGCCCCGTACTGCTGTACGGGGCGTTGCTTTATCTGAGTTTATTTATTATTTTGTCAATAACCTTTTCTTCTTTAACGGAAAGGGTCTCAATATATTCGTTTGCTTTTGCCTGAGACTCATCGTAATACAAGTCGTTTATGCAGGCTGAGCGATAGTTTACATACACGCTTTCGCCCTTATCTTTGAGGTTTTCTTTCCACACAATAAACACGCATTCGTCATAAGTGAGTACCTGAACCGTGTTGTCGTTCTGTGCCGAAACTTTTTCATAAAATCCGTCAGGATATCCTTCGGCACCTTTTTTCAGCAGAACGGATGAAGAAAGCGTGTAGCCTGCATTGAGTGCGTTTTCCGCAAACTTTTCAATGTCCGTTCCTGCGTTGGCGGCAAGAGTTCTTATGCTGTCAAGGAGTTGATTTTTTTCAAGTTGTGTCATTGCCGAGCCGCTTGCGGTCGTGTAATAAGCGCAAACCGTGCGGAAACTGATATAGTTTTCATAAAAATAATTCTGAAGAATCGCTTCTGCCTCAGCATCGTCAGTGCCTTTGTCAAATTCGGCAGAGAAAAGAGCATCTCTGTATGCCTGTGATGTAAAAATCTTTGTAAGTGTTTGCTTTGATACGCCTATATTTTTATAGTGGTTTTCAAATCTTAACCAGTAATCATTGACGGTTTGCGAGATTTCTGTTTTTTCTGATGATGAAAGGCTCAATCCTTTGTTCAGAAAATTTGTGTTGGAAAGAAGGTAACGCTTACATTCGCTGATTGCAGACTCTTTCAACTCGGATTTTTTGGGGTTTTCGGAAAGACCGTAATCCAGCGGTCTTTGTAGAACTTTGTCGAGATAGTATGTGAAAATTTCGCTGTCGATTTCTGTCCCCGATATTACAAGGGCGGTTTTCTTTTCGCTTGAACATGAGGCAAATGAAAATATCATTAAAACGGTAAGTATCAACACCGCTGCTCTTTTCATAAAATCATTCCTTTCATGCCCATCATTATACCACATATTTCTTTCTTTATCAATTAAACCTAAAAAAATTTAAAAAATCTCTTTATTAGTTTAATATTTTGTTGTATAATCAATAATGTATTAATTATTTATACGGGGTGAAAACCATGGAAAAAATCAGACTTTTAATTGCAGGCGAGGAATATAATATTTCAACAGACGATGATCTTGATTATGTTGCTCAACTCGGCTCGGAACTTGATAAAAGAATCAGCGGACTTATGATGAGCAACTCAAGAATTTCCGTTACTCAGGCTGCTATTGTAACCGCTCTTGAATATGCGGATTTGGCAAAAAAGAACGAAATTACATCCGAAAACCTCAGAGCACAGATTCAGGAATATCTTGAGGATGCAGCAAGAGCAAGAACGGATGCTGAGATCACAAAGCGTGAACTTGAAAGAGTTTCAAAGGAACTCGCTGCTGTTAAGGCTTCAAAATAATAATGGCGGTTGAGATTCTTGCCCCTGCAGGCAGTCTTGATGCGCTCAAAGCGGCTGTGCGCTGCGGCGCAAATGCCGTTTATCTTGGCGGCAAGGTGCTTAATGCCCGAAGGAATGCATCGAATTTCTCAGAGGAGGAACTTGCTGCTGCCGTTGAGTATTGCCATGCAAGGAATGTCAAGGTATACATGACTCTCAACACTCTGGTGAGTGACAGAGAACTTGAAACAGCATATGAAGCGGTTAAGTGTGCCTGCAGAGTCAATGCGGATGCACTTATTCTGCAGGATTTGGGACTCGCCGCAGTTGTGCGCCGGGTCTCTCGGTCTATGCCCATGCATGCATCAACCCAGATGTCTGTTCAGAGTATAGAGGGAATAAGAGTGCTCGAAAAACTCGGCTTCACAAGAGCAGTGCTTCCGCGCGAACTTTCGGAAAAAGAAATTTATGCTATATCATCACAGACAAATATGGAACTCGAATACTTTGTTCACGGTGCTCTGTGCATGTGTGTTTCAGGTCAGTGCCTTATGAGTTCGGTTTTGGGCGGCAGAAGCGGCAACAGAGGGCTATGTGCTCAGCCTTGCCGTCTGCCTTTCGGTGTTAATGTCAAGGGCGGCAGTAACCTCAGCCTTAAGGATTTATCGCTTGTTGAAGAACTCGGCAGGCTTGAAAAGGCAGGAATTTGTTCGTTTAAAATTGAGGGTAGAATGAAACGTCCCGAATATGTTGCAGCGGCGGTTACAGCATGCAAAAACAGTATTGATAATAAAAACGACAGTGAAATAAGCAATGCGCTCCACGCCGTTTTTTCTCGTTCCGGTTTTACAAAAGGGTATTTTGAAGGAAAACTCGGCAAGGAAATGTTTGGCATAAGGCGCAAAGAAGATGTGGAAGGCGCAGCAGGAGTTCTCTCGGGTTTGCAAAAACTATACGACAACGAAAACCCTCTTATTCCTGTTGATTTATCGCTTACTTTCAAAGAGAACGAGCCGATGAAACTTAAGGCTTCGGCTCTGGGTTTTAAGGCAGAGGCGGTGAGTGAAAAAATGCCCGAACCCGCACTCAACAAACCGCTCAGCCGTGAAGACCTTGTTCAAAGAATTTCAAAATGCGGCGGCACGCAGTTTGCAGTGCATAACATTGATATAGATTTTACCGAGGGACTTAATGCTTCGGCAGGGGCAATCAATGCACTGCGCAGGAATGCCCTTGAACTGCTTGAAAAAGAATTGGTTCGCAGAGAGAATATTACTGTTGCTGATTATAAAACAAATATAAAGCCTCATAAGGCAGACGGAATAAAATATCATGCCAGATTTTTCTGCCAAGATCAGATACCTGAGAATCTGAGCGGTGTTTCAAGAGTGATTCTTCCGGTAGAAGTCAGCGGCGGAACAGTTGAAAAACTCAGAGCAAAAGGAATTGAAACCGCAGTTGAAATCCCTGCCGCAGTATTCTCAAATGCAGATAAATACATTGAAAAACTGAAAGAGTTAAAGAAATACGGTTTGTCACTTGCATGGGTCTGCACCCTTGACGGCATTGGAATTGCAGAAAAAGCAGGGCTTGATTTTGTTTCAGGTTTCGGAATGAATATATATAACAGTGAATCAATAGACGTAATTGAAAAACTTAACGCAAAGGACTGCCTTATTTCTTGCGAGATGAGTCTTTCCGATGCATCAGGGCTTGGCAGCGATTTGCCGAGAGGTGCAGTGATATACGGCAGAATTCCGCTTATGCTCACAAGGAACTGTCCAGTAAAAAATAAAATCACTTGTACAGAATGCGGAGGCAGGAGCGTGCTTGTTGACAGAATGGGTGTTGAATTCCCCGTTGTCTGTAAAAACGGAGCAAGTTTTGTTCTCAATTCAAGACCGATATGGCTTGCTGATAAAGCAAATGAGTTGCGCAATCTTGATTTCGGGTTGCTTTACTTTACAAACGAAACAAAATATGAATGCGAAAGAGTGATAAGTGCCTATAATAATAATGAAAAGGCAGATAGTGAATTCACGAGAGGACTTTATTTCAGAAAAGTTTTGTAAAACTCTTGAATATTCAAAAAAATAGCGTTATACTTTTTCAATAAACGCGAAGGGATGTATGTTTATGAGTATCAAAATAGGAATTTTCGGTTACGGAAATATCGGCAAGGGCATCGAATGCGGAATTCAGCAAAACCCCGATATGGAACTTGCCGCAGTTTTTACACGCAGAGATCCTGCACAGGTTAAAACAATTTTTTCGGGTGTGCCTGTTGTTTCTGCAGATGATGTTGCTGATTATGCGGATAAAATCGACGTCATGATTATGTGCGGTGGCAGCGCAACGGATTTGCCTGTTCAGACTCCTGCAATGGCAAAACTTTTTAATGTTATTGACAGTTTTGATACACACGCACGCATAGCCGAGCATTTTGCAAATGTTGACGAGGCGGCAAAGGCAAGCGGCAAAACAGCAATCATTTCGGTTGGTTGGGATCCGGGCCTTTTCTCGCTTAACCGTCTTTATGCCGATGCAATTCTCCCTGAGGGACAGAATTACACTTTCTGGGGCAAAGGTATCAGCCAGGGTCATTCCGATGCAATCAGAAGGATTGACGGCGTTGTGGATGCAAGGCAGTATACCGTTCCCGTACCTGCTGCCGTTGAAGCGGTAAGAAGCGGTTCAAACCCCGAACTGACAACACGCATGAAGCATACAAGGGAATGCTATGTTGTTGCCGAGGATGGCGCAGATAAGGCAAGAATTGAGCAGGAAATCAAGAGCATGCCCAACTATTTTGCCGATTACGATACAACTGTTACTTTTGTTACTCAGCAGGAACTTAATGAGAATCATGGCGGATTGCCTCATCAGGGCATTGTTCTGCGTTCGGGCTGTACGGGCGCAAACAGAGAGAATACACACATTATTGAATATTCGCTCAAACTTGATTCAAACCCTGAGTTTACATCAAGTGTTCTTCTTGCTTATGCGAGAGCGGCATATAAACTCAACAAAGCGGGTGACTGCGGCTGCAAGAGTGTTCTTGATATTGCTCCTGCTATGCTTTCACCAAAGAGCAGTGCAGATATAGTGCAATATCTGTAATTTGCATACTATATATAATGTATGCCAAAATTTAATTAAAAAAATCGAAAAAAGTGCTTGACTGCAGAGGTTTATTGTGGTATCATAATTCTACCTCTGCACGAGGGTTCTTTTTTTGTGCCCAAAAATAAGTTGTTACAAACTGATAAGCAGAGGGAGGCCTGGCTTTGTTTCAGGTTGCCTGATAGACCTGAAAACAGGGCTAATAATTCCAAAATGGAGGTGCCGCACATGGCTGCTAACGGTAAAAGAGTAAAAATCACACTTTCTTGCACCGAATGCAAACAGCGCAATTACAACACAATGAAAAACAAGCAGAACACACCTGACAGGCTGGAGATGAACAAGTACTGCCGTTTCTGCAGGAAGCATACTCTCCACAAAGAATCAAAGTAAGCGGGAGGATTTAACCTATGGCTAAAAAGGAAGTTTCCCAAGCAGCAGAAAAGGTTGCCGCCGCAGAGAAGAAAAAAGAAAAGAAGCCTGCTAACCCCAACGGAAATTTTTTCGTAAGAGCCGGCAAGGCAATCAAAAAGTTCTGCAAAGACATCAAGGGCGAAATTAAGAAGATTGTTTGGCCCGATGCAAAAACAGTTATCAAGTCAACTGCCATCGTTCTTTTGGTTGTTGCTGTATGCGGAGTAGTTATCTTCGCAATCGACCAACTCCTCTCAGGCGGTCTTTCACTTCTTAAAGACGCAGCACAGAGCATTGGCGAATCAGCAAACACAGCCACTACCACTGCTGCAAGCACAGGTATGATTGGTAATCTCTTTATCGGCTGATAAAGGAGGCTAAACGATGTCAATCGACACAAGATGGTATGTAGTCCATACCTACTCAGGTTATGAAAACAAGGTTGCGACCAACATCGAAAAGATGGTCGAAAACCGCAAAATGCAGGATCAGATCCTTGAAGTTAAGATTCCTACAGAAATTGTTACCGATGTTGAGAAAAAGAAAGAGGTTGAGCGCAAACTCTTCCCCGGCTATGTTCTTGTTAAGGTAGCAGTTACACCCGATAGGGACAACCGTCCCGCAATGAGCGATGAAACATGGCTTCTCATCCGCAACACAAGAGGTGTAACCGGTTTCGTAGGCCCTGAAAACAAGGCTATTCCTCTTACTGACGAAGAAGTTATCAGGCTCGGAGTCGAGAAGAGAACAGTTGAAGTTTCATATCAGGTTGGCGATACAGTCAACATCATTGATGAAATTTTTGACGGTTTCACAGGCGTTGTTGAGGAACTTGATGTTGATAACAACATGGTCAAGGTTTCGGTATCCGCACTCTTTGGCAAACAGACAACCGTTGAACTCGAACTCGATCAGGTTGAACTTGCCGAATAATCACGGTAATTTGAGGGATTTATCCCTTTCAAATTTAGCGCTTTAACAGCGCAGTCCGCTTATGCGTGGCTTCGTGGGAGGAGCAGAGAATGCTCCGCAATTTACCACATATTATGGAGGTTTTTAATTATGGCACAGAAAGTTGTCGGCTTAATTAAGTTACAGATCCCCGCAGGCAAGGCTACTCCGGCTCCCCCGGTAGGTCCTGCTCTCGGTCAGCACGGCGTTAACATCATGTCCTTCACAAAGGAATTCAATGAGCGCACAAAGAACGACATGGGTCTTATCATTCCTGTTGTTATTACAGTTTACGCTGACCGTACATTCAGCTTTATCACAAAGACTCCCCCCGCTGCAGTTCTTATCAAGAAGGCTTGCGGTATTGACAGCGGTTCGGGCGTTCCCAACAAAACCAAGGTTGCAACAATCACACAGGATCAGGTTCGCAAGATTGCTGAGCAGAAGATGCCTGACCTCAACGCTGCTTCAGTTGAAGCCGCTATGAGCATGATCGCAGGTACAGCACGCAGCATGGGCGTTACAGTTACTGATTGATGCACACTGTGGGAGGAAAAATCCGATTTAACCACATGATTGGGAGGAATTAATTAACATGAAACACGGAAAGAAATATAACGAGAGTGCAAAACTCGTTGACAGAGCAACACTCTATGATACCGCTGCTGCTCTTGACCTCGCTGTTAAGACTGCAAGCGCAAAGTTTGACGAAACAGTAGAAGTTCACATCCGCCTCGGCGTTGACTCACGTCATGCTGACCAGCAGGTTCGTGGCGCTGTTGTTCTTCCTAACGGTACAGGCCGTTCAGTAAGAGTTGCAGTTTTTGCTAAGGGCCCCGATGCTGATGCAGCAGCCGCTGCAGGCGCAGAAATCGTTGGTGCAGAAGACCTCGTTGCAAAAATCCAGGGCGAAGGCTTTATGGATTTCGACGTATGTATCGCAGCACCCAACATGATGGGTCTTGTTGGTCGTCTTGGTAAGGTTCTCGGTCCTCGCGGACTTATGCCCAGCCCCAAGGCAGGTACTGTTACACCTGACGTTGCTAAGGCTGTTACAGAGGCTAAGGCAGGTAAGATTGAGTACCGTCTTGATAAGACAAACATCATCCACTGCCCCATCGGCAAGGCTTCATTCGGCGCAGAGAAACTTGAAGAAAACTTCAACACTCTCCTTGATGCTGTTATCAAGGCTAAGCCTGCTGCAGCAAAGGGTCAGTATATTCGCTCATGCGTTCTCGCAACAACAATGGGCCCCGGCATCAGAGTTAACCCCAACAAGGTTGGCACTGTTGCAACTGAAGCATAAAAAATGCTTGACAAGCGCAAAAAATTGTGCTATCATAACTAAGCTGTTCTTTTTAAGACAGCAGGTGCTTTTCGCATAAAGGTTTATTAACCGCCTGCCGAGAGAGGATGCATACAAGAGCAATTTGCTTTATAAGTATGTTATGCCCTTTCTGCGGTTTGCGGAAAGGGCTTTATTTTATTTGTATTTATTCCACATGGAGGTGAAAATACATGCCCAGTGCAAAAGTTTTGGAACAGAAAAAGCAGATTGTTGCTGATCTTACCGAGCAACTTCAGAATTCAGTAGCAGGTGTTGTTGTTGACTATAAGGGCATCAACGTTGCCGATGACACAAAACTCCGTAAAGAACTTCGTGAAGCAGGCGTTAAGTATTCAGTTGTTAAGAATACTCTTCTCGGTCTTGCTGCTAAGAACGTTGGTCTTGACGATATTTGCGGTGTTCTTGAAGGTACAACTGCTATCGCTATCAGCCCCGAGGATCACACTGCTGCTGCAAGAATACTTTCAAAGTTTGCTGATACTCACAAGAACTTCTCTGTAAAGAGCGGTTATCTTGACGGCAAAGTTGTTGACACAGCAACAATTGATTCACTTGCAAAACTTCCCACAAGAGAAGTTCTTCTTGCAACCGTTTGCAATGCATTCAATGCACCCATCGCTTCATTCGCTCGTGCTATTCAGGCTATCGTTGATAAGGGCGGCGCTGACGCAGCAGTTGAAGCTGCTCCCGCTGCAGAAGAAGCACCCGCAGAAGCATAATCAAATTATTTAATCTAAAACAAAACAATTGGAGGAAAAATAAAATGGCATCAGAAAAGATTACTGCAATGATTGAAACAATCAAAGAGCTCACAGTTCTTGAACTTTCAGAACTCGTTCACGCTGTAGAAGAGGAGTTTGGCGTATCAGCTGCTGCTGCAGTTGCTGTTGCTGCTCCCGTAGACGGTGGCGCTGCTGCTGCTGAAGAGAAGACAGAATTCGACGTTATCCTTGCTGAGGTTGGCGCAGAAAAGATTAAGGTTATCAAGGTTGTTCGTGAGATCACCGGTCTTGGTCTTGCAGAAGCAAAGGCTGTTGTTGACGGCGCTCCCAAGGCTATCAAGGAAGCAGTTTCCAAGGAAGACGCTGAGGCTGCTAAGGCTAAACTTGAAGAAGTTGGCGCAAAGGTTGAACTTAAATAAGTTAAACTTAAAGCAAATTAAACGCTGTGCATTCGTGCACAGCGTTTTTTTATCAATATGAATACAAAAAACCGCCCGGATATAATCCGAGCGGTAATTTTATGTAATGAATTATTCGTCTTCAGCGTTAGCCTTTGCTTCTGCAATAACTTTTTGAGCAACGTTTTCGGGAGCGGCTTCATAATGGTCAAAGCCGAATGAGAACCAGCCTCTGCCGATTGTTACAGAGCGAAGAACTGTTGCAAAGTCGCCCATTTCAGCCATGGGAACTTCTGCTACAAGTTCCTGAATTTTGGGATCTTCTTCGCAAGGACCCATGCCGAGAACGCGTCCGCGTCTCTTAGTGATGTCACCCATGATATCGCCGAGGTTGTCACCGGGCATATAAGCCTTGAGTGAGCCGTAGGGTTCAAGGAGTTTGGGGTTAGCCTGAGGCATACCGTTTTTATATGCAACCTTTGCTGCCATCTTGAATGCCATTTCGTTTGAGTCAACGGGGTGTGATGAACCGTCATAAAGAGTTGCTCTCAGACCAACAACGGGATAACCTGCAAGAGGTCCTTTAAGGATTGCTTCACGCAGACCTTTTTCAACAGCGGGGAAGAAGTTCTTGGGAACTGAACCGCCGACAACTCTCTCTGCAAATTCAAAATCTTCTGTGGGGATGGGCTCAAATTCAACCCAAACATCGCCGAACTGACCGCTGCCGCCTGACTGTTTCTTATGTCTGCCCTGAACAGCAACTTTCTTGCCGATGGTTTCTCTGTAAGCAACCTTAGGAACTGTAAGGTCAACTTCAACGCCGAATTTATTCTTGAGTTTGGTAACAACCGAGTCAAGATGCTGCTCGCCAAGACCTGTGATGATCTGTTCTTTTGTTTCTGTATTAGTTGTATAACTGATTGTAAGGTCTTCTTCAGCGAGTCTGTTAAGACCTGCAGCAACCTTGTCTTCTTCACCCTTCTTGCGTGTCTTAACCGCCATGGGAAGGCAAGGTGCGGGGAAATTAACGCCCTTAAGTTTGATGGGATTCTTGGGTGAGCAAAGTGTGTCACCGGTCTTGAATCCTGAAAGTTTTGTTACGACACCGATATCACCGGCAAGGATAGCCTGTGCTTCTTCCTGTTTGCCGCCCTTGGGGAAGAGGATTTTACCCATTCTTTCGGTCTCGCCTGTGCGCTCGTTATAAGCGGGTGTTTCGGGAGTGATTTTACCCGAGATAACTTTGAAGTATGACATTTTACCAACGAAGGGGTCAGCAACTGTCTTGAAGCAGATAGCAGCAAGAGCGCCGTTTTCATCACATGTTACATCGCCTTCGGATGCAACCGATGCAGCGTCGGGAGCAGACTGAACAATACTGTTGTTGATAAGGTCAACAGCCTCAAGTTGATAACCGGAGCAAGCGTAAACAGGGCTGATATCGCCGGCAAGGATACCTGCTTTAAGACCCTTGTCAATTTCATCATCTGTAAGGGGAATGCCCTCAAAGAATTTTTCCATAAGTTCTTCATCTGTGCAGGCAACTGCTTCAATGAAAGCATCTCTCATTCTGTTTGTTCTCTCGTCATTTTCAGGCATGGGAGCATCTGAGCGCTTGCCGTCTTTGTATGAGAAAGCCTCATTACGAGAGAAGTCAACATATGAAATAACCTTATCGCCTTCAACATAAGGAACAACAACGGGACATATAGCATTGCCGTATTCTTCCTTAAGAGAATCGAATGTTTTGTAGAAGTGAGCATTTTCACCGTCGCAACGAGTGATGGCAAACATCTTGTTTATGCCTCTTTCTGTTGCTGCTTTATATGCTTTTTCTGCGCCTACATCAAGGGTGCTGCCCGATGCGAGAACGATAAGAACAGCGCCTGCTGCGCGCATGCCTTCACTTACGCCGCCTGCAAAGTCAAAAAGACCCGGAGTATCTATAATATTAATTTTAGTGTTTTTCCATTCAAATGAAGCGATGGCGGAAGCGATTGAACACTTACGTCTTTTTTCTTCGGCATCAAAGTCAAGAACGGTGTTACCGTCTGCAACCCTGCCGAGTCTGTCACTTGCGTTTGAAATATAAAGCATTGCTTCTGCAAGTGTTGTTTTACCTCTGCCGCTGTGACCGGCGAGAACGATGTTTCTGATGTCTTTTGCACTGTAAGATTTCAAAGAAATTCCTCCTTAGGTATGTGCCGTTGCGGTTTATACCGCTAAATCGGAAATGAATTATTTTTCAAAAAACTAAAAATAATTGCCACATTGTTTGAATTATATCACAAAAGTTATTCAATTTCAATGATTTTTTTGGTGTTTTTTATGAATAAGCGGTTAATTTTTATAAAAAACTTGAAATAAAATGCAAAAAGGCAGCAGAAAAGCCTCGCCGTAACAGGCGAGGCTAAAAATTAAATGATTCGGTTTTTGTTTCTTCCCCAGAGATGGATAAGCCCTTCATCGTTAAGTGCTTTTGCAAGGAAGAATGTTATGGGGAGAATGAAAATACCCAAAACGCCAAAAAGTTGAACGCCGAGATACATGCCGAGCAGTGTGAATACAGGGTGAATACCGATGTTCATTGAAACGAGTTTAGGCTCGATAATCTGGCGGATAACTGATATTACGGCATAAAGTATAATAAGACCTATTCCGAGACCGATGTTGCCTGTGAAGAGGCTGATGATTGCCCACGGAATCATAATTGTTCCTGTGCCGAGAACGGGGAAAATATCGACAAACGCTGTTACGATTGAGATTGCGGTGATATATCCGCCTTCATAAACCCCTATAAGTTTCATAATGTTAAGACCGATGGCAACTTCGCAGAAAGTTATGAGTATAATAGTTGCGTAGGACTTAAACATTTTACCGAGTATACTGCTGAAAAGTGCCTTGGTTTTGACAAGCGCTTTTTCATGCTCCTCAGATATGCTCTTTTTTATTGTATTTGTAAAATTATCATAATCACATGTGAGGAAGAAGCAGGCAATGATGCTAATGAGCGTTGCAGTTAATATGGCGGGGATTTGTTTTGCTGTTGACAGCAGTCCTCCGAGAGGCGCAGAGAGAATTGAAAGGTCCAAACCGCCGGCACTGCTTTGCGATACATCAAATGTATTCTTCTGATCAACAACCAGAAGCAGAAGTCGGTCTGCAAAATCTGTTATTGCACCAACCGCAGTGTTTTCTATCTGGTCAGGCAAAAAGGTAAGATGAGAAAGAATCCATCGCTCTGCCGATTGAATAAGAGCGGGCAAATCGTTGAGTTTTGCAATTAAATACTGCCCAAGCCCTTTGAATTCCACAACAATTCTGTAGCCGACAAAAATCAGAAGGCTTACAAGAATTGCAAGAATCAGCAAAACTGCAACGGCGGCAATGAAATTTTTTTTGATTTTTGTTTTTTGAGAAATTGCTCTGACAGGTTTTTGCAGAAACATTGCTATTGCAAATGCAATGATAAACGGTGCAACAAGCCAAAAAGCATATTTCATAAAGAAATAATACGCGGCAGCAATCAATACATAAAAAGTGAAGTTGATAAGTATTGAGCGCCTTTTTTCAACAAGATTCATTTTGTCCCTCCTGCAAAACGATATGTTTTGTAAATTCATTTTACAACATTTTCTATGTAATGGCAATCGGTGAGCAAAAAAATATATAAAAATTTAACAAATTTGAAAATAATACTTTATTATTTCAAAAATATATGATATTATGTATAGTAATTAGATTAAAATTACCTTCCTGAAAGGAGCGCTTTGTTATGTATGTTGCTATTATGGGCTATGGTGTTGTCGGCTCAGGCGTTGCAAGCCTTCTGAGCAAAAACCATGAACATATCCTTAAGAAAAGTATGCAGAGCGAAATGGAACTCAAATACATTCTTGACCGCCGTACATTCCCCGGAGATCCTTATGAAAACCTTGTAATCTCCGATTATTCAAAAATTGTTGAAGACGATGATGTAAAAATCGTTGTTGAAACAATGGGCGGTCTTCATCCCGCTTATGAATATGTTGTTGCTTGCCTTAAAGCAGGTAAACATGTTGTAACTTCAAATAAGGAACTTGTTGCTGCAAAAGGCTGCGAACTTCTTCAGATTGCAGATGAGAACAACGTTAACTTCCTTTTTGAAGCAAGTGTAGGCGGCGGTATCCCCATTATCAGACCTATCAGCCAGTGCCTTGCTGCAAACGATATTGATGAAATTGCAGGTATCCTTAACGGCACAACAAACTTCATACTTACAAAGATGATAACAGACGGCATGACTTTTGAGGAAGCACTTCTTCTTGCTCAAAAGAACGGCTATGCTGAGAGAGATCCGTCTGCCGATGTTGACGGTCACGATGCTTGCAGAAAGATTTGTATTCTTGCCGCGCTTTGCTTCGGCAAGCATGTTTACCCTGATTATGTTCATACCGAGGGTATCCGCAAGATTGCTCTTTCTGATGTTGAATATGCCCGTGCATGGGGCGGTGTAATAAAACTCATTGCAAAAGCAAAGAAGATGGAAGACGGCAGAGTTTCTGTTATGGTTTCACCTGCATTTATCCAGAATCACAGCCAACTTGCATCGGTTGATGATGTTTTCAATGCAATTCTTGTCCGTGGTGATGCTATTGGTGATGTTGTATTCTACGGCAGAGGTGCAGGTAAGATGCCCACAGCAAGCGCTGTTGTTGCAGACGTTATTGACTGCGCAAGGCACATGACACGCAAAAAGTTCATTGCATGGCAGGATTGCACAGACGGCTATGTTGCAGATTATCTTGAGAATGTTACCGCATTCTATATCAGAGCAACAACCGATAACGCTGCTGCAACCGTTGCAAAAATCAACGGACTTTTCGGCAATGTAACAACTCTTGCCCGTCAGGATGCACCCGAGGGCGAAATTGCTTTTGTTACCGAGCCTGTTTCTGAAAAGGAACTCAACGAAAAACTTGCTCTTGTTGATGAAGCAAAAATCGAATCGGTAATAAGAATTACAAATTATTAATTCTTATTCGTTATATATTTGGAGGTTATTATGTCTTTAATTGTTCAGAAGTTCGGCGGCAGTTCAGTTGCAAACGCCGAAAGAGTTATGAATGTTGCGAGAATCGTTACGGATACCTATAAGGCAGGCAACGATGTTGTAGTTGTTGTTTCTGCTCAGGGTGATACAACTGACGATCTCATCGAAAAGGCTCAGGAAATCAATCCTAAGGCATCCAAGAGAGAAATGGATATGCTCCTTGCGTCAGGTGAGCAGATTTCAATCGCTTTGCTTGCCATGGCTATTGAGAGCCTCGGCTATCCCGTTTGTTCGCTTCTCGGCTGGCAGGCAGGATTTTCAACAAATTCCGCTTACGGCTCTGCAAGAATCAAAAAGGTTTCGGCAGAACGCATCAAGATGGAAATTGCAAAGAAGAACATCGTTGTTGTTGCAGGCTTCCAGGGTCTTAACAAGTATGATGATATCACTACTCTCGGCAGAGGCGGTTCGGATACAAGCGCCGTTGCAATTGCTGCATCAATGCACGCAGACCGCTGCCAGATTTATACCGATGTTGAGGGTGTTTACACTGCTGACCCCAGAAAAGTAAAGGGTGCAGTAAAACTTAATGAAATAACCTATGACGAGATGCTTGAACTTGCAACTCTCGGCGCACAGGTTCTTAACAACCGTTCGGTTGAAATGGCTAAGAAATATAATGTTAAACTTGAGGTGCTTTCAAGCCTTGTGCGTGCACCCGGCACTATCGTTAAGGAGGTAGCAGATATGGAAAAAATGCTCGTAAGAGGTGTAACAAAGGATACGGACGTTGCCCGTATTTCAATAATCGGTGTACCCAATGTTCCCGGTATTGCTTATAAAATTTTCGGCAAACTTGCTGCAAAGAACGTTAATGTTGATATTATCCTTCAGTCAGTCGGCAGAGGAGATACAAAGGATATCACTTTCACAACCGCAAAAGCACATCTTGATGATACTCTTGAAGTTCTCAAGAACCTTGACCTTGTAAGCGGTCTTGAAATCCTTACAGATACAGATGTTGCAAAGGTATCTGTTGTAGGCGCAGGCATGGAATCACATCCCGGCATTGCATCAAAGATGTTTGAAGCACTTTTTGAGAGTGATATCAACATCCAGATGATTGCTACAAGCGAAATTAAGATTTCCGTACTTATTGATTCAAAGGATGCAGATAAGGCTGTTGCAGCAGTGCATGAGGCATTCATCCCTGAAATCGGTTAATAAAGAGTATATTGTAAAGCAGAAACCGCCGGTTCAAAACCGGCGGTTTAATTTTTTTAGTATAAAAGCAGACTATACGGTTATGTTTTATGCTTTTATAAGAGTTACAAGGTCGATTGCGCCGACAGGACAAACCTCGTGGCATTTTCCGCAGCCTGTGCATTTTTCATAGTCAACGCTTGCGCAGAAATTAACGATTTTAACAGCCTCTGCTTCGCATGCTTTAACGCATTTCATGCAGCCGATGCAGCCTGCTTTGCATTCCTTGCGGGTGATTGCACCCTTATCATGGTTTTTGCAGAGAACAGCCGCTTTTGTTTCCTCAAGAGGCATCATTTCGATAAGACCTTTGGGGCAGGTTTTAACGCACATTTTACATGCTTTGCACATGTAAGGATTGATTCTTGCAATTCCGTCACAGATGCTGATTGCTTCGTATTCGCAAACGGCAACGCAGTCGCCGTAACCGAGGCAGCCGTAGATGCATTCTTTGGGTCCGCCGAAAATCTGAGTTGCCATTTTACAACTCTTAACGCCTTGATATTCAAGTTTTACTTCAGCGTTGACATTGTGACCCTGACAGAGGACAACAGCCGCCATGGGCTTTATTTCACCTGCAGCAAGCCCTGTTATTTCACCGATGGCTTTTGCAGTGTCATTGCCGCCCGGGGCACACAGAGCAGTGTCAGTTGTTTCACCTTTTGAAAGTGCGGCAGCGTAGCCGTCGCAGCCCGAATATCCGCATGCGCCGCAGTTTGCGCCGGGCAGGCACTCTCTGATTGCTTCTGCCTTTTCGTCAACGGGAACGGCAAAAACTTTTGATGCAATTGAAAGTCCAAGACCTGCGATAAGTCCGATAACGGAAACGATTATAACTGCAATTATGATAGTATTCATTATAATGCCTCCTTAACCGAATATTCCGTCAACAAGGCCTGTGAAGCCCATGAACGAAAGTGAAACTATGGAAGCCGCAATCAGAACGATGGGCAGTCCGTGCAGAAATTTGGGGATATCGCAACTTTCAAGCCTGCTGCGTACACCGGAGAAGATAACCATTGCAAGCATAAAGCCGATACCTGCACCAACGCTGTTTATCATTGACTGAGCAAAGTTGTATTCATTGGTGATGTTGAGAAGAACAACACCGAGAACTGCACAGTTTGTTGTGATAAGCGGCAGATAAATGCCGAGCGCATTGTAAAGGGGCGGCATGAACTTTTTAAGTATGATTTCAACAAGTTGAACAAGTGCCGCAATAACAAGGATGAAAACGATTGTCTGAAGATATTCCAGATCATTTGCCACAAGCAGATATTTGTTTATGGGGTATGTAACTGCGGTTGCAAGAGCCATAACGAAGATAACCGCGCTTGACATACCTACTGCCGTGTTGAGTTTCTTTGAAACACCGAGGAAAGGACAGATACCGAGAAACTTGCAAAGAACGAAGTTCTCCGTAAGAATTGCGGTAAGGAGAATTGAAAGACCTATTTTCATGCTGTTTCATCCTCCTTTTTATCCGAGCATTCCTTGCCTTCGGCAAGAAGCGCACAATTTTTAGCCATGGGGCAAGCCTGACAGCCGCCGAGTTCTGCTCTGGGTTTGCCTTTCTTTTCAGCAATTTTGTTGGCGCATGCCATGAGAATACCGAAAGTAAAGAAACCGCCGGGAGCAAGAATGAATATCAGCATGGGGCTGATATAGCCGTCCTGAGGGATAAGAGTAAAGCCGTTGAATCCGTTGAGAACATTATCGCCAAAAAGAACAAGAAGGTTCTGTGCGCCTGAAAGGAATGTGCCTGCACCGATAATTTCTCTGACAGATGCCATGCAGCAAAGAGCAAAAGTGAAGCCAACGCCCATGCCGAGTCCGTCAACAGCCGAAGCAATAACGGAGTTTTTACCTGCAAATGCTTCCGCTCTGCCGAGAATGATGCAGTTAACAACTATAAGGGGCAGGAAAACGCCCAGAGCCGCATCAAGAGCAGGAACAAACGCTTTGACTATCATCTGAACAATTGTAACGAAAGATGCGATGATAACAATGTATGCAGGGATACGAACCTTTGAGGGGATAACTTTTCTGAGCAGTGAGATAACTATGTTTGAACATACAAGAACAATCGTTGCTGCAATGCCCATGCCGATTGCGTTAACAACGCTTGTTGATGTTGCAAGAGTGGGACATGTGCCGAGAACAAGGCGTAAAACGGGGTTTTCGGCAATAAGACCTTTGGTAAATTCTTTACCGAGAGATTTTTTCTCAGCCAATGTTCTCACCTCCTGCTGTCTGTATTGCTGAGTTTACTGCTTCAACAACCGCTCTTGAAGTGATTGTTGCACCGGTCAGTGCGTCAATTGAATTGTCGCCTGCCTTATCTTTTGAAACTGTAATTCCCTGAACAAGACCTTTGAATTGGTCACGGAAACTTTCGTTTGTTGCGTTTGCGCCAAGGCCTGCCGTTTCGCCGTGTGAGAGAATATTCACACCGGTTACCTTACCGTCAGCGGTAATGCCTGTCATAACGGAGATGTCGCCGCCGTAGCCTTTTGCGGTATTAACAACAACATAACCGATTGTTGCGCCGGATTCGTCAAGTGCGGCAACAACGCTTACGCCTTCTTCGGGTGATGTTTCCTCACCGAAATTTGTTGCATCGGGGAAAACGGTTTTTCTTGATGCAAGTTCTGTTTCTATTGCGAGTTGCTCAATTTTCGGAGCAGTTACAGAGTTTGTCATACCGAGAAGGAAGGTTGCAATGAGACAGATAACTGAAAGGATAACTGTGGGGATTAAAAATTCCTTTAATGTTTTCATTTCGCAGCCGCCTCCTTTGCTTTTTTCTCCTTTTTGGGAGTTCCGAAAGGCTTGGGAGTTGTAATTCTTTCAATATGAGGAACAAGAAGGTTCATGATAAGTATTGCGAAAGATACACCTTCAGGGAGTGAACCGAAAAGTCTTATAACAGCAGTCAAAAGACCGCAGCCGATGCCGAAGATGTATTTGCCGTCTGTGTTGAGGGGGCTTGTTGCATAATCGGTTGCCATGAAGAACGCACCGAGCATGAGTCCGCCGCCCATGAGTTGATATGCAACATATTCAAGGTCGCCCTTGCCTGCAATAAGCATAACAACTGCAAAGGTGCCGATATACGCAACGGGAATTTTAAAAGATATAACTTTTCTTGCGATAAGATAGATACCGCCTATGAGGAGCGCAAGAGTGCAGGTTTCGCCAAGGCAGCCTGCTCTGTTGCCGATAAACATATCAAGCAGTGAGGGGAGTTGAGCGTTTTCACTGCCGATAAGTGCAAGCGGAGTTGCGGTTGTAACCGCATCCGTTCTCCATGAAAGGGGAGCGGTCCAGTTACCCATCTGTGTTGCAAACGAAAGGAGAAGAACGATTCTTGCGGTAATGGCAGGGTTTGCAAAGTTCTGACCGATACCGCCGAAGAACTGTTTTACAACAACTATTGCAACAACACTGCCGATTGCAGCAATCCACAGAGGAATGCTTACGGGCAGGTTGAAAGCAAGGATAAGACCTGTAACAACTGCGCTTAAATCGCCTATTGTGTTGTGGCGTTTCATCACTTTTCTTGATATGTATTCAGCAAGAACCGCAGTGATAACAGTTGTTGCGGTAACTGCAATAACACGGGGTCCGAAAAGGATAATCGAAGCAATAAGAGCAGGGATGAGGGCAATTATAACATCGAGCATTATTTTGGGTGTTGTGTGTTTTGAACGAAGGTGCGGCGAAGCACTTACAACAAGTTTTTTACCGTTAACCATTATTTGTTGCCCTCCTCTCTGAGAATTGATTTTGCAAGGCGCATATGCTGAACGAGCGGTTTGCCGGCAGGACAAGCGAATGCGCAACTGCCGCATTCCATACATACCGTAACGCCAACCTTTTTAAGCATATCAACATCTTTTGTTTTTGCTGCTTTAACAATGTTTGTAGGCATAAGGCTCATCGGGCAGGCAATAACACATTTGCCGCAGCGGATGCAGTCTGTTTCCTCTTTGAGAACGGCATCGCCTTTTGCAAATGCAAGAATAGCATTGTTCTGCTTGAGTATTGGGAGGTCTGTTCCGACTATTGCAAGACCCATCATCGGACCGCCTGTGAGGATTTTGCAGGGTTCTTTGCTGAAACCGCCGCAGAAATCTATGATTTCACCTATATTTGTACCAACGGGAACTCTTATATTTTTGGGTTCGGCTATTGCAGAGCCGTCAACGGTTATTGAACGGCTGATGAGCGGTTTACCCGTTCTGACATAACGGGCAATAAATGCAACCGAGGCAACATTCATAACAACGCAGCCTACATCGGCAGGCAGTTTTCCGGGTGGAACTTTTCTGCCTGTTGCGGACTGAACCATCATTTTTTCCGCACCCTGAGGATATTTTGATTCAAGAACCATAAGTTTTACTTCATCGTGGACATCCTGCTCATGGTCTGCAATATCCTTAAGGATTTTAAATGCATCGGGTTTGTTATCCTCAATGCAGATGATAACCTGTTTGAAGCCGAGCATATTTTTAAGAAGGTAAACGCCTGCAAGAATATTTTTTGAGTTTTCAATGCATTCGCGGTAGTCAACCGTTATGAAAGGCTCACACTCTGCGGCATTGATAACAAGAGTATCAATATTCTTATCGGCAGGGAAATTGAGTTTAACATGAGTGGGGAAGCCTGCACCGCCAAGACCGACAAGACCCGAATCCCTGACTGCTTTGATAAGATCTTCTCTTGTGTTCACTACAGGCGGTTTGATGCCTTCCCAAAGCCTCATCTCACCGTCAGATTCAATTGTAATTGCTTTTGACATTGCACCGTTGGGCAGTTTAATATCACCAATTGCGGTTACAGTGCCTGAAACTGAAGCATGAATCGGCGCACTGACATATTTATCTGTGTCGCCGATAAGTTGACCGACTGCGACCGTATCGCCTACTTTGACAACAGGTTCACAGGGTGCACCGATATGCTGCTGCATAGGGATAACAACTTTGGACGGAATGGGAAGTCTTTCAACTGCTTTTTCCGCAGTGTTCTTATGGTGGTCAACTTTAACGCCGCCACGGACCTTTTTGACTGCTTTGAGAACGCCGTCAACTATGGTCTTTGCCATAATATTCCTCCTAACATTTATTCAATAACGAAAAGTTTATTTATTTTTTCAAGAGCAGGTATAACCGCTCTGAGTATAACACCGGTAACAGCACCCGTAGCGATGCCGAAAACAGCAAGGGCAGGAGCATAATAAGAAATGCTTGCGGTTGCGGTTATAAACATTGCCGCTGTGAGTTGCCCGAGATTATGGCACAATGCACAGATAACCGAAATGCCGATTAATCCGAGATGTTTTCTCGCATACCGCATAAGCAGATACATTGCAACTGCTGAGAGCACACCACCGGAAATGCTCATTATTCCAGCAGTAACTCCTCTTGTGAGAAATGCAAAAACACCTTTAACAAGAGCCACTGTAACAGCCTGAGCAAAGCCGAGACTTCCTGCAGCAAACATTGTTATTATGTTTGAAAATCCGGGTTTTGCCCCCGGCGGTAAAAACGGAATCGGCGGAATCAGGCTCTCAAGAAAATTGAGAGCGATTGCCAGCGCACAAAGTATTGCAGTGAGCGCAATTTTATAATTCTTTTTCATAATCAATATACTACGGCATCAACATCTGAGCCTGAAACTGTTATTACTGTTTTTGCAGGTAAGCATACGGCAACATCGCCGCTTTTGCTGAGTTTGCCTGCTGATACACAGAGTTTGTCAGTGCAATCGGAATGTTCAAACCAGATTTCACCGTTTTGAGCAATAATTTTTATATTATATTCACTGTAGGGCGTTATTACGATTTTTTCTTTAACCGAATACAAGTTGACGGTTTCAACCGTTTTGCCGTCTACCGAAATTTCGGCAACAGGCATCGCTGCATCGCTTTTGCCAATAAAAGTCAACAGAATCGCAGCAGCAATAACTGCGGCAATAACAATGATATCGCCTTTTTTAAATAACTTTATTTTCATGGTTAATCCTCTGCCAAGGAGTAGTCGGAATCGCTGATGTTCAGAATTTCAGGATTTTTTGTATGAATGAGATTATCTTCTGTTATAAATATAACAGATGCGCCGTATTCCTCTGCAAGAGCAAAGCCTTTTTCAATGCCAAGCACAAAGCAGGCGGTTGAAAGAGCATCGCTTACAAGACCGTTTTCGGAAATGACCGTTGCGCTTATTATGCCGTTATTAACGGGACAGCCTGTTTCTGGGTTAAGAATGTGATGATATTTTTTGCCGTCTTTTTCAAAACTTTGTTCATAACTGCCTGAAGTTGAAACACAGTTTTCGGGAATGTTGAGCGTTGCAACATAACTGCCTGAATCGCCTTTCGGATTTCTGATACCGACGGTAAACTCATCTTCGCCGTAAAGAAGCACACTGCCGCCTACGGAAACAACCGCTCTTTTTACTTTTTGTGTTTCAAGATAGGATTTTACGCAGTCAAGCGCAATGCCTTTGCCCGATGCACCGAAATCAATAACTGCTTTTTTATCTGCCATTGTTGCTTTGCCGTTTGCAATTGTGATTTTTTCATGTCCGCTGTGAGAAAGTGCCTCCGAAAGTTGAACTTCATTCGGAACAGACGGTGTGCCGCCGAAATTCCACAGATCGCTTACTGCGCCGAGAGTGTAGTCAAAAGCACCGCCGCTTTGCTTGCTGATATCGGAAAGCAGTGAAAGATATGCCGCGGTTTCAGCATCAAGAAGGGATTCACCGTTTTTGTTAAGGTTATAAACAACCGAATTTTCTGAAGTGCGTGAAAGAACATTTAGGTCGAGATTTTCAATTATTTTTTTTATCTCAACAAGATTTTCTTCAGCGTTTTTGCCTTCAACCTGAGCGCTTACATATGTGTTCATTGAAAAGAAACTGTTTGAGAGCGGTTTGCTTGCAGTTGCATCGTATATTACAAAAAATACAAGTGCTGCAACGGCAAATGCTGACAGGCATACAGCAATCCTTTTCAAAACCACACACTCCCCTTATTATAATGATATATAATACACCTTAAAATAAAAAATTTCAACTCTTTTTGTTGATAATGTTATATTTTTCAATAATTTGTATTTAAATTTAATATAAAATGTGGTAAAATTTGAATAGAAAGGACTGATTATATGGCAAATTTAATATATATGCCCGTTAAATGCGCATGGGGTAAAGACTGCGTAACGGAAAATTCGGATATGCTTGTCCCGCTGGGTAAAAAGTGCCTGATAGTTACGGGCAAAAACAGCGCAAAACAGAGCGGCGCGCTCAGCGATGCAACAGCCGCTCTTGAAAAGCACGGAATTGCATATGAAATTTTTGACGGAATTGGTGAAAATCCGCTTATCTCAGCCTGCCACAGAGCAGGTGAGGCGGCAAGAAAAGCAAAAGCGGATTTTATTCTTGGCATAGGCGGTGGCTCTGTGCTTGACGGCTCAAAGGCAATCGCTATTTATGCATCCAATGCAGACCTCACACCGATTGATATTTACAAGAGAGAATATAATAATGCTCCGCTGCCCGTTGCTCTTATCGGTACAACTGCAGGCACGGGAAGCGAGGTTACTGCGGTTGCCGTGCTTACAAATGATGAAACGGGAGTCAAAAAAAGTATTTCTGGCGGCGACTGCTATGCCGCTGTTGCTTACTGTGACCCGAAGTATACCGCATCAATGCCATACAAGACAACTGTTTCAACCGCGCTTGATGCGTTTGCCCATGCAGTTGAGGGCTATTTTACGCCTAAATGCAACGGCGTGCTCAGAGTGTTTGCCGAAAAATGCATACCGGAACTTTACCGCTGCCTTAAGGAACTTTCAAACTCGGATACGGTTATGACTGAACTGCGTGAACCTCTCTACTATTCTTCGATATATGCAGGGCTTGTTATAAATACCTGCGGTACAGCATTTCCGCACCCTCTCGGTTATGTTCTGACGGAGAATTACGGCGTTCCTCACGGCATGGCATGCGCTGCATTCTTTTCTCCGTATATTGACAGGTGTGCAAAATTTGCTCCTGAAAAGTTTGCGGATTTCTGCCGCATGACAGAGAATATTGAAGAAGTGAAAAATATTATTGCCAAGTTAACTGATCTTTCGGGCGTTAAAATCGGAGAGGAAAAAGCAAAAAAATACGCCCTGCGCTGGCAGAGCGTTGTTCCGAGAAATTTTACCGCCTCCCCCGGCGGCTTAACGCAGGAAGAGGCGGCGGAAATCCTTAGTTTAATTTAGCAACCGCAGCCACAACCACAGTCGTTATTTCTTGATGAATAGTTTGTGCCGCTACAGCCGCAACCGCAATCGTTATTGCAGAAAAGAAGAATGAGGATGATGAAAAGGCACCAGTTGTTATTGCATCCGCAACCCATGTATCTTACCTCCGTTTCCGGTTAAGCGGTCTTGTTTGCCGCTTACATTCACATGTTATGTGGAGCGGTGCAGAAGTGTTACACGAAAGATAAAAATACCGCTGAAACTTTTTTAAAGGTTTCAGCGGTGATTTTTATCTCTTATCTTTTTCGATTGTCTGAAGGAACTGATTTGCCATTGTGATAACTTCATCTGCACCGAGTTTTGATGCGATTTTGCTTATCGGTTTAAGAGGGATTTTGCCGATAGGTTTGAGTATGGGCATATCGTTATCAATTGTTATTTTTGCGTGGTTCTTTATTAATCTCTGAACTTCGGAATTGAAGAGAATATCGCCGAGACTGTCGTTGAGAGAAAGGTTATCGGGGTTGATGTCTTCGCTTGATGAGAACCAGTTGCGCACAAAACTTTCGCATCCTTCGGGCAGCACATAATCCGGATTGGGAACATCCGTACCGTTAACGACAATCTTGTGGGTGCATTTGCCTGATTTTGCGGTTATGATGTTTTCACCCTCGTTGATAACAGCGTCAAAAACAAATATCTTGTCGCCTTCAAGTTCGGTTTCAATACCGTTAACCGTAAGTTTTACCTTGTCACAGTTTGAATAAACCTTGATTTTCTGTTCTCCTGTTGGTCTGTCAACAAATCTTTCGCCTGCGATATGAACGAACTTTTCGTCTGACCAGTGAGCCTTATAAACATAGAAAGCATCTTTCTTTATCTTACGGTCCATGGTGACAAGACCTTTGTTGTTTCTGCCTCTTACGCCGCCTTCATTTCTGATTGCGGAGCCGAAGTCAAACATGTTCCACACATATGAGCCCCAGAGCCATTTGCGCTCGCCGATTGCCTTTGCATAATGCTCGTGGTAATATGCCTGATATTCTTCGGTGTAGTCGCCCTGAACGGGGTTTGCTGAGTGAAGATTGGGCATGCCTTCCGCACCGTATTCGGAAAGACTGAGTTTAAGGTGCGGCTTGGCAGCGTGGAATTTATCAAGCCACTTGTCAATGCCGTCAACCGTCTGCATGTACCAGCCGAAATAATGGTTATAGCCGAGAATGTCGGGGATTTCGTTGAGTTTTGAGTTAATGGAAGTCATTGTGACCTGTGCGCTGACTGTGGGTCTTGTTGAGTCAAGCACATGAGCAATGTCGTTAAGTTCCTTTATGCCGCTTGTAATGCCAGCAGCAGCGCCGTTGATGCCGATTTCGTTTGCAACGCTCCAGGCATAGATTGAGGGATGGTTATAATTCTGTCTGATAAGTTCTTCGAGCATGAACTTTGCCTGAGGCTGTTTTTTCTTGTTGAAATTTGAAATAACGGGAATTTCAGCCCATACAAGGAAGCCTGCTTCGTCGCAGAGGTCATAAAACTTCTCATCGTGCTGATAGTGTGCAAGTCTGATTGAGTTTGCGCCGATTTCTTTGATAAGTTCAATATCCTTTTTATGCTCTTCAATTGTGAGCGCGTTGCCGAGACCTTCCCAGTCCTGATGCCTTGAAACGCCCTTCATTTTAACATGTTCGCCGTTAAGGAAGAAGCCTTCTTCACTGTCAAAATAGTATTCACGCAAACCGAATCTGTCACTGATTTCATCAATGACTTCGCCGTCTTTTTTGAGCCTTGCGGTCATTGTGTAAAGATAAGGATTCTTTGTGCCGTTCCAGAGAATGGGGTTTTCGATAAGGAGTTTGACGGCATCAATATCCGCCGCAACTTCTCTTTTTGCAACCTCATTACCCTCGGCATCGGTAATAATAAATTCTTTTGTGAGGTCTTTGGTGCTGCCTTCGACAAGGGTTTTAACAAAAACTCTGCCGTCTGCCTTAGGGGTGATATACATGCCGCAAAGGCTCATATCGAGCAGCGCAAAGTGAGAAGATGCAACTTCGCTGATGATATTTACATCTCTGTAAATGCCTCCGTAGAAGGTGAAGTCCGCCATTTCGGGATAGAGGAATTCGTTGGGGCTGTTATCAACGATGATTCGGAGTTCGTTTTCGCCTTCTTTAAGGAAATCGGTAATTTCAAAACGGAACATTGCATAGCCGTTTTCATGGCTGCCGATATAAATGCCGTTAACAAAAACTTCGGCAACAGTGTTTGCACCGTTGATTTCAAGATAAACTCTGCCGTCAAAAGAGGGGATAGTCTTTTCATAAACGCATCTGCCTCTGTAATAATTTTCGGCTGCGCCCTGACCGTCGAGATTGTTCCATGTGTGGGGAAGATTAATATTTTCTGAAATGCCGTCTTTGGTAAAAATCCAATCCTGATTAATGTTTGTGATTTTTCTCATTTTTATATTCCTTTCTTTAAGGTGAATGGAATAATACGAATCGTGATTTTCACGGGCATATTTTCGTTCACCCTTCGTTAAAATACTCGCAAATCCGTCAGGATTTGCTGTGTTTTGTGCCTTGGTTGACCAAAAATCTGCTCCGTGAAAATTCTTCGACCCAAAAGCGAAGAATTTTCAGCCGATTTTTGGTTGTTGAGGTTGCAGGAAGGCTAACGCCTTTCAATGCCGAAACTCCGAAAAGCGGCGAAAAGACTTGCTTTCGGGCAGGTTCGGATTATTCCATTCACCTTAATATCCGTTAATTTCTTTTCTCTGCATTGCACCGAGGATTTTGCTGCGCACATCGCCGTATTTCTTTTCAAGTGCGTTGAGCATTTCTTTCACATCTTGCCGTTCGGTTGTGCCGTCAGCAGGGCATTTGCTTTTAACCGTTGGTAAATCTTCTTTGCGGCAGACTCTTGCGCAGTCGCTTTCCCTTGCAAAAATCATGGGGCGTATCATATAAATATCTTTGCGCGAAAGATATGTTACGGGCATGAAACAGTCGAGAGTGCCGCCGTTAAAGAGATTCATAATAAAGGTTTCGGCAAGGTCATCAAGATGATGACCGAGAGCAATTTTGTTGCAGCCATGCTCTTTTGCCGCATCATGCAAAGCACCTCTGCGCATTCTTGCGCACAGGCTGCACGGATTGCTTTCTTTTCTTATATCAAAAATAACTTCCGCAAGTTGAGTGCGTTTTATTACATATTCAACATCAAGTTTTTTGCACAGTTCCTCAATGGCTGAAAAGTCGCCGTCAACGTTGCCGAATCTCGGGTCAAGCGTGATTGCAACGATGTCGAATTTTGCGGGGTAAAATCTGCGCAGATTTGCCATACCTGCAAGCAATGCCATTGAATCTTTGCCGCCTGAAACACCGATTGCTATGCGGTCACCGTCATTTATCATTTCATATTGCTGGCAGGCGGCGCGCATATGGCTGAGCAGTTTTTGCATAATTAACTCCTCACTCTATGGTTACGGGCTCAATGCTGATTGCTTTGCCCGTTTTGTTGTCAAATTCAAAAATACAGCCGTTCATTATGCATTCACCTTCGGCTGTGTCAAACCTTGCAGGCATTCCTGTTCTGAGCCAGTCAATTGAAATCTCTGGTTTAACGCCTAAAACAGAATGCTTCGGTCCCGTCATGCCGATATCGGTAATGTAAGCCGTTCCTTTTGTGAGAATGGTTGCATCGCCTGTTATAACATGAGTATGAGTGCCGAAAACTGCGGATACTCTGCCGTCAAGGTAAAAGCCCATTGCCCTTTTTTCTGCCGTTGCTTCGGCATGAAAATCGACAAGGGTAATCCTGCAGTCGGACAGTTTGGGCAGGATATCGTCAATAACAGTAAAAGGGTTATCGCATCTGTCCATATATACACTGCCTGATAGGTTGATGATGCCGACCTTTGCAAATCCCATATCAACGGTTGAATATCCCTTGCCGGGGTTGCCTTTAAAAAAGTTTGCGGGTCTTATTATGTCGTCGCTTTCGTCAAGCATCTCATAGAATTCTCTGCGGCGGTAAACATGGTTGCCCGTTGTGATAAAATCAACTCCGCTGTCAAAAAGATACTGAGCGGAAAAAGGAGTTATGCCGTTGCCGACTGCCGAATTCTCGCCGTTTGCAATGCAAAGGTCTATGTTCTTTAACTTTTTATATGCCGGTAAAATGCTGCGCAGAAATTCGCAGCCTTTTGAGGAAACAACATCTCCTATAACGAGAATATTCATCAAAATCCTCCGTTAAAAATAGGGGCTGCCTCAGGCAGCCCCATAAAATTATTTTGCGTAGTCGATAGTTCTGCTTTCTCTGATAAGGTTAACCTTAATTTGGCCGGGATATTCCATGCTTTCTTCAATCTGTTTTGCGATATCCCTTGCGAGAAGAACCATTTTTTCATCGTTAACAACTTCGGGCTTAACCATAATACGAACTTCACGGCCTGCCTGAATTGCAAACGAGCGGTCAACGCCTTCGAATGAGGTTGCGATTTCTTCAAGTTTCTGCAGACGTTTGATATAGTTCTGAACATCTTCGCGTCTTGCACCGGGTCTTGCGGCAGAAATAGCATCGGCAGCCTGAACAAGAACTGCAGTGATTGTTTTTGCCTCAACCTCACCGTGGTGAGCCTTAATTGCATGGAGAATATTATCATTCTCCTTATATTTCTTAGCAAATTCAACGCCGAGGTCAACGTGTGAACCTTCCATTTCATGGTCAAGCGCCTTGCCGATATCGTGGAGCAAGCCTGCTCTTTTAGCGGTTCTGACGTCGGTGCCAAGTTCCGATGCCATAAGACCTGCGATGTATGATACTTCAAGTGAATGTTTGAGAACATTCTGACCGTAACTTGTACGGTATCTGAGTTTGCCGATGAGTTTAACAATTTCGGGGTGTACGTTGTTAACACCTGCGTCGATGAGAGCATGCTCACCTGTCTGCTTGATTGTTGCTTCAACCTCACGCTTTGCCTTTTCGTACATCTCTTCGATTCTTGCAGGGTGAATTCTGCCGTCAGCAATAAGTTTTTCGAGAGTGAGCCTTGCAATTTCTCTGCGAACGGGGTCAAAACTTGAAACTGTGATTGCTTCGGGAGTATCGTCAATGATAAGGTCAACACCAGTTATCATTTCAAGGGTTCTTACATTTCTACCCTCACGGCCGATGATTCTGCCCTTCATTTCATCATTGGGCAGAGCAACAACGGAAACTGTGGCTTCTGCAACATGGTCTGCAGCACAGCGCTGAATAGCGGTTGTAATGATTTCCCTTGCAAGAGTGTCTGCTTCGTCTTTTGTTTTCTGCTCGATTTCCTGAATCTTAACTGCTTTTTCGTGATTAAGGTCTTCATCAAGAACGCTGAGAATGTGGTCTTTAGCCTGCTCTTTTGTGAAGCCTGAAATACGCTCGAGCATTTCAAACTGGCTTTTCTTAATGCTCTCAATTTCTTCAAGGCGTTCATCTGCGGCTTTGATTTTTTCGTCGAGCACCTCATTCTTCTTTTCAAGATTTTCACTCTTTTTATCAAGAGTTTCTTCTTTTTGAGTTATGCGGCGTTCCATTCTCTGAACTTCGTTGCGCCTTTCGCGAAGTTCTTTTTCTGTTTCTGTTCTTTGTTTGTGGATTTCATCCTTTGCTTCAAGAATGGCTTCCTTCTTTTTTGCTTCGGCTGTTGAGATGGCATCGCTGATGATTTTGTTTGCTTCCTGCTCAGCGGAGCCGATTGCGGCCTCTGCAATCTTCTTTCTATGTAAACCGCCGAGGATGAATGCAACGATTGCAAGAACAACCCCAACAACGGCAACAAGAATTACGATCCAAAGTTGAACAAGTGTGTTGATAATATCTCCTCCTTTTCACTGAAATTGATTTCCGGTGAAAAAACACCGATATGGAAATGATAATAAAAATCAACCAATGGTGTTTCGAGACGAAAAAACGTCTGTCTTGGCACAATATAACACCATTGTATTAATAGTATACTTTTAAAGGGGAGTTGTCAAGTTTTTTATGGATTTTTCATCAAAAAATCTATTGACTTTGTTTTTACGGAGTGATATTATAAGGATAATATCAAAATCGTTGAAGCAGAAGGCTGCTTGCAACGGCGTTTTATCAGAGAGCCGCCTCACCGGCTGAAAGGGCGGTAAAATGCTGCAAGTTGCTACCGCCTGCCGAGTGCCGCCGAATTCAAGGCGTGCCGTATCAGCCGCGTTAAGGCTGCCAGAGTGCCGATTTTTTCGGAATTACGGGTGGAACCGTGGAGTTTGTTATGACTTCATCCTGTTTATGCAGGGTGGAGTTTTTATTTTTATGTATACAATGAAAGGATGATATAAATGATTAATGTTACTCTCAAAGGCGGCGTTGTCAAGGAATTTGAAAACGGCATAACCGCTATGGAAATCACAAAGAGCCTCGGTATGGGTCTTTACAAAGCCGCTTGCGTCTGCAAGATTGACGGCGTTGTATGTGACCTGAGAACTGCTCTTGATAAGGATTGTGAACTTGAAATTCTCACATTTGATGATGCAGACGGCAAATGGGCTCTGCGCCACACAGCATCGCATATTCTTGCTCAGGCAGTAAAAAGACTTTATCCTAATGCAAAACTTGCTATCGGTCCCGCTATTGATAACGGTTTCTACTATGATTTTGATGTTGATGTTCCCTTCACTCCCGAAGTTCTCGAAAAAATTGAGGCAGAGATGAAGAAGATTGTCAAAGAAGGCCTTCCTCTTGAAAAGTATGAACTTGATGCCGATGAAGCAATCAAGATGATGGAGGAGAGAGGCGAAACCTTTAAGGTTGAACTTATCAAAGAGCATTCAGATAAGGGCGAAAAGATTTCGTTCTACAAGCAAGGCGAATTTGATGAACTCTGCGCAGGCCCTCACGTGCCGGACACAAGCAGAGTCAAGGCTTTTAAACTCACATCATGCACAGGTGCGTATTGGAGAGGCGATTCAAAGAACAAGATGCTCCAGAGAGTTTACGGCACTGCTTTCACAAAGAAAGAAGACCTTGAAGCACATCTGACTGCAATTGAAGAAGCAAAGAAGAGAGATCACAACAAACTCGGCAGAGAACTTGAACTCTTCACAACAAGCGAACTTATCGGTCAGGGTCTGCCCATTCTTCTGCCCAACGGCGCAAGAATTATACAACTTCTTCAGAGATTTGTTGAAGATGAAGAGCAGAGAAGAGGTTGGCTTCTTACAAAGACTCCTTATATGGCAAAGAGCGACCTTTATAAACTTTCAGGTCACTGGGATCATTATCAGGACGGTATGTTTGTTCTTGGCGATGAAGAAAAGGACGATGAAGTTTTTGCTCTCCGTCCCATGACCTGCCCCTTCCAGTATCAAGCGTATCTTAACAGAGCACGTTCATACCGTGACCTTCCTCTTCGCTATAACGAAACTTCAACTCTTTTCCGCAATGAAGCAAGCGGCGAGATGCACGGTCTTATCCGTGTAAGACAGTTTACAATTTCGGAAGGACATCTCATGTGTACTCCCGAGCAACTTGAAGATGAATTCAAAGGCTGTCTTGAACTTGCAATATATATGCTCAAAACACTTGGTCTTTACGAGGATGTTTCATACCGCTTCTCGCAGTGGGATCCTGACGACAGAGAAAAGTATATCGGTACTAAGGAGCAGTGGGATGAGGCTCAGGGCATGATGAAGAAAATTCTTGATCACCTTGAAATTCCTTACAAAATCGGTATCGGCGAGGCTGCATTCTACGGTCCGAAACTTGATATTCAGATTAAGAATGTTCACGGCAAGGAAGATACTCTTATCACAATCCAGATTGACCAGATGCTTGCTGAAAAATTCGGCATGGAATATGTTGCGGCAGACGGCACAAAGAAGAATCCCTATATTATTCACAGAACTTCAATCGGCTGCTATGAGCGTACGCTTGCTTTGCTTATTGAAAAGTATGCAGGTGCATTCCCCCTGTGGATGGCTCCCGAGCAGATCAGAATTCTTCCCATTGCAGACCGTCACCACGAATATGCAAAGGCTGTTTGCGAAAAACTCGGCGCTATGGGCATGAGAGTTACTGTTGACGACAGAAGCGAAAAAATCGGTTACAAGATCCGTGAAGCACAACTTCAGAAGATTCCTTATATGCTGCTTGTCGGCGATAAGGAAATTGAAGACGGTGCGGTTTCAGTCCGTAAGAGAGGCGAGGGCGACATCGGCGCAAAGAGCGTTGATGAATTCATCGCAAGCGCACTCACAGATATCGCAAGCAAAAAGATTTGGTGATTTCCAAGGCGTATATGAGTCAACTCGTATACGCCTCATTTCCATATTTCCACGGAAGGATGATATATATGAAATATGCAGTAGTGCTTTATGACGGAATGGCGGATTATCCCGTTCCTGCGCTCGGTGGCAAAACTCCTATGGAACTTGCAAAAAAGCCTAATTTTGATGCACTTGCACAGAAAGGCAGAGTGGGTCTTGTCAGAACGGTTGCAGACGGACTTAAACCCGGCAGTGACGTTGCAAATTTAAGTGTTCTCGGCTATGACCCCAAGGTTTGCTACACAGGCCGTTCGCCACTTGAAGCGGTCAGCATCGGCGTTAAAATGAAAGATACCGATGTTGCGCTCAGGTGTAATGTTGTTACCCTCAGCGATGAGGAAAACTACGAAGACAAAACAATGGTTGATTATTCCGCAGGCGATATTTCGAGCGAAGAAGCAGCGGAAATCATTAAAACCGTTCAGGAGCATTTCGGCAACGATGAGTTCAGATATTACAGCGGCGTAAGTTACCGTCACTGCCTTATCTGGAATAACGGCACAACGGATCTCGGCAAAATGACTCCTCCGCATGATATTTCGGGCAGAGTGGTCGGCGAATATCTTTCAACCGCACCCAATGCAGAAAAACTCATTGCTATGATGAAAGAGAGTTATGAAATCCTCAAAGACCATCCCGTTAACAAAGCGAGAATCGCAAAGGGCGAATCGCCCGCAAACTCAATATGGCTCTGGGGTGAGGGCAGCAAGCCTGCTCTTTCAAACTTTGAAGAAACATACGGAGTAAAGGGCAGCATCGTTTCCGCCGTTGACCTGCTTAAAGGTATTGCAATCTGTGCAGGCATGGGCGTTCCCGAAGTTGAGGGCGCAACAGGTTACATAGACACAAACTTTGAGGGTAAGGCAAACGCTGCCGTTGAGGAATGGAAGAACGGCAAGGATTTGGTTTATATTCATATCGAAGCACCTGATGAATGCGGTCACAGAAACGAGCCTGAAAACAAGGTGAGAGCAATCGAACTTATTGATGAAAAAGTTCTGCCGATTATCCTTGATTATCTTGACAATTGCGGTGAGGATTATAAAATCATGATTCTTCCCGACCATCCTACTCCCATTGTTACAAAAACACACGCAAGTGATCCTGTTCCGTTTATGATTTACCATAAGAACGGCGAGATTGAGGGCGTTGAAACAATAAACGAAAAAACAGCAGAGGCAACGGGCGATTTTGTTGAAATCGGTTGCGGACTGATGAAGGAATTTTTGGAGGCATAAAAAATGAGTTACAAAATAAATACAAAATGCATTCTGAGCGGTTATTCGCCCAAGAACGGTGAGCCCAGACAGGTTCCTGTTTATCAGAGTACAACTTATAAATACGATTCAAGTGTTGAAATGGGCAAACTTTTTGACCTTGAGGCTTCGGGATATTTCTATACCCGCCTTGCAAATCCTACAAACGATGCCGTTGCCGCAAAGATTGCCGACCTTGAAGGCGGCGTAGGCGCAATGCTGACATCATCGGGTCAGGCTGCATCGTTCTATTCAATTTTTAATATTGCAGGCGCAGGCGACCATGTTGTAAGCGCATCAACCATTTACGGCGGAACATTCAATCTTTTCAATGTTACAATGAGAAAACTCGGCATTGATTTCACTTTTGTTAGCCCTCAGGCAACAGAGGAAGAACTCAATGCAGCGTTCAGACCCAATACAAAGGCCGTTTTTGCTGAGTCGCTTTCAAACCCTGCTCTTGAAGTTCTTGATTTCGATAAGTTTGCAAACGCTGCCCATTCTCACGGCGTTCCTCTTATCATCGACAACACTTTCCCCACACCTGTTAACTGCCGTCCTTTTGAACTCGGTGCGGATATTGTTATCCACTCAACAACAAAGTATATGGACGGTCATGCAACAAGCGTTGGCGGCGTAGTTATTGACGGCGGTAAGTTTGACTGGGCACAGAATGATAAATTCCCCGGTCTTACAACCCCGGATGATTCATACCATGGCATAACTTACACAGAGCGTTTCGGCAATGCCGCATACATCACAAAATGCATGGCTCAACTTATGCGTGACCTCGGCTCGATTCCCTCGCCTTTCAACGCATTCCTTCTTAACCTCGGCTTGGAAACTCTGCCTCTCAGAGTTGAAAGACACTGTTCAAACGCACTTAAGGTTGCAGAGTTTATCCGTGACAGCGGATATGCAATTGAAGTTACATATCCTGGCATGGAGGGAAGCAAGGGCTATGAACTTGCAAAGAAATATATGCCGAGCGGCACAAGCGGCGTTATTTCGTTCAGAATCAAAGGCGGCAGAGATGCAGCAACAAAGTTCATGGACAGCCTTAAGATTGCTGAAATCGCAACCCATGTTGCCGACGCACGCACTTGCTGTCTGCACCCTGCAAGCACAACCCACCGTCAACTTACCGCACAGGAACTTATTAATTGCGGTATTTCAGATGATCTTATCCGTCTTTCAGTCGGCATTGAGCATGTTGATGATATCATTGATGATGTCAAGCAGGCTCTTGAAGCATCACAGGCATAAAAATAACGGGCTGCCTCACTTCAGTGAGACAGCCTGTTTTTTGTAGTTTATTATTTTTTGTTGATTCTTGCAACATAACTGAATGCTTCCATAACTGCGATTACGGAAACAAAACCGCAAGCAATGATTACTGACCAGCGGAGATCAATTGCTCCTTTGAGCCAGTTGTCAAGAGTTGCTTCGAGGCAGACAAGATAAAGAGCGCCTTCAAGAGCAAGAAGTGAGAAAATATGGAATCCTTTTATCTTTTTGCCGCCTATCAGCGAAACATCAAGCGCAATGAATGCCGCGGTGAGAACAAGCATCGGCAGCATAAAGTGTGACAGCCATTCCAGATGCCCTGATTTTTGGGCGATATACCATATGTAAGCCATTATTGAGCCGAAAATGATGATTCCCGTTACAAGAGGCTTTGTGATTCTGAGAGCAGGGAGAACGGCTATTACCCATGTTACGAGAAGTGCACCGACCACATAGCCGAACCAGTAATCGTGTTTATGGAAAACAAAGTCGATTGCAATGCATATTGTTGCGGGGAAAACAAGAAGTGCCGTAAAAAGAGCGGCATAACTTTTAGCGCCCTTGCCGGGAGCATTGAAAAGTTTTTGCTGTGGTTGTTTTTGGGGTGAATATACAACTTCCGCTTCAACGGGCTGAGGGTCGCATGCGGGGCACACCGTTGTTCCCTCGGGAAGTTGCTTTCCGCATTTGGAACAATACATAATTTTTCCTCCTTAACTGTTGTGGTTTTATTATACAATTGATAAAAATAAAAATCAATAGCAAAAGGAAAATTGACAAATTATTCATACTGTTGTAAAATACAATATAAAATAAAAATAATATGAAAGGATGTTATTTTTATGGCAATTTTCAGACCTTTTAAGGCGATAAGACCTGTACCCGAATATGCTTCAAAGGTAGCGGCATTGCCTTATGACGTTATGAACAGCAAAGAAGCGGCGGAGATGGTTAAGGGTAATCCATATTCATTTCTGCATGTTGATAAAGCGGAGATTGACCTTCCCGAAGGAACAGACCTTTATTCAGAGCAGGTATATCTTAAGGCAAGGGAAAATCTTGATAAACTTGTAACAGACGGAATCTGTAAGCAGGATGAAGAGGCAAAATTCTATATTTACCGTCAGATTATGAACGGAAGAAGTCAGACAGGTCTTGTCGGCTGCGTTTCAATTGACGATTATATAAACAGCATTATCAAAAAGCACGAACTTACAAGAGCGGATAAGGAAGCGGACAGAATCAACCATGTTGATTACTGCGATGCAAACACAGGCCCGATTTTCCTTACCTACCGCCCTCAGAGCGAGATTGCGGCAATCGTTGCCGATTGGAGTGCAAACCATACTCCCGACTATGATTTTGTTACCGATGACGGCATTGCAAATACAGCCTGGGTTATCACTTGCCCCGAAATAAACGCAAAAATCTCCGGCCTTTTTGCAGGCGTTGATTATCTCTATATTGCAGACGGTCATCACAGGGCAGCGTCAGCGGTCAAGGTTGGTCTTAAGAGGAGAGAGCAGTTCCCCGATTATGACGGCAGCGAAGAATTCAACTATTTCCTTGCAGTTCTTTTTGATTGCGATGAACTTGAAATCATGGATTATAACCGCGTTATAAAGGATTTAAACGGCAATACGGAAGATGAATTCGTTGCAAAAATCAGCGGAAAATTTATTGTTGAGCCCGCAGGTGAAAAAGCGTACAAGCCTGAAGCAGCGCATACTTTCGGCATGCTTCTCGGTGGCAAGTGGTATAAACTCACTGCCAAAGAAGGCACATTCAATGCTGCTGATCCCGTTGAGTCGCTCGATGTTTCAATCCTTCAGAACAACCTGATTTCTCCCGTGCTCGGCATAGACGATCCCAGAACCGATAAGAGAATAGATTTTGTCGGCGGAATCAGAGGACTCGGCGAACTTGAGCGCAGAGCAAATGAGGATATGTGCCTTGCGTTTTCAATGTATCCCACAACGCTTAAAGAACTTATGGATATTGCGGATGCCGATCAGATTATGCCGCCCAAATCAACTTGGTTTGAGCCGAAACTTCTCAGCGGTTTGTTTATTCACAAACTGAAATAATAATTACATCCTTTCGGGAGAAGATATTTCCGAAAGGATGATTTTATGAACGAAGTTTATTTTCAAATGGTGATTATATGAATAAAGTTGCTTTTTTTGATACAAAACCGTATGATAAAATTTATTTTGAAGCGCTGAAAGATGAATACGGAATTGAAATTGAATATTTTGAGTCAAAGTTAAGCCCGAAATCCGCTGTTATGGCAAAGGGTTCGCGTGCAGTTGTTGCTTTTGTTAACGATGATATCAGCAAAGAAACAATAGGTGTTCTTAAAGAAAACGGGGTTGAAATTATTGCCATGCGCTGCGCAGGTTACAATAATATTGAACTTTCTGCGCTCGGCGATATTGCGGCAGTGCGTGTGCCTGAGTATTCTCCCCATGCAATCGCAGAGCATGCCCTCGCTTTGCTTCTTACTCTGGTAAGAAAAACTCACAAGGCGTATATCCGCACAAGGGATTCAAACTTCAGCCTTAACGGTTTTGTTGGTTTTGACCTTCACGGCAAAACGGTCGGAGTTATCGGTACGGGAAAAATAGGAGCAACGTTTATTGAAATATGCAGAGGTCTTGGCATGAACGTTATTGCATATGACCCGTATCCTTCTTTGGGGTATCTTGAATATGTTCCGCTTGAGGAACTTTTTGCACGTTCAGATGTTATTTCGCTTCATTGCCCGCTAACAAGCGAAACTTATCACATTATAAACAGTTACTCATTAAAGATGATGAAGGATAAAGTGATTATTCTCAACACTTCCCGCGGTGCGCTCATTGATTCTGAGGCGCTTATTGACGGCATAAAAAGCGGCAAGGTCGGCGGCGCAGGTCTTGATGTTTATGAAGAGGAAAACGAATTTTTCTATGAGGATTTGTCGGAAAGCATTCTTAAAGATGATGTTCTTTCAAGGCTTATTATGATGCCGAATGTTCTTATAACTTCTCATCAGGCTTTCCTTACTCATGAAGCACTTAAAAGAATTGCAGAGATAACTCTCGGTAATCTGAGATGCTTTTTTGACGGAAAACCGCTCGAAAATGAAATTGTTACAAAGAAGAAAACTGTTGTTTGATTAAAGGCGTGATATCTTTATCCGCCTTTATGAAGGCGTTATACATAACATATTGCACAAAGCAAACGGATAAAACGCCGCTTAATGCATAATATTCACAAACAAGTGATAATTATACAATTATTTCTTGACTTTATGCAAAAATAATCGTATAATTATTCGCATACTAAACCCAGAGGTACATATTTATGAATAAAACCAAAATTTTTATAGACGGCAAAGAGGGAACAACGGGACTTAGGATTTTTGAGCGCCTTTCAAACCGTGAAGATATTGAAATTATGACCCTCAGTGAAGAGTTGCGCAAGGATACTGCAGCAAGGAAACAGGCTCTCAATTCCTGTGATATTGCATTCCTTTGTTTGCCTGATGCTGCTGCGATTGAAGCGGTTTCGCTTATTGAAAATCCTGATGTAAAAGTTATTGATGCTTCAACTGCTCACCGAACATTGCCTGAATGGGCTTACGGTTTCCCTGAACTTTCACCTGCTCATCTTGAAAAAATCAAGGGCTCAAAGAGAGTTGCTGTTCCCGGCTGCCACGCAAGCGGATTCATTGCTCTTGTATATCCGCTTATTTCAGCAGGGATTCTGCCTGCAGATACGCTTCTCACCTGCCATTCAATAACAGGATACAGCGGCGGCGGCAAAAAGATGATTGCCCAATATGAAAACGGCTCAAGAGAGGCTTTCCTCAATTCACCCCGTCAGTACGGGATGACTCAGGAACACAAGCATCTTAAGGAGATGAAGGCAATAACAGGCATTGAAAACTTTCCTGTATTCTGCCCGATTGTTTCCGATTACTACAGCGGCATGGCGGTTACGGTGCCTCTGTTCAAAGAAAACCTCTGCGAAGGTAAAGGCATGAAAGATATAATTGATGCCTACAAAAATACATACAACTCCGATTTTGTCAAGTTTACCGAGGATACCGGCGCTGACGCAATGTTCTGCGCAGAAAAAATGAGCGGTAATGACGGAATGGAGATTTTCGTAAAAGGCAACGAGGACAGAATTCTTCTGCTTGCACGCTATGATAATCTCGGCAAAGGCGCATCGGGCGCTGCCGTTGAATGCATGAATATTCTTATGGGAATTGACCCGAAAACGGGCTTATCCCTTTGATTGAAAGGATAAAAATATGAAACAGATTTCAGGCGGCATCTGCGCCGCAAAAGGATTTACTGCAAGCGGAGTGCACTGCGGTATCAGAAAGAATAAAACAAAAAAAGACCTTGCTCTTATATTCAGCGAGAAAAAGGCAACCGCTGCGTGCGTTTACACAACAAATCTTGTTAAGGGCGCACCTATAACGGTTACAAAAAATAATGTTGCCGACGGCTATGCTCAGGCTGTTATCTGCAACAGCGGCAACGCAAACACCTGCAATGCAAACGGTATTGAGATTGCGGAAGAAATGTGTTCTCTTATCGCAAAAGAACTCGGCATCAGCGCAACTGATATTATTGTTGCTTCAACAGGTGTTATCGGTCAGACTCTTGATATCGCTCCAATTGCCGAGGGTATTCCCGCTCTTGTAAAAGAACTCAAAGCGGACAGTGATGATGCTGCGGCAGCAATAATGACTACCGATACAGTTGAAAAATGTGTTTCGTATTCATTTGAAATCGGCGGCAAGGAATGCAAAATCGGCGGTATCGCAAAAGGCTCGGGCATGATTCACCCCAACATGGCAACCATGCTTGTTTTTGTTACAACAGACTGCGCAATTTCTCAGCAGATGCTTCAGAAGGCGCTCAGCGAGGATGTTAAGTCCTCTTTCAATATGGTAAGCGTTGACGGCGATACTTCAACAAACGATATGGTATCGGTTATGGCGAACGGGCTTGCAGGCAATGAAGAAATAGTTGCCGAGGGTGCGGATTTTGACGAATTCTGCAAGGCACTCAATGCGGTTACAACTCATCTTTGCCGCATGATTGCAGGCGACGGTGAGGGCGCAACCAAACTGCTTGAATGCATTGTTGACGGTGCGGACTCTAAAGAAACAGCGGTTACTGTTTCAAAATCGGTTATCTGTTCGTCACTTTTCAAGGCTGCAATGTTCGGCGCTGATGCAAACTGGGGCAGAGTTCTCTGCGCTATCGGTTACAGCGGTGCGGATGTTGATGTTAATAAAATTGATGTTTCATTCAAATCCGCAGCAGGTCAGATTGATGTTTGCAAAAACGGCGCAGGCATTGATTTTTCGGAAGAGATTGCAAAAGAAGTTCTTACCGAAAAAGAAATTCAGGTGCTTATCAGCCTTAACAGCGGTGATTTCGGTGCAACTGCATGGGGTTGTGACCTGACATATGATTATGTTAAAATCAACGGTGATTACAGAACATAAGGTATTAGCCTAAAGGAGCATAAAAATGGAAATCTCAAATAAACTCAGGGGTCAGGTGCTTGTTGAAGCACTGCCTTACATACAGAAATATTCAAATAAAATCGTTGTTATCAAATACGGTGGAAACGCAATGATTAACGAAGAACTCAAAGATGCCGTTATGGGTGATATCGCTCTGCTTTCACTTATAGGTATCAAGGTTGTTCTCGTTCACGGCGGCGGCCCCGAAATTAACGATATGCTCGGTAAAATCGGCAAAAAGAGTGAATTTGTTGACGGTTTGCGTGTTACCGATAAAGAAACCGTTGATGTTGTTCAGATGGTGCTTGCAGGCAAAGTTAACAAGAGTCTTGTTGCTCTTCTCGGCAGGCTCGGCTGTAAGGCAATCGGTCTTTGCGGCGCAGACGGTCACCTTATCACCGCAACGGTGAAGGATGAAAGACTCGGCTATGTTGGTGAAATTACAGATGTTAACCCCGAACCTATTCTTGACCTTCTTGAAAAAGGCTATGTTCCCGTTATTTCAACAACAGGTTGTGACAATGAGGGAAATATTTACAACATAAACGCAGATACAGCCGCAGCAAAAATCGCAGGTGTGCTTAAGTCAGAAAGCCTGATTTCAATGACGGATATCGCAGGAATTCTGCGAGATAAGGACGATCCGGCAACACTTATCCCTAAAATTTATGTCAGCGATATTCCGCAACTTGTCAACGAAGGCATTATTTCAGGCGGCATGATTCCCAAACTTGATTGCTGCGGTGAAGCCATTCGCAGAGGAGTAAAGAAAGTGTTTATTCTTGATGGCAGAGAACCTCATTCGCTGCTTATTGAAATTCTGACAGATGAAGGACTCGGAACAATGTTTGTTCAGGGTTAAGGTAAAGTAAAATGAGTATTTTTGAAACAGACAAACAATATGTTGCGGGCACATATGCCCGTTTCCCCGTTGAACTTTCAGAGGGCAACGGCGCATTGCTTTACGGTGAGGACGATAAGGAATACATCGACCTTGGCAGCGGCATTGCGGTTAACACTTTCGGTGCGGCAGACGGCGAGTGGCTTGAAGCAATCACCGTTCAGGCATCAATGCTTGGTCATACATCAAACCTTTATTATACAAAGCCTTGCGCCGAACTTGCAAAAATGCTTTGCGAGAGAACGGGCATGAAGAAAGTTTTCTTCTCAAACTCGGGCGCAGAAGCAAATGAATGTGCAATAAAGGCTGCACGCCTTTGGGCATTGAAAAATAAAGGTGAGGGCAATTCAACAATAATTACCCTCAAAAACAGTTTCCACGGCAGAACAATTACAACCCTTGCTGCAACCGGTCAGGACAGTTTCCACACCGATTTCGGCCCTTTTACAGAAGGCTTTGTTTATGCTGAGGCAAATAATCTTGATTCGGTCAAGGAACTTGCAGACAGCAATGGCTGTGCTGCAATTATGATGGAAACAATTCAGGGTGAGGGCGGAGTGCTTTCTCTTACCGATGAATTTGTTAAAGGCGTTTTTGAAATTGCTAAAGAAAAGAATATGCTCGTTATTATTGACGAAGTTCAGACCGGAAACGGCAGAACAGGCAAACTTTACAGTTATATGCATTACGGAGTTATGCCGGATATCGTTTCAACTGCAAAGGGTCTTGCAGGCGGTTTGCCGCTCGGCTGCACCATGCTCGGTGAAAAGGTTGAGAATATTCTTACTCCCGGCTCGCACGGCTCAACTTTCGGCGGCAACCCTATCTGTTGTGCAGGTGCAATCAATGTTCTTTCAAGAATTGATGATAATCTGCTTACGGATGTTACCAAGAAGAGCGAATATATAATTTCAAGACTTTCTGCTTGCGAAAAGGTAAAGAGTGTTTCAGGCAAGGGTTTTATGCTCGGCATAGAATGCGAAAAGCCTGCAAAGGAAGTTATTGCATCGGCTATGGAAAAAGGCGTGCTTGTTCTCAGCGCAAAAACAAAGGTAAGGCTTCTTCCGCCGCTCAATATTCCCTTTGAACTTCTTGAGGATGCAATTGATAAACTTATAGAGGCAATTACAGAATAAAACAAACTGCTCCAATCTGTGCTTGACACAAATCGGAGCAGTTTTTGTTTGTAAATCAATCAATATCAGAAAAGAATTCCTCGGTTTTTGTAACGCTGTATCTGCCGTTGCTGACATCTATGAGTTTAGCGTTAAAGCCATCAACAAGTTCAAGCGGCAGTCTGAAAACAACCGTAACATTATCCTCAAATATGGTGTCCTCTATAATCCCGCCGTTTTCGGGAACAAGTGATGAAAGTTTGCCGTAGAAATAATAGTCGCAGGTAACTTTGAGCCTTGCGCACATCGCTCTTGTTACAATTCCGCCTGCGGCAACGGCAATTGATGCGGAGTGGGAGTATGCCCTGACAAGTCCGCCTGCGCCGAGCATGATTCCGCCGAAATACCTTGTAACAACAACAGCGCAGTCTGTAACGCCTGTTTTTTCAAGCACATCAAGAACTGGAATTCCTGCCGTGCCTTGCGGTTCACCGTCATCGGAATAGCGTTTTATGCCGCTTTCCCTGATGATATAGGCATAAACATTGTGGGTTGCATCCCAATGCTTTTTGCTGACCTGAGCAATAAATTCGAGCGCCTCTTCCGCGGTTGTTACGGGCTTTATGTGACCTATAAATCTGGACTTTTTGACTATATATTCATCCTGCGAAGCGGTGCGGATGGTTTTGTAACTGTTTGCAGCCATAATAATTCTCCAAAAAGCAAAAGCGGCGCAGAAATGCACCGCTTATTTTGCTTATTATTTGTTGTTGAGATTGAAACGCTTGTTGAAGCGATCAACACGTCCGCCGGTATCAACGAGTTTCTGCTTACCTGTAAAGAACGGATGGCATTTTGAGCAGATATCAACACGAAGATTTTCTTTTGTTGAACCGGTTGCGATAACCTCACCGCAAGCACAGCGGATTTCGGTCTGTTCGTACTTAGGATGGATTCCTTCCTTCATTTAATGTCACCTCTTTCGGTATATCCATAAACATAACAAACGGATTTTATCATATTAAGAGCAAAATTGCAAGTATTTTTTAAAAATTTTTTGCTAACGGGAAATTTTTATGGAATTTCAACAGTTTCGCCGAGCCTGAACGAATAAATAAGGGTCTGTTTAACGGGTAACCCGATAACTTCAGCAAGGCAGCGGCGGTAAACGGAAAGTTGTTCCCTATATTTTTCGGCAAGTTCTGCACCGGTCGACGCTTTGTCGGTTTTAAAGTCAACAATAACAAGTTCACCGTTTTCAACAAAAGCGCAGTCTGCAACGCCGTCGATTATTATTACCTCATCGCTTTGTTTTATTTCAGGTTCCATTTCGCAGAGAGGAACGGATGCGGTGAAAGTATATTCTTTATAAACTTTTTCAGCAGCAAGCATGCGTTTTGCAAGGTCGCTTGTGAAGAATCGGGAAATTGCTTTTTTATCAACAACATCTGCTTCGGTCTGCGTAAGCATTCCCTGCCCGACAAGGCGGTTAAGTTCCTCACTTACATTGATGCCTGCTTTTTCGTAATCGGCATATTGCATGAAACGGTGGGTTGCTGTGCCTCTCTGGGCAGGCGTAAGCCTATCTTTGCTTATAAATGACGGTTTGCGTGATGCAAAGTATTCTCCGCCTATTTCCTCGCTGTCAAGTTTTGACGCAACTCTTTTTGCAAGAATGCCTTCAAGTTCGGCATAAGGATAAACATAACTGAGTCTGTTCTGAATTTCTCTGATTATGTTTTTATCGGGAGCAGCGCATGCGGTTTCTTCCGCCGCCTGTGCATTTTCGGTGTTGCCTGTTATAATCTGAGTTTTCAGTGCGGTATTGCATGGGATTGCAGCAGATGCGGAAATACCTGCTGCATTGCGCAGAGCATGGGCATCGGGGTGCCTTATAAGAGCCGAAAGAATGCATTCACTGTAACTTGAAAAGTTGACTACCGTGAATGGGTCAATAAGTTTTTCGTTTCTGATATTTGCCGATATTTTGGCAAGTTCTTTACTCCAATCATTTGCGGAAGAAAGAATTATAAGTTTTTCTTTGGGACGCGTTAAGGCAACATAGAGAACCCTGAGTTCTTCTGAATGCTCGGCTTTTTTAATTTCAAGTTTTGCGGCAATGCGTGCAAGGGTATCAAATTTTGCCAAACCTGAGCAATTCTTGATGCCTATTCCGCTTTCGGGGGCAATAAGCAAATCTTCCCTAAGTGAAAGATTGCTGTATTTCTTTTCACATGCTGCAATAAAGCAAACAGGGAATTCAAGGCCCTTACTTTTATGAATTGTCATAATCTTAACCGAATTGCCTTCATCAGCCTTAGGCTCGCTGCCTGCAATATCGTTGCCGCTCTTAATGATGCTGTCAATATAGCGGATAAATCCCGAAACACCTTTTTTGCCCGTGCTTTCATATTTATTTGCAAGGTCAATAAAACAGTTCAGATTGGCTCTGCGCCTTGCGCTGTCCTTCATTGCGGCGACGATTGCGTTATAGCCTGTATCTTCAATAAGCCTGCGTATCAGTTCGCCTGCAGATACGGTTGATGCAATACGGCGCATATCTTTTATTTTTTCAAGAAAATCAACGGATTTCAAGTTGCCGCCTTCTGCCGACTGAACAAGGCAGTGGTAGAACGAACCTTTTCGGTTTGCCGCTCTCATCTGAGCAAGGTCATCGGGAGTAAATCCGAAAACAGGAGAGAGCATAACTGCAGTCAGCGGAATATCATCAACAGGGTTATCTATGATTTTCAGCAGTGAAAACATAAACATTATTTCAGGGGTTGAGAGCAGACCGCCGCCTGCCTCGCAACTGAAAGGGATTCCCCTTGCGGAAAATTCATCCATAAAATCTTTTGCACAGTTTTTTATGCTTCTCAAAAGAATGCAGAAATCACCGTATGTTGCTTTGCGCTGAGAATCGCCGTTTGTAAAAGTTATGCCGTCTGCAATTGCTTTTTCAATGTAATCGGCGGCATACCTTGCCTGAGCGGCGAGATAGTTATCCTTATCAGTTTCAATAAGGCATACCTCGGTGTCTGCACCGTCTTTTTCCGGATAGTTTGCGGCGGCTTCAAGGAACTCATTTTTGTCATAGTCAAGTCCGCCTGCATCACGGCTCATAAGAGAACTGAAAATAAAGTTAACAATTTCCGTAACGCCTGAGCGGCTTCTGAAGTTTTTGCCGAGGGTTACTTTGGCAGGGTAATTTTCATCCTCGTATTCTTCCATACCGTCACGTCGGGCAAGAAAGATTTCGGGCATTGCCTGCCTGAAACGGTAGATGCTCTGCTTAACGTCACCGACCATGAACAGATTATTTTCATTTTTCGAAAGAGCGCTGAATATCATATCCTGCGCCTTGTTGACATCCTGATATTCGTCAACAAGAATTTCTGCGTAATTTTCGGAAAGACCGATGGCAAGCGGAGTTTTGACATAGCCGTTTTCAGTCGGTTCAACAAGCAGTTTGAGCGCAAGGTGGAGAGTGTCACTGAAATCTGCGCCGTTTTCTTCAGCCTTGAGTCTTGAAAATTCTTCGGAGAATTTTAAAACTGCGTTGATAAGTTCCGAGATAACGGGAGAGAGTTGTTCGATATCTTTTCTGTGCTCATTTTCGCTGATGCACAGAAGTTTTCCTGTATCGGCAATGCGTTCTTTGTATGCGCTTCTTGTGTTTTGACATATTTCTTTTACCGAACTCTGATAACCGCTCGGCGCTCTTTTAATTGCGGCAAACGGAATCTTAGCGAATTTTTCAACCGCTTCATCCCATGAACAGTTGCCTGTGAATTCAAGCAGTTCTTCAAAAAGAAGTTTATCGTTCTCAAATGTGGAGCGGTATTTTTCTTCAAGTTCGGGTTCGTCTGCAAGCAGACGGATGCAGTGCTCCGCATCCGAGATACATGATGTAATGAGTTGTGAAATGTATTCAAAAATCATTTTGCCCCAAATACTTTTGCCTGCATCGGTGCAAGTAGAGAAGTTCTCTGAAAGCGAATTCAGCCATTTTTCGGGGAACGGATACGCTCTTGAGAGTTCGTAAAGTTTCAGAATTGCATCAATGAGTTTACTGTCATCTTTTTTGTCGCTTATCAGTTCGGATAATGTTATGAAACTCTGCGAATGTTCTTCGTGCAGTTTATCAACAACTGTGTTAACTGCCTGAGAACGCAGAATGCTCAGTTTACCTTCATCGAGCAGAGCAAAATCAGGCGCTATGCCGAGTGAGTGAAAATTCTCTCTGACAAGTCCGATGCAGAATGAGTCGATTGTACAGATATTTGCGCAAGGCAGCATGAGTTGCTGGCGGCGCAGTCGTTTATCTGCAGGATTTTCGGCAATTTTTTTGCCGATTGCAGCGAAAATTTTGTCTTTCATTTGCGCAGCAGCCGCATTTGTAAAGGTGACGATAAGAAGATTTTCAACGCCGCAGGGGTTTTCACTGTCGCAAATTCTTCTGATAACCCTTTCAACAAGAACGGCTGTTTTGCCTGAACCTGCTGCCGCACTTACAAGCAGAGTGCCTTTGCGGGCATCAATCGCTTTCTGCTGGTCCGTTGTCCATTTCATACTCATCATCTCCTTTCATCAGATTTTCAAGAACCGTGTCAAGTTTGGTATCGAAAAGTTCTTTTACAGGGATATTTTCTTCATAAGAACAAACTGATTTATATTCACAGTATTCGCAGACTTTTTCGTAGTTATTGCCGTATGCGGGGTATGCAGGTATTTCACCTGCATGGAGTGCATTTGCCATTTCGGCAAGAATTCCGTCGGCTTTTTCTTTGAGTTTTTCAAGTTGCATAAGACCGATGAGCGAACCTTTAAGAACACCCTTTGAATATTTTGCAGGTACATACAGTCCCTTTTCGCTCTTATCCATGGCAATAACAATTTCGGGGTCGTTTAGAACGATGCCCGTCATGCCGCATTTTTTCTGTATTTCTTTTTCGATTGCTGCTTCATCATCACCGCGGCTTACCGATACAAGCGGAGACTTTGCAGGGCTGTAAAGAACACCTGCAGGCGTGAATTCGCCGTATTTGTCGCTGCCGTTCTGCCACAGGGCAAAGAGATAAATGAACATCTGCATGTTGAGCCCCTGAACAACATCGCTGAGAGAGAAATCTTTGCCCGATGATTTATAGTCAACAACTCTGATATATTTTTTGCCGCTGAGAACTGCACTGTCAACACGGTCTATTGAACCCGAGATGATAACCTTTCCGTTGTCAGCCTGTACCTCGTATGACGGAATTTCACCGTCAGCGCCTATTTTAAGTTCAAAATCAACGGGAGTGAATTCACTTTGCGAAAGTTCGGTTATAAGCCTTTTTGCAACGTCACATACGGAGCGGATAAGTTTTTTGAAAAGATATATGAATCTTTCGTTTCTGTTAACACCGTCAAGATATGACATAAGGTAATCTGTGAGCAGTTTATCAAAGTAACTGAGCAGATCACCGTCATCCATTTCAAGAAGTGTTTTGCGGTCAAATTCCGTGAGAAGTTTTTCGAGGGCATAATGTATAACCGTGCCTCGCTGCATCGGGTCAAGTTCCGCAACTTTTCTGGGCATTGCTTTTATTCCGTAGCGGCAGAAATATGCAAACGGACATTTGTGATAACTCTCAACCTTTGAAGCGGAAATATACATATCTTTGCCGAAAAGCCGCTGAGCAACGGCGGTATCTTCTATTCTGAAATCTCTGCTGCCTGAAATACGGTTGAGAGCAGCAATTTTGCCGCTGTATTCATTTTCTTTTTTGAAATATTCACTGAGTGATGAATAAAGAGTATTACCGTCAGGTTTATTGGCGGCGAGTTGTTCGAAAGCAAGGTCTTTGCCTTCAATATAATAAAGACCGTCCTGCTCTGCTGCAATTATTTCGTTGCAGAGAGGGAAAAGTGTTTTGATTTTTGTGTAAAGTTCCGAGGGTGCGAGTTGTTCACCTTTGGAATTCTTTTCAGGATGGCAGACAAACAGCATATCTGATGCGCAGCAGAATGAGTTGTACGCAATCAGTTTTTCTTCTGCAAGTTTATATTCGCCGAAGTCTGAAAGTTCGATTCCCATTTCACTCATGCGGCGGCGGTCTTTATCAGTAAGAGCCGAACCGGTGAACGGCAGAGCAGGGAAAACTCCGCTGTTTGCACCTGCAATGAAAACAATTTTCGGAGCGGCAGTTCGGATTCTGTCTGCAGAGCCTATTGTTATTTCATCAAGTCCTTGCGGCAGGCTGCCGACGGTCTGAACACCGAGCATGAGTTCAAACATATCGGCAATTTCACGGGCAGTAACATTTCTGTTTCTGACAAGTGTTTCAAGGTTTTCAAGAAGGTCTATAACAGTGTTCCACATGCGTTCAAGTTCAAGCGCAAGACCTGTTTCCGCTTGGCTTTCAAGCGATGCGGCAAGAGCACGGATATTTTCCGTGACATTTATTTTTTCAAGAAAATTAAATATTGCGACGGCTGCTTTTTCTCCCGTTGTGTCACGCAGGTTTTCACGAAGCGAACACAGAGGAGCAACTATTCTGCGCCTGATTGAGTTGAGGTTATCAAGCGTCTGTCTGTCTTCATCGGTAGTTTCTTCACCGAAACCTCTCGGGTTCTGTTCCCAATCAGAGAGCCAGCCGGAACCGCTGATTTTCCAAAGGTAAGAATAGTTTTCAACCTCTGAAATTTCATCCGTGTTAAAGCCTGTAAGGCCTGTTTTGAGGTAGCGCATGAGTGTTTCCGTATCAAAACCCGAAGCGGATATTCCGATTGCGCTGCTGAGCAATGCAACCACGGGTGAAACATCAACGGGCTGACGGCTGTCCTCAAAAACGGAAATACCGCATTTTTTCAATGCGCTTCTCAGAGGTGCTTCATATCCGGTGCTGTCACGGGCAATTACTGCAATATCTTTGCAGCGGTAGCCTTTTTCTCGGATAAGCCGTTTTGCGGTGCAGGCGATATATTCGCATTCGGAATATATGTCCGATGCTTTACATAGAGTAATGTTGTTGCATTCGTCCTCATAAATATTGGGAGCAGGGGAGAAAAGTTCGCGTTCAAGTGCCGCAAGTTCGGGCGAAGAAAATCTTTTGAACTGCGGCGGAAAGTTGTTGAACTTGCTGCGCATTGAGAGATACTGCGGCTTAGCAACCGGTGTGCCGTTCTTTTTTGCAATTTCTATGAGCCTTTTTGCCGTGCGTTTTGTGTGAGCAAAAAGGTCTGTTTCATCATCACTGTTTTCAAGATTATCGGTGCAGAGCGTAACATAAACCGCAGAGGCTTTTTTCAGCATATGAGAAATTACCTTGTATTCCTGAGCGGTAAAGCCCCTGAAACCGTCAATAAAAACCAGTCTGCCTTTAAAATAATCGCTTTCAGGCAGGGTTTCACAAAGTTCGTCCAGCAAATCATCGGGGTTGAAAAAACTGCCTTCTGTCAAAGAATCGTAAGCGTCAAGCACGGTTATGATGTCGTTTAATTTCATTTTCAGCAGACTGTTTTCGCTTTGGGCAAGAGCAAGGCGCACGGAATCGGTTGAGACAGTGTTCTGCTTGAATTCTGATGAAAGGGCGACAAATTCGGAAACAACGGATTTTCGGTTAACATGATTGCCGTAAAGGCTGAGTTTATCCTTTACGCTTTCAAGAGCCATTCTCATAAGAACAACTTTTGATGAATCGCTCAGGCGTCTGCGCTCATGCAGTGCAGGCTTTCCGACAAGTTTTTCACCAAGCCTTGTGAAACTGAGAACGTCAATATCAGCCAGTGCTTTTGCACCGACCTTGCCGAGCATTGTTTTTTCACTTGTAAATGAGAACTGTTCGGGCACAATAAGGCTGATTTTTTTGTGTCCGCCTGCCGAAAACTGCTCAATCAGGTTTGTTATATGGGTTGTTTTGCCGCCGCCTGCAGTGGCTAAAATCAAATAAAGCATTGTTCCGTCTCCCCAGATAAATTTACATAGGTGTATTATACCACATCGGTTACATTTATAAAAGTACCATTTTTGATGTACCAAAAAAAGGACTTATCTTTGATTTTCTTCGATTTTGGCTGTTTCAGGCTTAAAATCTCTGTTTTTCGGCTGTTTTGACCGATTAGGTTTTTCGCGCTTTGCGGCAGAGGTTTTGAGTTTGAATTAGCGAAGTTGACATGTTTTTATTATTATGTTATCATAAATGCACTATTTTTAATTTCTGAAAGGAGATAATCCATAATGGATGACCCCGGACCTGCGATTCAACTTGCAGCATCGGCTGATATGTCAATCGACCCTCTTTCTATCATTTTAAAAGTGTTGCTCTTATTTGTTCTTATTATTGTAAACGCATTTTTTGCAATGAGTGAAATTGCAATCATTTCTCTTAATGATACAAAAATGCAGCGCCTTGCAGAAGAGGGCAACAAGAAAGCAAAACAAATTGTTAAATTAACGGAAAATTCAAGCAGATTTCTTTCAACAATCCAGATAGGCGTTACTCTTGCCGGATTCCTGACTTCTGCATCGGCATCGCAGAACTTTGCTGCAATGCTTACCAATGCACTCGTTAAGACTCCTGTTGCGGATATTATTCCCGTATCCGTTATAAACGGCGCATCGGTTGTTCTTATCACTATCATCACATCGTATTTCTCACTTGTTTTGGGCGAACTTGCGCCCAAGAGAATCGGCATGCAGATTCCTGAAAAGGTAGCCTTTAAGGTTGTGGGAATTCTTATGTTTGTTGCAACCGCAACAAAGCCTTTTGTTAAGGTTCTCTCTCTTTCAACAAACGCTGTTGTTCGTCTTTTTGGTTTTGACCCCAATGCCGATGAAGAACAGGTTACGGAAGAAGAAATCCGTATGATGGTTGATGTCGGCGGTGAAAAAGGTGTTATCGAAGATTCGCAGAAAGAAATGATTGATAATATCTTTGAGTTTGATGACCTCGATGCAGGCGATATCATGACTCACAGAACCGAAATGACCGCAATTGAAGTTACGCGCTCACTTGAAGAAGTGGCTGAACTTGCAATTGAAAACGGTTATTCAAGAATTCCTGTTTATGAAGATGACCCTGACAGCATTGTAGGCGTTCTTTATGCCAAAGATTTGCTTAAATATGTCGGTCACAATATTCCCGAAGATCTTACCATTGCCAAGGTAATGCGTAAAACTCTTTATGTCCCCGAAACTCAGAGTTGCGGTGACCTTTTCAAAGCGATGAACGAAAGCCGCACACAGTTTGCCGTTGTTGTTGACGAATACGGCGGAACAGCGGGTATTGTTACGCTTGAAGATGTTCTTGAATCCATAGTCGGCAATATTCAGGATGAATATGACGATGAGGAAGAAGAAATCAAGAAGATTGACGAAACAACATTCACCGTTGACGGCACAACAGATATTGACGAGATTGATGAACTTGTCGGAATCGAACTGCCCGAGGGTGATTATGACACATTAGGCGGCTTTGTCATCAGCCTGCTTGGCTATCTGCCGAGTGAGATTGGCGATGAGCCTATTGTTGCCGAATATAAAAATCTGCGCTTCACCGTTCTTTCAATTGATGAGCGCCGTATAGATGAAATTAAGGTTGAAATCCTCCCTGTTCCCGAAGATGAAGACGGCGAGGAAGATGAAGATTAATCAAAACCAACGGGTTGCGGTACAGGCTGCAGCCCGTGTTGTGTTTTCTTGAAAGGGATAATGATGAAGAGAATAGATGTTATACCTATGCCGAACAAGGTTGAATACCTTGGCGGTGAAACAAAAATTGACCCTCAGAATCTCAGTGTAACCGTGTGTGACACAATGGATGAGGAAGAGTATATACTTGTTGTGGAAAAGGACGGCGTTAAAATTACCGGCGGCTCTGAAAAAGCAGTTTTCTACGGCAGACAGACTCTCCGTCAACTGGGTGAAGTCTGTCCTTGCGTCAGAATTGAGGATAAACCTTCTTTTCGTTACAGAGGATTTATGCTTGATACCGTACGCCATATTTTCTCGATTGAGGACACAAAAAAACTTATTGATGCGGCAGCAAGTGTAAAGATGAATGTTATGCACTGGCATCTTACCGACGATCAGGGATTCCGTATTTATTCTTCACGCAGACCTGATGCAACGTTCAAAGGGTCTGTCAGAAAAAGTTCGGATTTCGGCAGGCTGAAAGAAAGCGGAGAATACGGCGGATATTTCACCGCCGAGGAAATGAAAGAAATCGTTGATTATTGTGCCGAAAGATATATAACGGTTATTCCCGAGTTTGATGTGCCGGGGCATTCTTCCGCTTTGCTTCATGCATATCCCGAACTTTCTTGTAAAGGTGAACCTGTTGAAATCAAGACTTCACAGGGAATCTATGATGATATTCTGTGCGCAGGTAAAGATAAAACCTTTGATGTGATTTTTGACATACTTTCGGATATTCTTGAAATTTTTCCTTCGGAATATATTCATATCGGCGGCGATGAAGCACCGAAAAAACGCTGGCAGGAATGCCCCGATTGCCAAAAACGCATGCAAAAAGAAGGCCTCAGGGATGAAGAAACTCTTCAAGGCTGGTTTACGAATAAAATTGTTGAGTTCCTTAAATCTAAAGGAAGAAAAGCAATTGTCTGGAACGAAAGCCTTAACAGCGGAGTTACGGACCGCAGTGTTACCGTGCAGATGTGGATGGATAAAAAGAAACTTTCGGTAGACTTTGCAAATGACGGCGGAGTGATGATTAATTCCGATTTTTTCCATTATTACTGCGATTATCCTTACGGTATGACACCGCTTATCAAAACTTATAACTACAATCCTGTTCACAGAAAAATAAAAGATAAAAACACTGTTGCAGGTGTCGAAGCACCGATATGGACAGAATACATCAATAATTTTGAACACCTTTGCCATATGTTTTTTCCAAGGGTTACGGCAGTTGCAGAAACAGGCTGGACAGAAGAAAAGAATAAGGATGCCGCAGATTTTCAGAGAAGATTCAGAATTTATTCGGATATTCTCAAAGAAATCGGTATAACTCCGGCTCAGCCTGAGGAATGGAATCCGTCTGTGTTTGACAGAGCGGTGAAAACGGTTAAATTCTTTTCCGGCATAGCCAAAAGAAAAAATTAACAAATTGTTCATAATTTTCTTAAAGGATTATGTGCGAAATTTTGCGTATTTAGTTATTGAAGAGGTGAAAAATGATGATTACCGTCAGAGAAAAAACCTGTGCATATGAGAAACAGATTCTTTCGTTGCGTGCCGCTTTTGCAGACAGCAGCAGAGGCAGACGGCGTGAGGAGGAGGAATGTCCCGTCAGAACGGCTTTTCAGCGTGACAGGGACAGGATTATCCATTGCAGTTCATTCCGCCGCCTTAAGCATAAAACCCAGGTGTTCCTTTCTCCCGAGGGTGATCATTATCGCACCAGACTTACCCACACGCTTGAAGTGTCGCAGATTGCGAGGACTATTTCCGGTGCACTCAGGCTTAACGGCGATTTAACGGAAGCAATTGCGCTTGGTCATGATTTGGGTCACACTCCGTTCGGCCATGCAGGCGAGAGAGCGCTTAACGAAGTATGTCCGTCAGGCTTCAAACATTATTCGCAGAGTTTGCGTGTCGTTGATGTTCTTGAAAAAGACGGAAAGGGTCTTAACCTTACTTTTGAGGTGCGAAACGGCATTGAACGCCACACCAACGGCGAACAGGCGGTAACTCTCGAGGGCAGAGTGGTGCGCCTTGCTGACAGAGTTGCTTATATAAACCACGATATTGAGGATGCAACCGTGGCAGGAATAATGAGCGAGGATGATATTCCGCTTGCCATACGCCATGAACTCGGAACTTCAAAGAGTGCAAGAATCAATACTCTTGTTATGAGTTGCATTGAAAACAGTATTGACGATATTGTTCTTGAAAAAGGAATAAAAGAAGCCTTTGACGAACTTCACAGTTTTATGTTTGCAAAGGTTTATACAAACCCTGCTTGTAAAAGCGAAGAAAAAAAGGCTGTTGATATGATTCAGCGTCTTTACTATCATTTTGCCAAAAAGCCTGAGAATCTTCCCGCGCAGTTCAGAGGAATTGCAGAGAGGGACGGTATAGGCACTGCTGCATGCGATTTCATCGCAGGAATGACAGACAGATATGCCGTCAGAATTTTTAACGAACTTTACATTCCGAAAGGCTGGAGCAAAACCGACGATTTGTTTATCTGATATCCGAAAGATAACTTTGCGTATTTTTAAAGAAAGGCGGTGATCTTTGTGAGGATAAACGAAAGGTTTATACAGGAGTTGCAGGAAAAAGTTGATATCGAATCAGTTATTTCTGCAAGCATCAGTTTAAAACGCAGGGGTAAAACCCTTGTTGGTCTTTGTCCGTTCCACAATGAGAAAACGCCGTCTTTTACAGTTTATCCCGAGAGCAATTCTTTCTACTGTTTCGGTTGCGGTGCAGGCGGTGATGTTATAACATTTGTGCGCCGCATGGAAAATCTCGATTATATCGAAGCCGTCAAATCCGTTGCGCAGATGGCAGGTATGTCTATGCCTGAGGACGGCTATGATGATACCCTTTCAAAGCAGAGAATGCGCCTTCTTGCCGCAAACAGAGAGGCGGCGAGGTTTTATCACGAATGCCTAATGAATCCGAAAAACAAGCCTGCGTTGGATTATTTTTTAAACAGGGGTCTTTCGGTTAATACAATCCGCCGTTTCGGTCTGGGTTATGCGCCCAACGATTGGCGTGAACTTATAAATCATCTTAAATCAAAAGGTTATACCGAGCACGAACTTGTGTTGGCTAACCTTGCAAGGCGCTCGGATAAAAACGGCAGAGCCAATTATTATGATAATTTCAGGAACAGGGTAATGTTTCCTATAATAGACCTTCGCGGCAATGTTATTGCATTTGGCGGCAGGGTTATGGATGATTCAAAGCCGAAGTACATAAACACATCGGATACGCTTGTCTATAAAAAGAGCAACGGTGTTTTTGCTCTTAATCTTGCAAAAAATGCGAACGATAACAAACTTATTCTTGTTGAGGGATATATGGATGTTATTGCTTTGCATCAGGCAGGTTTTACCAACGCAATAGCCTGCTTGGGAACTGCTTTCACCAATGAGCAGGCAAATCTTCTTTCACGCTATGCAGACGAAATTATCATCTGTTATGATAATGACGGAGCAGGACGTACAGCAACTGCAAGGGCTTTGAGCGTTCTAAACAAAACGGGGCTTAAACTGCGCGTTGTGCAGATGACCGGCGGCAAGGATGCCGACGAAATCATCCGTGTTCACGGCAAAGAGCGTTTTGCGGATTTGCTTAAAGGCGCGGCAAGCACAACGGAATATAAATTGCTTGAAGTGCGTGCGAAGCATGACCTGACAACAGATGACGGAAAGGTTGAGTTTCTCGTTGCAGCATCGCAGATCCTTGCGGAGTGCGGAACGATAGAGCGTGATATATATTCAACCCGTCTTTCAAATGAACTGGGTGTCAGCGCAGACAGTATCAAGGCGCAGATAAAATATGCCGAAAGCAGGCGTAAACGCCTTGAAGAAACAAAAAAACGGCAGGAAACTCAGGCGATGCTCACCAAGAGTTTTGAAGATAAAAACAATCCGGAAAGAGCGGCGAACATAAAGGCGGCAAGGGCGGAAGAGACACTTATTGCGTCCTTTATGCGAAACCCCGATTTTTATAATAAATTAAAATCTCAGATATCACATGAAAATTTTGTGACGGCATTCAATCGCAGGATAATGCAGAGCCTTATAAATGCACTTGAAAGCGGAGTTGAGCCTAATCTGAGCGTTTTTTCGGCAGATTTTACGCCTGAAGAAATGGATTCCGTAACAAGAATTTTCCATCTTTCTTCAAGTCTGAGCAACACTCTTAAGGAATGCGAGGACTGCATAGATGTGCTGAAAAACAAATCATCGCAAAAAATAACGGATACATCTACCATGAGCGATGAAGAATTTCTTAATTTGTTCAAGAAAAAATAAATATATATAGGATGTGAGATTATGGAAGGAAACGAGAAGAAAACTCCTTTTAAATCATTGGTGGAAAAGGGTAAGGCGGCAGGCAAACTGACAACTCAGGAGATAGACGCTTATATCGTTGAAATGGACCTTGATATTGAGGAATTGGACAAACTCTATGAAACACTTGAGGCAAATAATATCGAGGTTGTTGACGATTTGTCAAGCGCTGCAATTGAGAATTTCAATGTTGATATTCCCAAATCGCTTGATATCGGCGGCAGTGATGAAAAGGGTATGACAGTTGATGACCCCGTTAAGGTTTACCTTAAGGAGATCGGCAGAGTGCCCTTGCTTACCCCGGAAGAAGAAATTGAACTTGCCATCAGAATTGCGGATGACGATCAAAAGGCAAAGCAGCGCCTTGCCGAGGCAAACCTTCGCCTTGTTGTCAGCATTGCAAAAAGATATGTGGGCAGAGGTATGCAGTTCCTTGACCTTATTCAGGAAGGCAATCTCGGTCTTATCAAAGCGGTTGATAAGTTTGACTACACAAAGGGCTTCAAGTTCTCAACCTATGCTACATGGTGGATCAGACAGGCTATCACAAGAGCAATTGCCGATCAGGCAAGAACAATCCGTATCCCTGTTCATATGGTTGAAACAATCAATAAGGTTAAAAAGACCAACAGCCAACTTCTCCACAAAAACGGCAGAGACCCTTCGGCAGAGGAGATTGCGGCTGAACTCGATATGCCTGTTGATAAGGTAAGAGAAATCCTCAGAGTTGCTCAGGAACCTGTCTCTCTTGAAACACCTATCGGTGAAGAAGAGGACAGCCATCTTGGCGACTTTATCCCTGATGACGATGCTCCCGCACCGGCAGACGCAGCGTCAATGCTTCTGCTTAAGGAACAACTTAACGATGTCCTTAAGACTCTTACTCCCAGAGAAGCAAAGGTTCTTGCTCTCCGCTTTGGTCTTGAAGACGGACATCCTCATACTCTTGAGGAGGTTGGCAGCGAATTTGGCGTTACCCGTGAGCGTATCCGCCAGATTGAGGCGAAGGCGCTCAGAAAACTCCGCCATCCCAGCAGAAGTAAGAAACTCAGAGATTTCATTGATTAATCGGGTTCTGTCCCACTAAGCGAAAAACAAAAGAAACAAGATAAAAAATACAGGCTTATATAAGGAAATAACCTATATAAGCCTGATTTTATCTGTTTTTAAAAATTGTTAATGCTTATTTTATGTTTCTTTTTAGCCGTTTTTTTCGATTTGACGTATTTTTATACGCCTCGCATCGGAAGAAAACGGCTTTTTCATCTTATTGAGACAGAACCTTTGTTTTTATAATTATACAATTATATATCCCATGGGGAACGGCTCAACTTCGGGTGAATCGGTAAGGGTTTTAAGAACAAGATAGAATTCAAATGTTTTACTTTCCCTGCCGTTGCGTGTTTCCCAGTCTTTGAGTGTTACATGGCTTTTCAGCAGGGTTATCAGGTCGCCGTTGCCGTCGGCATACGATTGAGTGTGAACATAGTCAAAATCGGGCAGGCGATATCTCTCTGCATAGTCATCAAGTGTTTCGTCTTCCTGCTTAACGCAGCCTTTGAGATTATCAAGCAACCATTTGCACAGCCGTTTTTTGAATTCGGCTTCACTGAGAATTCCGGAAAACATTGTTATATTCCTAACTCCTTGCAGCAGTTCTTAACGATATTTTCCATATCATCCATCTTCTTTTCCATATCGGCAACGAGCGCAAACTGTGTGCGGCATCTTACGAGGTTGTGTTCGGGATAAGCGGTTTTGAAGTAGACATCACCGTTGATGAAGTCGCCGAGGAATCTCATTCCGCATTCAAGGGTCATGAGTTTTGATGAGAAGGCAAGTTGATTGATTTCTTCTTCAGTCAGGCTTTTGCCTGCGGCTGAAAGATATCCTCTTGTGTATGCTTCAAAATATTCAAGGCTGAGCGATACTTTTGAAACATCTTTTTCATCCTCTGCGGCTGTGTTTGCGCCGAAACGGATGCTGTCGCCGAAATCATAGAGCGAAAGTCCGGGCATAACGGTATCAAGGTCAACAACGCAGATTCCCTCGTTGGTTTCGTTGTCAAACATAACATTGTTGAGTTTTGTATCGTTGTGGGTAACTCGAAGAGGAAGTTTGCCGTCATTGAGAAGGTCTGTAAGCACAGCGCAGTCCTTTTCACGGGCAAGAACAAAGTCGATTTCATCTTTAACCTGTTCTGCTCTGCCCGAAAGATTATCCGCAACCGCTTTTTTGAAATCGGCGAATCTTGAAACGGTATTGTGGAAATTAGGGATTGTTTCAACCAGACCGTCAATGGGGTAATCGGCAAGCATCTGCTGAAATTTACCGAAAGCCTTTGCAGCATTATAGAAAGTTTCTGCATTTTCAACGCATTGGCATGAGTGGGTATCATAAATAAAGTTATAGCATCTCCAGCAGCGGTTTTCACCGTCAATATAAAAAGGCTTGCCGTCTTTCGCAGGATAAACGCAGAGGCATTCTCTTTTGATATCTCCGCCGTTTTCAAGAACTTTCTTCTGCATATGGTTTGTAACACCCATAACATTGTTCATAAGCCCCTCATGGTCTTTGAAAACATAGGTGTTGAGTTCCTGAACAAGATATCTGTTGAGTTCGCCGTTTTTATTGCGAAAATCAAATTTATAGGTGTTGTTTATATGTCCGTCATGAAGTTGTGTAACGTTTTCAAGTTCACCTTCAAATTTGAAAGCGCCGAGAAGTTCATTGACATTGTTAAGTTTATTTTCCAAAGAAGGTCACGCCTTTCTGATAATTATATTGCCGAAGAATTCGGGTCTGTGAAAATCGGGAGAAGGAACATTGACGGGGAAGTGTGCGCCGTAATGCGGTTTATCCGTTGAATCTCCGCATTTATAGAAGTTGCCTTTTATTGTTCTTTCTGTTGTTTTGTAATCAACGCCGTAGAGAGCGGAGATAAAAGAATCGGGAATGAAAATTTCATATCCCCATGCTTTTTTGCCCTCAACTTCAATTTTCATCGGGGAAATTTCGGGTTCGAGAGAAGTCAGTTCTTTTATAAACCGCCTGTCTGCACGGCTTTCGCCGATTTGTGAAAGATAAACGCCTTTTCGGTTAACCTCAAAGTTGATATATCGGCTGTCACCTTCAACAGGCATAAGAAAAAGTTCAAGGCAACTGTCGGTATATACGGGTTCGTCACGCTTTGTGCATTCACAGCGAGGCTTTTCTTCAAAAGACCACAAAAGAGCATATATTCCTTTGCCCTCAACCGCAAACAAAGAAGCGTAACTCTCGGGGCGGTAGCCGTTTTCATCCCACATGTAGGAATCTATAGCGGCTATGGGAAAGTCTTTTGCATCGGCATTATCTTTGAATATCGGAGCAATGTATTCCAGAATTATCCCTCCGTATATTTATATTATTAAAACATTATACATTAGAGCGGTGAAATAGTCAACAAAAAACGGAGCGTGATTTACACGCTCCGTTAGTTTTTTATGATTACATTGCTTCAACGATAGCCTTTGTATCTCTTGCGATAACAAGTTCTTCGTTGGTAGGAAGAACGTAAACTTTAACTTTTGAATTTGCGGTTGAAATTTCGCCTTCCTTGCCTCTTCTCATAACTTCGTTTGCAGCCTCATCAAGTTCAACGCCGAGGTATGAAAGGTTCTTACATACGTCTGCACGAAGGTCGATTGTGTTTTCGCCGATACCGCCTGTGAATACGATAGCATCAACACCGTCCATAGCAGCAACATAACTGCCGATGAGTTTGCGAACCTGATATTTCTGAATGCTTCTTGCAAGATGTGCTCTCTCGTTGCCGTCTGCTTCTGCAGCGGAAACATCTCTGTCATCGCTGCCTACGCCTGAGATGCCGAGAACGCCTGATTTCTTGTTGAGGATAGTGTCGGTTTCAGCGGGAGTCCAGCCTTCCTTCTGCTGAAGGTAGGTGATAACTGAGGGGTCAACAGCGCCGCAGCGTGTACCCATGATGAAGCCGTCAAGGGGAGTAAGACCCATGCTTGTGTCAATGCACTTGCCGCCCTTAACAGCGGTGATTGATGAACCGTTGCCGAGATGGCAGGTAACAATCTTGAGGTCTTCAATGTTCTTACCCATAACCTCTGCGCAGCGTGCGCTTACGAAACGGTGAGATGTGCCGTGGAAGCCGTAGCGGCGGATAGCATACTTCTCATAGTATTCATAGGGGATGGGGAAAATATATGCCTCGGGGGGCATTGTTGAATGGAAAGCATTATCAAAAACAGTAACCTGAGGAACATCTTTGCCGAAAACATCAAGGCATGCGTTGATACCCTGAATGTGAGCGGGGTTGTGAAGGGGAGCAAGGTCGCAAAGTTCTTTGATACCGGCGATAACTTCGTCGTTAACAAGTGTGCTTTCCTTAAAGAGAGCGCCGCCTTGAACAACTCTGTGGCCGATAGCGGAGATTTCGCTGAGGTCATCAATAACTTTGAAGTCGCCTTCTGTAAGAGCCTTCTTAACCTGAAGGAAAGCCTCTGTGTGGTTAGGCATAAATACCTTTGTTTCAAATTTTTCGCCGTTTACCGAGCCGCCGATGAAACTGTCATCGCTGCCGATTTTCTCACAGTTGCCTTTTGCAATAACAGTTTCATTATCCATATCAAAAAGTTGATATTTGAGTGATGAACTGCCGCAGTTGATAACAAGAATTTTCAATTTTAACACTCCTAATCAGTGAATATTTGCTTGATTTGTTGTGATAACTGTTATATTATATAACCAACGGAAGATTTTTTCAAGTATTTTATTCAAGAAAGGCAGAATTATGCAGGTAGCGGGAATTATAGCGGAATACAATCCTTTCCATAACGGGCATGCCGAACTTATCAGAATGGCAAGAGAAGCAGGCGCAACGCATATCGTTGCGGTTATGAGCGGTAACTTTGTTCAGAGAGGTGAGCCTGCGCTGTGGAATCATTCTGTAAGAACAAAAGCGGCGCTCTCGGGCGGAGTTGACCTTGTTTTGCAGTTGCCCGTGCCTTATGCTGTTTCAGGTGCTCAGAGTTTTGCGAGAGCAGGTGTTGAGATTCTTGACAGCCTCGGCTGCGTTGATTGGCTCGTTTTCGGAAGTGAATGCGGAGATGCCGATAAAATTACAGAAACAGCAAAAGCCGTATACGGTGAAGAAATAAAACCTCTGATTGCCGAAGAAATGAAAAGGGGAATATCTTTTGCATCGGCAAGGGAGAACGCTTTGCACGCAATTAATCCGGAGTATGCAGAAATAATAAAAAGCCCGAATAATATTCTCGGTGTTGAGTATGCTGCGGCAATTCAGCGCATAAACAGCAAAATGCAACCCGTTACCTTTAAGCGCATTGGTGCGGAACATGACTCGGATAATACAGAAAACGGAATTGCATCCGCTTCACTCATAAGAAAAAATGTGCTGGGCGGTGAAGCGTGGAGCGGTTTTGTGCCGAATCCTTACATTTATGAGAAAGAGGAAACCGCGGATATAAACAATATAGAAAGAGCAATACTTTATAAAATGCGTATGGCAGATAAAGATGGTTTGGCAAAGGCTCCTGACATAAGTGAGGGTATTGAAAACAGAATTATATCCGCTGCGCAGTCAGCAAACAGTCTTGAGGATTTGTATGCACTTGCCAAAACAAAAAGGTATTCACATGCACGCATAAGAAGGATTATAATCAATTATTTTCTCGGCATTACTGCGGAGGATTTGAAAACTCTCGTACCATATATCAGAGTTCTGGGCTTTAATGGAAATGGCTCGGAACTTATAAAGAATGCTGATGCAAGACTGCCTATTATTACCAAGACAGCGGATATTGCAGGCTTGGAAGAGAGCGCACAGCAAATATTTTCCGCAGAGTGCAGGGCAGGGGATGTTTATGCTTTGTGTTTTGATACCGTACATTCTTGCGGCGAAGAAAAAAAGACAAAGCCAGTAATATGTGAATGATTTTATAAATTTTATTTTGTTTTTATGCCGTTTTTTGCACTGAAAAGTTGCATTAAACGGCTGTTTTTTGTTCAATTTCAGAAACACACGGAAGGGTTGTTGAAAAATATAGTCAAAATCAACAAAAGTGCAAAAAATATGCACAAAAATCAGTTTCTTAACCGCTTTAAATTCGTACAATCATACAAACATCAAAAAAGCATATTGACAATTTGACTTTTCAAGAATATAATGCTATCCTGCATATTATAATGGAATTTATTGTCTTATAATTAAAAAAATATTGCGCATTTTTAATAATTATAAGCATAATTTCGGCAATAAAATTCGGCTTTTCCACATGGAAATGGAAGATTTAAAGAAACGGAGTGATTTAGCCTAATGCTGAAAATGAATCCCGTTAAACGCGGAAGTTGCACACGCATGAGTTTCGGAAAAATCAATGAGGTTATGGATATGCCCAACCTCATCGAAATTCAGAAGGCTTCCTACAATTGGTTCATCGAAACAGGCCTCAAAGAGGTATTCCGTGATACGGCGGACATCACGGACTACACCGGTAACTGGGTGCTCAGTTTTGTCGACTACAGAATGGACGACAAGCCCAAGTACACAGTTCGCGAATGCAAAGAACGTGACGCAACTTATGCGGCTCCGATGAGAGTTACCGTTCGTTTGCAGAATAAAGAAACAGGCATCATCAAAGAGTCTGAAGTCTACATGGGCGATTTCCCGATCATGACAGAGAGCGGAACATTCGTTATCAACGGTGCTGAGAGAGTTATCGTTTCTCAGTTGGTTCGTTCTCCCGGTGTTTACTACGGAATGACCCATGACAAGACAGGTATCGAACTCTATACAAGTACCATCAACCCCAACAGAGGTGCATGGCTTGAGTACGAAACCGATGCCAACGACATTTTCTATGTCCGTATCGACAAGAACAGAAAAATCTATATCACTGCGTTTATCCGTGCGCTGGGTCTGAGTTCAAATGACGATATCCGCCGTTTCTTCGGTGAGGATAACAAACTCGAGGCTACCATGGAGAAGGACGAAACAAGAAACACTGAAGAAGCGCTTATGGAAGTGTTCAAGAAACTTCGTCCCGGCGAGCCCGTAACTCTTGAATCCGCTCAGCAGCATATTGATAATCTTTTCTTCGACCCCCACAGATATGACATTTCCAGAGTAGGCCGTTACAAATACAACAAGAAACTCTCAATGCTCAACCGCCTTCCCGGCTGCACGGTTGCACAGCCTGTTATCTCTGAATACACAGGCGAACTTCTTGCAGAGCCCGGCGAAGTTCTTACAAAGCAGAAGGCTCTTGAGATTGAGCAGGCAGGTGTAATGAAGGTTGTTGTTGCCTGCGAAGACGGCAGCGAACTCTTCGTTATCTCAAACGGCATGGTTTATGCCGATGCCCTTCTTCCCGACAGCATCTCAAAGGCTGAACTTGAAGAAATCGGCATCAACGAAAAAGTACGTTATTCCGTTCTTCACGAGGTTATCGAGAAGTGCGGCGATGATAAAGCAGCCCTCCTTGCCGAAATGGCAGAGCGTTGCGATGACCTTATTCCCAAGCACATTATTGTTGACGATATCTTTGCTTCGGTCAACTATGTCAACTGCCTGACCAAGCATGTAGGTAATGTTGACGATATCGACCATCTGGGCAACAGAAGAATCCGCTCCGTTGGCGAATTGCTTCAGAATCAGTTCAGAATCGGTCTTGCAAGAATGGAAAGAGTAGTTCGCGAAAGAATGGCTATTCAGGCTCAGGAAGATGAAGATAAGATTACTCCGCAGACTCTTATCAACATCCGCCCTGTTATGGTTGCCATCAAGGAGTTCTTCGGTTCATCACCCCTTTCACAGTTCATGGATCAGACCAATCCTCTTGCTGAACTCACACACAAGCGCCGTCTTTCAGCCCTTGGCCCCGGCGGTCTTTCACGAGACAGAGCAGGTTTCGAGGTTCGTGACGTACACTATTCGCACTACGGCAGAATGTGCCCCATCGAAACTCCTGAAGGTCCCAACATCGGTCTTATCTCCTACCTTGCAACATTTGCAAAAATCAATGAATACGGCTTTATCGAGGCTCCCTACAGAAAGATTGACAAAGCAACAGGCAGAGTTCTTGACGAAGTTGAATATATGACTGCTGACACAGAAGATGATTTCATCGTTGCACAGGCTAACGAGCCTCTCGATGAGAACAACTGCTTTGTCAGAGAAAAGATCACAGCAAGATACAGAGATGAATTCATTGAAATCGACCGTTCAAAGGTTGATTACATGGATATCTCGCCCAAAATGGTTGTTTCGGTTGCTACCGCAATGATTCCCTTCCTTGAAAACGATGACGCCAACCGTGCTCTCATGGGTTCGAACATGCAGCGTCAGGCAGTTCCTCTGCTTAAGACATGTGCACCTATCGTCGGTACAGGTATGGAATACAAGGCAGCCGTTGACTCGGGCGTAACAGTCCTTGCAAAGAAGGCAGGTATTGTTACCAAGGTCAGTGCGGATGCTGTTGACATCAAGAATGATGACGGTACAAGCGACCATTACGAACTCATCAAGTTCATGCGCTCAAACCAGGGCACATGTACAAACCAGCGTCCCATCGTTTCTCTCGGTCAGAAAGTTCAGGCAGGCGAAGTTATCGCTGACGGTCCTGCAACAGACCACGGTGAAATCAGCCTTGGCAAGAACGCTCTTGTCGGCTTCATGACATGGGAAGGCTATAACTACGAAGACGCTGTTCTTATCAACGAAAAACTTGTTCGTGACGATGTTTACACATCAGTTCACATTGAAGAATACGAAACAGAGGCAAGAGATACAAAACTCGGCCCTGAAGAAATCACCAGAGATATTCCCAACGTTGGTGAGGATGCACTCGGCAACCTTGACGAACGCGGAATTATCAGAATCGGTGCAGAAGTACACTCAGGCGATATCCTTGTAGGTAAAGTTACACCCAAGGGCGAAACCGAACTTACCGCTGAAGAAAGACTTCTCCGCGCAATCTTTGGTGAAAAGGCAAAGGAAGTCAGAGATACTTCTCTTAAAGTTCCTCACGGTGAATACGGTATCGTTGTTAACGTTGAAGTGTTCACAAGAGAAAACAGCGACGAACTTTCACCCGGTGTAAACAAGGTTGTTCGTTGCTATATTGCTCAGAAGCGTAAACTTTCAGTCGGCGATAAGATGGCTGGCCGCCATGGTAACAAGGGTGTTGTTTCAAGAATTCTTCCTCAGGAAGATATGCCCTTCCTCCCCGACGGCACACCGCTTGATATCGTTCTTAACCCCCTCGGTGTTCCTTCGCGTATGAACATCGGTCAGGTTCTTGAAGTTCACCTCGGTTTTGCTGCAAGAAATCTCGGCATCAATGTCATGACTCCCGTATTCGACGGCGCTCATGAAGAAGATATCACCGAAGCATTCAAAGAAGCAAACCGCGTTGCAATGGAAAAGGCAGAGAAGGAAGCAGCGGAGAAGGGTATCGAATTTGATCCCTCAACCGTTCCTCAACTCCGTCTTGACTGTAAATCAATCCTTACAGACGGCAGAACAGGCCGCCAGTTCGATAACCCCGTAACAGTCGGTGTCATGTATTATCTTAAACTCCATCACCTTGTTGACGATAAGATTCATGCCCGTTCAACAGGTCCTTACTCACTTGTTACTCAGCAGCCTCTGGGCGGTAAAGCACAGTTCGGCGGTCAGCGTTTCGGTGAAATGGAAGTTTGGGCACTTGAAGCATACGGCGCAGCCTATACGCTTCAGGAAATCCTTACAGTTAAGTCTGACGATGTTGTGGGCAGAGTTAAAACTTATGAAGCAATCGTCAAGGGCAAGAATGTTCCTACTCCCGGCGTTCCTGAGTCCTTCAAGGTTCTTGTTAAGGAACTTCAGGCTTTGGCACTTGATATCAAGGTTCTCGATGAGAACAACGAAGAAATTGACCTTCGCCAGACATTTGACGGTGATGATGTCGGCTTCGTTTCGGATGACAAGGTATTCCAGAGCGTTAATGACGCTGAGCAGAGCGACGAATTCATGATTGACGAGGACAGCGAAGATAACGATATCTTTATCAGAGATATCGGCGATGATGATGATTTCAGCGACATGCACGATGACATGGGCATGGATGACTTCGGTCTTGATTTTGAACCCTCGGAAGACGATTATGAATAATCGCTGTTTAATAACTTACGGAAGGGGCATCGTTTAATGGAAAATATTGAATCCAACAGCAATCTTACTTTTGAATCCATAAAAATCGGCCTTGCTTCGCCCGATCAGATAAGAGAATGGTCATACGGTGAGGTAAAGAAGCCCGAAACTATAAACTACAGAACACTTAAGCCCGAAAAGGACGGCCTTTTCTGCGAAAAGATTTTCGGACCACAAAAGGACTGGGAATGCCATTGCGGAAAGTATAAGAGAATCCGTTATAAGGGCAAAGTCTGCGAACGCTGCGGTGTTGAAATCACAAGAGCAAAGGTTCGCCGTGAGAGAATGGGTCATATCGAACTCGCAACTCCCGTTTCTCATATCTGGTATTTCAAGGGTATTCCCTCAAGAATGGGTCTTATCCTTGATATATCACCCAGAGATCTTGAAAAAGTTCTCTATTTTGCAAAGCATATTGTTATTGATCCCGGCGACACACCTCTTGAAAAGTATCAGACTCTCGAAGAGAAGGATTATGAAGAATACAGACTTCGTTATGAGGATGATTTCAAGGCAGGCATGGGTGCTGAAGCAATTAAAGAACTGCTTGCAGAGATTGATCTTGATGTACTTTCAGAAAAACTGAAAGAAGAAATGGAATCCGCTTCGGGTCAGAAAAAGGCAAAGGCTCTCAAACGCCTTGAAGTTGTTGAGGCATTCAGACAGTCAGGCAACAGACCCGAATGGATGATTCTTGATGTTATCCCCGTTCTTCCTCCCGAAATCAGACCTATGGTTCAACTTGAAGGCGGCAGATTCGCAACATCAGACCTTAATGACCTTTACAGACGTGTTATCAACAGAAATAACCGTCTTACAAAACTTATGGAACTCGGCTCACCTGATATCATTATCAGAAACGAGAAGAGAATGCTTCAGGAAGCGGTTGACGCCCTTATTGATAACGGCAGACGCGGCAGACCCGTAACAGGTCCCAACAACAGAGCACTCAAATCTCTTTCGGATATGCTTAAAGGTAAGCAGGGCCGTTTCAGACAGAACCTTCTCGGTAAGCGTGTTGACTACTCAGGCCGTTCGGTTATCGTTGTAGGACCCGAACTTAAACTCTATCAGTGCGGTCTTCCCAAGGAAATGGCACTCGAACTTTTCAAGCCCTTCGTTATGAAGCGCCTTGTTGAAACAGAGGTTGCAGGCAACGTTAAGTCAGCCCGCAAGATGGTTGAGCGTTCAAATCCCGCTGTTTGGGATGCACTTGAAGTTGTTATCAAGGATCACCCCGTTATGCTTAACCGTGCTCCCACACTTCACAGACTCGGTATTCAGGCTTTTGAACCCGTTCTTGTTGAAGGCAGAGCAATCAGACTTCATCCCCTCGTATGTACAGCGTTCAACGCTGACTTCGACGGCGACCAGATGGCTGTTCACGTTCCTCTTTCAGCTGAAGCACAGGCTGAAGCAAGATTCCTTATGCTTGCTGCAAACAACCTGCTCAAGCCTTCGGACGGACGTCCCGTTGCAGTTCCCACACAGGATATGATCCTCGGTTCATACTATCTTACAATGGTTAACGATAATAATCCCGAAAATTCGGATTATAACCCCGATAACCCGTATGAGCCCGGCGCTGCAAGAGAAGCAAAGGATGAAAACGGAAACCTTATCCTTGACGAAAACGGCGAAAAAATCCTTATATACAACACCTATACAAGTGTTGATGAGGCTATGATGGCTTATGATGAAGGCGATATCGGTCTTCATGTAAACATCAAAATCCGCATGTCCAAGGAGATTAACGGCGAAACCGTTACTCAACTTGTAAAGACAACTCTCGGTAAGGTTATCTTCAATACACCCGTTCCTCAGGATCTCGGATTTATTGACAGAACCAAGCCCGAAAATATATTTACACCCGAAGTTGATGTTCTTGTTAACAAGAAGATGCTCGGCAAGATCATTGACCGCTGCATCAAGGTTCACGGAACAGCAACTGCAGCCGATGTTCTTGACAAGATCAAGGCACAGGGTTACAGATACTCAACACGAAGCGGTATTACAGTTGCTGTTGTTGATGCAACCATTCCTCCCAAGAAGAAAGAACTTCTTGAAAAGGCTGAAAAGAAGGTTGCTGCAATCGGCAAGCATTATGACAGAGGTCTTATTACCAATGACGAGCGTTCGGAAGGCGTTATCAAGGCTTGGGACGAATGCAGCAAGGAAGTTGCTGCCGAACTTAAGAAGAACTTCAGAAAGTTCAACCCCATCAACATGATGCTTGATTCCGGTGCCCGTGGTAACGATTCACAGCTTCGTCAGTTGGCAGGTATGCGTGGTCTTATTGCTAACACCGCAGGTAAGACAATCGAAGTTCCTATCAAGGCTAACTACCGTGAAGGTCTTAACATTTCAGAATACTTCATTTCATCCCGTGGTGCCCGTAAAGGTCTTGCCGATACCGCTCTGCGTACTGCTGACTCGGGTTACCTTACACGTCGTCTTGTTGACGTTTCACAGGATGTTATTATCCGTCAGGAAGACTGCCACTGCACAGACGGTATTAATGTATATGATATTTATGACGGCGATCCCAAGTTCGGCGGCAGAAAGATTGTAGGCCTTGCAGAAAGACTTACAGGCAGATATCTTCTTGAAGATTATATTGACCCCGCAACAGGTGAATTCCTTGCATCAAAAGATGTTATGATGACCGATGTTGTTGCCGAAAAGGTTGCAGCAAGCGTTCAGAAAGAAACAGACAGAAAGATTGCTGCAGGCGAACTTCCCGAAGGTGCAAAAGCACAGATTAAGATCCGTTCACTTCTTTCCTGCTGCGCAGAACACGGCGTATGTATTAAGTGCTACGGTGCAAACCTTGCAACAGGTGAGCCCGTAACAGTCGGTGAAGCAGTAGGTATCATCGCTGCTCAGTCCATCGGTGAACCCGGTACTCAGTTGACAATGAGAACGTTCCACACCGGCGGTGCTGCTGACCAGTCAGATATTACAACCGGTCTTCCCAGAATTGAAGAACTCTTTGAAGCACGTAAGCCCAAGATGCTTGCTATCATGAGCGAAATCGGCGGCGTTGTTTCATTCAGAGAGATCAAGAAGAGCCAGCATGTTGTTGTTACAGGCGACGATGGCGAAGAGAAGACATACCTTATCCCCTATGGTTTCCGTCTTAAAGTTCAGGAAGGTCAAAAGGTTGCCAAGGGTGCTCAACTTACAGAAGGTGCGCAGAATCCTCACGATATTCTTGCAATCCTCGGCGTTGAAGCAGTTCATGATTATCTTATCAGAGAAGTTCAGAGAACTTACCGTATGCAGGGTGTTGATATCAACGATAAGCATATCGAAGTTATTGTTCGTCAGATGATGAGAAAGGTTAGAATTGCTGATCCCGGTGCATCAAAGTTCCTGCCCGGCGTTGTTGTTGAAAAGATGGAATTCCGTCTTGAAAACGAACGCATTATCAAGGAAGCAACAGAGACAGGCGAAGAGCCCAAGATTGCAACTTATGTTCCCACTCTCATGGGTATCACAAAGGCTTCGCTTGCAACTGACTCGTTCCTTTCCGCCGCTTCATTCCAGGAAACAACAAGAGTTCTTACCGATGCGGCTATCAAGGGCAAGGTTGATCCTCTTATGGGTCTTAAAGAAAATGTTATTATCGGTAAACTTCTGCCGTCAGGTACCGGCATGAAGTGCTACAACAATGTTGAAGTGTATCCCACAGGAAACTCTGTCAATATTGCTGAAAATGCCGAGTGATTTTTGTAGAAAGTGTTGACAAACCCTGTCAACATGTGATAAAATACAAAATTGTGGTGTCCGAAATTCCTGCACTTGTAAAAGTGCGGGGTTTCGTCACGATATAATCATTCAAGAAAGGAGAGAGTTTATTGCCTACCTTTAACCAGCTTGTTCGTAACGGCAGAGAAACACTTGTGAAGAAGCCCAAGGCTCCCGCACTCCTCAAGGGTCTGAACTCAAAGAAGAATGTTCTTACAGATCAGGATTCACCCCAGAAGCGCGGCGTTTGCACCGCTGTTAAGACTGCAACCCCCAAAAAGCCTAACTCAGCACTCCGTAAGATTGCCAGAGTTCGTCTTACAAACGGCATTGAGGTTTCAGCTTATATCCCCGGTGTTGGTCATAACCTCCAGGAGCACTCAGTTGTTCTTATCAGAGGCGGCCGTGTTAAGGACCTTCCCGGTGTGCGTTACCACATCATCCGCGGTACTCTTGATACCCAGGGCGTTAACGGCAGAATGCAGAGCCGTTCAAAATACGGCGCAAAGCGTCCCAAGGCAGCCAAGAAATAATTCCGCAACCAATTCGTTTGAGACAAATCTTCTTGCAGGCTGAAAAAGCAGAATGCTTTTCTCCCAATGCAAGGGTATATTATATATATAGTATGCCTCTGCGTTGGCGCCACGGGAATTTGTCACTCGAGTACCTATGATATCATTACTATGAAGGAGGGAAGCGAAGTGCCAAGAAGAGGCAATATCGCAAAACGTGAAGTTTTGCCTGATCCGCTTTACAACTCAAAGCTCGTAACCCGTCTCATCAATAACGTTATGTATGACGGTAAGAAGGGCGTTGCTCAGAAGATCGTATATGATGCTTTTGAGATTATTAAAGAAAAAACAGGTAAAGAACCCCTTGAGGTTTTCGAGGCAGCAATGGAAAATGTTATGCCCGTTCTTGAGGTTAAGGCTCGCCGTGTAGGCGGTGCTACCTATCAGGTACCCATGGAGGTTCGCCCCGAGAGAAGACAGACTCTCGGTCTTCGTTGGATCACACTTTACAGCCGTCAGCGTTCAGAAAGAACAATGAAGGAAAGACTTGCCAACGAAATCATTGATGCTACCAATTCAACAGGTTCAGCATTCAAGAAGCGTGAAGATACTCACAAGATGGCAGAAGCCAACAAGGCATTTGCACATTTCAGATGGTAATCTGCGCATAATATTTAAAACTATTAATTTTTTCCGGAGGTTCATATGCCAAGACAGGTATCTCTTGAGATGACCAGAAATATTGGTATTATGGCTCACATTGACGCCGGTAAAACAACCACAAGCGAGCGTATCCTGTTCTATACAGGTAAAACTCATAAGATTGGCGAAACACACGATGGTGCCGCTACCATGGACTGGATGGAGCAGGAGCAGGAGCGTGGTATTACTATCACATCCGCTGCTACCACCTGTTTCTGGAAGGACCACCGTATCAACATCATTGATACCCCGGGTCACGTTGACTTCACAGTTGAAGTTGAGCGTTCACTCAGAGTTCTTGATGGTTCCGTTACAGTTCTTTGTGCTAAGGGCGGCGTTGAGCCTCAGTCTGAAACCGTTTGGAGACAGGCTGATAAATACCGTGTTCCCAGAATGGTCTATGTTAATAAGATGGACATTTTGGGTGCTGACTTCTATCGTGTTATTGACATGATGAAAGAACGCCTTAAGTGTAACGCTGTTCCCATTCAGTTGCCCATCGGCGCTGAATCAGATTTTAAGGGAATTATTGACCTTGTTATCATGAAGGCTTATTACTACAATGATGATAAGGGTATTGACATTACTGTTACCGATATTCCCGATGACATGAAAGAACTTGCTCAGAAGTATCATGACGAACTTATTGAGCATGTTGCTGAGCAGGACGATGCTCTTCTTGAAAAGTTCTTTGAAGGCGAAGAACTTACTATTGAAGAGGTTAAGTCATGCATCAGAAAGGCAACCATTGACAATACAATGGTTCCCGTTGTTTGCGGTACTTCATACCGTAACAAGGGTGTTCAACTTCTGCTTGATGCAGTTATTGATTACATGCCCGCTCCCACAGATATCGAAGCAATCAAGGGTATCAACCCCGATACGAACGAAGAGGAAGTAAGACATTCTTCAGACGAAGAGCCCTTCTCGGCTCTTGCTTTCAAGATTGCAACTGACCCCTTTGTTGGTAAACTTTGCTTCTTCAGAGTTTATTCAGGTAAGGTTGAAACAGGTGCGTCTGTTTACAACTCAACCAAGGATAACAACGAGCGTATGGGCAGAATTCTGCAGATGCACTCAAACCACAGACAGGATATTGACTGCTGCTATGCAGGTGATATCGCTGCTTGCGTTGGTGTTAAGCAGACAACAACAGGTGACACTCTTTGTGATCCCAAACATCCCATAATCCTTGAATCAATGGAATTCCCCGAGCCCGTTATCAGAGTTGCCATCGAACCCAAGACCAAAGCAGGTCAGGAAAAGATGGGTATTGCTCTTGCTAAACTTGCTGAAGAGGATCCCACATTCAAGTGCTATACAGATGAAGAAACAGGCCAGACAATTATCGCAGGTATGGGTGAACTTCACCTTGAAATCATCGTTGACAGACTTCTTCGTGAATTCAAAGTTGAAGCAAACGTTGGTAAGCCTCAGGTTGCTTACCGCGAAACAATCACTCAGGCTGCTGATACTGATACCAAGTATTCACGTCAGTCAGGCGGTAAGGGTCAGTACGGTCATGTTAAGATGAGAATTGAACCCAACCCCGAAAAGGGTTACGAGTTTGTTAACAACATCGTCGGCGGTGCTATTCCCAAGGAATACTTCAACGCTATTGAAGCAGGTGTCAAGGGCGCTATGCTTACAGGTGTTCTCGCCGGCTACAACGTTGTTGACGTTAAGGTAACACTTTACGACGGTTCATACCACGAAGTTGACTCATCAGAAATGGCGTTCAAGATTGCCGCATCAATGGCATTCAAGGATGCTATGAAGAAGGCTGCTCCCATTCTTATGGAGCCCATCATGAAAACCGCAGTTATCGTTCCCGATGATTACATGGGTGACGTTATCGGTGATATCAACTCACGCCGCGGTATGATTCAGGGCACCGAAGCAAGAACAGGTGCAGTTCAGATTAACGCAAATATTCCTCTTTCCAACATGTTCGGCTACGCAACAGCCCTCCGTTCAAGAACACAGGGCCGCGGTCAGTACGCTATGGAACCCAGCCATTATGCTGAAGTTCCCAAGTCAATTGCCGAAAAAGTTATCAGCGAAAGATAATTTGTTTTGTTAATTTATAAAAAAGGCTTGAAATTTAAGCCTATACTTGTTACAATGAAACCATGCATGAGCATGGAAAAATAATTTGCTTATTTAAAAAAGGGAGGAAATACCAATGGCAAAGGCAAAATTCGAACGTACTAAGCCCCACGTAAATATCGGTACCATCGGTCACGTTGACCATGGTAAGACAACTCTTACAGCAGCTATCACAAAGACCCTCGCTATGAAGGGCGGCGCAGACTTCGTTGACTACGCTAACATCGATAAGGCTCCCGAAGAGAGAGAACGTGGTATCACAATCAACACAGCACACGTTGAGTACGAGACAGAAACTCGTCACTATGCTCACGTTGACTGCCCCGGCCACGCTGACTATATCAAGAACATGATCACAGGTGCTGCTCAGATGGACGGCGCTATCCTCGTTATCGCTTCAACAGACGGCCCCATGGCTCAGACTAAAGAACACCTTCTCCTTGCTCGTCAGGTTGGCGTTCCCAAGATTATCGTTTTCATGAACAAAGTTGACCAGGTTGACGATCCCGAACTCCTCGAGCTCGTTGAAATGGAAATCCGTGAAACACTTGCTGAGTACGGCTTCGACGAAGAGGCTCCCATCATCAAGGGTTCCGCTCTTAAGGCTCTTGAGTATGCAGGCGGCGACACATCAGACGCTTCACTTGCTCCCATCTGGGAACTCATGGATGCTGTTGACAGCTACATCCCCACACCCGACAGAAAGGCAGACCTTCCCTTCCTTATGCCTGTTGAAGACGTATTCACAATCACAGGCCGTGGTACAGTTGCTACAGGTAGAGTTGAAAGAGGTCAGCTCAAGACTTCAGAAGAAGTTGAAATCGTTGGTCTTTCAGACGAAAAGAGAAAGACTGTTGTTACAGGTATCGAAATGTTCCGCAAGATCCTCGACTATGCTGAGGCTGGCGACAACATCGGTGCTCTTCTCCGTGGTGTTCAGAGAACTGATATCGAACGCGGTCAGGTTCTTTGCAAGCCCGGTTCAATCAACCCCCACACAAAGTTCAAGGGTCAGGTTTACGTTCTTACTAAGGAAGAAGGCGGCCGTCATACTCCCTTCTTCAACAACTACCGTCCTCAGTTCTATTTCAGAACAACTGACGTTACAGGCGTAATCTCACTTCCCGCTGGCACAGAAATGTGCATGCCCGGCGATAACGTTGACATGGATGTTGAACTTATCACTCCTATCGCTATCGAAAAGGGTCTCCGCTTCGCTATCCGTGAAGGCGGCAGAACAGTTGGTTCAGGTGTTGTTATCGAAATCAACGAATAATTAAAAATAATTTTTAGGGAGCAACCGCAAGGTTGCTCCTTTTTTTGCAAAAAAACCGAGTTAAAAGGTTAATTCTTTTAACTCGGGTTTAATTTTTATTGTTTTTGCATTATTCCTTTTTCAACTGCGGAACTTACGCATATTTTTAATGTTTCCATGATGTTTTTATCAATGTTTGGCAAGGCAAATGAATTATCATGAATGCTTTTGTTGAATATCATTTCGTAGAAACATGCCCCCGCAAGGTAGCAGCCAAGGTCGTTGCCGTGATATCCGTCTACCGTCAGTTTATCGCCGATAACGTTTCTTGCCGTCTGCCATGCTCTGCCGCTTGGAATAATAAGGTCAATATCCGCTTCAAGAGCAGCATCAACATATGCTTCGGTAAGCATGCGGTACATTTCCTGCTGACTCTTTCCGTAGTTTGAAAAACCGGGGTGCTGGCATCCGTTTTCATATGCCCATGTCTGATGCAGCATTATTTTTGCGTTGGGTTGAACCATTCTGCAATATTCTGCAAGTTCGGAAAGATACGGGGAATAACTTTCTCGGATTCCGCTCAGGTGGCTGCATTGCTGCAAGGTTATAACATCCCATTCTTCGTCTTCAACAACCTCATGCAGAGCGATATCATCAACACGGGTCATTTCTGTTTCAAACGGCAGATATATTTCATATTCATAGTCGGTCTTTTCTTCTCGCCAGTTTTTCCAGTGTTGTTCAAGGGAACATCCGCCGATAAAAAGATTGCAGAGCATCAGTTCTTCTCCGTCAGCCTCAGCCATTTTCGGCAGAAAATGATGAGCATTGTTTGAAAAACTGTTGCCGATTGATAAAACATTCATTGTTTTACACCGTACTTTCCTTGTCTGATTAGAGAAAGAACCTTTTTGTCATCATTGCTGTTGCATCTCTCCATAATTACAAAGTAAATAGTAACAAGGAAAAGATAGGGGAACGGAACAAAAATTCCGGGATTTACAAATGACATCATTTCAAGAGCGATGTATGACAGAAAGATAGTTATGTTGAAAAATGTAGGATTCTTAAAGAGTGTTTTAATCCTTTGAAAAATAAGGAATCCATATGCAAGAATACCTGCTATGCCGAAACTGCCGATAACCTGAATCGGTGAGCAGTGGTACCAGCAAAGTGTGAATTCTGCGTTGTTGTGAACGTCATTATTGCCCATATATCCTATGCCTCTGCCGAAAAGCGGATTTGCAAGGAAGTCCTCAATTCCGCGGGGAATAAGTTGAAGACGGATTGCGTTTTCCTCAGGATTGAGAAGCCTTGAAATTGTGTAACTTACAAGGTCAACAAGGAAATGTCTTAAAAGAAATGCAACTATAAGGCAAACAACAAAAATTGAAGCAATTATCGGTCTGTGGCGTTTGTCAAGAATAAACATAACAACAAAGCAAAGACCCAGTTCAATAAGACCGAAGATCATTCCGCCTCTTGAGCCTGTGAGCAGAATTGCTGCATATGCAAGAATGCCCACAAAGAACCAACCGAATTTTTTTACAGAAAGATAGAACGCAAAAGGCATGGCAAGCATCAGCATTGTTGAGCCGTTGTTTCTCCATTGAAATGGCAGAATATCAAGAGTGCCGTTAAGTTCAGACCAACGGCTGATGTATTCTTCAGCAAGGCAAATGCATAGCATTATAATAATGCTGACCATGATTTTTGCAAATTTATCGGAAAACTCATAGTTTTCACGTATTTTCAATGCCGAGTTCATATACATATATACTATAAGCATTGCGAAGCCAAGCATGAATATGTAAAAAAGAGAAATAGGGCTGAAATATTCTTTGGCGGATATTATGCCGATACCGCCCATGGTAACTGCAGCCGAGGTTGCAAGTATACCCCAAAAGCAAGTGCCTTTTTTGAACTTGCATCGGTATATAAAGAAATGAGAAAGAATAAGAATTGCAACAGGAGGTATCAACCACCAGAATTTGATAAAATCATCAAAAGAATGCTTACAGCGTATTGCAAAGCAGGTTGTGATAACTATTATCTGCAAACAGGGCAGAAGGTCATCGCTCAGAACCATAACAATGCCGAACAGAACTATAAAAAGAACTGTACCGCCGATTTCGTTGCCGGTGATAACTATGAGACCCGCAGCGGCAATCATCAGGGCGGTAAACCAATCCGATATTAAGAACTTTCTTATTTTATCCATATTCAACCTCTGATTTGATTATTAGAGATACACCTACAATATAACATTATTGGAAATCAAAGTCAATTAATGTTACAAGATTGTAAACTTTGGTAAAAGGGGTTGATTTTTCCTGCAAAAGTGGCTAAAATACAAATTAGCACTCGGGGAGTTTGAGTGCTAAAAATGATAAATAATATTTTGGAGGTAATAAATATGACTATTAAACCGCTTGCAGACAGAGTAGTGGTTAAGGCTGTGGAGGTTGAGGAAACCACAAGCAGCGGAATCATCCTTGCTGCTTCCGCTCAGGAGAAACCCCAGATTGCAGAAGTTGTTGCAGTTGGCCCCGGCGGAATGGTTGACGGCAACGAGGTTGAAATGTACATCAAGGTTGGCGATAAGGTTATCACAAGCCAGTATTCAGGCACAAAGGTTAAACTTGACAAGGAAGAGTATACTATAGTCAAGCAGAGCGACATTCTCGCAATTGTAGAATAATTACAGGAGGATTATATATAATGGCAAAGCAGATTATTTACGGCGAAGAAGCACGCAAAGCGCTTCAGGCAGGTGTTGATAAACTTGCAAACACAGTTAAAATTACACTCGGACCCAAGGGCAGAAATGTTGTTCTTGATAAGAAATACGGCGCACCTCTCATCACAAATGACGGCGTTACAATCGCAAAGGAAATCGAACTTGAAGACCCGTTTGAGAATATGGGCGCGCAACTTGTTAAGGAAGTTTCAACAAAGACAAATGATGTTGCAGGCGACGGCACAACAACCGCTACTCTCCTTGCTCAGGCACTTATCAGAGAAGGTATGAAGAATGTTACCGCCGGCGCAAACCCCATGGTTGTCAAGAAGGGTATGGCAAAGGCTGTTGAGGCTGCAGTTGAAGCAGTTAAGAAGAATTCAAAGCCCGTTTCAAGTTCAGAAGATATTGCAAGAATTGCAACTATCTCCGCTGCAGATGAAGAAGTAGGCAAGTTCATTGCAGATGCAATGGAAAAGGTTACTTCAGACGGTGTTATCACTGTTGAAGAATCAAAGATTGCTGTTACTGAGTCAGAAGTTGTTGAAGGTATGCAGTTTGACAGAGGCTATATCTCACCCTACATGGTAACAGATACAGATAAGATGGAAGCAGTTATTGACGATGCTCTCATTCTTATCACAGATAAGAAAATTTCAAGCATTCAGGATCTTCTTCCTCTTCTTGAGCAGATTATGCATGCAGGCGGCAAACTTATCATTGTTGCAGAGGATGTTGAGGGCGAGGCACTTTCAACAATCCTTGTTAACAAACTCCGCGGCGTATTCACCGTTGTTTGCGTTAAGGCTCCCGGATTCGGCGACAGAAGAAAGGAAATGCTTCAGGATATCGCTATCCTTACAGGCGGTGAAGTTATTGCTTCAGACCTTGGTCTTGAACTTAAGGATACACAACTTTCACAACTCGGCAGAGCCCGTCAGGTTAAGGTTTCAAAAGAGAACACAATTATCGTTGACGGCGTAGGCGATAAGAACGAAATTGCATCAAGAATTGCACAGATCAAACTTCAGATTGAAAACACAACATCTGATTTTGACAGAGAGAAACTTCAGGAAAGACTTGCAAAACTTTCAGGCGGTGTAGCAGTCATCAAGGTTGGTGCTGCAACAGAAACCGAAATGAAAGAAAAGAAACTCCGCATTGAAGATGCTCTTGCAGCAACAAAGGCAGCGGTTGAAGAAGGCTGCGTTGCAGGCGGCGGCGTTGCTCTGCTCAATGCAGTAAGCAGCGTTAAAGCACTTATCGACACAACCGATGATGTTGACGAAAAGACAGGCATCAAGATTGTTCTTAAGGCACTTGAAGAACCCGTTCGTCAGATTGCAGCAAACGCAGGTCTTGAAGGCTCAATCATCATCAATGCTATCCACGAGAGCGGTAAAATCGGCTACGGCTACGATTTTGCAAAGGATGTTTACTGTGATATGGCATCGGCAGGCATTCTTGATCCCACAAAGGTAACCCGTTCAGCGCTTCAGAACGCTTCATCGGTTGCTTCAATGGTGCTCACAACAGAGAGCCTTGTTACCGATAAGCCCGATCCCGCAGCAGATGCAGCCAATGCAGCAGCAATGGCAGCACAGGGCGGCGGAATGTATTAATATAGAACGAAAACCGCTCGAAAGAGCGGTTTTTTTTGTAGGGGACGGTGACCTCAAGTCCGAACGCACAGTAAGGTGCATAATAATTTTTGCAGACCTGCGGTCTGCTCGGGTTGGTGGTTACCAACACATACATGTTTGGTTTCATGGGATTTTTCTGCATTGTTTACCGAATATTAATATTTACCACTCTATATTTGTTTGACATTCAGAAAAAAGTGTGATAGAATGCTAATGCATATAATAAATTCTAAAAATCAGGAGGACAAAAGAATGAAAAAAGTTAAATCAATTCTTTCTCTTCTTCTTGCAATCCTTATGGTTGCAGGTTGCATGGCAACTGCATCTGCAGCAGCGGACGGAGAAGTTGAGGACAACGGCAGCATTGCAACTGCTACAAAGTTCACAGTAGGAACAAAAATCGACGGCGGCCTTGAATCTGCAGACGATGTTGATTACTACAAGTTTACCGCAACCTCAGCAGGTCTTGCTTATGTTAAAATTGACCATGCTGTTATTACCGGTTCAGATTCATCCGCTACATATTTCAATATTGTTGTAACAAACGAAGAAGAAGTTGTAGTTGCTGATTTTTCATCAACAGGTAACAGTGCAAGCGATGAATCAAATTCTTTCACCGTTTCAAAAGATGAAGTTTATTATGTAAAGGTTACAATGGGTCGCGTATACAACGGTGCTGTAAGTTATTCAATTACTGCCGCTGTTGAGAAGAACGTAAACACTGAATCAGAGCCCAACAACACTGCTCAGGAAGCAGATGTTCTTGCTTATTCAGAAAAGGATGTTCCCAAGAACTATTACGGTTCACTCAGCGAGAATGATGTTGACTACTTTGTTATCACAACTCCTTCAACAGGTGTTGTAAACCTTTATCTCTATAATGATTCGGTTAAAAAGAGCAAATTTAATGCAACTCTTATGACATGGGTTGAGGGCAAAGAAGGCACTCAGGAACTTGAAGAAGTTACTTCAATAACAATTGAAGCAACAGAATCAACAAAAATCGGTCCCAGCGTAGGTGTTCCCGCAGGTAAGCACATAATCAAGATTGACGGTGAAGTTGGTTCTTACAGAACAAGAGTTCTTTTCAGAAACAACGCAAGCGTTGAAACAGAGAACAATGATTCACTTCTTCTTGCAGATGACCTTACTTTCAAGACTGCTTGCAAAGCAACCATTGATGAAAAGACCGATGTTGACGTGTTTGAGTTCAACGCTCCTGCTGACAACGCAGGTTATGAAATTCTTTTCACTGCAACAAACAGCGCACAGTGGGAAATCAGACTTCTCAATTCAGACGGCGAAGCAGTTAAAGATGCTCTTCATGTAACAACAACTGACAGCAACAAGAACGCAAAGATTGATACAGATAAACTTAAGGAAGGCGCTTATTATGTAAGAGTGTCTGCCGGTGAAACACATGACAGTGAACTCTATTCAATCACCGTTACACCCAAAGCAGCATCAGAAAATAAAGAACCCGAGGAAGAAAAGAACCTTTTTGATCGCATAAAGGATCTTGACTGGGGCGGTCTTTGGGATAACTTCAGCGGTTGGATTGAAGAAATCAATTTCTTTGGCATGCTTTCAAGCCTTTCCGCAAGTATCATCAGAATTATCACATACTTCATATCAGTTATCGGATAAAAAACAAGGAGTTGTTCTTTGAGCAACTCCTTTCTTTCAATTAAAAAATAAAAGAGGTTTTTGTTATGGTATTTGATAAAAATTTTAAACCTGTTCTTCGTTTCCTTGTTGTCAGTGATGTTCATTATGCTGATGATGCGGATTGCATTGAACGCAAAAGAATGACTCAGGCATTGGAAACTGCATACAAACTCAGCGAAAATGAAGAGTATTCAAAACTTGATGCTCTTTATGTTGTTGGCGACTTTTCAAAAAGAGGCAGTGAAGCACAGATGCTTTCATTCAAGCAGACTCTTGATGAATACATAAAAGAAGGCACTGACGTAACAGTTTCACTTGCCAGCCATGAGTTTATGACTGACGGTGAAGAAGAAGCGCTTAAAAGATTCGGCAGAATATTCGGAATGGAACCGGATACCCACAAGGTTATCAACGGTTATCATTTTATAAGTGTAACAAGCACAAATGGCTGCCATTTTGATGAAGCCAAGCAGGCATGGGTTGCAGCGGAACTTAAAAAGGCTGTGGCGGACGATCCTCAAAGACCCATCTTCTTTTTCCAGCATCCTCATATTATGGGAACTGTTTACGGCAGCGCAAACTGGGGCGAAGATGAACTGACGGCAATTCTTATGAATTATCCTCAGATTATAGATTTTTCAGGCCATTCCCACGCACCTATCAATGACCCTCGTTCAATTCATCAGAAGCATTTTACATGCCTCGGCACGGGAACTCTCAGTTACTTTGAACTTGATGAATTTGATAAAGTTTACGGTACTATACCTCCCAACGATGATAATGCTGCGCAGATGCTTATTGTTGAGGCTGATGCTGATATGAGAGTAAGGATTTATCCTTATGACCTTATTACATCAAACTTTTTCCCGTTCACATGGAAAATAGACAGTGCATGGGATGTTGATTCTTTCCTTTATACTGATGCACGTTACAAAACAACGGTTGCACCATATTTTGAAGAGAATGCAAAAATCACAGTATCAGATATAACAGCAGACGGATTTAAAGTTACATTTGACCAGGCAAAGTATGACAGCGATTATGTTGATGATTATAATGTAATTGTTAAAGATGATAAGGGAATTACCGTTCGCAATTCAACTGTTTGGAGTGAATACTATTTTTATAATATGCCTGAAACAATAAGTGTTTCATTTGACGGTCTTGATGCCGGAAAAACTTATCAGGTTTATGTTCATGCAAACAGTTTCTGGAAAACCAGAACAGAAAAACCTCTTGTCAGCGATAAAATAGAGTTATAAATAAAACCGGATATCAAGCATATTTAAGAAAAAATTCTTGAATGTGCTTGATTTTTTTTTACGGATATTATAGAATACATTTTATAATAGGATTACTATGGAATAAGTATGTATATTGACAGGATGGTGACGTTATGGCAGAGGACAGAAATAATATTCCCGCACCTGTAACGGACGGTGAAGCGGTCAGAAAGCAGGTCGACCAACAGAACAAGTCATATCTCAGCCCCAAACATTATGTTGCTTATATTCTTTCGGGTATGGGCGATACGATGTGGAACACATTCAGCAAAAAACTCTTCTTCTTTGCTACGCAGTTCCTTGGTATAAATGCAAAAACATGGGGTGCGGCTGAAACGATAAGCATGGTTGCCGATACGGTTGACAATGCACTTTCGGGCTTGATTATTGACAGAACAAGAACAAGATGGGGACGAGTGCGTCCGTATATCATCCTCACGCTGCCGTTCTGGGTGGCTTCTGCACTCACGCCATGGACTCTCCCCAATAATATGACTCAGATTAGCCTTTTCATTGCATTTCTTATCTGTAACTATGTCGGATCTATTGCAAACTCATTTTATAACACAAGTTATCAGATAATTCTTTTTAACATAACACCAAATCCTACCGAGCGAAACAGACTTATTGCAACTGATGCCTACGCCGATCTTGTCGGTGTCTGGCTGCCGTCGCTGTTCCCTGTTCTTGTTGACTTCCTGCCGAACATATTGGGTATTGGTTCAAGAAGCATTTACACAGGCGGTGCGGCAGTGTTTGTCTGCTGTGTAATCGCGTTCAGAGTTTACGGTTTCTTCTCATTGAAGGAGCGCATGCCCCTTTCAACAAGAAATGAAATGAAGCAGATGGGTCTTATTAAAACCATCAAAACAATCGGTACTTGCCGTCCTATGTGGGTTCTTTTGGTCAAAAATTTCTTTGCCGTAGGCAAGAGCACAGGTACGATGGTAGAGGACTTTTTCTGGCTTAACTGCATGGGCAGGCTTTCGTATGGCACAATAGCAGGTCTTTTTACGGGTCTGCCGAGTTATTTTGTGCTTCCTCTTGCGCCCAAACTCACAAAGAAATTCGGATTGAGAAATCTCGCTGCAGGCAGTTATATGTTCTGCGGTGCATGCTACTTTATCATGTGGATTGTAGGCTATAAACCTTTTGGAGAGGATCATTTTATCCTCAATCTCATATGGGTTATAATTGCACTCACATTCTGCGGTTCGCTCAACAGTATCCAAAGATACTGCAGCACCGCGCTTAACGGCGATCTGTATGACTATGTTGAGTGGAAGTCCGGCGTGCGCAATGAGGCAACCATAACTGCGGCAATGGAATATTTCAAACTGCTTTCAAACGCAGCAGCAAAAATGATAAGTGCTTTTGCGGTTGCCGCAATTCACTATGTTCCGCTTCTCAATGCAAACGGTGTTCAGATTCCGCAGACTGATCCGAGCATGCTTGCAGGCATTTGGGCTGTTTTTGCCCTTGCTCCGGCAGCAGGCAGATTCCTTAAAGGCGTATCGCTGCTGTTCTTCAATGTTCATGGTAAAACAAGGGATACAATGATGTATGAACTTGCAAAAATCCGTGCAGCAAAAATCCTTGATTCCGAAACACCGGAAAAATAATTTGATTATAATTGCTTTTTACATAAATTTCCGATATTGTCTATAATAAAATTATAAAATACTCTTGAAATTTTTAAAGCATTATGATAGAATGACTTGTACTATATGAAAGTGTCGCTTGTCGGCTTTCAAGCACTAAGGAGGAAAAACGCATATGACACACTTCAAGAAATCATTGGCACTGCTTCTTGCTTTTGTCATGATTTTCAGTTCAATGTCAGTTGCGGCATCAGCGTTCGATCCCACAACGGAGGGCGGCTTTGATATTAATTTCAAAACCGAATTCTACCGCATGGTTGAGGATGAGAACGGCGATGCCGAATGGATTCTGACTGACAGAGTCGCACCCGGCGAAAAAGTCAAAGCAAGGGTTTATATCGGAACTGATTACTATACCTATTCCGGTAACATTGCTCTTCTTTTTGACTCAAGATTTATGGAAACAACTCTCGAAGACGGCGTAAGTTCTTCACTTCTTACAAACACCGATTATATGGATGGATCTGTAAGAGTTAAATCTGATAACGCTGTTTATCGTGAAGATGAAACATTGCTCGGTCAGAACAGCAATAATAAACTTGTTACCAAGGGTATTATCAGCGATGAGTTCTTTGATGACCTTGACATTGTTTCAAACTCATACAACATTACAACAGGCTACACCACAATATTGGATGGCAGCGAATGGGTAATTGAGTATGATTTCGTTGTAAGAGATGAAGATCAGGTTGCTATTTCTGAGTCTGACTTTGCTGCTCTTGTTGAAGAAGCACTTGAAGCGGACTATGACGGCAATTATGATGCTCTTACCGATGAGCAGAAAGAAACAGTCAGAAAGTTTGCTGCAAAGAAGGATTATATCATTACAACTGATGAAAACGGCAAAGTTGTTGCAAAAACTGATTGCACAACAAGAGTCGTAGGTTCAACAGGTAAGGCATATGTTCCTGATGAACAACTTGCAGCATCTCCCACAAATGGTTACCGTATGTTTATAAACCTTCCCAAAGCAGAGAAGGCCGGTCGCTATTTGGATATACCTACTTACAGTATGGCTACTTGGGTTGCTGATATAACAACTGTTGACGGTGAAATTACCACAACAAGTAATGTTGTACTTGACGGTAACGGCGGTACTTTCTCTGAAAACGGTTCTGACTATACAAGCATCAACCTTCCCGGTATTATCGGTGACAAGTTTGATACCGCTGACCTCAGTGAGGACAAGCAGCCCGTAAGAGCGGACTATGCTTTCAGCGGTTGGTCAGAAATTCCCGTTCCCGCTGACAGAGCAATGACAGCAGAGGTTATGGAAGCACTCGGCCTTACTCAGGAAGATGCAGATGCTCAGGGCAATGTTCTTTCGGAAGATCAGGTTAAAGCGCTCACTCTTTCTCAGGCGGAAATTGCAGACATCGTATATGACTACAGCGATAAAACTCTTTATGCTGTATGGACTGCAACGGAAGCAAGTGACAACTATTACACTTATCAGGTATTCTATATGAATACTGATGGCACATATCCGACAACTGCAAACTATTCACAGCAGATTCTTGCAGAAACAGGTTTGAAGGTTGATCTTCCTAAAACTCCTGTAGAAGGTTTCTACATTGATACCGATAACAGTGACAGTACAATCACTGTTAAAGGCGACAAATCCTCAGTGCTTAATGCTTACTATGCCAGAAATAAATATACAGTAACTTACAGTTACAGCGATAATTCAGGAACAACACAGACTCAGGAACACACCGATGTTTATTACGGTGCAGATGTTCCCGAATTTGACGGTCTTGAATTCCCCTTGGGCGTTCCCGTTAAAGAAGGTTACACATTCACAGGTTGGAAGACCAAAGACGGAAAAGACGGACCTTCCACAATGCCCAACAGCGATGTAGAATTCTTTGCTCAGTATGAAGCAAACAAGTACACACTTGTGTTTGATGCAACCCAGGGCGGTAAATTTGAATCAAACGGTCAGAGAACAGTATCGTTCGTATATGAATACGGCGAAACCCCCGATGCGTTTGATGAAATTCCCGTTTATCCCGGCATGGAATTCTTAGGCTGGGATAATGAAATGCCTGATGTTGTAACAGAAGACATAATATTCACTGCTGAATACAGCGATATCGAGTATACAGTTAAGTTTGTTGACGGCGACGAAACACTTGATGAAATTCTCTATTATTACGGAGATACAGTATATGCTGAAGATGTTCCTTACGGATACAATGTTGAAAACGCATGGTATATCGGTGAATCGGAAGAAGAAGGAACAGTAGTAACATTCCCCTATACCGTAACCGGCGATGTAGTTATGAAAGCCATCAAAGAAGCGGATGTTTTCAATGCAGTATTTGATGCAGGCGAAGGCAGATTTGCAGATGGCGAAAAAGTAAAGACCGTTCCCACAGTATCAGGTGCAGAAATTGAAGTTCCTGCTGCTCCTATCAGAGAAGGCTATACATTCCTTATGTGGAGTCCCGAACCCGGCATTATTGACGGAGAGGATCAGTACTTCACAGCGGTATATGAGATTAACAAAACCACAATTACATTTGCAGATACAGGCGATACAACAATTGCACCCATTACAGGCGATTACGGCTCTCCTGTTACAGCGGAGATTCCCACTCCCGAAAAGAAGGGACATACATTTGCAGGCTGGAATACACAGATACCCACAACAATGCCTGCAGAGGATATGACAATCAGCGCATTGTGGACAAAGAACACATACTCCGTAACCTTTGTTGACTATGACGGTTCAATAATCAGTGTAGTTACAGGTCTTTATGAGTCAGATGTAACAGCACCCGAACTTCCCACAGAGGTAGGTTACACATACAAGTGGGACAAAGAAGTTCCTGCAAAGATGCCTGCTGAGAATACAACAGTTACTGCAGTGCGCACAGCACATGAGTACAGCATAAGTTTTGATACAAACGGCGGTGTTCCCGCAACAATCGCTCCTATTGAAAATGTTGAGTGCGGCTCACCTATCACAAAACCTGCAGATCCTATTAAGGAAGGCGCAACATTCGGCGGCTGGGCTGATGTTTCAGCACCCACAACCCCCATCACCTTCCCCGAAACAATGCCCGCAGGCGGTCTTAATCTTATAGCAATCTGGAATGATAATTTCCACAACGCAACATTTGATGCTGCAGGCGGTACATTTACCGGCGGTACATCAGTAAAAGTTGTAAACAACATTAAATACGGTGATTCAATCACTGTTCCCGAAAATCCCACAAGAGCAGGTTATATATTCAACGGTTGGAATCCTGTTCCCGATAAGATGCTTGATGAGGATATGACTTTCACAGCACAGTGGAAGCCTGATGCAAGCGGTTCGGTAGAATACAAGATTAATGTTGTAACAATCAATCCTAATGATAATTCAGAAATCACACAGACTGTTGTAACAAACCTTGCATCAGACGGTGAAACAGTTGCAGTTATCAACAAAGGTGAAACCTCAACTGCAGATCATGTTTATACATTTGAGGAGATCATTGATTCTGTAAGCAATGTTCTTGATGAGGAAAGAACAACAGTAACCGAGATGGAAGTAAAACTCGGCGAAGATAACGTTCTTACAGTTTATTGCAAACTCGCAGATGTAACCGTTACATTCCTTGCTAACGGCGGTAAGTTTGCTGACGGCAAGCAGTCCGTTGAAGTTACAGGTAAATACGGTTCGGCAATTACTGCTCCTGCTGACCCCGAAATGACAGGTCATAAGTTTACAGGTTGGGATAAGACTGTAGAAGGTGCAACCTTCACAACAGCAGATGTTTACCTTGCAACATGGGAAGCAGAAACCTATTATGCAATCTTCAACATCAACGGCGAAGAATATGCAAAAGTTCCCTATAAGTATGGTGAAAAGATTACCGCACCTGAATACAAAGCAGAGGATGGTAAAACATTCAGCGGTTGGAATGTTCCTGCAAACACAATAATGGGCGCAGGCGATATGACATTCGATGCAACTCTCACAACTAACGAATATACACTTACCTATACATTCTCAACTGCTCCTTCAGTTGACCTTCCTGCAGCAGTAACAGGTCTTAACCTCGGCTCAAAAGTTACTCTTGCTGATGCAGAAGATGTTGCAGGATATACTTTCAACGGTTGGACATATGACGGAAAAACTTATGCTGAAGGCGATGAGTTTACAATGCCTGACAGCAATGTAACCGTTGTAGGTTCATACACAGCGATTAATTATGATGTTACCTATAACACAGGTGATGAATCAGTAACTGTTCCTGCTGATGCTGTAACAAGCGCAACTGTCGGAACAACAATTAAACTTCCCGAAATTTCAAGACCCGGATATACATTCGGCGGTTGGAAATACGACGGAGCAACCTATTCGGCAAACGCATTATTCACAATGCCTGCCGGTGCAGTTGAATTTGAAGCAGTATGGGATGAAATTCCCGCAGAACCCGGCGAATACACTGTTTCATACTCATGGACAGGTGACATTCCCGCAGGCGTAACTCTTCCTGAGACCCAGACCGAAAAAGAAGGCGATCAGGTAGATGTTGCAGATGTTCCCACCGCAGAAGGCTATACCTTTGAAGGTTGGAAATACGAAGGTAAAGTAACAGCAAGTTTCCTGATGCCTGCTGAAAATGTTGTTCTTACAGGTGAATGGACAAAGAACACTGTTCCCGGTGAATACACAGTTTCATATTCATGGACAGGTGATATTCCCTCAAGTGCAGTTCTTCCCGGTTCATCAACTGTAAAAGAAGGCACAGAAGTTGATGTTGCTGATGTTCCTTCGGCTGACGGATATAAGTTCAGCGGTTGGTATTATAACAACGAGATTACCGAAAGTTTTGTAATGCCCAAGAATAATGTTGAACTCAAGGGCGAATGGACAAAACTTTACAAAATTACACTTGATGCTACCGGCGGTGTATTTGCAGACGGCAGCACAGAATATGAAGCAGAGTTTGAAGCAGGCAAGACTGTTCTTGTACCTGCAGGTCCCACAAGAGACGGCTATAAGTTTGCAGGTTGGGTGGATGCACAGGGTAACGCAGCATCACTTCCCGGCACAATGCCTACAGAGCCTGTTGAACTCTTTGCAGCATGGGATGAACTCTATGATGTAACATTTGTTGTTGACGGTGTTGAATATGAAGTTGTAACTGATGCAGGTGTTGCTGGCGATGCACTTCCCACACCCACAAAGGGTGAACCCACAAAGGCTGATCATATCTTCAGCGGTTGGGTTGATTCACAAGGCAACGCAGTTACAGTTCTTCCTGATTCAGATATTACCGTAACAGCATCATGGACAAAGATTGTTCCTGATACCTATACAATTAAGTATTATGACGGTTCTGTTCTTCTTAAGACAGAGCAGTATGCAGTAAATGCAGATATCGCAGATTTTGCTCCCGATGCAAAAGAAGGTTACACCTTCAAGGGCTGGACAGATATGCCTGAAGACGGCAAGATGCCCGCAAAGGATCTTGTAGTTCATGCTGAATGGGAAGTAAATAAGAATGATATCACTCTTGATGCAGGTGAAGGTAAATTTGCCGACGGTTCATCAGTATTCACTGAAACCGATGTTGAATATAATTCACCCCTTTCAGGTATCGTTCCTCTTGAACCTACAAGAGAAGGCTACGAATTCAAGGGTTGGGTAGATGCAAACGACAATCCCGTTGAAATCCCCGCAAAGATGCCTGATGCACCCATTGACTACACAGCAAAATGGGAAATCAAGACAATAAAGGTTACATTTGATGCAGGCGAAGGTAAGTTTGATGACGGTTCGTCAACTGCTGAAACAAGCGGCGACTACGATACGGATATCACTCTTCCCGAAGAACCTACAAGAGAAGGTTTTGAATTTGATGGTTGGGACGGTCTGCCCGAAGACGGCAAACTTCCTGCAGAAGATATCAAAGTAACTGCTAAATGGAAGCCTGTTGTTAAGACTTATACTCTCACAATTGACGCAGCCGGCGGTCTTATTGACGGTCAGGAAAAGATTGTTAAGGTTCTTGCAGAGGGTGAACCCATTGCAGATGTTTCTGAACCCACAAGAGAAGGCTATGTATTCAAGGGATGGGATAAAGACATTCCTGATACAATGCCCGGCAATGACCTTACAATTACTGCAACATGGGAAGCAGAAGAAACTCCCACTCACACAGTAACTTATTATCTTGCTAAGGGTGCTGAAGTTTACGCAACCAAGACATTTGAAGAAGGCGAAACAATGGTTCATCCCGAACCTGTCGCTGAAGGTGTTGTATTTGACGGTTGGGTAGATGAAAACGGCAATCCTCTTCCCGAGAAGATGGGCGATAAAGATATCGTAGCATATGCAAAGATTGACCATTTCAAGTCATATAAGGCAACTTATATTGTTGAAGGCGAAACCTATGCAGAATATGATGTCACATACGGCTCGGCAATCACCGTTCCGACTGATCCCACAAGACCCGGTTATGTATTCGCAGGTTGGGCAGATGAAAACGGCAACAGCGTTGCTTCAACAATGCCCGCTAAGGATGTAACCTACACAGCACTTTGGGAAGAAGCACCTGTTCCCGGCGAAAAGTTCATTGTTAGATACGTTGTAGACGGCAAAACACATGATCTCCATGTTCTTGAACAAGGCGATAAGATTCCTGTTCCTGCTGATCCCACAAAATTCGGTTATGTATTCGTAGGCTGGGAGCCTGAAGTTCCCTCAACAATGCCTGCAGAAGACCTCGAGTTTGTTGCACAGTGGGAAGTTGATAAGACATTTGTAGCAGTTGTTATCGGCGGCACAGTAATTTCAGGTGCAATTGTCGGTGCAGCAATCGGTACAAACGTTGCTCTTATTACAGGTGCATCAATTATTGGCGGCATCCTTGTTATCATCGGTGTCGCAGAACTTGTTAAGCATACTCACACCGTAACATTCCTTGTTGACGGCGAAGTATATAAGACCTATAAGGTTGTTGAAGGTACAAAGATTCCCGTTCCCGCTGATCCCACTAAGGACGGCATGAAGTTCGATGGCTGGAACCCCGAAATTCCTGATAGAATGGGTAATGAAGACCTTGTATTTGAAGCAACTTGGGCAAGCGATTCAGGTGATGCAATTGTTGATGTTGTAATTCCTGATACAGGTTCGGCAGCAGGCCTTGCAGCCTTTGCTGTAATCTCAGGCGCAGCCGCAGCAGCATATGTTCTCACCAATAGAAAAAAGAAGGATGAAGAATAATCCTTAATTAAACAGTTAAAGGGCTACTGGAAACAGTAGCCCTTTTAAATTTTTGTAACATAAATCTTCCGAATATAATATATTGAAAATAGCAGATGATTTGGAGGTTTATGCTATGGATAAAACTGAAATGGAAAAATTAATGGATAAATACAGAGCAGAGATGCTTGAATTCAGTAAGCGAAATAACATATCATCATATCCGATGCCCTCGGATGATAAACGGGAAACCGAACTGAGAGAAGCGTTGGAAAATGAGCAAGTTTTTGAAAGGGACAGAAGTGATCCGCTGCCAAATGAACCGCAGACTGAATTGCAGCAGGAAGAAAATGACACAGAGCCGGAAGCGCTTCCTGCACAAACAACTCCCATTAATAAAAACATAAGCAGCAGCGGAGATGAAACGGTTGATGTTGCACGGGTTTTGAGGGATAACTGCACAAGACTCGGTGCAAACGCAACGCCTGAACAGCGCACAAGATGCAGAGATATCAATGATTTTCTTGAAGCCAATACCGAAAGCGGAACGCTTAAGGTTGAAACTTTTGCATCTGACAGAGCGTTTGGTGTGGGCAGTTCACGAGTGATGATTTTTCTTGAGTTGCCCAGCGGTAATGTTGCAGTATTTGACGGACTTACTGATATTGACGGCGTAACCGATACCGTTCGTTTGCCTGCGCCGCCAAGGTCAATCTCGCAATCGCCGCAGACAGGTGATAATCCGAGATTGCCTTATGCGGTTTATTCGGTGTATGTTGAGCATCCCGCATATGTTCGCGCTGTGTTTACCAATGTGCCTGTTTTTTCGGGTGTGGAATCGGTTCAGCCCGTAAGAATGGTTGCAAAAGCAGCAGGTCTTCAGGAACCTGAACCGATAGTTGTTGACGAAACAAACCGCGGAACTCTCCGCAGACAGGAGGTTTAAAATGCCTGTAACACCTGTTATTCCCGAATATATAACGGTTCATCTTGGCACGCCGAACTCAAACGCTCAAAATGTTCGCATACCTTTTACAGAGTATATTAAAAATGTTGCATCAAGTGAGATTTATCCGTCATGGCCAGAAAATGCTATCAGAGCAAACATATACGCACAGGTTTCTTTTGCGCTCAACAGAATATTCACTGAATATTACAGGAGCAGAGGGTATAATTTTGATATTACAAACTCAACTTCATATGACCAGGCTTATGTTGACGGCAGAGATATTTTCAGCAATGTTTCAAGGCTTGTTGACGAACTTTTCAATGATTATGTAACAAAGGGTAATCAGATTCAGCCGTATTTCACAGAATACTGTGACGGCAGAAATGTAACATGCCGCGGACTTTCGCAGTGGGGAACGGTTACACTTGCAAATCAAGGCAGAACGCCGTATCAGATTTTGCAGAATTATTATGGAAATGATATAAACATTGTGAGGAATGCTCCTGTCAGAAATATTACTGAAACATATCCCGGCACACTGTTGCGCCTTGGCTCAAACGGCGAAGATGTTCGAACAATTCAGCGCCAGTTAAACAGAATAAGGCGCAACTATCCTTCAATTCCTTCAATTCCCGAAACAAACGGTATATTTGATGCGGCAACAAGGTCGGCTGTGCTGCAATTTCAAAAAATATTCAATCTTGCGCAGGACGGGATTGTAGGCAAAGCAACATGGTATAAAATAAAACAGATTTATAATGCAGTTAAGAAGGTATCGGAACTTTATTCTGAGGGTATAACTCTGAGTGAGGTTGAAAGAATATTCAGTGAAGTGCTCAGGAGAGGCAGCAGAGGTACGGATGTGAGAACAATTCAGTATTATCTGAATTTTATAGGCTTTTTCAACGACAGGTTGCCGCAGATTACTGCAGACGGAATTTTTGGACCTGCAACAGAAAATGCTGTCCGAGCATTTCAGCGTGAATACGGGCTTACGGTTGACGGCATAGTCGGCAGAGGAACGTGGTATGCTTTGCAAGGTGCATACTACAGCATTCTGAATTCATTGCCCGATGAATACCGTTCGTATTCTTCTCTTCTTTATCCGGGATATACGGTTACTACGGGCGCAAGCGGAAATGTTGTAACGCAGTTACAGACTTTTTTGAGAACAATAGCACAGAATAACAATGCGGTACCGCTTATAACGGTAGACGGAATATACGGCAACCGAACAAAGGCGGCTGTAACCGCTGTGCAAAGAATCTCGGGTTTGCCGCAGACAGGTGCAGTAGGTCCGCTTACATGGAATGCGATAGTGAATCTTTATAATGAATACAGATAAGTAAAAATGAAAATAATAATGGCAGCAGATATTCTGCTGCCATTTTGACTGTTGATTAAGCAGAACATGAACAAATTCAAAGAATGTAGGGGTCGGCGACTCGGCGACCCGTATGCACAGCAGATATACAGCGATCTGTTTGGTTTGTGCGTATTTTATATTTGTTCATTCGCCGTTTTTTTGGCTCTCGATGTACCTTTGTACGCCTTCGGTCGAGAGGAATCATTCCGTCTTTTGCTTCGCAAAACCCACCTCCCTTAAAAGGGAGGCAGCCGTCTGACTTCCTTTCTCAACAGTCAAAAATTTTAAACTTATGGGGATGATGAAAATAGAAAAGGTTTTTTCTGAGCACTTTTCACTGAATTCGGCAATGCTTGATTCAGAACTGAGAATAAAAGAGAGTTTTGATGTTGTTGCAAGAGAAGTAAAAATTGACAAACGCAATGCCAAACTCTATTTTATAGACGGATTCTGCAAAGACGAAACAATGGCAAAAACCATGGCTTTCTTTATGAATGCAGAGGAGAAAAAAATAAAAAACTGTGAAAACATAAGGGACTTTGCTAACACATTTATCCCATATGTTGAAACCGATGTTGTTTCAAAGGTCAGCGATTTTGTCAGGTCCGTGCTTTCAGGCGCAATAGGAATGATAGTTGAGGGCTTTTCAGATGCTATAATCATAGATGCAAGAACTTATCCTGTGCGTTCTGTCGGTGAGCCTGAGAATGACAGGGTGCTTCGCGGACCGCATGACGGTTTTGTTGAAACTCTTGTTTTTAATACGGCACTTATCCGCCGTCGAATAAGAGATACTGCCTTGACAATGGAGATTCATTCTGTTGGCGAAAAATCCAAAACCGATGTTGTGATATGTTATATGCAGGGAAAAGTGAACGAGAAAATGCTCAAAGCCCTGCAGAAAAAAATTGATTCGATTTCGATTAATTCGTTGACAATGAGCCATCAAAGCCTTATTGACTGCCTTGTGCCTAAACAGTGGTTCAATCCTTTTCCTAAGGTCAGATACACAGAAAGGCCCGATGCGGCAGCAGCGAGCATTCTTGAAGGCAGCATGGTTGTTATCATTGATAATTCGCCTGCCGCAATGATAATTCCGTCGGGAATTTTTGATTTTTTGCAGGATACCAACGATTATTATATGTCACCTGTTATCGGTTCGTATATGCGCATTGTCAGAATGCTGATTTTTGCAATGACAATGCTGCTTATTCCCATATGGTTTCTGCTTGTTCAGAACCCCGATTACATTCCCGAATGGCTTGATTTTATCAGGATTGAAGAGCCGAACAGTCTGCCGATTGTGGCGCAACTATTTATTGTTGAAATTGTTATTGATGCAATACGCCTTGCATCAATCAATACCCCTCAGTCGCTCAGCGGTTCGTTTGGCGTTATAGGTGCATTGGTGCTTGGCGAATTTGCTGTTTCGGCAGGATGGTTTGTTTCGGAAGTTGTGCTTTATATGGCATTTGTTGCAATGACAAACTTTGCACAGCCGAGTTTCGAACTGGGTTATGCATTCAAACTTTTCAGAATGTTGCTTATAGGTCTGATTGCGCTTTTCAATGTTTGGGGATTTGTTGCTGGAATTCTGATTATAGTTATCGAAATTTCAACAACAAAAACGGTTACAGGTCAGTGTTACCTTTATCCGCTTATCCCGTTTAACGGTCAGGCACTTCTCAGCCTGCTTTTGCGCAGACCGCTTAGTAAGAAGAATAATTAAAAGCGGCGTTGCAACAGTGCAACACCGCAAAATATCATATTGTTCCTATGCAGAAATCGCCGTCAACAGCGGTGATTTCTGTTTTTATTATACCGTGCAGGTTTTCGCAGCAGGCTATTCTGACGGGAGTGTAATTTGCTGTGAAACCTTGCGCATAGCCGTCATGATATTCTTCAACAAGAACTTCAAGTGTTTTGCCTATCTGGTTTTCAAGAAAATCTTTTCTGATTTTTTCTGCCGCGGCACTCATAAGCGCAGCACGCTTTTCTTTTTCGCTTTTTTCAATCTGGTCTGCCATTTTTGCGGCAGGAGTGCCCGGGCGGATTGAATAGGGGAAAACGTGAGCCTTTTCAAACCCAACTTTTTCAACAAAGCGTAGTGAAGTTTCAAAATCTTCCCAAGTTTCACCGGGGAAGCCAACCATAACATCAGTTGTGATTGTTGTGCCGTCAAAAGCGCTGCGGAGTTTTTGACAGAGTTCAAAATATTCCGCACTGTCATAGTGACGGTTCATTCTTTTGAGAGTTGAGTCACAACCGCTTTGAAGTGAAATGTGGAATTGAGGGCAGAATTCAGGTATCTTTGCAAGTCCGTCAATGATTTCATCTGTTATGTGGTCAGGTTCAAGTGAGCCGAGGCGAACCCTTTTTATTCCGTCAAACGAAGCGGCTAATTTAACAGCGTCAACAATGTTGCCCGTTGAATCTGTTCCGTATGCGGAAAGATTGATTCCGACAAGAACGATTTCCGAAAATCCATTTTTCTCAAGTTCGGCAATTTCGTTTTTGAGTTCATCAAGCGGTTTTGAACGAACTCTTCCCCTTGCGTACGGAATAATGCAGTAGGAGCAGAACCTGTTGCAACCATCTTCAATTTTAACGCTTGCTCTGGTTCTTTCACGGAATGAACTGATAGTATCGCCCGTAAAGATATCGCCCGTTTTATGCATGTCAACGGCAAAAATCCTGCCGCTGCCATTGATATACTGGTTTATGTATTCGCCAAGCATTTTGTTGCTTTTGTTGCCGATTACTATGTCTGCCTCGTCAAGTTTTTCACCGTATTCGGGGAAAGCCTGAGGCATACAGCCGGTAAGGACAACGATGCTTTCAGGATGCGTTTTTTTGAATTTGCGCACGGTCTGACGGGTTTTTCTGTCACTCTCAGCAGTAACCGTACAGGAGTTAACTATATAAACATCGGCTTTGTCCGATGAGTCAACCACGGTAAATCCCTGCTTTTCAAGGCTTTGAGCCATTGCTTGGGATTCATATTGGTTGACTTTGCAGCCGAGCGTATGGAATGCAACTTTCATTTAATCACCTTCTGCTGTATTATAACAGAAAAATCGGTGATAATCAATGTCAATTATGACATATACTTTCCCGAAGGGAGAGTTTGATATGAAAAAATTTTTAAAGTCTGCGTTTTCTTTATTTTTGGCAATTTGTATACTGACAGGTTGCTGTGTTTGTTCAGGTGCGGCAGATGCGCAGCCGCCGGTTGAAATCAAGGCAAAGGCTGCAGTGCTAATGGATGCATCAACGGGAAAGGTGCTTATGAAATATAACGAGAATGAACGGCTTTACCCTGCATCGGTCACCAAAATCATGCCGCTTTTGCTTGTTATGGAAGCGATTGACGAGGGTAGAATTTCCCTGAGCGACGTTGTTACGGTTTCGGGCACAGCGGCGTCAAAAGGCGGTTCGCAGATATGGCTCAAAGAGGGCGAGCAAATGACGGTTGACGAACTGCTTAAAGCAACAGCCGTTTACAGCGCAAACGATGCTTGCACTGCTTTGGGTGAATACATAGCAGGCAGTGATGAGGCTTTTGTGAAGATGCTCAATGACAGAGCAAAAGAACTCGGAATGAGCAAAACGAATTTTGAAAACTGCACGGGTCTTGACGATTCAACGGAAAATCACCTTACAACAGCAATGGATGTTGCTACCATGTCACGCGAACTGCTGAGCCACGAACTGATTGTCAATTATACAACAATATGGATAGATTCTCTTCGTAACGGTCAGACGGAACTTGTTAACACAAACAAACTTGTCCGTTTTTATGACGGCACAACAGGGCTTAAAACAGGCACAACCTCTAAGGCGGGCTGTTGCGTTTCGGCAAGTGCGCAGAGAGAAGGCACACACCTTATAGCAGTTGTTATGGGCAGCGATAACAGTTCGGACCGATTTGAAACTGCAAAGGCGATGCTTAACTGGGGTTTTGCAAACTATGCTACCGTTTCGCCTGCGATTGATGCATCGCTCATCCCCGATGTGAGCGTTATAAACGGAGTCGCTGAAAAGATTACGCCGAAAATCCCTCAGGTTCAGCCTGTGCTTATCGAAAAAGGCAGGGAGGGTGAAATAACGCAGACAATTGACCTTGCTGTTGATGTTGCCGCTCCTGTTGAGCAAGGGCAGGTGCTTGGCACTGTTACTTTCAGGCTTGGCGATGAACTTCTCGGTGAATATAATCTTACCGCTCCGGACAGCATAAAACAACTTACGTTTTCAATAGTATTCACACGAATACTCAGAGCAATCGCATCATAGTAAGAAGAAAATACTGTTTGCATTATTACAGGAAGTATGGTAAAATATAATCAATAAAAGAATAATGCCCAAAAATTGCACTCTTTTAAAATATTTTCTTATAAAATTTACTTTTTTCTGTTGCAATAAAGGACGGAATAGGGTAAAATATATTAAATATCCAAAGCGTTTATAGTGGGGTGCAAAAAAGAGATGGCATTAAAACTTAATCTCAAATACGCAGGTGAATATGCTTGCACGGAAAAACTTGAAGCGATGCAGGCTGAGGTTTCAAAGGCTCATGCAATGCTTCATGAGGGAACAGGTCTCGGCAATGATTTCCTTGGCTGGATTGATCTTCCCGTAAATTATGATAAAGATGAATTCGCTCAGATTAAAGAGTGTGCTGAAAAAATCAAAAATGATTCCGATGTGCTTGTTGTTCTCGGTATCGGCGGTTCATATCTCGGCGCAAGAGCAGCAATCGAATTCGTCAAGTCAAATAACTATAACCTTATCAAAAAAGATACTCCCGATATTTATTTCGGCGGCAATACCATCAGTTCGGCTTCTGTTGCGGAACTTAAGCAACTTATTGATGGTAAAGACTTTTCGATAAACGTTATTTCAAAGTCAGGTACAACAACTGAAACGGCAATTGCTTTCCGTATCTTCAAGAAACTTGCGGAAGAAAAATACGGCAAGGAAGAAGCGGCAAAGAGAATATATGTTACAACCGATAAATCAAGAGGTGCTCTTAAGGCACTTGCTGACAGTGAGGGTTACAAAACCTTTGTTGTTCCCGATGATGTCGGCGGCAGATACTCGGTTCTTACCGCTGTTGGTCTTCTTCCCATTGCGGTTGCAGGTATTGATATTGATGCTCTTATGCAGGGAGCGGCAGATGCAAGAGAAGACTATTCAAAAGACGATGTTCTTGCAAATGATTGCTACAAATATGCTGCAATAAGAAATATTCTTTATCGCAGCGGCAAGTCTGTTGAAATGATGGCTGCTTATGAGCCTTCAATGACACTTTGGTGTGAATGGTTCAAACAACTTTACGGTGAAAGCGAAGGCAAGCAGAACAAGGGTATTTTCCCTGCTTCGGCTATCTTCTCAACAGATCTTCATTCACTCGGCCAGTATATTCAGGAAGGCGAGCGCAAACTGTTTGAAACCGTTATTTGGGTTAATGAACCTAAAACGGATGTTGAAATTGATTTTGACGATGTTAACGGCGACGGTCTCAATTTTGTTGCAGGCAAAACCGTTCATTATGTTAACAGCAAGGCTTTTGCGGGCACGGTTCTTGCCCATGCTGACGGCGATGTTCCCAACATCCTTATTGAAATTGATAAGCAGGATGAATATCATCTCGGTCAGATGATTTATTTCTTCGAAAAGGCTTGCGGTATCTCGGGCTATATTCTCGGAGTTAATCCTTTTGATCAGCCCGGCGTTGAAAGTTATAAGAAAAATATGTTCGCTCTTCTCGGCAAGCCCGGTTATGGGGCTCAGAGAGAGGAACTTGAAGCAAGACTCAAATAAACCACACAGGAGGACTTCAAAATGGTAAAACTTATTATCGGTAACAAAGGCTCAGGCAAAACAAAAAGACTCATCGACCTCGTAAACGGTGCAGTTGAAAAGTCAAACGGCAATGTTGTATGCATTGAAAAAGAAAGACTTCTGACCTATGATGTTAACTACAGAGCAAGACTTATCGAAACAGATCATTATAAAGTATCGGGCTACGATGCATTCTACGGTTTCCTTAGCGGCGTTGTTGCAGGTGACCACGACATAACCGATATCCTTGTTGATGCAACTCTCAAAATCGGTGGCAGAGATTATGAAGCACTCGCAAACTTCCTTGAGAAAGTTGCAGAACTCAGCAAGATTTCAGAGCAGGATATCACTTTCACAATTTCATGTGATGAGTGTGACCTTCCCGAGAGAATTTTTACATTCTGCGAAAAAATCTGAATTTAAATCAAAATTTTAGTTGACAAATCGTGCCTTAACCTATATAATATTTTGTGCATGATTTTAGGTGAAAATTAATGATATTGGATTTAGAGCCTATTTTTAATAACGAAGGCATGGTTCGCGAGTTCAGTTATGAACTTGATCTTTCGGATCAGGAACTCAGCGGCGTAAAACCTTTTACAACTGCGGTAAAAGTCAGCGGTTCGGCAGGCAATTATACCGATATAGTCGAGTTGCGGGCAAAAGCAGAGTTTGTCCTTGAGATGAATTGCGACCGTTGTGCAAAAGAAATAAGCGTTCCGTTGCAAGTGGATATATTTCACACTCTTGTAACACATCTTAACGATGAAAAGAATGATGAACTTTTGCTTGTTAACGAACTTCGTTTTGACCTTGACCCGCTTATTACTGAAGATATTTTTCTTGATCTTCCTGCAAAGTTTCTTTGCAAAGAAGATTGCAAAGGGATGTGCTTCAAGTGCGGCAAGGACCTGAACACAGATTCATGTAGTTGCAAAAAGGATGTTGACCCCAGATTGGCGGCACTTCAGCAACTTTTGGATAATTAAAACAAAAAACCTCACGGTTTAATAAAGCACAAAATTAAGGAGGTGCTTAAGGCATGGCAGTACCCAAGAGAAGAGTTTCTAAGGCAAGAAGAGACAAGAGACGCTCAAACGTATGGAAGATGAACGCTCCTCAGCTCGAGAAGTGCTCAAACTGCGGTGAGCTCAAGAGATCTCACAGACTTTGCCCCGAGTGCGGTTATTATAACGGCAAACAGGTAGTTGTTAAGGAAGCATAAGTCAAAATAAAGCGGCAGAGGTATGCGTACCCCTGCCTTTTATTTTTATAATCGCTTATTTAAATCTTTACGCCACGATTTAATCAGCGATTATTTTTTGTGAAATACAAGTATAATTATGTTACTTAATTATAATAAATTTATTGTAAGTACAGAACTGAGTTCTGTCCGTAAAGCATAATAAGGGTGATTTATATGATAAAGGAAAAACTTAATGCTCTTAATATTCCGTCACCTTTGGAAATCGGCGGCAAAAGGGTTACAACCGCACAGGAATGGGAAGATATAAGACCTCAGGTTCTGAAAACAATGCTTGAATGCGAATACGGATATATTCCCGATGAACCTGAAGAGGTTTCGTTCAGAGTTATTGAAGAAGATAAAAGGTTTTGTGCAAGCAAGGCAACTTTTTTGAAACTTGAAATAACCAGCAAGGTTTACGGCAGCGAATTCACTTTCCCTGTTAGTTATGTTTATCCGAGCAAAGGTGAAAAAATCAAAACCTTTGTTCATATCAATTTCAGACCTGAAGTGCCTGATAAATATATGCCTACAGAAGAAATAATTGATAACGGTTTTGCCTGCGCATCGTTCTGTTATAAGGATGTTACAAGCGATGACGGCGATTTCTCAAACGGTTTGGCAGGTATCATATATAATAATTCACAGCGTACTGCATATTCCTGCGGCAAAATTGCGATGTGGGCTTGGGCAGCAATGAGAGTTATGGATTTTCTTCAGACCCGTCAAGAAGTTGATAAAGACAACATCTGCGTTGCAGGCCATTCAAGGCTCGGTAAAACCGCTCTTCTTACTGCGGCGGTTGATGAGCGTTATGCTGCGGCACATTCAAATTGCTCAGGCTGCAGCGGAGATTCTCTTAACAGAGGCAAAGTTGAGGGCAATGAAACCATAGGCGATATAATTGACCGTTTTGAATATTGGTTCTGTGAGAATTACAAGAGTTATTACGGAAGGGATAATGATACACTGTTTGATCAGCATTTTATGCATGCTCTGATTGCACCGAGAAGAGTGCATGTTGCATCAGCGCAGGAAGATATATGGGCAGGTCCTCATCTGCAAATCCTTTGCTGTGCCGCTGCATCTGAGGTTTATGAACTATATGGTAAAAAAGGATTTGTTTGCGAGGATGACGATTATCTCAGCGCAGGCAAATATCTTAATGATGGCGAAATAGGCTTTTGCTACAGAAAAGGCACACATTATTTCTGCCGTGAAGATTGGCACGGTCTTTTTGACTTTATGAATAAATAATTTTGAAGAAAGGCAGGCGCAAATGCGAGAGAAACTTAAAAGATTAAACAGAATACGTTTAGTGAATATGCTGATGCTTACCCTTGCGGGCATAATAAATGCGGTTGGAATTTACTCACTGTTTGCATGGCTTATAACTGATATACTCCCAATAGATGTGAGTGTTGCATCGCCTTTGGCGGGCACAGATTTGTTGCTTTGTGCGCTTTTTGGCGGAGTTATTTCCGGTATCGGCAGCGGACTTGCAATCCGTTTTGGCGGAGCAATGGACGGCATTGAAGTTATGGCGGTAATTTTTGCAAAAAAATTGGGCATAACCGTTGGCACATTCGTTATGATTTACAATGTTATACTTTATATTATCAGCGGAATTATTATTCAGAGTTGGATTTTGCCGCTGTATTCAATAGTGACCTATGCCGGTGCATTAAAAACGGTTGACTTTATGGTTGAAGGTTTTGACAGAGCAAAGGGTGCAATGATTATAACATCAAAACCCGATGAAATATGCGAGGCACTGACGGAAGCGTTTGAAAGCGGTATGACTAAAATCAGCGCAAAGGGCGGATATTCAAACTCTGATTTAACAGTTGTTTACTTTGTTGTAAACCGTTTTCAGGTTGCAAAAATGCAGGAAATCGTTCACGAAATTGACAAAAAAGCCTATATAACCATAAGTGAAGTTGCAGATGTTTTTGCAAATAATCAGGATAATTCATAAAAATAACAGCGGCTTGTAGGGGCGGTTAACCCGAACAAGCCGCTGTATTTATTTTGATTTGACTTTGTGTAATATAAATCCGATTATTGAACCGATAAGGCATGGAATTGCTGAAAGAACAAGGCTTAACCCGATTTCAAATGTTCCGTAAATAAAGAACGGAAGAAAAATGTGAGAGAGAATTTTAAGTAATCCTAAAGGAATGAGAAAAACTGATTTTTTAGCCGCAAGAACAGCGCATAAAATCAGCGATGTCAGCGGCATTATGCCGTAAATGACAATCAGACCGTATCCCATTTCATCGCCTGCTTGTATGTTTAATCCCCATATCAGGAATGCAGCAAATTCTGCTGCAACAAATATTAAAGAAACAATTTCTGCAACTTTGTTATTTTTCATGGTTATCTCTCCTTGCTGCTTATCAAAAACTCTTCAATTTCTGTTCCGTTTACAAAAATCTTATTTAAAAGAATATTACCGTTGTAAACATAAACTGAAGCGGTGATACGGTACTCGTCGGAGGTTATCAATTTTTCTCTGATGAACAGGGGAGGCTCGGTTGTTTCTCCAAGCACAAAAATATCGTAGTCGATTTTTTGATGCGGGTCAGTAAAATAGAATATTTCATCATTTTCACTTTTGATGTAGTTATCTGCTTGAGGTTTATCATTTGTTACTTCAGACAAATACGAAAGACCGTTTTCGTTAGTGTTGATTATGCCGTATTTTCCGTTTATTGTTATAAATTCGTAATATCCGTCAAATTCGGTTTTGATATTGCAATACAAGAGCATATCGTCCTTAAAGTTTCCGTAGTATTGAAGATCCGTAACCTCAAAAATATATTCCGTGCCCTTAATACGGATAAGCATATCCCTGACAGGGTTATATGCGGCAAGCGAAAAAGTAAAAACAAGTTGAACGGCAAGAAGGATTATAACAGGAAGTCTTTTACGCATTTTTATCCATCTCCTTTGCCTTAAAAACTTTTGACAATTTGAAATTTATAAAAAGAAGGATAAGTCCCATTGCAATACAGGCAATGCCGCTGTATACAGCATCAAACCTGCCCATGATAAGTGTTGCGTAAACAATAACGCAAATCATTACAAGACCAAGATTTACAGTTGAAAGGCGAATTTTTCTGATGCCGTCAACGATAAGAGTAACGCTTACGGCAAAGGAAATCAGAATAATGGCGGTTACAACCACTGTTTCTGTTGTTTCGCTAAAAAATTCGGCAAAAGTTGCGCTGATTGCACAGATAAAACTTGCAATTGAGGACAATGCCACAAACACAGTCTTTGTGTGGTTTTTAATAAAACTTTTTTTGCCGTATATTATTCCTGAAACAAGAGAAATTGCCGCAACAATGGGTGATAATCCCGGAGAAAGAAGATTGGGCGTGAGGGTACCGTAGTGGGGTCTGCCTATCCAACTTTCAGCACTGAAGCAGAGAAGTGAAAGCGCAACGGTTATGGATGGTACAGCAATATATCTGAAAGGATAAGGGAAATCATCGCCTTTATCTGCAGCGTAAAGGGCTGCAAATGTGCCGAAAAGCAGGCATAAAAGCGAAGGTGTTCCTCTGTGTGCCGATTCGAGGCAATGGAAATACAGGATTACACCTGCAGATATTAATGCTACCCAGACAGAGAACTTTTGCCGTGCATCTGATGAATCAGTGCTTTTTATTCTGATAAGACCAAGAATGTATAAAACAATTCCGAATGCGAGAGGAATAAAATTCTTGAAAGATGACAGCGGATAACAAATCACATAATAGGTTACAGTGCAGAAATAAGCCGTAAGAGGAAAAACGGCATTAAAAATATACGCTATAGGCAAAATCAATATTGATATAAAAGCCATTATAATCCATATATCAATATCGATTGAAAACATGGAAATTACAAGTGCGGTTGTTGCAATAAGTCCGGCGACCCATGCAACCGAGGCGCCTTCGCTCCAGCCGATGCTGTTGCGCTTTTTTTCGTATACCCATAATGCTACTCCGCCGCCTGCAATAAGAGGAAGAAAACTGAGCGATGCGAGCAGAAATTCAGGAATTCTGTCCCAAAGAGAAACAAAAATTATAATAAGACCGGTTGCAGTCAGAAGTGAGCCTAGTGTTGCAAACACAATGCTCATTATTTTTTGTTTGTCATTTTTTGGTGCCTCAAAACCTATGTTGCGTTTTTCACCATAGATTATTTCTTCAATGCCGGCATTCAAAGCATCCGCCAAATGCTCAAGCATATCTATATCAGGCTGAGTTCTCCCGTTTTCCCAACTTGAAACTGTTTGGCGAGTAACACAGATTTTTTCTGCCAAAGAATCCTGAGTCATGTTTCTGTCGGTTCGCAGTTTTTTTATGTTTTTCGAAACCTTTGACATAAAAGAGTCACCTCCTTGACTTAATTTAAGCATATTTATCCGAAAAAGTCACGCAACAATGTGTTGCACGGACATTTTAATGTTAAAAGAAGAAAAATAAAACGGGCATACAGCAAAACAGTATGCCCGAAAATAATAATTTATACACCTGAATATGCGGAGAAACCGCCGTCAACGGGGAGAACAACACCTGTTACGAAGCCTGAGTACTGCTCGTCACAAAGGAAAACGAGAGCGCCCGTAAGGTCTTCAGGTACGCCGAAACGGCGCATGGGTGTGTGCGAAATAATTTTGTTTGAACGCTCGGTGAGCGAACCGTCTTCATTATAAAGAAGTTTTGCATTCTGGATTGTTGAAAAGAATCCGGGTGCAATTGCATTAACTCTGATGCCCACATCTGCAAAGTGAACAGCCATCCACTGAGTGAAGTTTGAAATTGCTGCTTTTGCTGCTGAGTAAGCGGGAATTTTGGTGAGAGGTTTAAAGGAGTTCATTGAAGAAATGTTAAGGATTGTTGCGTTTTCTTTGCCTACCATGTCCTTTGCGAAGCACTGAGTTGTGAGCAGTGTGCCGAGGAAGTTGAGGTTAAAAACAAACTCAATACCCTTAGCATCAAGGTCAAAAAAGGTCTTTACACCCTCAGCCTTTTCAGCCATATCAACGAGTTCAAGGGTTTCCTTTGTTGTTGTGCCGAGAGGTGAGTTGCCGCCTGCACCGTTGATGAGAATATCGCATGTGCCGAGTTCAGCGGTGATTTTTGCTTTTGCCGCTTCAAGACTTTCTGCCTCAAGAACATTGCAACCTACCGCAAGAGCAGTGCCGCCGGCTGCTGTGATTTCGTCAACAACTGCCTGAGCAGCCTCTTCTCTTAAATCGAGAACAGCAACTTTAACGCCGAGAGATGCGAGGTCTTTTGCAAAACCGCTGCAGAGAACTCCGCCGCCGCCTGTAACAACGGCTACTCTGCCTTTAAGATTATCATGAAACATATTATTTTCTCCTTTCAATCAAACAATTTCAACGCTTTCACCTGTTTTTGACGATTCATAGCAAGCAAAAACAATTTTTTCTGCATGACCGCCGTCAAAAGCATTTATAGCGAAGGGAGTATTGTTTTTTATACAGTTGTAAAAATCTTTTATAAGCACGGAATGACCTACACCCCAATAACTCTGACCGTGGTATGTTACCTCGGGTCTTTCGCACGCTTCAGTTATATTTCCGGTTTTATCTACCGAGTAGAGCCTGTCACCTTCAAGGCGGAGTTTACCGTTTTCAAAAGAAAGTTCAATGAAAACATCCGAGTTTTCTCCGTATGCCGTGGTGGCGTAGAGCATGGCGGTAATTCCGCTTTCAAGTTTCATAAGTACGCTCGCGTTATCCTCAACTTCTATTACGCCTTTGAGGTGGTCGTTTGCAACGTGAGCGGTAACTTTTCTGCATTTTCCGCCAAGGTGCTGAATGAGGTCAACTGTGTGAATGGCCTGATTTATCAGAACTCCGCCGCATTCTTTATCAGCAGTGCCGTGCCAATCATCGGAATAGTAATCTTCGCCTCTGCTCCATGTTACAAACGCTCTGATTGCAAGCAGTTTGCCCAAAGAAGCGGAGGATATGATTTCTTTTGCGCGTATTACACAGTTATTATACCTGTTTTGAAAGCATATTCCGAGTTGTTTGCCGCTTTTTTTCTGCGCATTACGAAGTCTTTCAACTTCACCGTCAGAAACGGAGCAGGGTTTCTCTGTTAAAACATTAATGCCTGCTTCAAGTGCCTTAACGGCTATGTCGGTGTGCAGATAATGCGGTGTGCAGATGTGAATGGAATCGGGTTTTTCGTTACTGAGCAGTTCGTCAAAATCGTAATAGGCTTTTGCGCCGTATTCTTTTGCAGCGCTGTCTGCCCTTTGAGGATTGATATCGGCAACAGCGATAATTTCCGTTTCGGGATTTTCGCTGAGAGCCTTTAAATGCATTTTGGAAATATTTCCGCATCCGATAACTGCAACTTTCATATTTTTATCATCCCAATCAGAAAGTGGAGGACATGTCGCCCTGAACAGCGGCAACAACGTTGTCTTTTTCTGCTTTGCCGGCAGCAATTTTCTTCTGAAGTTCTGCATAGTAAACATCTTCGTCAACGGGCAGTTCAACTTCTTTGCCGAGCCATGCCGAAAGGTGAGCGGCATTTGAAATTGAAAGACCTCTAATGCCTTCTTCGCCCTTTGCGGTCAGTTCTTCGCCTCTGAGGACTGCAGCCGCAAACTTGTTGCAGACTTCTGAATGCTGTTTGTTCATGCCGTCTGTTTCAACATCAATCCATTCACCCTCAAGTGCATCAAAGCCGCCTTTTGCGTTTGCACAGTGCTCTGAAATTGTGCCCTTGAGTTTATAAAGGCGGAGTTTGTTATCTTCACAAACAAGTTTACCGCCGTCAAGAGTGATTTCAAAACGGTTTGTGCCGGGGCAGTCACCTGTGGTTGTGATGAAAGTACCGGTAGCGCCGTTAGCATATTCAACATAGATTGTAACATCGTCTTCAACTTCAATATCGTGCCATTTACCCTCATGGCAGAAAGCCTTAACTTTAACGGGAAGACCGCAAATCCACTGCCAGAGGTCGAGGTTATGGGGGCACTGATTAAGCAGCACGCCGCCGCCTTCGCCCTTCCATGTTGCGCGCCATCCGCCTGAATTATAATATGACTGAGTGCGGTACCAATCGGTGATAATCCAACTTACTCTTCTGATTTCGCCGAGTTCGCCGCTTTGAACGAGTTCGCGCATTTTTCTGTAAACGCAGTTTGTGCGCTGGTTATACATGATACCGAAAACAAGGTCTGTTTTGGCAGCGGCCTCGTTCATTTCTCTGACCTGCTTTGTGTAAACGCCTGCAGGTTTTTCTGTAAGAACATGAACGCCCTTGCTGAATGCATACTGAGCAATGGGTGAGTGGTCATAGTGAGGCGTTGCAATAAGAACAACATCAACTTCGCCGCTGTCAATGAGTGCCTCTGCGCTGTCGAATGTTTTAAGAGAGGGCATAAGTTTTTTTGCTGCTTCAAGTCTTGTGGGGTCGATATCAGCAACCGCAACAAAACGGAGTTCCTTGTGCCTGCCCTGAAGATGCATATTGATATGCGATGTGCCCATGTTGCCGACACCGATGATGCCGAATTTAACGGGCTGTATTTTATTTTCAATGATATTATGAATTGCTGAGCATGCAGCGGCAAATGAAGTCATGTTGTCGGGATAGACAAATTTTTTGTTCATTGCGTTTGCTGTTGCGTCATCAGGTTCAAGGTTGTCAAGACCTTCAAAAACTCTGAGATGAGGTTCAACCGAAAGGAAGTAGACGCCCTCTTTATCGTCAAGCATGCGCATAATTTCAACAAGATGACCGTCGCCTTCGCCTGCAGGAACAACGGTGTCGATTTCTGCAATGCAATCTTTAACATGGAAATATGTAACATAATCCTGAAGGAGTTTGAAGCCTTCAAGTGTGTTTGAGCCGCACTGAATATAGTTTGAGGGGTCAAAAATGCAACCCATTCTGTCGCCAAAATATTCGGCGAGTTCAAGGCATCTTTCCGTTATATCGCCGTAAATACCTTTTTCGTTTTCATGGCAGCAGAGAATGCCGTGCTCATTTGAATAATCAACCATTGCGTTGAGCCTTGCATAAACTTCGTCTTTGTATTCATCCCTGCTCTGACCTTTTGTGAAAAAGAAACTGAACATTCTGATGTATTTTGTTTCAAGAACTTTTGCAACTTCAACTGTCTGTTTGAATGCCTCAAAATGAGGAGCAAAATCATCGTCGATTTCAATTTTGCCGTAGTGCGAGCCGATTGAAGAAACTTTCATTCCGTTATCATCAAGGATTTTTTTGAGTTCTTTTGCTTCTTCAACAGTGAAGTTGGAAATGTTTTTTCCATTGACGTTTCTGAGTTCGATATACTCGATGCCGTTGGCTTTGCAAGCAGAAATCTGCTCAAGAATATCAGGTGACGCTTCGTCTGCAAAAGCCGAGAATAAGAATTTTGCCATAACAAACAACCTCCATGTTGTTACATATTATATCAGTATAATTCTAAACATTTTTTTATAAGAATGCAAGAGAAACATTAAAAATTATCATACAAAACACAAAAATCGCATAGAATTAATTTCTTTTTTTCTGTTGACAAAAAAATATTATGTAATATAAAATGAAATTACAAAACAAGAGGGGGTAAAATCATGAAAAAAATAACAGCAATTATTCTTTCAATGGTAGTGATTATTGCCGTTGCTGCCTTCCCTGCAAGGGCGGCGGAAGAAATTGATAAAAACAGCGCAACCAATTACCCGTACATTTTTGTTCACGGCATGGGAGGCTGGGGCACAGCCGATTCATATTACTCTCTGTCGCCCTATTGGGGCGGAGGACTTATGCCGGGGTCGGATGATGACATGGTTCGTATTCTCAATGAACAGGGTATCGAGGCGTATGCTCCGTCAGTAGGACCTCTCAGCAGCGCATGGGACAGAGCGTGCGAACTCTACGCTCAGTTGGCAGGCACTGTTGTTGACTACGGAGAAGCGCATTCAAAGGCTCACGGACATGACAGATACGGATTTAGTTATGAGGGAAAGGCTATCATGGGAGAGCCTTGGGATTTGAAAGAAAAAATCAATCTCGTCGGACACTCTTTCGGCGGCGCAACGGTGAGGTTGCTTGCTTCGCTGCTTGCTTACGGCGACGCTGATGAAATCGCGGCAACAGGCGATGAAACAAGTCCTCTTTTTACAGGCGGTCATGACTGCGTGCATTCCTGCATAACACTTTCCGCACCGCATAACGGCTCGCAGGTAGCAAATATTCTTGTTGATCCTCAGGTGACCATGCTTTTGATTTCGGCTGTTCTTAATATGATAGGTATGGTTTTCGGTAACGATTTTCTCGTTTTTTCGCTTCAACTCGGTCAGCACGGTCTGACACCTGAACAGGACGAGTTCAGGGCGTTCATAAACCCCTGTGCAATATGGAATTTCTACGCAAGCAATGACAACTGCGGATATGATATGACTTTAAGAGGTGCGGCGGAACTAAATGAAAAAATCAAACTTGCACCCAACACATATTACTACTCATACACAACTGCCAATACTCAGGAAGTTCTCGGATATCAACTTCCGGACAAAGGGCTCAGCCCGATTTTCTATATTTCTTCAATGATGCTCGCCATAACCAAAGGCTTTACCGTTGACGGTATTAAAATGGATGGTGACTGGCTCGTGAATGACGGCATAGTGCCGCTTGCATCGGCAATTTATCCCTCTTGTGATGCGGAAACGGCTCTCAATTATGAGCAGTCGATTGCAAACGGGGATAAAATTGAACCGGGAAGATGGTATTACTTTGAGCCTATGGTTGGAATGGATCATTTTGATTTTTGCGGAACAAAGGATTATCCGTCAACCTTTGTGGATTTCTATTTCGGAATGGTCAACACGGCAAACAGCAGATAAAAAAGTAAAAGTTAATCCCCGACCAATCGGTCGGGGATTTTTCGTATACAGAATGTTTGATAAATTAAATAACCGTTAAATCAATATCCGAACTGATTGTTAAAATATTCAAACGGATCAATATAGTACACGGTCGTTGTTGCGGGAGTTGAATCGCCTTTATCTTCAACAAGAGTGATTTCAACATCAAACTCCTCGATTGAATAATCTGCATTAACTCTGCAGATTGAAAGGGTCATCTTGTCGCCAACCTTGCCGTTATCAATCTTTTCAAGCAGTACATCGGCGGTTGTAAGCGGTTTACCGTCAACAGCAACAATCATGTCATACTGCCTGATGTTGGTGTTTGCAAGTGAACTGTCGGCACTGATATCGTTAATGATAAGTGTGCCTGCAGGCAAACCCTTAATCTGAGCAATCATGCTGTACTGTGCGCTTGCACTGACGGGATAGTATGTGATGCCGAGTTTAGGTCTGTTGGGAACATAACTGTATGCAATAAGGTTTTCTATGATTTCTTTTGCGGAGGTTATGGGGATTGCAAAGCCCATGCCTTCATAATCGGTTGCTGCAATTTTCTGAGAGTTGATTCCTATAACCTGACCGAAAACGTTTACAAGTGCACCGCCTGAGTTGCCGGGATTGATAGCGGCATCATGCTGGATACATTTCATGGTGTAACCGATTTCACTGCTTACAGGTCTGTCAATTGCGGAAATAAAACCGCCTGTAAAAGAACCGAAGAATTCAATGCCGCCGGGGTTGCCGATTGCATAAACGCTGTCACCGACTCTAAGAGAATCGGAATTGCCGAATTCGGCAGCAGGCAGACCTTTTGCTTTGATTTTAACAACGCCGAGGTCGGTTCTTGTGTCAAGACCGACGATTTCAGCATCATAAGCGGTGCCGTCTTCGGTTTGGACTCTCACGCTGATGCCGCGGTCGCTGATTACATGAGCGCAGGTAATAATATATGTGTATTCGCCGGAATCGTCTTCTCCCATTATAACGCCGGTGCCTTCGCCTGCGGTAGAGTTCCTGTTATTTTGAGCATAAACAACTATACCTACTATGCTGGGTTTTACCTTTGCGGCAATCTGAGATGTTGTGAGTGCTCCGTCAACGGATGCCGCTGTTGGTGAAACAGGGGATTCGTTTATATTGAGTTCAGGACCGTCTTCGTATTTTTCAAAATTATTTGAATTTGATGTTTTGTTTCCATTGCTTTTTGAAATTGAAGCAACTCCGAATCCGAGAGCAAACACAAGAGCAATTGCAATGCATGCAGCAAAAACCTTAAGCCCTTTTCTGTTCTTTTTGGGAGTCTGCTGAGGAACAGGCTGTTGATTTTGAGAAGGATAATAATATGTCTGCTGTTGAGGATTTGTGTTATAGTTGCTGTTGGGAGCATAGTGATACTGAGTATTGACATAAGACTGTTGGGGAATAGGTTCTGATACTTTTTCTGCCTCAATAACGGGAGTTTCATCCGGTTCAGACTGAACATCGGTGTTGTTTTCTGAAGAGGATTCTTTCTCCGCAACTTCACCGTCAAAAACAACTTCTTCCTCTGAGAAATTTTCCTGATGAGCAGCAGTGTTTTCCTGCTCGGTTTCTTCTTTGTCAGGTGATGGATTAATAGGGGTTGTAAATTCATCGTTCATGGTAGTTGCCTCCGATATGTGATATGAGTGTATTCTAAACTCAGGATGTTAATTGAGTTTGAACACATCTTTAAAAAAGTTTCAAAATTTGCGTTAATTTAAGGGGAGTTGGAATATAAACTCGGTATATACACCGTCTTCGCTCCTTGCCGCAACATGACCGCCGTGAAGTTCAACGATTGTTTTGACAAGGTACAGACCCATTCCTGCACCCTTGACATCAAAACTTCTTGATTTATCAACTTTATAGAATCTTTCAAATATTTTGTCTATTTCTTCGCTTGGTATACCCTTGCCGCTGTTGCGGATTTTAACAATAACTTTTTCAGCATCGGATTTTGAACTGACTTCAATGTAGCCGCCTTCGGGCGTAAATTTAACCGCATTATCAACAAGATTATATACAACCTGATTTATCATGTCCTTATCCGCAGTCAGATTGTTACTCTCAAAAGTATCAAGTCCGCGGATATCAATATGCTTACTGTCGATAATCTGTTCAAAACTGAGAAGAGTTCTGAATATCATTTCGGAAATATCAAAGCGTACAGGTTTTAAATCAAGTTCGCCTGCCTCGATTTTGCTCATGTTGAGCATTCCCGTAACAAGCCTTGAAAGCCGCTTTACTTCATCGGAAACAATTTTGAGATATTGCGTTTCTTTTTCGGGCTCGATTGTGCCGTCAAGTATGCCGTCGATGAAACCGCCGATTGTGGTCATGGGTGTTTTAAGTTCGTGCGAAACATTAGCAACAAAACTTCTGCGCGACATTTCAAGCGTTGCAAGTGCCTGCGCCATTGAGTTGAAAGCCTGAATAAGTTCATCGGTTTCATCCTGCCCAAGGAAACGCAGTTTACCGTGTTTTATATGAACTCTTGTTGAGAAATCTCCTGTTGCGTATTGTTTTGCTGCAGCAGACATTTCACGAAGCGGTCTTGTGAGCCTTAAAGAAACGAGGTATACCAGAATGAAAGCGATTACAAAGGCAAAGAGCGTTGCCATCATAAACACTCTCAGAATGCCTGCAACATAAGGTGTAAGACCGTCAATAACAGATTGGGTTGAGAAAACAACTGCAACCGTCTGCCCTTTAACAACAACGGGCGAACTGACGACAAAGTGAACATCGTTAAGAACTCCGCCGAGATTACCTGTTGTTGAATATGTGGCGGTCAGCGCTTTTTGCATAACGCTGTCAGGAATTTTATAGTTTTTGTGTATCATGCAGTTGCCTGTGTAAAGTGCGAGGTTTGACTGAAGAATTTCTTTACAGTAAACAACCTGTCCGCTTGGGTTTGTAATAAAAACATCAGCATCAATTGCGTTTGAAATCTGTAACAGAGTGTTGCAGATAACAATGACCGAGCCTCTGCCGCTTTCGTCAATATATTCGGATTCAAAAACCGCACTCGTATTTTGCGCAACATTAATTGTGTTTTCGGTAAGAAGATCGGTTTTTTCATCCATCCAGAGTTGAGCAACAAAAAGCAAGAGAGCCCCGCCTAAAAAGACGAAGCTGGCAAGGATAATTGAAATTGTAACAAGAAAATATCTGCGAAAATGACCGGATTTCTTTCTCTTACCCATGCAAACACTCCTGAAAATCAGTCTGTTGTTTCAAACTTGTAGCCAACGCTCCAAACTGTTTTGAGTTCCCATTTATCAGAAACTCCTTCAAGTTTTTCACGCAGACGCTTAACATGAACGTCAACTGTTCTTGAATCACCGTAGTAGTCAAAGCCCCAAACTTCGTCAAGGAGTTGGTCTCTGGTGAAAACACGGTTGGGGTTGCTCGCAAGGTGATAAATAAGTTCAAGTTCTTTGGGAGGTGTGTCAACTTTTTTGTTGTCAACACGGAGTTCGTAGTTTGTAAGGTTGATGGCAAGTTTATCGTAACGCACTTCTTTAATATCAGTCTGAGTGCTTGTTCCGCTTCTGCGAAGAACCGCTTTAACTCTTGCAACAACCTCTTTTGCATCAAAGGGTTTTACAACATAATCGTCTGCGCCCAGTTCAAAGCCGAGCACCTTGTCAAAGGTTTCGCCTTTTGCGGTAAGCATGATTATGGGCTTGTCCGAAAACTTTCTGACCTCTCGGCATACCTGCCAACCGTCAAGCACGGGCAGCATGATATCAAGAATCATGAGGTCGGGAGAAAGTTCCTGAAACATTTTAACGGCATCGCCGCCGTTGTGAGCAAGTGCAACTTCATAGCCGTCTTTTTCAAGATAAAGCCTGAGAAGTTCGCAAATATTATTATCGTCATCTACAACAAGTATTTTTTCTGTTGCCATATTAGTCCCCTCCTGAATATAGTCTACAATTATAATTATACTCCGATTTTTAACAATTTTATGAATTGCCGAATAATAATTTGTTACATTACAGCCGCAAAAATGAACAATTATTTAACGGAGAATTTAAAAACTGTGCATGATTTGAATTTTTCGCCTGCCTCAACGGTACACTGAGGGAATTCGGGCATGTTGGGTGTGTTGGGATAATACTGTGTTTCAAGGCAGAATCCTGCATGCTGAATGAGAGGTTTACCCTGCTTGCCGATGATTGTGCCGTCAAGGAAGTTGCCTGTATAAAGTTGAACGCCGCAAAGGTCGGTATAAACCTCAAGCATTCTGCCGCTTTCGGGGTCATATGCGACCGCTGCAGGACCGTCGCTGTCATTGAGGCAGAAGTTATGGTCGTAGCCCTTGCCTATGGCAATCTGCTCATCGTCAGCGCCGATGTCTTTGCCGATAGCCTTGAACTGTCTGAAATCAAAGGGTGTTCCCTCAACCTTGCGGATTTCGCCGGTGGGAATGCTGTTTCCGTCGATAGGAGTATAAGCATCTGCGTTTATCATCAGTTCATGTGCAAGAACATCGCCTTTGCCTGCAAGGTTAAAATATGCGTGGTTTGTCATGTTAATAACAGTTTTTTTATCGCTGACAGCAAAGTAATTGATTTTGAGTGCATCATCCTCATGGAGAGTAAAGGTGACCTTAAAATCAACCTTGCCGGGGAAACCCATTGCGCCGTCAGGGCTGGTATAACTCATCTCAATGCTGTTGTCGTCAATTATGATTGCGTTCCACACTGCATTTGAAAGTTCTGCACCGCCGTGAAGGCATGTAATACCTTTTTCATTCTTTTCAACATTATATTCAATGCCGTCTATTGAGAATTTGCCGTTTGCAATGCGGTTTGCATATCTGCCGACGGTCATACCCTCATAATCGGAATGATTTTCATGCCCGTCAATGGAATCAAAACCTACAAGGACATCGGCAAAAACGCCGTTTTTGTCAGCAACATAAATGCTGTTTACCGTTGCACCGTATGTGAGAATATCAACGGCTGTTTCATTTGAGTTTTTTATTGTATAGCAGTCAACATTTCTGCCGTCTGCAGTTGCACCGAAACTGTTTTTTACTATCATTATTAAACCCTCCGTAGTGTTATAATTAAATTATACATTATTATTAATTAACCGTCAACCAACGGTGTCTTCGTAATTGTATCTGCGTCTGTCGGCTGTGCCTTTGCCGAATTGAATTGCCGCTACAGGGCAGCGGTTAATACAGGCGGTGCAGTGCTGGCACTTTGAATTAATCCATACAGGCTTTCCGCCTTTTATTTCTATTGCATTATCGGGGCAGTTTTTTGCGCAAAGACCGCAGGATATGCATTTTTCGTCTGCGAAAAATTTCTTGGTTGTTCTGAACGGATTATAAAGCATTGAAACAAAAGCACTTTTAATGCCGCCTTGAGTGCTGCCTTTCCTTGCGTTTTTACGGCTGAGAATATCGGCACAGACAGATTCGAGTTCTTTGTCTGCATGTCCAAGATACTTCTGAGCCTTTTCTTTTGTGCACGGGTCATAAAGGATAACATAGTTATCCGGCATTCTTAAAGAGTAACTGTAATCAAGATTTCTTGAAAGTTTTTTTGCAAGGAATTTATCGGCATTGCCTGTGTTTGCTCCGCAGGTAATAACGCAGAAAACATATTTGCCGAGAGAGTTTTTTACCTCAGGCATTGATGCAAACTTTTTTATAATTTCAGGCAGACCCCAAAAGTAAACGGGAAAAACGAAACCTGTTATTTCATCGTGTTTTGAGCCGTAAATGCCGTTTTTTATGGCATCAACAATATTAACAGCAGAGTCATTTACACAATCGGCGATGGCTTTTGCTGCGTGCTTTGAATTGCCCGTGCCGGAAAAATAATATATCATGATTACCCTCCGAAAAGATTTATATAAAAATTTTATCATTACTAAAATTTTTTGTCAATAAGTATTAACGCGCTTATTGTGGCATAATAAAAGTGAACCTCGGTTCAAACTTTTTAAAGGGAGATTTTCACGAATGGAAAAGAATAACCAGCAGAACAACAACCAGCAGAATAATCAGCAGAACAATCAGCAGCAGAATAACCAGAACAACAAGAACCAGCAGAACAAGAAGAACAGAGAAAACTTCTAAAGAAACAGCGGTCACAAAAGTGACCGCCTTTCTTTTATGCTCTTATATAATCAATTAATATTAAAATGTAATGGTAGGCAACGGGTAAAATCAGTGCAGGAACCATATTAAGAGTTTTAAATTTCTTTTCAAGCAAAAAATTGAAACCGATTGCCATAATTATTGCATAGCCGACCATGCAAATCTGTTCAAGCAGTTCGCCTTGAAGTATTCCGCTGAGTGAGCCTGCAAGGAGAGAAATACCGCCCTGATAAATCAGAATAGGGATAAATGTGAAAATAACACCGTATCCGAGGGTTGCGCCAAAGATAATTGCATTGACAAAGTCGAGCGCACTTTTAACAAGGAGAACTGAACTGTCACCGGTCAGACCATCATTGATTGAGCCGACTATGGACATCGCACCTACACAAAAAAGCACTGTGCCGTTAATGAAACCTGAAGCAAAGCCGTCTGATTTAAATTTGTTTTCAATATTTACACAAAAACGGCTGAAGCGGTCATCAAGTTTAAGAAGTTCGCCAATCAAAGTGCCGAGAACGAGAAAAACAACCAACAGAAGTTCGCCGCTGCTTGAGAGTTTGCCGTTTTCCGATGAAAACATATTTGCAATTACTCCGTTTATGCCGATTATAAGCACTGCAAGACCGAGTGCTTTATTGATGCTTACGGTGTATGTTTCTTTTATTCCTTTTTTTAAAAGTAAACCGATTAATCCGCCGATTACAACAGCAACTGCATTGACCAATGTTCCTGTCATTGAAATTTCCTCCGTGGCAATTCCTCGAAATGTTTATTTGATAATTTTAATACTTTACAATGCAAAAGTCAACAAAATCCCGTAACTCTTGCAATTTCTGCAACTATCATGCAGGCGATAATTCCCATTACAGTCGGTAGAAGAGCGGCAAGAACAGTAAGTTTAATGCTGCCGGTTTCTTTTTTTACCGTTATCAGTGAAGTTGAGCATGGCCAGTGCATAAGGCAAAAGAGAATAAAGCAGAGAGCGGTTGTTTTAGTCCAGCCGTTTTCGGTAAGGATGAGTCCGATATCGGCAGAAATTTCGGGCAGAGTGCCGAGTGATGAATATGCCATCAGCATAATGGGGATGACAATTTCGTTTGCGGGCAAACCTAATATAAATGCGGTAAGAATTACTCCGTCAAGTCCCATCAGTCTTGCTAAAGGGTCAAGAAAATCGGCAATATGCTGCAGAACGGTTAAACCGTTTATATTTATATTTGAAGCAAGCCAGATTATCAGCCCTGCAGGTGCGGCGACCGCAACTGCTCTGCCAAGAACAAAAAGTGTTCTGTCAAATACAGAGCGCACAAGAGTTTTGAGAATCTGCGGCCTGCGGTAAGGAGGCATTTCAAGAGTAAATGCAGACGGCATACCTTTGAGAAATGTCAGTGAAAGAAATTTTGTTGCAGTAAAAGTAGCGGCAATACCTAAAATAATTATTGCCGACAGTACGGCAGCGGAACTGATTGAAGCAACCATTCCCGATGCAGATCCTATAAAAAAAACGGTGATAACAGTAACAAGCGACGGGAATCTGCCGTTGCAGGGGACAAGGCTGTTTGTAAGGATTGCAAGCAGTCTTTCACGGGGGGAATCTATTATTCTGCATCCGGTGATTCCGACAGCGTTGCAACCAAAGCCCATGCACATTGTCAATGCCTGTTTTCCGCAAGCGCTGCTCAACATGAACGGCTTATCAAGGTTATAGGCAATTCTCGGCAAAAGACCCGAATCCTCAAGCAGCGTAAAGAGCGGAAAGAAAATTGCCATAGGCGGAAGCATTACGGAAACAACCCATGCAAGCACTCTGTAAACGCCTAAAACGAGTGCATCGTGCAGCCATGTGGGTGCGTTTGCGGAAATGAATATATCGGATAGTTTATTCTGAATTCCGAAAAGGAAATCAGACAGCAGTTGCGATGGGTAGTTTGCGCCTGTAACCGTCAGCCAGAATATAAAGATAAGCAGAAGAATCATTATGGGATATCCGAAGAGTTTACTTGTAAAAATCTTATCAAGGCTGTGGTCTGTTTTGCTGTATTTGCCGCCTCCGCTCACTGCATCTTTACAAATTTCGTGAGCGGAATTAACAAGGCTCGTAACAATCGCATCGTCAATTTTATCTCCCGTTAAATCTGCTTTATCAAGATGCACTTTTGCCCTTGATAGAGCAAGTATAAGATCGGGGGAATTAAGAAAATTTTTATCCGAAAATTTACGGATTTCATTTTCAAGTGAAGTATCAGTATCAAGCAGACGTAGGCTTAGCCAGCGTGCATTTATTTTTCCTTCAGGTATAACTGGTTCAATAATTGAAATTGCGCGTTCAATCGGTTCTGGATAGCGTACTCTGTACGGCACTGACGGCGAGAATTCGTCAAGAGCATCAATTAAAGCGGAAAGCGATGTTCTTTTTCTTGCTGTGATTGCAATGACGGGAACTCCGAGCCGCTGCGACAGCAGGTCAGTATCAATGCTTATTCCTTTGCGTTTTGCTTCGTCAATCAGATTTATACACACAATAACGTTTTCTGTTATTTCAAGTGTTTGCAGAACAAGGTTCATGTTGCGTTCAAGGCAAGTTGCATCGCAGACAACAACGGTGATGTTGCTGCCGCCGAAGCATATGAAATTGCGTGCAATTTCCTCCTCGGCAGAATGCGCCATGAGCGAGTATGTACCCGGAATATCAACAAAATGATACGTTCTTTTTTGCCCTTTGCAACTGCCCTGTGCCGTAGCAACCGTTTTACCTGCCCAGTTGCCTGTGTGTTGATTCATGCCGGTGAGAGCATTGAAAACGGTGCTTTTACCCACATTTGGGTTGCCTGCCAGAGCAACAACTAAGTCTTCATCGCTTCGCTTTTTGATGTCAATATCAGCCATACCGTCACCCCGATTTCCTTATGCTGATACCTGAGCAGTCACGCGAGCGGATAGCAATAACCGCACCCCTGATAAGATATGCGACAGGGTCACCCATCGGACTTTTGCCAACGCACTCAACAACCGTGTTTTCAACAAGACCTATATCCATAAGCCTGCGGCGAAGAGCGCTTTCTGTTTCTATACCCGTAACAGTGGCTTTTTCGCCTGGTTTCAGTTGATTTAATCGTAAATCCATATTGTACCTCCATAATAACAGAGTCAATATAGGATATTCTGATTACGGATAAGATGTTAAAACACAAAATAATAATCCCCCTGCACAAGCAGAGGGATTTATACATATTACTTCTGGAACATGAGAAGCAGGAATCCTGCTGCAACGGCTGAACCGATAACACCCGCAACATTGGGACCCATGGCGTGCATGAGAAGGAAGTTTGTGGGGTTATACTTTCTGCCCTCTGCCTGAGCAACACGGGCTGCCATGGGAACAGCAGAAACGCCTGCTGCGCCGATGAGAGGATTGATTTTACCGCCGGTGATGAGGTAAAGAAGTTTGCCGAGGAGAATACCGCCGACAGTTGAGAATGCAAATGCGCAAAGACCGAGAATGACTATCTTGATGGTATCAAGTTTGAGGAAGTCAATACCGTTTGCGGTTGCACCGACTGTTACGCCGAGCATGATTGTAACAATGTTTGTAAGTGCATTCTGTGCGGTATCGCTGAGTCTGTCTGTAACGCCGCATTCTTTGAGAAGGTTACCGAACATGAGCATGCCGATAAGAGGAGCGGCATCGGGAAGAAGAAGAGCAACGATAACAAATACAACGATGGGGAAGATAATCTTCTCAACCTTGCTTACTTTGCGGAGTTGCTTCATTTCAACTTCTCTTTCCTTCTTGGTTGTAAGAAGTTTCATAAGAGGCGGCTGGATTATGGGAATGAGCGCCATATATGAGTATGCGGCAAGTGCAATAGGTGCAAGAAGATGACCTGCAAGTTTTGATGCAACAAGAATTGCAGTCGGACCGTCTGCGCCGCCGATGATTGCGATTGAAGCAGCCTCCTGAGGAGTAAAACCAAGGAGAATAGCAACAACGAAGGCAACATATATGCCAAGTTGTGCTGCTGCACCGAGAAGAAGGCTGACAGGGTTTGCAAGAAGGGGACCGAAGTCAGTCATTGCGCCGATGCCAAGGAAGATGAGGCAGGGGAAGATTGAACTCTTAACACCTGCATATATCAGCCTGAGAACACCGCTGTCATACCAATGAGCGCCTTCAACGATGTTTGTGGTATCCATAATGCCTGTAGGGTCGTCCATAAGGCCTGCACCGGGCATATTTGCAAGAAGTATACCAAATGCAATGGGTACAAGAAGAAGGGGCTCGAATTTTTTTGCAATCGCAAGGTAAAGGAAAACAAAGGAAACGATAATCATAACGACATGCTGCCATTCAAGCAGAGCGAAACCTGAATTTTCCCAAATACCGAGTGCGATATTTTTGATAAAATCCATTATGGGTTTCCCCCTTAACCGATAACTGCGAGAACTGCATCTGTATCAACAGTTGAGCCTTTTGAAACAAGAACCTGCTTAACAGTACCTGCACAGGGAGCAACGATTTCATTTTCCATTTTCATTGCTTCAAGGATGATGAGAACATCGCCTGCGTTAACTGTTGAGCCAACTGCTGTGTTAACAGCAAGGATTGTGCCGGGCATGGGTGCAAGAACCTGTGTGCCTTCAGCAGGAGCAGCGGCAGGAGCGGGAGCGGCTGCGGGTGCAGGCTCGGCTGCAGGAGCAGGTGCTGCAACGGGAGCAGCAACAGGAGCGGCTGCTACGGGTGCTGCTACAACTGCTTCAGCAACATTTGTGATAACAGCCTGGCTTTCTTCAACTTCTACTTCGTATGCTTTACCGTTAAGATTTACAACATATTTCATGATTATTATTCCTCCACTTTTTTGATTGATTTAAAGGCGAGTCTTTCAAGCGGAATACCGCTTTCATTGCTTACGATTGCCATTATTGCCGCTACAGTGTCTTCGTCAACACCTTCAAGTTCAAGACCTGCGGGCGCAAGGCATCTGATTGATCTGAAACTGAGTTTTTCAAGCGGAATGCCGCTCTGATGGCTTACAAGTGCCATGACAACTGCCGCTGTGCGTTCGTCAACGCCAATAAGTTGAATTCCTGATGCGGTTGCAACTGCGGCTGGTGCTGCTGCGGGAGCGGCTGCGACGGCAGGTGCAGGAACAGAAGCAGGGGCGCTGTCACTGTTAACTTCAACTGAAGATGAAACCTTGTTTTCGACTGCTCTGAGAACTTTTGAAAGGAGAAGAATAAGAACCGAGAGCAACGCAAGTTCAAGTAAAACTACAATTATACCTGCTGCTGCAACAAGCATAGTTTCTGACATTGTTAATTCAAGTTTATCTGCAAACATATTTATCACCCTCAGTCAATTCTCTTTATTGTGTAAGAGAATGTATTCTTCTTCAGAGTTTCACGCTTTTCGAAGAAGGCTTCTGCCTGAGCAGGGAAAGCGATATATGAAAGAACATCTTCGTCGCTCTTTGCTTTGTCGCCGAGATATTCTCTTGCTTCGTCAAGTCCGGGTGCAAGAGTATCTGCAAATCTGCCTGTGAAAGGTTCTTCGTCACCGAGAACAAGTTTCTGGAGTTCCTTGCTTACTTCGCCGGGAGCCTGACCGTATTCACCCTTGATATAACTCTTAACTTCCTTGGAGATGTTCTTGTATCTTTCGCCTGCAAGAACATTTGCGGTTGCCTGAACACCAACCATCTGGCTCATGGGAGTTACGAGGGGAGGATAACCGAGATCTTCACGGACTCTGGGAGTTTCAAGAAGAACTTCGTCGAGTTTGTCAAGTTTATTCTGAGCGGTAAGTTGTGCAACAAGGTTTGAAAGCATGCCGCCGGGAATCTGATAGATGAGAGCATCTGTCTGAGTACCCATAACAACGGGATTGAGAAGACCGCTTTCAAGTGCTTTTGCACGGATGGGTTTGAAGAAATCGTTGATTTCCTTGCATACATTTTCATCAACGTCAACTTCATAGCCGTACTGCTTAAGAGTATAAACAAGAGTTTCTGTTGCGGGCTGTGATGTACCGCCTGAGAAACATGAGATTGAGGAGTCAATAACGTCTGCGCCTGCTTCAACGCACTTGAGGAGTGTCATGAAGCCGAGACCTGTTGTTGAATGAGTGTGAACAACGATGGGAACTTTTACATTTGCCTTAAGAGCCTTGACAAGATCATAGCCTTCCTTGGGGCTCATGATACCTGCCATATCTTTAACGCAGATTGACTGAACGCCGAGTGCCTCAATCTGCTTTGCAAGTTTAACATAGTTATCGAGGTTGTGAATGGGGCTGATGGTGTAGCAGATTGTGCCTGATGCATGAGCACCGCATTTAAGGGTTTCGTCAACTGCTACTTCGATGTTGCGAACATCATTGAGAGCATCGAAAATTCTGATAATATCAATACCGTTTTCAACGCTTTTTCTGATGAACATGCGTACAACATCATCGGGGTAATGCTTATAACCGAGAAGATTCTGACCTCTCAGGAGCATCTGAAGTTTTGTGTTGGGGCAAGCGGCTTTGATTTTTCTCAGCCTCTCCCAGGGATCTTCATTGAGGTAACGAAGGCAGGAGTCGAATGTTGCTCCGCCCCAGCACTCAAGAGAGTAATAGCCGGCCTTATCAAGTTTCTTAAGAATGGGCTCGAAGTCTGCGAAGGGCATTCTTGTTGCGATAAGGGACTGGTTGGCATCTCTGAGCACTGTTTCCGTGAAATTAACTTTCATAAAAACTCATGTTCCTTTCTCTTTTTATTGTGATGGATTTTATAAACTTAATCAAAACTCAATGCGTGAGGCGATATAATCTTCAAGAGCATCAATTGAAATGCGCTCCTGCTGCATTGTGTCACGGTCTCTGACTGTTACGCAGTTATCTTCAAGTGAATCAAAGTCAAAAGTGATGCAGATAGGAGTACCGATTTCATCTTCACGGCGGTAACGCTTGCCGATTGAACCTGTTTCATCAAAGTCAACCATGAACTTCTTCTGGAGTTTCTCATAAACTTTAAGAGCATCAGCCGAAAGTTTCTTTGAAAGAGGAAGAACTGCTGCTTTGAACGGAGCGATTGCGGGGCTGAGATGAAGAACAACTCTTGTGTCATTCTTTTCAGCGTCAATAACCTCTTCATCGTATGCTTCGCAAAGGAGAGCAAGGACTGTTCTGTCAAGACCGTAAGTTGATTCGATGATGAAGGGGATGTACTTCTCGTTTGTTTCGGGATCGAGATAATCCATCTTCTGACCGCTGTATTCCTGATGCCTTGTAAGGTCAAAGTTGGTTCTGTTATGTGTGCCGTTGATTTCGCCCCAGCCGAACGGGAAAAGGAATTCGATATCGCAGGCAGCCTTTGCATAGTGAGCAAGTTTTTCATGGTCATGATAACGGAGATTTTCAGCGTTGATGCCGAGATCCTGATAATACTTCATGCCGTATTCCTTGAAGTAATCGTAAAGTTCGTTATCTGTACCTTCTTTACAGAAAGTCTGGAACTCCATCTGCTCAAACTCGATTGTTCTAAAAGTGAAGTTACCGGGGGTGATTTCGTTTCTGAAAGCCTTACCTATCTGACCGATGCTGAAAGGAAGTTTTGCTCTCATTGTTCTCTGAACATTGAGGTAGTTTACATATTCACCCTGAGCATTTTCGGGGCGGAGATAAATGATGCTCTTGCTGTCATTGGTAACGCCTCTGAAAGTCTGGAACATCAGGTTGAATTCTCTAATTGATGTGAAGTTGTGTTTGCCGCAATGTGGGCAGGGGATTGAATGAGCCTTGATGAACTCAAACATTTCCTCTTTTGTCATGCCGTCTGCATGAGCGTTGGGATCAAAATCGTCAATGAGGTTGTCTGCTCTGTGACGCATTTTGCATTCCTTACAGTCAAGCAGAGGGTCTGAGAAACTTGCAACATGGCCGCTTGCCTCCCAAACTCTGGGATGCATGAGGATATCGGCATCGACCTCATAACTGTTCTTTCTTTCCTGAATGAATCTTTTGCGCCATGTATCCTTGACATTGTTCTTCATTCTTGCGCCGAGAGGGCCGTAATCCCAAGTGTTTGCAAGACCGCCGTAGATTTCGCTGCCTGCAAAAATGAAGCCTCTGCCCTTACAGAGAGCAACGATTTTTTCCATGGTTTTTTCGGTATTTTTCATCATATCCAAAACTCCCGCATTTTAATTTTTTACTCTTATATCATACCCTAAATTGTTAAATAAAGTCAATGATTTACGCAACAAAAAAGACCGCGAAAAGCGGCCTTTTTTGTTGAAATGTACTATTTATTTTTATTTATTCTTTTTAAGATAAATATTAATATAATATTACGGCGATTACTGCAACTGTTGCGGCAGTAAACAGCAGAAATGATTCTCATAGTGTTACATCCTTTTCAGCGACTCTGTGTAATATCTTATATGATCGCGAAGATGGATTGCCTGTGTATTGTCAAGTCCTTTTATGTCGATAGCGCCGAAATCGGTTATGATTACAAATTTGGGGTGCGAATCTTTGCCGTGCCTTGTCATAGCGGAATTCGTGCTCATTCCAAAGGCTTTTACTTTAATTACATCGTCATAATAAACAGTGAATCTTTTTGTAAACAAAGGAATTTTGCATGGGATTATACCGTAAACGCAATTGCTGTAAACAGAAACATAACTTCTTGATGCCGAAATAACTATAAGAACAGCAACGATAACGGCTATAATATCAATGCAAATCATAATCTCTTTTTCAATTGCAGGCACTATGTTAAAGAAAACTATTCCCATAACAACAATTCCAAAAGGAACCATGTACCTGCAAAGCATATTTTTGGTCATCGGGAAATAGTCAACAAATTTACCTGTTTTACGTTCTGAATAATCTGATTTCTGGTCAAGAGGCTTCGATTTCAGTCTTCCGCAACTTGAACATATATTATCAGAACGGCTCATTTTATCGCCGCAGAATTTGCATTTCATTTTTATCACTCCTCAATTCCGATTTTAGCATATATGGATTATGCAGTCAATAAGAAAGGACAGCCGTGAAGGCTGTCCCTCAAAGTTATCTTTTTAAATTATCAACCATTCCAAAATGTTCAACATAAAAATCCAAAGTAGAGTCTGTTTTGGAATTAAGACCTATAACATTGCCATGGTCGCCGTCTTTGGTTTTTGCAACATGCCATATGCCCTTTTGGAACTCTTCAACATCTTCAAGATTTTCGGTATATTCAACATAGGCTTCGTCAAACGGATATCTTGCGGATATAACGCTTACAAGGCCGTCGTTTTCCTGCCAAGTTTCATCAATGGCTATTCCGCCGTCGGTTGTGCCTTTATATGAGCCCATGGCAAGGGCAAAGGGATAAAGAACAGGCAGGGTAGTGCTGTTGGGTACCTGACCTCTGAGGAGAGAACCTGCTTTTGTTGTGCTGTATGAATATGAGAAATAATAAACATCGTCAACCGTCTGAATCATTTCGTTCAGTTTTGCCGCACCGTCGGGAGAGAGGTCATATGCCGCATGGTCGTTACCCATGGAAGTGACGGCAGAAACTGCGCTTTCTGCATTGCTTTCTGTGACTTCGCTGACTCCGAAATGATCGAGTTTAAAATCATAAACTCCGCTTGCCGATGAACCGATATCGGCAATGCCGAAGCAAAGGCTGATAAGCATGTCGGTTGTGTCTTTTATTCCTACAAGTCCGCCGACAGAATTGAGAACTTCTGTGAGCGATGAGCCGTTGTGCGGAGCACAGAGTGCGGTTACACTGTGAACCCAGTCGCCTTTGCCGCCGGTGAAAAGAGGTGATGTTTCATCGCCTGTTGCAGCAACTTCTGCTTCATTGCCGTATTCAAGGAGAGAAGCAAGCAGTCTTACGGTTGCTCCGCCGAAACTGTGACCGACAAGATTGATTTTTACTCTTTGCCCGCCGTTGATTTTCTCACCCCAATTTTCAAAAAGAGGAGTGTCGTATGTTCTGCCGTAGCGTTCATGGTTATGCTCTTTTGAATGAACTTCGCCGTAGTCAACGGTTGTTCCCGTGAGTTGAGCGTAAAGTTCGCAGGCTCTGTCCCATGCGCTTGAAATCGGACCTATGCTCGGCATATAAACTTCATAGCCCATATCGGTGAGTTCGGTTTTCAGGTCGCAAGCGCCTGCACCCCAATACTGTATTGTTTCATTGATTCCTTCGCCCTCACCCCAGCCGCCGAGACCGTGAACAAGAACATAAGGATATTTTACTTTGCCGCCGTTGAGTTCCCACCATGCCTCACGGATTCCGCCGTAATGAACGGGGATTGCAATTGCCGTAATAATGATGCAAAGAGCAAGAACAAGAGCAATTATTTTTTTGACAGGTTTTTTCTTTTTGCCGTCTGACGGCGGAGTGATTTCCTCGGCAGACTCGGAAACGTCTTCGGCAGGGGTTTCATATTCATCTGCTTTGAGAATATAATCGGTTGATACGCCGAAAAGTTCGCTCATTGCAATTATTTTATCGGTATCGGGCAATGCTGCGCCTGATTCCCATTTTGAAACCGACTGACGCGAAACACCGAGTTTTTCAGCGAGTGCTTCCTGTGACAGACCTTTTTCTTTTCTTAATATTGCAATTTTATCAGAAATGTTCATTTTCTGCTCCTCCTTTGTGAGTTGGTTACATTTTATCCTGTGCAGACCTGATTTTCAACCAACTTTGGTGTACGAAAACAAAAAATTCATGTAAACTCAGATTTACATATATAAGAATAGCACTTTTATGCTTTTCAGTCAATATAAAAAGCCGTTCACTGTTAAGGCAGAGAACGGCTTTTTGATTAAATAAGAAATACTTTTGCAAGTCCGAAATAGATTACAAGGGTTACGATGTCAACTAAAGTTGCAATCATCGGACCTGCCATGAGTGCAGGGTCAAGTTTAATTATCTTTGCAAATATGGGCAGCGAACAGCCGATAAGTTTTGCAACGATGATAGCGCAGAACATTGCAAGTGATACAACGAGAAAAACTTCAATTGTTCCTTCGCAGAAAAGGTACATTCTCAGAATATTGGCAATGGCAAGCACTGCACCGCAGATTGACGCAACCCGCAGTTCTTTGAGCACTATTTTGAAATAATCCTTTATTTCTATTTCGCCGACGGCAAGACCGCGGATGATAAGCGTTGAAACCTGGCTGCCTGCGTTACCGCCTGTGCCCATGAGCATTGGCATGGATGCAGTCAACGCAACAAAGCCTGCAAGCAGAGTTTCGTAGCCTTCAATAATTTTGCCTGTGAATGTTCCGGAAATCATCAGAATAAGAAGCCATAGAATTCTGTTTCTGGCAAGTTTGAAAACACCGGTTTTGAGGTATTCATCATCCGAGGGAGCGAGCAAAGCCATCTTTTCAAAGTCCTCGGTAGTTTCTTCTTCGATAACATCAACGATATCGTCAACCGTGATAATGCCGACAAGGCGGTTTTCATTATCAACAACGGGAACACTCAGAAGGTCGTATTTTTTAACAATATCCGCAACGTACTCACGGTCATCATGCGTACCAACGGAAATGAGTTGGGCATCGTCTTCCATGATATCGCCCACAAGGGTGTCCTGCTCGCAAAGCAGAAGCGAGAGAAGAGGGATGCTGCCGAGCAGATGATGCTCTCTGTCAACACAGTAGCAAGTGTAGACGGTTTCTTTATCAAGACCCGTTTTTCTTATTTTTTCAATTGCTTCGGCGGCGGTAAGGCTTGTGCGCAGGTGCACCATTTCAATGGTCATGAGGCTGCCTGCACAGTCTTCCGGATAATTGAGAAAACGGTTAATCAATTTTCTTGTTTTGGGGTCGGAATGAGCAAGAACTCTTGTTACAACGCTTGCCGGTACTTCTTCAAGAAAGTCAACCGTATCGTCAAGAAACATTTCATCGAGCAGATTTTCAAGTTCTGTATCGGTTATGGAGCGGACCAGTTCAGCCTGAGTATCGGGCTCAAGATAGGCAAAAACTTCTGCTGAGGTATCTTTAGGCAAAACTCTGAATGCCCTGAGTCTGTTTTTTGGTTCAAGACCTTCGATAAGTTGAGCGGTGTCAACAACGTTGAGTTCGCACAGAAGTTTACGCAGCGCGGAAATTTCACCTTTTGAGGCAAGTTCGGCAATCTGCTCAAGCAAGATTTCAAAATTTTCCATAAAAAAAGCATCTCCTTTCACGGCTATACCGCAACGGAGACGCACTCATGAAAGCGATTTGGTCAAAAATCACTCGGCAATTCCGCTGGCACGGCATAGTATTCGGTTATGTATATACTTCGAGGGTTAGGAATATCGGAACTGCCCAAAATTTTTCACCAACTTTTCAAAAAAATTTTTTACTCTACTATCGTACACCCAAGATCGAGTCAAGTCAAGTAATTTTTTAAAAAAATCCGCAAATTGAAAATATTTTCTGAAAATCGAGAAAAACGGAGATATATGCCAGAAATCGGACGAAAACACAAGAAATCGAGCAATAAAAAGCAAAAAATTAAAAAAGGCGGTGACTTAATTGAGTCAAAAAATTCCGCTGTTTGCACTTAGGGTGAGAGGAGTTTGATAAAACCCTCTCGGAAAGGAGATGGTTGTTCTGACCGAAAAAGAACGTCTTTTCTGCACTTACTATGCTGAAGACGGTGATGCCAGGGGATGTGCGGCAAGAGCAGGATTTGTTGTTGCTCCGCGCAGAAGTGCGGCAAGGCTGCTTGTAAGGGAAGAAATAAGAGCCGAGATATCGAGACAGGAAAAAGAGAAAAAGGCGACCGCCGCTCTTGTCGAAAAAGGTCTTCGCCGCCTTGCCTTCGGCTCTGTTGCGGATGCACTTAAACTCATGCTGTGCGAGGAAACAATGACCGCCGAGGAAATTGAAAAACTTGATCTTTTCAATGTATCCGATATAAAGCGTCCCAAAGGCGGCGGACTTGAAATTAAGTTTTTTGACAGGCTCAAAGCGCTTGAACGCCTCGAAAAAATCGGTTCGGGTGAGGAAACAGTGCAGAGCAGTTTTGTGCAGGCTCTTTCTGAAGGTGCAAAACTGCTTTCGCAGGGTGATGACTCTTGATAAACAGCAAAAAGCATGGTTACACACCTTTTTCACCCAAGCAGATGAAAGCACTTTGTTGGTGGATGCCCGAAAGCCCTTTTTGCAAGCACGATGCGATTATATGCGACGGTGCAGTGCGTTCAGGCAAAACTCTTTGTATGTCTGTTTCATTTATTTCATGGGCATTTTTAGGCTTTTCGGACTGCTCTTTTGCCCTGTGCGGAAAAACAATTGCATCGCTTCGCCGTAATGTTGTAACGGTTATTCTGCCCGTACTCAGGGAAATCGGCTTTGAATGCAACGAAAAACACTCAAAAAATCTTATCGAAATAACCTATGGCGGAGTTATGAACCGTTTTTACCTTTTTGGCGGAAAAGATGAGGGCTCGGCTGCACTGATTCAGGGAATGACACTGGCAGGAGTTTTACTTGACGAGGTTACGCTTATGCCACGTTCTTTTGTTGAACAGGCGCTTGCGAGATGTTCGGTTGAAGGGTCAAAACTTTGGTTCAATTGCAACCCCGAACATCCCATGCACTGGTTCCACGAAGAATGGATAAAAAAGCGAGATGAGAAAAACTGCTTTTATCTGCATTTTACGATGAAAGATAATCCGTCGCTTACACCGTCTATTATCCGCCGCTATGAGAAACTGTATTCGGGCGCATTCTATGAAAGATTCGTGCTTGGCAGATGGGTTGCGGCACAAGGATGTGTTTATCCGATGTTTTCGCAGGAAAAGCATGTTGTTCAGCCGCCTGACCGTTTTGAACGGTACTATATCTCATGTGATTACGGTACGGTTAACCCGTCTTCCTTCGGTTTGTGGGGAGAAAACGGCGGAAAGTGGTATAGAATTAAGGAATATTATTTTAATTCACGCACTGAAGGCAGGCAGAAAACCGACAGTGAGCATTATGAAGCCTTGTGTGAACTTGCGGATAATCTGCCGATTGAAGCCGTTATAGTTGACCCGTCTGCAGCAAGTTTTATGGAATGTATAAGGCGCGACGGAAAGTTTGGCGTTATCCCTGCAAAAAACGATGTTATTGACGGAATAAGGCGTGTTTCGGACTGCCTTAAGGAGCAGAAAATTATGTTTTCACCCGAATGTAAGGATTCCATAAAAGAATTCGGGTTATACAGATGGGAGGAAAATTCCGCCAAAGATTCCGTCAAAAAAGAGAATGACCATGCAATGGATGATATCCGCTATTTTGTTTCAACTGTTGTTACGCAGCAGGATGACAGCGGATTTTTTGCCGTTGCAGCGAAAAGACGATGAAAGGAGGAGATGTTATGGGAATATTCAAAAACCGTAAGGTTTCAAGAGTTTCGGCACCTGTAACTCAAAGTGCAAACAGACACCCGTTCGGAATACTTGACGGATATGTGCCTTTGGCAGCACCTCAGATAAAACTTTATTATGCGCTCAGAGAAGCAGTGCCTGTTATTGATGCGGCGGTTTTTAAACTTGTACGGCTGACAGGCGGATTCAAAGTGGAATGCGACAATTCTGCCGCGCAGACTGCAATTGATGAGTTTATACAGAGTGTTCCTGTCGGCGGCAACAGGCAGGGCCTTTCGGCTTTTGTTTCAAGTTATTTTGAACAACTTCTGACCTGCGGAACAGCGTTGGGTGAAATCGTAACTGACACCGATGGTATGCCGAGAGCGCTTTTCAATGCGCCGCTTGACAATATTGAACTCAAAAGAAATGAAAACGGATTTGATATTGATATTTATACCCGTGACGGCGCAGAATTCCGCAAAGTTACAAGACCCGAAATGTGCCTTCTGAGCGTTCTTAATCCCGAACCCGGTGCACTTACGGGCTGTTCCCTGCTCAAAGGTCTGCCGTTTGTAAGTTCTGTTTTGCTTAAAATTTTTGAGAGTATCGGTGCTAACTGGGAAAGAGTCGGTAATCTTCGCTTTGCGGTTACATATAACCCGAAAAATGATGCAGTGGACAGAGCGTATGCCAAAGACAGAGCCATGCAGGTTGCGAAAGAATGGGGAGAAGCAATGCAGAGCGGCTCGGAAATCAGGGATTTTGTTGCAGTAGGCGATGTGCAGATAAAGGTTATCGGAGCGGATAATCAGATTCTTGACAGTGAAATACCCGTGCGACAGATGCTTGAACAGATTGTTGCAAAAACAGGTTTGCCGCCTTTTATGCTTGGGCTTTCATGGTCAAGCACGGAAAGAATGTCATCCCAGCAGGCGGATGTACTCACAAGCGAACTTGAGGCATACAGAAGAATTCTGACTCCCGTAATCAGAAAAGTATGTGCGGTTTATCTGAATAGTCTGGGTCATTCATGTAACACAAAAGTTGTGTGGGATGATATAACCCTTCAGGATGAGGTTGAACTGAGCAGAGCCGAACTTTACAGAGCGCAGGCAGAAAAAATCAGGAGAGGTGAATAATCACGGAAAAAGAAAATAATATTCTGCCCGATGAGGAACTTGAACTTATCGGACAGTTTGCAAGAAAGAAACTGAGCAAAGATGAACTTTACACATTTTCACTCATTCTTTGCGATAACGAAATTGACAGGGATAATGAGAAATTTACCGTTTCTGCCCTGTATACCCTTGCTGAACTTTTTGTGGGAAAAACGGGAATTTTTGATCATAACATGAGGAGCAAGGATCAGTCGGCGAGAATTTATTCTGCCGAAGTTATGACTGACGATACACGCAAAACCGCTGACGGCGAGGTTTATACATATATCAAAGCCAAAGCATATATGGTCAGAACAGAAAGCAACAAGGACCTTATTGCGGAAATTGATGCAGGTATCAAAAAGGAAACCAGTGTCGGTTGCTGTGTGAGGGATATCAGTTGTTCAATCTGCGGTAAAAACATAAAGACGCAGGGCTGTGAGCATCAGAAAGGTAAGAGTTACGGCGGCAGCCTTTGCTGCTATCTGCTTTCTGAACCTACCGATGCGTATGAATGGTCATTTGTGGCGGTGCCTGCGCAGAAGAATGCAGGGGTCATAAAGTCATTTGACCCGAACGGTGAGCGTGAAAAACTTGCCGAAATGGCAATGGAATTCAAGGAAGAACTCAAAACGGATATTATCCGCTTTGCTTCTTCGGTTATTCCGGAAATGAAAGGTTCTTCACTTGAAGAAATCTGCGATGTTCTTTCACTCAAATCTTTGCGTGATATGCGCGATGCATTCCGCGAAAACGCACGCAAAAATCTGCCCGTAGTCAGACAACTTGATGTTTGCGGCGCAGACGGAAATAACGAAAATTCCGAATATAAAATTTAAGGAGGATTATTATGTCAGTATCATTTGGCGGTTTCAATGAAAATACCGCAACTTTCAAAGTAACAGAGGATATCGAAAAGGGCTCAACAGTTAAGGTGAGCGATTCAAATACCGTGGCTGCCTGTTCAGGCGGCGAAGCATTCTGCGGTATTGTTACAGAGTGCAGCGGCGGCTATGCAAGCGTTCAACTCAGCGGCGCGGTCAAAGCGGAATATACAGGCAGCACACCTGCGGTCGGTTACACAAAACTTGCAGGTGACGGTATCTATGTTACTGCTTCGGACAACGGCAAGGAATATCTTGTTATTGCGGTTGATGAAGCAGCAATGGCAGTTACGTTTCTTATGTAAGGAAAGGAGAAAATAAACATGGCTAATTTTGACAATATCAGACTTGAAAAGGGTCTTTATGCTTCAGGCAACTTTACAAAGGCGCTTGAAAGCCTTGACCCTAACGAAAACTATAAAGGCACTTCTCTTGAAGGTCTTGACGCATATCAGCGTCAGTTAAAGCGCTTCGGCATTAAGGTTGGCGGTACATCAAGCGACGTTGTTGATAAGTTCTTCAAGAATTCAGACAGCGCAGTGCTTTTCCCCGAATATGTTTCAAGAGCGGTCAGACAGGGTCTTGAGCAGGCAGATATTCTCTCGGATATTGTTGCATCAACAACTGTTATTGACGGCGTTGATTACCGCTCAATTTCATCAATTCCCACAGAGGACGAAAAGGAACTCAAGGTTGTCAAGGAAGGTGCGTTCATTCCCGAAACAACTATTCATACCAAAGAAAACCTTGTCAGACTTAAGAAGAGAGGCAGAAGCCTTGTTGCTTCATATGAGGCTATCAGATTTCAGCGCCTTGACCTTTTCACAGTTACTCTTCGCCAGATTGGTGCATACATTGCAAGAACTCTTCTTAAGGATGCAATAGGCGTTATTACAGATGGCGACGGCAACGGCAATGCAGCAGAAATCGTTAACTGCTCTCAGGACGGCACGCTTGCTTACTCGGACCTCGTAAGTTTCTGGAACGGTTTTGACCCCTATGAACTCAACACAATCATTGCGGACCCCGCAATCATGGCAGAGATGCTCAACATGGAGCAGTTCAGGGATGCTGCAGCAGGTCTTAATTTCCACGGTAAGGGCGAAATGATTACTCCTCTCGGCGCAAAACTTCTTAAATCTGCTGCTGTGGGCGAGGGCAAACTTATCGGCCTTGATAAGAGTGCTGCGCTTGAAATGGTCAAGGCAGGCGATATCATGACGGAATATGACAAACTCATTGACCGCCAACTCGAACGTGCGGTTATCAGTTGCACTGCAGGTTTTGCAAAGATTTTTGACGGCGCATCAAAGGTGCTTTCCGTTTAACGGAGGGATTTGCTTTGATTGATTGTCTGAGTATTCTTTCTGCTTTAAGAGAATATTATTCCGCAGAGGGTACAGACGAAGAACTTGCGCCTCTCTGCACTGCTGCGGCAAAGGAGATTCTGCCGATTATAAGCCCTAAGGCTGAACATTCCGATATAAGGCTGATTAACCTTGCTGCGGCAATGGTTAATTACCGCCTTTGTGTAAAAAATATGCACTCGGCAGAAGGGGTAACTTCGTTCAAGGCGGGCGATGTAACCGTCAGCGTATCACCGTCAGCAATTATCGAACAGGCTGAAAAGGAAAAAGCGGCTGCTACAGTGGCTGCACTTCCGCTTCTGAAAGATGAGAGTTTCTTTTTCGGGCAGGTGAGTATATGAACCTTGCTCCCGTTTTTGAAAATTACGGCAGAGCGGCATCTTTTTCATCAAAAGACGGCAAAACCATTACCGAGATGAAAGCGTTCATAAGCCCTTTGCGTTATAAGAACAAGATGTATCTTTATGGCGTTAACACTGAAATTGGTTATAATTCCCAAGGACACTATCTGTATATAGGTCCTCCGAATCCTGACCTGACTGCTGCCGAGGATGGCGAATACATTACCTGTCTCGGCGAAAAATACAGAATTGACAGGGCTGAAAAAGTTTATAAGGGCGACGAAGTTTTTTACATCTGGGCGATAATCAGGGTTATCGTTGAGATAGACTGAGAGGTGAGTTATGAGTGAAATAAGCGCACTGCCGGCAAATATTGTTGAGTGGCTTAAAGGCAGGGAAGAACTTGCAGATATCAGATTCCTTACTGAATTCCCTGCTATAAAAAAAGCCGTGCCGCTCAGACATACAACGGTTGCGGTAGGCATTGAAAGCATGGAAATTGTGGATTCCTTTACTGAAAACGACGAAGGTGTGCTGATTGAAAATGAATATTGCAGGCAGGCAAAAATAAAATTAAGGCTTTCCATTCATGCTCCGTACTCATCGGGTGGTGAGGAATGCCACGATGCTTTTACGGATATTATAGATTGTCTGACATTCGCTTCCGGTCTGGATATTCTTTATTCAGGTTGTGAAGATATCATATCGGACAGGGATACCGATGCTTTTGTGCTCAGTGCATGGGCAATGGTCAATGCCTCGCTTTGCCCGGCAGCAACATCAAGCATGGATTTTCCGTCATTTATTACTAAAGATTTGCTTTGCGGTTCGCATATGCAGAACACGGATATTCACCTTTCTGCTGAACAGAAAACAAAACTTGATACGCCGTATGAAACGGGCTCGTATTTCGGTACAGGCAACGGCACAAGGAGCATTTCTTTGGGATATAAGCCGAGTTTTGTTGTTGTGTTTATAAACGGACTTTCACCTGTTGATATTGATTTTATAAACGGCGAAAGTTATGCAATATCGGCGGTAGGATTTGACGGTGCGGCAACCTTAGGACTTGAACTGACAAATACAGGTTTCAAGGTAAAAACTTCAACAACATCGGTTAAAGGCTGCTATCCCAATCTGAATGAATTGGGTACAACATACAGATATATAGCATACAGATAAAAAAGGAGCGGCACATCATTTCAATGTGCCGCTCTTGGTAATTCAAAAATTTTTGGAGAAAACTGTTTCACTTCCTTTGCGAAACAGTTTCTTTTTATTTATTACATAAGTGACTCGTAGAGTTTTATATATTCCTTAGCAGATTTACCCCAACTGTTATCGCATTTAAGCGCTCTTACAACAAGTTTCTGCCAATAATCTTTATCATTGTATGCTTCAAGTGAACGCCTGATGGCATCAAGCATATCATAAGCATCATAACTCTTGAAGGTAAAGCCGTTGCCTTTGCCGTCGCCGCTGTCTGTAATGGTATCCTTCAGACCGCCGGTTTCTCTGACAATGGGGATTGAACCGTAACGCAGGGCTACCATCTGTGAAAGTCCGCACGGTTCACTCTTTGAGGGCATCAGGAACAAATCACTGCCGGCATAAATCTTTCTTGCCAAATCAGGAATAAATCCGATGCGCAGACCGACTTTTTCGGGAAATTCCGCCGCAAGTTCCTTAAAGAATGATTCATATTCCCAATCGCCGGAGCCAAGTACAACAAGTTGTAAATCGGTTGTACTGAGAAGTTCACGCATAATGCGCTTGATAAGATCAAGACCTTTATGAGCAACAAGTCTTGTAACAATACCCATGACAGGTGTATCGGCATTTACAGGCAGACCGAAAAGTTCCTGCAGAGCGGCCTTGTTCTTTGCTTTGGCTTCGGGCTCTTTAGCGGAATAATTACAGAAAATATCCTTATCGGTTTCAGGGTCATAATTGATTGTATCAATACCGTTAAGTATACCGCTGAGTTTATAACTTCTTTCTTTAAGAATCGGGTCAAGACCATGGCTGAACCACGGGTCAAGGATTTCTCCTGCATAAGTATTGCTTACCGTTGTAACCTTGTTAGCGCACTCAATGCCGCCTTTCATAAGGTTAACACAGCCGCCAAAGTGGAGAAGCGATGCGTGCTCTTCGCCAAGGCCGAAAACATCGCCGAGAATTTCGCCGCCGTATATACCCTGATACTGAATGTTATGAATTGTAAAAACGGTTTTAATGCCGGTGTATCCCTCTTTGTTTGCAAAAAGGGTTGAATAGTAAACAGGTATAAGAGCCGTCTGCCAATCGTTACAGTGAATAATATCGGGTTTAAAATCTATGTAAGGAAGGATTTCAAGAACAGCACGGGAGAAAAAAGCAAATCTTTCTCCGTCATCATAATGGCCGTAGAAACTGTTTCTCTTGAAATAATATTCATTATCTATAAGGTAATAAATAACGCCGCCTGCTTTTGCTTCAAAAATGCCGCAATACTGTCTGCGCCACGAAACAGGCACCATAATACTTGTGATAAACTTCATATTTGCACGCATCTCGTCACTGATAGTGCCGTAAAGAGGCATAACAACTCTGCATGCCACTTTGCGCCTCCTGAGTGACTGAGGCAAAGAGCCTGCAACATCAGCAAGACCGCCGCTTGCAGCAAAAGGAAGCGCTTCGCTTGATGCATAAAGTACCTTCATATTCTCATTTCCTTTCTTCAATCAGCCAAAAAGAACTGTTGTATAATACTTGCCTTCGTAAACTACTATTCCGATGCCAATTTCTTTTGTATCGGCACTCATAACCTTGCTTTTGTTTGCTGCTGCAACAGTCTGATAAATAGGGTTGCCGCCGTACGGTGTTACAAGAGTATATGCTCCGCTCACCTGACCGCTTCCGTAAATATCAGGCAAAGCAAGGGCCATGCTGTTTGTTCTTGCGCTTGCTTTAAGACCTGTTGCGTGTGAAAGCGGTTCAAGACCCGCTGCTTTTCGGTCTATGTTAATCTGGTCAACAACAGTCTGAGCGAGTTTGTCATCACGCTTTACACTTGTTTCAATGTTGAAAATACCTGTTGTTCCTTCCTGAGTATTTTCACTCCATATATCGGGAGCCTTTGTTGTGGTTTCCGTATATGTTATAACCTCTGTTATCGGGTTGCCGCTTGCATCAGTTTGTTGATTACCGCTTGCATCAGTAACAGCAACTGCCGAAGTTTTAGGGGCTGCCGTTGTGGGCTGAGTAATACTGTCCTCAGGAACTGTGTAAATAATCACTTCTGTTACAGGCGAACCGTCGTCATTAAACTGAGGTATGCCGTTAACATCCGTTACATGATGATAACTTGACTGCTCAACATAACGAATTGTTGTTGTAGTAGGCAAAGTTGCGGCTGTAGTTGTTTTTTTTGTGGGATAACGGTGATTTGATGAAACTTTCGGTTTTGCGTACTTGGTAAGCATTGTTATATACTCAACAGAACCAAACTCATCTGTTTCACTCACAACAACAATCTCAGACTCAATAACGGTTTCGGGTTCAGTTAAAAAATCGCTGCTTATAATACCTGTTTCAACAAGCGCGACAACAGCAACAAGCACCAAAGCCAGAGCGGCTATAATACCGGTTACAATATTTTTTTTGGACATCAGATTTCACTCTTTCTCAGATTACGATTCCCTTTCCGATATAGACAGGGTAATTTGTTGCGCCGCAAAGCATCTTGTTGGGTTTAACAACTGCAGATTTATCAATGATTACGCACTCGAGAGTTGAATTTTCGCCAACAAATGTATTCTGCATAACAATTGAATTCTTTATTTTTGCACCCTTCTCAACAGTAACCCCTCTGAAAAGAATTGAGTTTTCAACTTCGCCGTAGATACGGCAGCCGTCTGCAACGAGAGAATTTTTGACATTTGCGCCGATGCCGTAAATTGAGGGCACCTGATCACTGACCTTTGTGTAAACAGGTCTTTCGGGAGTAAACAGCGCTTTTCTGTTTTCAAGTTTAAGCAGTTCCATGCTTATATCGAAATAGTTCTGAAGTGAACCGAGAACCCTTACAAAACCTGTTTCCTCATAGCCGTAAACTCTGAGATGCTTGATGTTTTTTGCAATAAGAGTTTCAAAGTCATCAATTTTGGCGCTGTGTGCCTCATGAAGAAGTCTCTCAAGAAGAGTTCTTCTTATAATCATTATTTTAAGTGAATAATTAACATTGCCGCTGTAGCAATCAATAACGCTTGTGTCAACAACACGTCCGTTTTCATCAAGGATAAGTTCCGTGCCGTTTTCAATTGCAGGCGGATTGCCCTTTGCATAAGCAAGGGTAACATCCGCATCTTTTGCGACATGAGCCTTTATAAGTTTTTCATAATCCATGTTGCAGACAACATTGCAGTCTGTAAGAAGGACATGCTCCTTAGCCGACTTGCTTATGTAACTGATTGAACCGTAGAGCGCATCAGCCTTGCCTTTTGTCATGCCGGTTTCAGGTGTATTAAAAGGAGGCAGAAGAGTCATGCCTTCTCTTTTTCTTGAAAGATCCCAGGGTTTGCCTGTGCCGATGTGATCCATAAGAGAACGGTAGTTGCTCTTTGTGATAACACCGACCTGAGGGATACCGGCATTAACCATGTTTGAAAGCGGAAAATCGATAAGGCGGTAACGCGCCGCAAAAGGAATTGAGCCCATGGTTCTCAGAGCCGTGAGTTCGGGGAGAACTTCATCATAAGCATTTGAAAAGATAATGCCGAGAACATTTTTTGCTGACATTATTCCGCACCTCCTACATCGCTGTCTGTCATAGTGTTGGGAGCAATCTTTGCGCCCTTGCCGATTTTAACGCCGTTGCCTATAACAGCAACGCCCCAATCTTCAATGTTTGCCATTTTTTCAGGTTCTTCGCCGACAACTGCGCCCTCTTCAATAACTGCATTTTCAGCAACTATCGAATACTGAACAACAGCGCCTTTCTTAATAACGGTGCCGGGCATAACGATTGAATATTTAACCTCGGCGTCTTCTTCAACGGTTACATTTGCAAAAAGAACGGAGAAATCAATATTACCCTCAATCTCACAGCCCTCTGTTACCATTGAATTTTCAACCTTTGCGCTTGCACCTACATAGTGAGGAGGTGCAACGGGTGAACGGGAATAAATCTTCCAACCGTCATCGTCAAGGTCAAGGTCAACTTTTGGGTTGAGAAGGTCAAGGTTTGCATCCCAAAGGCTGCTGATTGTTCCGACATCCTTCCAGTAGCCGTCGAACTGATAAGCAAACATTCTCTCGCCAGCGCTGTGCATTGCAGGAATAACATCGTGACCGAAGTCGTTGCCGCTGCCTTCCTTTGCTTCATCTTCAATAAGATATTTTCTGAGTTTTTTCCAGTTGAATATGTAAACACCCATTGAAGCCTTATTGCTTCTGGGGTTCTTGGGCTTTTCTTCAAATTCACTGATTGAGCCGTCATCATTAACGATCATAAGACCGAAGCGGCTTGCCTCTTCCCAGGGAACTTCAAGCATTGCAATAGTGCAGTCTGCGTTCTTTTCCTTATGGAAATCAAGCATCTTTGAATAATCCATTTTGTAGATATGGTCGCCCGAAAGAATGAGAACATATTCGGGGTCATATCTTTCAATGAAGTTAATATTCTGGTAAATCGCATTGGCTGTGCCTTTATACCACTCTGTGCCCTTTATCTGCTGATAAGGGGAAAGAATGTGTACACCGCCGTTTGCACGGTCAAGATCCCAAGGCTGACCGTTGCCGATGTAATCGTTAAGTTCAAGGGGCTGATACTGAGTGAGAACGCCGACTGTATATATGCCGGAGTTAACACAGTTTGAAAGAGGGAAGTCGATGATGCGGTATTTGCCGCCGTAGGGAACAGCAGGTTTTGCAATATTTTTTGTCAGAATGCCTAATCGGCTGCCCTGACCGCCCGCAAGGAGCATTGCAATACATTCGGGTTTAACTGCCATAGAAGGGTCCTCCTTTTTATATTAAAGTGATTTTTTGCGGGAAATGTTTTCTATATACATACAACTCAGGCCTTCAATATCGACCTCAATGCTGTAATCGTATCCGTGCATAGGATCTTTTTTTGCTTTAACGGAACCGACAGTGCTTTCGCCTCTGCCGCCGTACTCGGGTAATGCTGAACTGAAAACAACTCGGTATGTGCCTGCATTCGGCACTCCGAAACGGTATTTCCGCCTTGTAACGTTGGTAAAGTTGCAAACAGAAATAATTTCATTTTCTTTCTTATCGCGTCTTATATAAACAACTACGGAATTGTCGCAGTCATCGCTGACTATCCAGCTGAAGCCTTCCCAACTGTAATCAATCTCCCACATTGCAGGAGTTTTGAGATAAAAAGCATTCAGTGCCGCAACATAATTCTTAAGTCGTCTGTGAGCATCATAATCAAGCAGCATCCAGTCAAGGGATTGATTAAAATTCCACTCAACAAACTGACCGAATTCACAGCCCATAAAGATTAGTTTTTTGCCCGGATGAGACATCATATATCCGAGAAATGAACGCACACCCGCAAACTTTTCTTCGCTTGAGCCGGGCATTTTGTTTATCAGTGAGCATTTGCCGTGAACAACTTCATCGTGCGAAACAGACAGGACAAAATTTTCCGAAAAAGCATATAAAAAAGAAAATGTCAGTTTATCATGATGGTACTTTCTGTAGATGCCGTCCATTGAAAAATATCTGAGGCAGTCATTCATCCAGCCCATATTCCATTTGAAATTAAAACCGAGACCGCCCATATAAGTTGGCTTTGAAACCATAGACCATGCGGTGCTTTCTTCCGCAATCATAAGAACATCGCTGTGTTCTCTGAAAATGCTTTCGTTGAGTTTCTTCAGAAAAGCAACCGCTTCAAGATTTTCTTTTCCGCCGTGAATATTCGGTATCCACTGACCGTCATTTCTGCAGTAGTCAAGATAAAGCATTGAAGCAACCGCATCAACTCTTAAGCCGTCAATATGATATTTTTCAATCCAGAACATTGCACCGGAGAGAAGAAAACTCTGAACTTCGTTTCTGCCGTAGTCAAAAACTTTTGTGCCCCATTCATAATGCTCGCCTTTTTTGGGGTCTGCATATTCATAAAGAGGCTGACCGTCAAATTCATAAAGACCGAATTCATCTTTCGGGAAATGGGCAGGAACCCAGTCAAGGATAATTCCGATGTCCATGCTGTGGGCTTTATCAACAAAATATGCGAAATCCTCGGGAGTACCGTAGCGGGAAGTAGGGGCAAAATAACCTGTTACCTGATAGCCCCATGAACCGTCATACGGATGCTCTGTTATGGGTAATAATTCAATATGGGTATATCCCATTTCTTTGACATACGGGATAAGACTGTCTGCAAGTTCTCTGTAAGTGAACGGATTGCCGTCGTCATGCATACGCCATGATCCTGCGTGAACTTCATAAATATTTACGGGTGAAGCAAGTATATCCTTGCTTTTTCTCTTTTTAAGCCACGGTTTATCAGTCCACTTGAAATCAAGAGAATCGTAATATTTTGAAGCCGTGCATGGCCTTGTTTCCGTATGAAAAGCATAGGGATCGCTTTTGTAAATTTCTCTGCCGTCACGGGTCTTTATAAGATATTTATATGAATCGTACAGTCTTACATTGTAAACGGTGCATTCCCACACGCCGACACTGATTTTTTTCATCGGAGAGCACTGGGGCTGCCAACCGTTGAAATCGCCGCCTACCCCTACCCATTCAGCGTTCGGCGCCCATACTCTGAAACATACGCCGCCGCTTTCGGAAGGGTGAGCACCAAGGAACTCATATGCTTTTGCGTTTGTGCCTTGATGAAAAAGATATAGAGGGACACTGTTTTCTTTTTTCATGAATCGAGTCCACTCCAATTTCTAATTAGTTTCATTATACCAACTCTCTTTTATATTTTCAAGTATATATCTTAAATATTACTGCCAAATTATCGTCTGTTTTCTTTAGCATTCTGACGATAAAAGTTACAATTATGTCACCTTCATTGACAAAAATGACATAATTTGATATCATTACCATGGTTTAGAGTAAAAAAGGAGTGCCATAGAAATGATAAGTTCAGATAATCTTTGTATGAGTTGTATGCGGGAAATCGGTGAGAAAAAGCAGTGTCCCTATTGCGGATACCATGCGGATTCTGTTCAGATTCCTCCATACCTGCCTGTAAGAACGGTTATTTCAAACCGTTATCTTGTTGGCAAAATGCTTGAATACAACGGTGAAGGCGCAACATATATCGGCTGGGACCTTGCCGAGAAAAAAGCGGTAAAAATAAGGGAGTTTATCCCTGACACATTCACAACAAGAACAACATCAAATCTGAATCTTCAAGTAATGCGCAGCAGTGAGAATGCTTTTGTTGAACTGCGTCAGAGTTTTGTTGAATTGTGGACAAAACTTGCAAGGCTTAAGGGCCTTTCCGCTCTTATAAGCGTAACGGATGTTGTTTCGGATTACGGCACATCTTACGCCATATATGACCATTTTGAGGGAATTTCACTGCGTGATTTTCTTCTCAGAAGCAAAACAGGCTATCTCCCGTGGGATAAGGCAAGGCAACTTCTTATGCCTATTCTCTCAACCCTCGGTACACTTCACTCATCTGGAATTATCCACAGAGGAATTTCCCCTTCAACGCTTATTATAGGTCCTGACGGAAAAATAAAAATAACAGGTTTCTGCGTAGGTGCTGCAAGAACATCGAGAAGCGACCTCAACAGTCAACTTTTTGAAGGCTATGCTGCAATTGAGCAGTATGGTTTTGACGGAGGTCAGGGCACATGGACTGATATTTATTCTTTTGCGGCTGTGCTTTACCGCACGCTTATCGGCAGTGACCCGATATCGGCAAAAGAAAGAATGGCAAACGATAAACTTATGGTGCCTGGCAAATTTGCCGAGGCACTCCCTGCCTATGTCATAAACGGCCTTATAAATGCTCTTCAGATTTTACCTGAGGACAGAACAAGGACTGTTGAACAACTCAGGGCAGAACTTTCGGCATCTCCTGCCGCTTCGGCAGCATCGGGTCAATATCAACGCCCTGCGCCGCCTGCCGCCCCTTCGGGAAAGGCACAGCAAAAAACTGCTCAACCTCCCGTCAAGAAAAAAACCTCAGTTCCTTCTGCCAAAAAAGACGGAAACAATTCACGCACAATCATAATCACCGCAGCGGCAAGCCTTGTTGCAGGTCTTGTAATTTTTGCGATCCTGCTGTTCGGTCCTCTGCGTGAGCATGTTACATTTCTAAACAATAATAATGTTCCGGACAATTCCATTTCAACCACTGCCGGCGAACTTATTGAAGTTCCGAATCTTACAGGAAGACTTTATATTGACATAACTTCAAACCCGGTATTCACCAAAAATTTTGTTTTTGTTGATGAATATGTCTATGACGACGAAGCCGAAGCAGGATATATAGTTGACCAAAGCATAAAAGCAGGTGAAACAGTTCCTGCAGGTACAAGAATCACTCTTTATGTCAGCAAGGGTGAAGAAGAAATCGTTCTTCCGAATGTTGTAGGTTCTGACAGTGAAGAAGCCGTTGCGCGCCTTGAAGAACTCGGATTTGTTTGCCGTGTAAGCGAAACTTCAGACTCTTCTCACAGAGAAAACGAGGTTATTTCAATGTCTCCCGTTGCTGAAAAAGCATACGGAAAAGGTACAACCGTTTTCCTTATTGTAAATGTTCCCGAAGAAGAGACCGATGAGAACGGCAATATCATCACATCCGATGAAAACGAAACGTCCGAGGATAATTCTTATTTAGGAATAAACTGATTTGTTACGGGCGGCCTTTAAAGGTCGCCCTGAATTTTTGACCTATGAAAAAATCTTTTCCCCTTTACTACAAAAAATTCACATGTATTGCAGATAAATGTTCCGACACTTGCTGCGCAGGCTGGGAAATAGTTGTTGACGGTGAAAGTATTGATAAATATAACAACATGAAAAGTCCGTACGGCAGCAAAATACGCAACCTGATTACCGTTGATTGCGATGGTGACAGCGTTTTTAAATCCTGCAACGGCAGATGTCCTTTTTTGCTTGAAAACGGGCTTTGTGAAATGTACAAAGAAATCGGTCACGAAAATCTTTGCCGTACATGCAGAAACTTTCCTAGATTCGTCAATTCTTTCGGAGCAAGGATTGAAACCGGAATTTCTATATCTTGTCCCGAGGCTGCAAGGCTTGTTTTTGAAAGTTCCGACCCTGTAACATTTGTGACAGAAGATACAGAAGGCGAGATTATTCCCTCGGATTTTGATGCAGAGTTATATTTTATGCTTCTGACTGTAAGAAAAAAGGCGATAGACATACTTCAGCAAAGAAATTTTTCAATTGAACGCAGACTTTGTGCTTTTCTGGAATTTTCTGAAGTTATTCAACAGTGTATAAAATATAATGATTTTGAAAAAGCCAAAAGCGTTGATGCTGATGCTTTTCTGAGTATAAAACACGGTTATTCTGCATTGAAATCAAAACGCTCACTAAATAAATTTTTCAGCGATTTCGGATTGCTTGAATTTATTAATTCTGATTTCTCAAGCAAACTCAAAGCCGCTGAAACAGTTGATATAAGTACGTTTTATGTTCCCGATTGGGAATATGAACATCTGATTATATACTTTGTTTTCAGATATTTTATCACTGCCGCATTTGACGGCGATTTACTTACAAAAGTAAAGTTTGCCGCTGTTTCATACATCGTTATAAAAAGGCTTCATGCTGCGCTCAATTGCACAACCAAACAACAACGCACCGAAGCGGCTCAGAAATATTCAAAAGAAATCGAGCATTCTGCAAACAACATGGATTTTCTTTTTACATCAATGAAAAAAAGCCGATATTACAGCGCTCAAAATCTTATAAATATCCTTTCGGAAAAGGAGATAAAACATGAGATATCTTGATTATGTAAACACAAAACAGGGCAGCAAATCTGCTCACAGATATTCAAACGGCAACACTCTGCCGCTTGTTCAGTTGCCTTTCGGAATGGCGGCATTTGCACCTCAGACCAATGAAGATGCAAGGTGGTATTATCATCCCGATAGCCGAAGCCTTGAAGGTATAAGGCTTACTCACCAGCCGTCACCGTGGATTGCAGATTACGGTGCAATGGTATTTTCGCTTCAGAATAAACTCATTGCAGGTTGTGAAGGCGGAAAAAGATGGTCCGGTTACAGACCTGAAGAAGCGGTTCTTACCCCTTATTACCTTAAAACCCGTTTTCTTCGTTCAAGGGCTGATTTTGAACTTGCTCCCACCGAAAGAGGCGCAAACATCAGGGTAACTTTTGATGAAAACGGCGATAATTATTTTTCCGTAACGCCGGTTAAAGGCATGTGCAGTTACCGCTTTGACACAAAAACGAACACCTTGTTTGCATCAACCGATATGCATATGAGCGGTGAAGCGGTAAAATTCAAAAATTACATTGTTCTTAAATTTCCCGAAGGCAGTGTTGATTCAGAAAAAACACTTGTCAGCAGCGGAAATAAATTCAGAAATGCATTGAAATGCAGGGGTAAAAAAGCAGGTATACACATTGCTCTTACAAATAAAACTACTGATATAAAACTTGCTACATCATATATCGGTTTTGAACAGGCACTCCTCAATCTTTCAACTGAACTTGACGGTAAAGACCTTGAAAATACGAAGAAGTTTGCCGAAGAGAAATGGGAATATTACATCTCAAAAATTAAAATTGAAACAAAAGATGAAAAACTTTTCAAAACATTCTATTCATGCATGTACAGAGCATTTCTCTACCCTCATAAATGTTATGAATATGATAAAAACGGCAATGCCGTTCACTACTGTCCTCACGACGGCTCAACCCGCAGCGGTGTAAGATATACGGACAACGGCTTCTGGGACACATACAGAACGGTTTATCCTTTCTTTGCAATTGTTGCAAAAGAAGAACTTCGCGAAATGCTGATTGCATTTATCAATGAATACAAAGAAAGCGGTTGGCTGCCCCGCTGGCTATCAATAGGTGAATGCGGATGCATGCCCAGCACGCTTATTGATGCAGTTATTTGTGACGGCGCGGTAAAAGGTTTTATTGATAATGAAACTCTTGAACTTGCCCTTGAAGGTATGATTAAGCACTCTGTAAAAAATTCAGGTCACAAGAATTTTGGCAGAAACGGTGCGGAAAGTTACTGCAAACTCGGTTATGTTCCCTATGAAGAAGAAAAAGAAACCGTAAACCTCACTCTTGATGCGGCTTACGGCGATTGGTGCATTGCGGAGATTGCAAAAATTCTCAGCAAGCCCGATATTGAAAAAGAATACAGAAAGCGCGCACTTAACTATAAAAATCTCTTTGACTCCGAAAGCGGCTTTATGCGTGCCAGAAACAGAAAAGGCGAGTTCCGTCCGAACTTTACTCCGTTCGGATGGGGCAGAGATTATACCGAGGGCAGCGCATGGCAGAATTCATTTGCAGTTCCTCACGATATAGAAGGTCTTGCAGAACTTTATGGAGGAAAAGAGAAACTTATTGAAAAAATCGACGAACTTTTTGCAACACCGCCTTACTATGAAATTATCGGTTACGGATGCGAAATCCATGAAATAACAGAGATGGCGGCTGTAGACTTCGGTCAGTGTGCAATTTCAAACCAGCCGAGTTTCCATATTCCTTATATTTATTCTGCTCTCGGTGATGTTGAAAAAACTGCATATTGGGTTGAAAAACTCTGCAAAGAGGCATTCTCTTTTGAAGATGACGGTTTCCCCGGTGACGAGGACAACGGAACAACCGCAATATGGTATATTTTCAGCGTTCTCGGTCTCTATCCTTTCTGCCCCGGCAAGCCTGAATATGTAAAAGGAATAAAGCAGGTTGATAAAGCATACATAGGCGATAAAGAACTTGATGTCAACAAATTCGAAGGCAATAAAATTTCATACAAAGATTTGATTTAATAAAAGGAGATTTTAAAAATGGACAGATATCTTATTATCAATGCAGACGATTTCGGAATGTGCCGCGGTGCAAACCTTGCGGTTATGGAACTTTTCAAAAATGAAAAAAGTGCGCTTACATCATCAACAGTTATGGCACCTTGTGCATGGGCACCTGAGGCATGTAGATTTGCAGGTGAAAATCCTCAGTTTGCAATCGGTGTTCACCTTACCCTTACAAGCGAATGGTCAAATTATCGCTGGGCACCCGTTAACTCAAGCAACACTGACTCTCTTCGTGACGAAGAAGGTTTTATGTGGCATGAGAGCGATCAGGTTGAGAAAAATGTTGACATTGACGAAGTTGAAGGCGAAATAAGAGCACAGGTTGAACGTTGCAAAAAACTCGGTCTTGTAAATCCTTCTCATCTTGATAATCACATGGGCTCACTTTACGGTATTGAAACAGGCAGGTTTGAACTTCTTCAGACAACTCTCACTCTCGCTGGCGAATACGGTCTGCCTTTCCGCATGCCTGCAAAATTTACCGATGCAATGCTCAGCAACACAATGCTTGATATCAATGTAGATAAATCAATGATTGATATGGTGTTCGGCAAAATCGTTGAATTTGCAAAGATGAACAAAGTTGCCATTCCCGATTATCTTATTCCTAACGAATGGAACGGCCCGCAGGAAGACAGTTATGAAAACTTCAAAGAATATCTCTATGACCTTTATGCAAATATTCCTGATGGTATAACCGAAACATATCTTCACCCTTCAATTGAAACTGATGACCTTAAGGGTACAACAGGTGCATGGCATCGCAGGGTATGGGAATATCAGATTATGAATGATCCCATGACCAGGCAGCACATTGAATCTCACGGAATCAAACTTATCAACTACCGTGACCTTGCACAGATGAGAAAATGAATTGGCGTTGAGAAAGACTGAAAAACAAGAAAAAACCGCTTATGAGCGTACTTGTGCACGCACATAAGCGGAAGTAAACTGTTTTTTTGATTTTTACAACAGTTATTCAAAAACTATTTAATGTATTTAATAGGCATGGGCGGAATGTCTTTGGAGATTGAATCAAAAATAAAATCTTCAACATTTTCAACAAGGGTTTTTATTGCTTCCGGTACAGGTTCATCCGGCATGGGATTTTTGGAGAGATTTGATGAGAATGCATTATATGCCGCTGCATCAATAGTGTTAAGATACATGGGGCTGCATATAACCTTTCCGTCAACATATGCTCTGCCTGCCCAGTTTTTTGGTATATTGCCTGTATATGCCTGAATGAGAAGCAATCTGTAAATGCCTGTAGCAAGCACCATGTCAAGCCTCAGCCCTGTAAGTTTTTCACTGTCATTTATGGCATCGCGCAGAATCATTGCGGCTTTTATGTATGTTTTGCTTGTCGGTTCAAAATCTTTGTTTGCTGAGAGCAGGTTTGCGGCAAAGGCCTGAATATCATTCCTTTCGGTTGTACGTCCGAGAAGGTAGTCGCATGAAACATCGTAAAAGTCTGCAACTTTTATCAAAAAACTCTGCCCGCATTCTCTGATGCCTTTTTCATAGTGTGAGAGCAGTGCTTGTGAAATTCCTAGTTTAAAGGCGGCTTCCTTTTGGCTTAACCCTTTTTCTTTTCTTAATTCGCTCAGAATAACAGAAAAGTTTCTTTCCATAAATAATCATCTTCTTTGTTTTACAAATAGTTGAATAATTATACATTAAATTATACGGTTTGTATATTGTTAAAAATTAACGAAATTTCAGCCCGATTTTTGGAGGAAAAATGAAATCCTATACTATCCACTTTATCAGAAACGCACTTACAGACGAAAATCTGGAGGGCCGTTACATCGGTCACACAAATGTTGAACTCAGCGATGAGGGCAAAGCGCAACTCAGGCAGATGAGAGAAGACCTTGTTTATCCGCCGGTTGATGCGCTTTTTACCAGCCCGTTGAAAAGATGCACTGAAACAGCATCCATTCTTTATCCGGATAACAAACCTATCGTAATTGAGGGAATGATTGAATATAATTTCGGCGAGTTTGAGAACAAGACCGCCGAGCAACTTGAGAAATATGAGGAGTTTCCCCGTTGGCTTGCAGGCGAAAAAGGTGTTAAACCTCCTTATGGCGAGAGCAATGAGGAATTTTCAAAAAGAGTTTGTGATACTTTTGAAAAGATTGCTGAAGGCTTGATGAAAACAGGGACAACTTCTGCCGCAATTATAACCCACGGCGGTGTAATAATGACAATCCTTGCTGCTTACGGTATCCCCGAATACCCAATGCATGAGTGGCTTACACCAAACGGATGCGGTTTTACCGTTAAACTGAACCCTTCTCTCTGGATGAGAGCAAAGAAGTTTGAAGTGTTCAGCGAATTCCCTTATGAAAAAGAAGATTTACCCGACTGATTGGAGATAATATGATGAATACATTTTCTATTGAAAAAGACGGATTTAAACTTAACGGCGAGCCTTTCAGAATAATTGCAGGCGCAATCCATTATTTCAGAGTTCCCGATGAATATTGGCGCGACAGGCTCCTTAAACTCAAGGCATGCGGTTTCAACACTGTTGAAACTTATGTTGCATGGAATATGCATGAGCCTAAAGAAGGCGAGTTTGACTACAGCGGAATGCTTGATATTGAGCGTTTCCTTGATATTGCAGCCGAAATGGGTCTTTATGCAATAGTCAGACCGGGACCCTATATCTGCTCGGAGTGGGATTTCGGCGGATTGCCTTGGTGGCTTCTTAAAAATGATTCAATGGCACTTCGCTGCATGGATAAGGATTATATTGCAGCGGTTGACCGCTTTTTTGATGACTTTATGCCGCGCATAGTCAATCATCAGATTACCAGAGGCGGCAACATAATTCTTGTTCAGGTTGAGAATGAATACGGCAGTTACGGTGATGACAGCGAATATATCCGCTATCTTGCCGACGGCATGAAAAAAAGAGGTATAGAAGTGCCTTTCTTCACTTCCGACGGCGCAGAATATCAGATGCTTACAGGCGGTACCGTGCCGGAAATACATAAAACAGCAAACTTCGGTTCAAGAGCGGCAGAGCAGTTTGCTCGCTTGAGAGAATATCAGCCCGACGGACCGCTTATGTGTACTGAATTCTGGAACGGTTGGTTTGACCATTGGACAGAAGAACACCACAGCCGTGATCCGCAGGATGCGGCAAATGCTCTTGATGAAATCCTTGCTCTCGGCGGCAGTGTATCAGCATATATGTTCCATGGCGGCACAAACTTCGGCTACATGAACGGTGCAAACGATTATGATGCATATGAGCCCACAATTTCAAGTTATGATGATGATGCTCCCGTTAATGAAAACGGCGAACTTACCGAGAAATACTTTAAATTCAAAGAAGTAATCTCAAAATATGCGCCTGTTCCCGAAGTGGAACTTCCTGAACCTGTTAAAAAGAAAAAATACGGCGAAATCAAATTCACAAAATCTGCCAAACTTTTTGAAAATCTTGATGTTCTTTCAACACCCGTTGAATCGGTTATGCCCATGACTATGGAAAAACTCGGTCAAGGCTACGGATTTGTCCTTTACAAAGCCAATGTAAGAGGTCCGAGAGATGAGCAGAAAATCAGGCTTCAGGATGTTCATGACAGGGGATATATTTACAAAAACGGTGAATTTGTAGGCGTTCAGTACAGAAACGATAAAGAACCCATGCATTCAATAAGCATTGAGGCGGAAGGCGCAGAACTTGCCGTTTTGGTTGAGAATATGGGAAGAGTTAACTACGGAGCAAAACTTAAAGATGCAAAGGGTATTACTCAAGGCATCGGCTTTGGTAATAATTTTGTTTATCACTGGAAGAATTATCCTTTGCCGCTTAATGATGTGTCAAAGGTTGACTTCAAAGACGGAGTAGAACCTTTTGACGGAACACCGGTTCTGCTTAAAGCGGAATTTGATGTTGATGAAAAGTGTGACACATTTATCAAACTTCCGTCATTCAAAAAGGGCATAATCATTGTAAACAATAAAGTGATTTCAAGGTATTGGGAGGTTGGCCCTCAGCGTTCGGCATATGTTCCGGCACCGTTCCTTAAAGACGGCAAAAATGAAATCGTTGTTATGGAACTTGAAGGCTATAAAAACCCTGTTTGCGTGTTTGATGATGAGCCCGATTTAGGATAAAATATTACACCCGTTTCCGAAAAAGGAAACGGGTGTTTTTTTAACCGACTGTTATCTGATACTTTGCAATGTAGCCAAGGTAAGGTGAAGTTGTGTATGTGTTAAGGTCTGCAAAGTCAATGTCAATTGATTTTGTTTTACCTGCAGTAACAATTTCACCGTTTGTTGTGTAAACAAGGCAACTTGCCATATCATCTTGTGTACCTGCGTGAGTAAGGGTGTTAACTGTTATTCCGTTTGTGTTGATAAAACTTGTAAATCCGTCATAGCCGCCTTCATTACCGCAGGTTTGGAATTCTCTGTTTGACGATGATGAATAACCTGTAATTACAAATCCGCCGTCAGTTTTTACAATATCTGTGATGAAATCATTGTATATACCGGAAAGGGTTTTGCACCAGCGCTGAGTTCCGTTTGCGTTTATACGGAATACAAGCGCATCTATTCCGCCGCAATGGTGAACATCTTTGATTGTGCCGTCAGGGAAGTTTGAAGGAATAAGTTCGTAATTGCCGCCAACAACGCATCCGCCTTTGCCGTCAGGCGTAATGGCAGAAAAATCGTCTCTGCCGGTGGAAGAAATCGGGAAGCCCCATTGATATGTGCCTTCACTGTTATATTTAAGAACGACTGTGTCGGTATAACCGCCTGAAAGTTCATCAAAAACTGAAAAATCACCGGTTGTTGCCGCAGTGATGCAGGCTGCGAAAATATTTCCGTTTTCATCGCAGGTAATACCGTCAATTGTTGATGACGCATTACCGTGAAGATATTTTTTCCAAAGAATGTTTGTGTTCAGATCGAAGTTCATCAGAATTGCGCTCTGACCGGGCAAATCAGAAAAATCACCGGTTGTTGAGTATGATTTGCCGCCAACTACAAAGCCGTTTTCAGTGGCGGTAACACAGTAGAACATATCGGAGTTTTCGCCGCCGAAACTTTTTTTCGACTTAAGGTTTCCGTTTGAAGCAAGTCTGAGTATAATTGCATCGTATGTGCCTGATGATTTATCGTTTGCTGCATAATCGGTTGCGTTTGTGTAGCCGACTGCAACATAAGTTCCGTCGCTGAGTACGGCAATATCTTCAAGTGTGACGCCGGAAGAAGTGCTTGCAAAAGCCTTTATCCATCTGCGTGTTCCTGTTTTGGAATATCTGGCAACAAAAGCATATGGCTTTTTCCATTTTGTGTTTGTGTATGCGCTTTCAAAGTCACCGTCTTCTGAATTGGTAACACCGCAAACAACATATCCGCCGTCCGGAAGAGCAGCAATGCCGTTGATAATATCGTCATCCGAGCCGCCGAAAACAGAGAGGTCTGTCTGCTCTGCAGTCAAAATATGGGGTCCTGCATCGGTTTCGACAGGTTTGGTTGTTTCTTTTCTTGTTGTTGTGGTAGTTGTAATTGGATTTGTTGTAGTGGTTGTAGTGGTTGTGGTGGTTGTGGTGGTTGTAGTTGTAGAGAGAGCAGTGGTAACAGGTTTTGTGGTTTCTGATGTGCCGGGCTGAGTAGTATGCTCCTCTGTTATATCCGTTGTCAGTTCGGTTGTTGTCTCCGTGACAGTTGTTGTTTCACATCCACAGTTAAGCGGACAGGTATCGGTTGGTATTATATCGCCGACGCCAACCCAGTTGCCGACTGTGTTTACAAGAAAAGCGAATATAAGAATAACCGTGCATATTATCTTGCAAAAAAAGTTGCAGTCACACATGATATTACCCCCTAAAATATTTATACACTTGAATTATATCATAAAAAAGGTCAAAAAGCAATAGCCGACAGATTGTTCTGCCGGCTACTGATAATGTAAAATTAATGTAATCAGATTTCAGGGATTTCGATTTCAATTTCTCTGCCGAGTTCAGCAGAGCGTGAAATACCGTCAATGATTGCCTGATTGTAAAGAATCTGGCTGCAGGGAACAGGTGCTTCGCCGTCTTCCTTAACAGCATCAATGAAAGAGCGGATTTTAACATCAAAGCAGTCAACGTTATTTTCCTTCATGGGAATATATGTTTCAATCTGCTCGCCTGCGATTTCGTGATAAATAACAAGAGGACCGCCGATGCTGCCGTTCCAGCATTCGGTTGAAGGAATTCTTACCGAACCCTTTGTACCCATGATGATTGTGTCACCCGGTGTGTCAAGGTTCATAGCCCAAGCAATTCTGAAGTCAAGAATTATGCCGCCTTCAAGACGGATAAAGCCTGCTGCAAAGTCATCAACACCAAAAACATCATGATGCTCGTAACTGGGGCTCTTGCCGAAGAAATCTGACTTATAGCCTGAAACTGTAAGGGGCTTGGGATATCCGATTGAGTTAAGAACCATATCAAGTGAATAGCATCCGATATCGCCGAGAGCACCGATACCTGCTGTTTCTTTTTCAATGAACGATGTGCCGAAGGGTGTGGGGATACCTCTTCTTCTGCCGCCGCCTGTCTGAATATAATAGATTTTGCCGAGTTCACCGCTCTGAACAACTTTTTTGAGCATCTTCATGTTCTCGTCAAAACGGGGCTGGAAGCCGATTGAAAGCACTGCGTTGCTTGCTTTTTCTGCCTTGCAGATTGCAACAGCTTCTTCAAGAGTAACGCACATGGGTTTTTCAAGAAGAACGCTTACATTGTGTTCAAGGGCATAGATTGTGCATTCCGCATGTGTTGCATTGTAAGTACAAACGCTTACAGCATCGCATTCGCCTGCATCAATGAGTTCCTTGTGGCTGGGGTAGAATTTAACGTTGTCACCAACATTATATCTTTTGCAAAATGCTTCTGCCTTGCCGGGAACAAGGTCTGCTGCTGCAACGATTTCAACGTCGGGGCATTTCTGATATGCCTTTACGTGAGCCTCTGCAATCCAGCCTGTGCCGATGATGCCGACCTTTACTTTTTTGCTCATATCTCTTACTTTTTCTTCTACGGGAGCATCTTTGAACTTATCAAGAATATTTTCTGCCATAACATTTTACCTCGTTTTCTATTTGTTACCAGCCGAGAGTTTTAAGATATTCTCTGCTGAGAGTTACTGAATTCACGGGAGTGTTGCCTTTTGCAGGGCTGTCCTGTTCAACAACTACCCATTCTGCGCCTGCATCTTCGCTTGCGGCAAGGATTGCAGGGATATCCTGAACGCCGTGTCCGACAGGCATAAAGGAGAAAGCGTCTTCTTCCTGTGCGGCATCTTCCTCTTCATCTATGCCTATAAGGTCGTAGAGTTTGCCGAGTTTGTCACCGCTCTTCATGAAATCTTTAAGGTGAACAACAGGTGATCTGCCGCTGTATTTGTTAATATATTCGGCAGGATTTACGCCTGCAACATTTACCCAGCATGTGTCGATTTCTGTTTTGAGAAGGTCTGCAGGTATGCTTGAATAGAGCACATCAAGAGCATAGTCATCGCCTATTTTGACAAACTCAAAATCATGGTTATGATAAAGCAACTGAACTCCGAGATTTTTGGCTGTTTCTGCAATCTTGCGGATGCCTTCAACTGTTGCGGCAAAGCCGTCTGTGCCGGGTCTGCATTCCTCTGTAAGATAGGGAACTGCAACATATTTGCAACCGATTTTTGCATAGTCTGCAAGGACGGCTTCGGGGTTTTCAAGCATGTCATAATAGGGAACATGAGCAGAAATGGGAATAATACCGATTTCGTCACAGAAAGCCTTGATTTTTTCAGGGTCTTCGCCGAAAAGACCTGCAAACTCAACGCCGTCATAGCCGATTTCCTTCATAAGTTTTATTGTGCCGTAAAAATCTTTTTCCATCTCATCTCTGACCGAGTAGAGTTGAACGGCAACGGGAAGTTTCATTGGAATCACTCCTATGTTTATTATACAGTTTATAGTATCATATCTTTGATTTGGTTACAAGGCTTTTTTGATATTTTCAAGAACGGAATACGGAATTTTCATGTTGCCGAGACCTGTACCGATTGATATATGGGGTTTCATTTTAGCGTGAAAGTCTGTGCCGCCGGATATCATAAGACCGAGTTCTTTTGCCATTGATTGGTATTTTTGCTGCATTTCGGGGGTATAATCCGTGTAATATCCTTCAAGGCCGTTCAGTCCGTAACCTTTAAGTTCAATAAGAAATTCTTTGATTTTTTCATCGCCAAGTTTTGTCAGATGCGGATGAGCGAGGAACGAAACGCCGCCGCAGGATTTGATAAGTTCGATTGCTTCCTTCGCGGAAAGCCGCTGTTGTTCGCAATATGCATACTGACCTGCGGACATATATTTATCAAAGCCCTCTTTAACGCTTTTTGTGTAACCTTTATCCATCAAAACTCTTGCAAAATGCGCTCTGCCTACAAAATTATTCGGTGCAAGTGCGCGGACTTCTTCAAGAGTGATGTCAAAGCCGAGTTCATTCAGTCTTTGACATGTCACATGATTCCTTGCTATCCTTAAATCAACAACTTCTTCAAGCGTTCTGAGTAAATCGGAATTTTCAATATCAATATAATAGCCTAAAATATGTGTTTCGGTTTCAGACTTAACTGAAAATTCAATAGCAGGGACAACCTCAACTCCTATTCTTTCGCCTTCTTCCATTGCCTCGCGAATACCGTCGATAGTGTCATGGTCAGAGAGAGCAATTGCCGAAAGCCCTGCTTTTTTTGCCTCACGCACAACCTCGGCAGGGGTCATTGAACCGTCGGATTTAAGGGAGTGCGTGTGTAAATCAATATATCTTTCCATAGTATCACCGCCTACCATTTTATCACTCATAAAACACATTTTCAAGGTACAGTTGAAAAATATGGCTACATATGATATTATTTATTAGAGTAAAAATTCAGAGGTTTTTAAATGAAAAGAAAATTTTCGCAAACAAGAATAATAGCAATAGGTTATATTTCAATAATTTTAATAGGAACTCTTCTGTTGATGCTGCCTTTTGCATCGCAAAGCGGCGAGAGTGCAGGATTTGTGCCTGCTTTGTTTACAGCGGTTTCATCTTCATGCGTAACGGGTCTTATTGTACTTGATACGGCAACGAGTTGGACTCTTTTCGGTCAGATAGTTATAATTTGTCTGATTCAGATAGGCGGTCTGGGTTTTATGACTATTGCCACCATGTTTTCAATGCTCCTTAAAAGAAAAATGGGTCTGCGTGAAAGAGAAATAATGGTTGAAAGCATCAATACTGAGCATATAGGCTCAATTCGCAACCTTACAGGCAAAATCATTGTAGGTACAGCGATTTTTGAGAGCGCAGGCGCATTGCTGCTTGCAACAAGGTTTATTCCGAGATTCGGCTTGGGCAGAGGAATATGGTATTCAGTTTTTCATTCGATCTCGGCATTCTGCAATGCAGGGTTTGACCTTATGGGAATAACCGAGCCTTATGCTTCACTTACCGGATTTTCGGATGATGTTGTTGTCATTCTGACATTATCCATGCTTATTATAGTCGGAGGCATAGGCTTCCTTGTATGGGATGATATCAGTAAAAAGAAACTGAAGTTCAAATATTATCAACTTCACACAAAAATTGTTTTGAGCGTTACAGCACTGCTGCTTATAATCCCTGCAATTCTTTTCCTTATATTTGAAAGAGATTTTACAAATGAAGGATTGTCTTTTGGTCACAGTTTGCTTAATGCGTTGTTCGATTCCGTTACGGCAAGAACGGCAGGATTTAACTCAACCGATACTGCAGCGCTTTCGCCTGCAAGCAAAATTTTGACAGTGTTCCTGATGTTCATAGGCGGTTCACCCGGTTCAACTGCAGGCGGTATAAAAACAACAACACTTGCGGTTATTGCAATTTCAACTTTTAACGGAATTACCCGCCGCCAGTCAAAAGGTATTTTCGGCAGAAGGCTTGAGAAGGATGCAATCCACAAAGCAAGTTCCGTTGCATTCACAAATTTAAGCCTTGCAATTTTTGGCGTTATTGCAATTCTTGCCATTCAGCCGAATATGGACATAGGCGATGTTGTTTTTGAATGCGTTTCCGCAATAGGTACTGTCGGCATGACAACGGGCATAACCCGTGACCTTGCAACTGCGTCAAGGCTTATTGTTGCATTTCTGATGTTCTGCGGCAGGGTAGGCAGCGTTTCGTTTGCCCTTGCACTTATGGAAAAGAAAGCGGCACCGCCCGTTAAAAATCCCAGAGAAAAAATTACGATAGGTTAAGGTGAAAAATATGAAGTCGTTTCTTATAATAGGTATGGGTCATTTCGGTCATCATCTTTGCAAAAGCCTTGCAGAGACCGAGTGTGAAATAATGATAGTTGACCAAAATGAAGAGGCAATCGAAGATATGCTGCCGTATGTTGTCAGCGCAAAAATCGGTGACTGCACAAATATTGAAGTGCTGAAAACTTTTGATATCCCGTCATTTGATACATGTTTTGTATGCATAGGCGAAAACTTTCAAAACAGCCTTGAGATAACAAGCCAACTCAAAGAATGCGGTGCAAAGAAAGTTATCAGCAAGGCGGACAGAGATATTCAGGAAAAATTTCTGCTGCGCAACGGTGCGGATGAAGTCATTTATCCCGAAAAGAATATGGCGGAGCGTTATGCGGTGACCGAAAGCAGCGAGCATATATTTAACTATATTGACCTTGGCAGCGATTATTCGATTTTTGAGATTGATGTTCTTGACCGGTGGGTCGGTAAAACGGTAAAAGAACTCAATTTCAGAGTTAAGTATAACCTTGTTGTTCTTGCAACCAAGAAAAACGGAGAAGTAAAACCTGTTGTTTCGGGCGACAGGCGTTTTGAAAGAGATGAGCATCTTCTTGTGCTCGGTAAGGAAGAAGATGTTCGTAAGGTTACGAAATAAGATTGACAAACTCGCATTAATAATGTAAAATTTTATTATCAAATTTTTGGAGGTAATTATTATGGTTTTAGCCGCTGTAGGTAAAAATGGTACCGGTAAGGACTTTTTCCTTGAATATGTTGCAAAAACTTACGGTTTCCCTATGATTTCAATTGGTGATGTTGTTAGAGAACTCGCTGCCCAGGACGGTCTTGAACTCACTCGTGATAATCTTCACGCAACATCAAAGAAGTATATGGCTGCAAACGGTCAGACTTTCTTCCCTGAAATGATTGTTAAAAAGATTAAAGAATCGGACAGCCCCAATTTCCTTGTTTCGGGCATTCGTCCTCCCTCAGATATTGAGGTTTTCAAAAAGGCTTTCGGCGACAAGTTCGTGCTTGTTGACGTTGTTATCAGCGATGATGAAGTACGTTATCAGAGAATGCTTGCAAGAGGCTCAGAGAGAGATGGCAAGAGCGTTGAAAAACTTCGCGAAAATGACCTTCATGAAGAAGAAATCTTCCACACCAGTGAGAGTGAAAAAATGGCTGATTACATCATGAAGAATGACGGAACAGTTGACGATTTCTATGCAGGCGTTAAGGATTTCTACGATAACTACCTTAAGGCAAAACTTGACTAAAAGAAAAGGCGGCAGACCATACACGGTCTGCTGTTTTTGATTTGCATATCAAAACCCGTGTACTGCAATGAGCAATACACGGGTTAATTTATATTGTTATTTTATTAACCGAGGGCTTTGCCAAGGTTGCCGAGAACTGCAAAAAGTCTGCCCCAGATATCGCTCTGCATTGCATCTGCAATGAAAGCGGGTACAGTGTCGAGAAGGAAGTTTGCTACTGTTTCGAAGAATGAACCGATCTGAGTCCATATATTGTTTACCTTACCGATTTTAACTTCGTATTCTTCAGTAAATGCTTCTCCGTCTGACCAGTTTGCTGAACCGTCTTCAAGCTTGCCTTTGTATTCCTGAGTTTTGAATATAACAGCGATTTTAACTGTTTTTTCAGCAAAGTCTTCTGCAGTGAATTTGCCTGTCTGTGAAAGTTTTACGGTATCCCATGAAGCAGAAGTAACGGGAGTCTGACCGAATGTTACGTTATAAGCAATGGGAACAATTCTTGTATCACCGTAGATAACATTGTTCATGTTTGCAGGGCCGTCACCCTTAACGGTGAATTCGATTCCTTCGTTAGCATACTGACCGTCTTTAGCAGTAAATGTGATGTTCTTTCTTTGAGCAAGAGTGTTTGCTCTTTCGTTTGTCTTAACAACGATAGCGTTGCTTACAAGTGAAGGATCTTCGTTTGCTTCGTCATACTTGAATCTTGCATAGAAAGTATACTGTGTGTTTGCTGTAAGACCGGTGAATTCGTTTGAATCCTGCCATGTTTTACCGTCGCGTGAGAATTCAACATTTTTATCTTTTGTGCCGAGTGTGATTGATTTGTTTGTTTTATCTTCAAGGAAGAGATCAGGAACTTCCAAAGTGCCGGACTCTTTTGTGATAACAACAATTGATGCAACAGGGCTTTCATAATATGTATCTGTTGCCTTTTTTCTTGCTTCAACAAGGTATTTGGTGTCAGGATCAAGTGTGTTGTACTTGATTGCAGCGCTGCCCTTTGAATCAGACCAGGGGAATTTAACTGTTGTTGAATCGTTTTCAATAACAGAAAGTTGATACTCGCAGCCCGAAACAGCAGAAATGACGATTGATGTTGAAGTGATTTCTGTGGGAACAGGATTTGCGGGAGCATTCTGCGATTTCTTTATAGAAACTGAAAGAGTTCCGATTGCAATTATTGCATCGCCTTCAGTTACAGTTGCCATTATAGTGTAGGTTTTGCCTGTTTTGATGCCGTCAAAACGGGTTCTGCCGTCATTAAGATGAAGAACTTCTTCTACATCATTTTCAGGAGTAAGTACAACATCGGCTGTTTTGCCGTTATACATGATTTTGTTAACGGTGATAGCATCTTTATCAGCGTTGAGTTCATAGTCTGCTTCAGTGAGAGTAATGGTTGCTGCTGCGGCATTTGCAACAACTGCCATGCATGAGAACATCATGAGCATTGCCATGAGGAGCGCAAGCATTTTCTTTGATACGTTTGCGATTTTCATTGTTTATATCCTCCGTTTTATAAATTTTTCTCAAAGAAATTTGAGAAGGTTATACTGCATTATAACACATCGCATTTAAAAATGGAATAGTTAATTTTTAACTTTTTATAAATTTTATGGGTTATTGACAATTAAAAAACAATTTATTATAGTAAAAGTATAAACAGACACCGACAAAGGAGAGATTTCTATGAGCAAGGCAGATAATGCAAAGCAACTTTTTGAGAGCGGATGCAACTGCTGTCAGGCGGTTTTTTGCGCTTTTCTTGAAAATACAAATCTTACAAAAGAGGAAGCACTGCGGCTTTCGGCAGGCTTTGGCGGCGGTTTCGGCAGACTGCGTGAGGTTTGCGGAGCGGTCAGCGGCATGACAATGGTCCTTTCAAACCGATTTGCTTCAACAGACCCTAATGACCATGAAAAAAAAGCGGAACTTTATGCGCTGATTCAAAAAGCGGCAGGGGAGTTCAAAGAAGAAAACGGTTCGATAGTATGCCGTGAATTGCTCGGTTTGCAAGAGAAAAAGTCTGCTCCTGTGCCGGAAGAACGCACAAAGGAGTATTATAAAAAACGACCTTGTTCGGAACTTGTGCATTGCGCAGCGGCAATTGCAGAGAAATATCTTGAGGAAAACAAATAAACTGCCATGTGTTTGTCATACCGAGCGTAATCGAAGAATCATTTACAAAAAAATACCGCTTCTATCACACTTTAACATTAAAATGATAGAAGCGGTATAAATATTTGTTATGGTATGAATGGAATGCAAAACCGTTACGCACTGTGGTTATTTGATTTCACAGTTTTCAATTGCATAATCAAGCAAAATGTTAATCAGTTCATTGCGCGAACGGTTGGATTCTTTAGAAAGATTATCAAGATTATTTACGGTTTCGTCTTTTATGCGTATTGAAAATGTTTTGTAACCGTCTTCGCCTTTCAGCGTTTTTTTACTGATTACAAGTTTTTCTTTCATGGCGAATCACCTCACCATTATTATAACTTGACTTTTAATGTCACAGTATGTTATTATTGTTAACATAAAATATGTTATAAAACATATTGTGAAATTGAAAGGGGTTATAACCGTGAAAGAAAATGATACTCAGAGATTTGAGCAGCCTGCTGTTGATTTGAATAATGCAGACAGGGAACAGGCTTATCTCAATGCAATGCGCACTTTGGAAAAAGAGAAGGAAGATGCAAAAAAAGCAGAGGCAGAAGCAAAAAAAGCAAAGAAGAAAGCAAAACGCAAAAAAAGAATGAAAACTCTCGGCATTATCGTTGCCGCTTTTATTGCGTTCTGCGTTTTATCACCCACCATTTTTTCTGCTTCGGCAAAGAAGAATATAAATAAATATATTTCGAATCCCGACAGCAGAACAACCACCCTCGAACAGTTGGTTGATGAATATCTGGAATTTGAAGAGTCGGAATCCAAAGAACAAAAAACACTTTTTAAACTCGGCAAAAAAGCAATCTCAGAAGAGGAATACGGTGCTGCGGCATATCTTTTTAAGGTGTGCTCGGAAAATACCGATAAATACGATAGCGATATTGCGGATGAAATAAGTGAAGTTGACATAAATAAGGTTGATGCTGAAAAAGCAAGCGGTTATGCTTCACTTGCAAGTCTCGGTAAGGATAAAGGCCTTACATTTGATGAAAAAACCAACGAAGCAATTTTCGGTTTTGCAAAACAGGCGGAAGCAAACAAAGATTATGAAACTGTTATGAATCTTTATTCTGTATACAGCGGAACAGAGGATGTAACCGAAGGACTGAAAAATGCACAGTATAATGTTGCCATAAACTACATAGAGGATGAACTTTATCATTTAGCGGCAGAAAAGTTCAAAGAACTTGGTAATTATAAATACAGCAAGCATCTTTATCTTTGGTCAAGTGTCGAGGCGGCTAAAGGCGTTGATAACACAAACACGGCCAGAAACGAACTTAAAGCAAAACTGAAGGATCCTGCATCATATCAGGAAAATTCGGCAACACACACTGCGGTTGGTTCTGTCAGAGAGGACAGATTGGGCAAGCAGATAGTGGTAATTGTATACAGCGTAAGAATCAATTATTCCGCAACAAACAGTTTTGGCGGAAGAATTACAGATGATTATCTGTGGACTCAGGAAAAGCAAGGTGATCTTGATGCGGATGGTATTGACGAGGGAGAACTCAAGCAGTTCCTTCGTATGCATAAAAACAAAGTTCTTGAAACTGTAAAAGCATAATAAAAACAGGGACTGATATCAGTCCCTGTAATTTTTTGTGTTCTTATCTCTGTACTCTTCCCGAGCCGTCGCCGCCTGCGAGTTTTTCAATTTCGGCAACCGAAACTCTGTTGAAGTCGCCTTCGATTGAGTGCTTGAGTGCCGATGCTGCAACCGCAAATTCAATTGCGCTTTGTGTATCTTTTCCGCTGAGCAGAGCATAAATCAATCCGCCGCCGAAACTGTCGCCGCCGCCAACTCTGTCAACTATGCGCAGGTGATATTCTTTTGAGAAACAGTAGTTCTCGCCGTCATAGAGCATGCCTGCCCAGTCATTATCGCTTGCGGAAATTGAAGTTCTGAGGGTGATTGCAACTTTTTCAAAACCGAATTTATCGGCAAGTTGCTTTGCAACCGATTTGTAGCCTTCTTTGTTGAGTTTTCCGCCGTAGATATCTGTATTTTCAGCCTCAATGCCGAAAACATCTTTTGCATCTTCTTCGTTTGAAATGCATACATCAACATATTTGCAAAGTTCGCTCATTGCTTCCCTTGCTTCTGCTCTTGTCCAAAGTTTGCCTCTGTAGTTAAGGTCGCATGAAACTTTGACACCTTTTGCTTTGGCTGCTATACAAGCCTGCTTACAGATTTCAACAAGGTTTGCACCCAGAGCAGGGGTGATGCCTGTAAAGTGGAACCAGTCTGCGCCTTCAAAAATGCTGTCCCAATCAAAATCAGAGGGATCAGCCTCCTGAATTGCGGAATGCGCTCTGTCATAAATACATACGCTGCCTCTCTGAGAAGCGCCTTTTTCAAGGAAATATATGCCTACTCTGTCGCCGCCGCGAACGATTTTGCTTGTGTCGACGCCAAAGTAACGCAGTGAATTAACCGCTGCCTGACCGATTGCGTGAGCAGGGAGTTTTGTTACATAAACGGAATCAAAACCGTAGTTTGCAAGTGAAACGGAAACATTTGCCTCACCGCCGCCGAAGGTAGCCTGAAGTTGGTCATCCTGAAAGAAGCGGTAATATCCGTTGGGTGCAAGGCGAAGCATAATTTCGCCAAAGGTTACTACTCTTGCCATTATTTTCTTGCCTCCTTGACTATTTCAACCGATTTTTTGCAAAGGTCGATGATTTCATCCCATTTCTGATTGTCGATAAGGTCGGCGGTTACCATGTATGAGCCGCCGCATGCAGCGATAACGGGGCATGCGAGGTATTCACCGAGATTTTTGAGTGAAATACCGCCTGTGGGCATAACCTTAAACATGGGGAATGGTGCGCTCATAGCCTTGATTTTTGCAAGACCGCCGCTCTGTTCAGCAGGGAAGAACTTGAGAACATCAAGACCGAGTCTGTATGCAGTGTGGTAGTCTGTAGGGGTTGTGCAGCCTGCATAGATAGGAATATCTTTGCTCTGGCAATATTTAACAATCTCTTCATCAAGACCGGGAGTTACAATGAATTTTGCGCCTGCAGCAATTGCTTCGTCAACTTGTGCTGTTGTGAGAACCGTTCCTGCGCCTACAAGCATTTCGGGAACATTTTCGCTCATGAGTTTAATTGCGGTTGCGGCACCTGCTGCACGGAAAGTTACTTCCGCAACGGGAACACCGCCTTCAACAAGAGCCTTTGCAAGAGCAACCGAATCCCTTTCGGGGTTGTTGAGTTTTATAACGGGCACTACGCCGATTGACATTATTTTTTCTGAAATTGCGTTCATTATTATATTACCTCCGATTTATTTAACGGCTTTTTCACAAGCCTCAAAAAGTCCGTTGATATATGCGGCACCGAGAGCGCGGTCAAAAAGACCGTAGCCGGGTTTGCCCGTTTCGCCCCAAATCATTCTGCCGTGGTCAGGTCTTACATAGCCGTCAAATCCTGTTTCAACAAGAGCCTTTGTAATTTCATACATGTCGAGGCTGCCGCACTTTGAAAGATGACCCTGTTCTTCAAAACTTCCGTCGGGAAGAATAAGAATATTTCTCATGTGCATGAAAGCAATTCTGTCCATTGCGCTGTATTTACGAACCATTGCAGTTACATCGTTTGATGCTGCGCAGCCGAGAGAACCTGTGCAAAGGCAAAGGCTGTTTGCAGGGCTGTCAACAACAGCAAGCATTCTGTCAAGATTTTCTTCGCAGGTAATGATTCTGGGCAGGCCGAAAATGGGGTACGGCGGGTCATCGGGATGGATTGCCATGCGCACACCGCATTCTTCTGCAACGGGAATGACTTTTTTAAGGAAACGTTCAAGATTTGCCCAAAGACCTTCCTCGCCGATTTCGCCGTAAGCGGAGATAAGTTCCCTGACTTGTTCCTGAGTATAACTTGAATCCCAGCCGGGCAGATGAATATCATCTTTAAGAGGGTCAAGACCTTTCATTTGTTCCCAATACATAACGAGGCTTGTTGAGCCGTCGGCTGCTTCTTTGTCAAGTTGGGTGCGTGTCCAGTCAAAAACGGGCATAAAGTTGTATGTTACGCACTTAACACCGTATTTTGCACAGCGGCGGATATTTTCGCAGTAAACATCAATAAGTTTGTCAACTTCTCCTCTGCCGAGTTTGATATCCTCATGCACGGGAATTGACTCAACAACATCAAAAACAAGACCGTTATCCTCACACTGTTTTTTCATTTTTGCAAGGCTTTCTTCCGGCCAGACTTCACCGGGCTTAACATCGTAAACTGCACTTACAATGCTGCGCATATTCGGAATCTGGCGGATATACTCAAGTGAAATGGGGTCTGATTCGCCGTACCAGCGGAATGACATTTTCATTGAATTTTCCTCCTAAACAGAAATTTTTATCATCAGAGCATCAATGCCCTTTTTCTACAGCATAATTATAGCACGAGTTTGTGTCAATATCAATGCATTATTTATTGGAATATCGGTAATTATTTTGTATAAATATGAGATATTGCAATGCAAATGCAATGCAGGAAGAAAACGATAGTTTTTGTATAATTATTTTTAAGAAAGAGAAAAAAGGTGATTCGATGAAGAAGTTTCAAATTCCGGCGATACCGCCTACTACCAATAAATGTGTTCGCTTTCCTAACGACGTTATTGAGAGAGTTGAAAATGCAATTAACGGAAAGCAGTGTACTTTTTCTGCTTTTGTTGTTGAAGCAGTGAGAATAGCGTTGGAAAATTTGGAAGAAGCGGAGAACAATGAAAGCACTTCCGAAAAAAAGGGGGAAAGTGTATGAGGACAGTTTTGTTTTATCCTCGAATAGAAAATTCTTATTTACCTTCTTATGCTCCGTTGGGACTTATCTCTATAGCAACTTTTCTGAATAACAACGGACATGAAACTGTTATCTGTGACCGATTTTTTAATGAAGAAAAGGTTGAATTGATACTTACGAAGAACAAGCCCGATATGGTGGGTGTTTCGGTAATATCGAATGAATTTATTGAAGATGCAGTTGTTATATCAAAGGCTGCAAGAGAATATGGTGTTCCTGTTATTTGGGGTGGCCCTTTGGCTTCGTTTATATCCCAAGAAATATTGGAAAGCGGTTATGCCGATTATGTGAGTATCAACGAAGGTGAGTTTACGTGGTTGGAACTTGCCGAAGCATTTAAAAATAAAAGAACTTTTGATGATATAAAAGGGTTGGCTTATCTCAAAAGCGGAGAATATATACAAACAGAAAAAAGGGAGTTTATGGATCTTTCTGTTTTGCCGAGTCTTGATTGGTCTCTTGTGGATGCTGAAAAATATTTTCAAATCAACTACGGCTTTGATAACATGCTTACAACTTACAATTCTAAAGGATGTACTGGAAGTTGCACATTTTGTTACAATCATCTCTTTCACTCATCAACACGAAGAAAAAGACCGATTTCGGTTGTGATAGAAGAAATGCGTTGTTTGGTTGAAGAAAAAGGCGCAGGAGGCTTTGAGTTCACGGATGATTTGCTGTTTGCAAATGAAGATGAAGTCATAGAGTTTTGCAATGCTTTGATTGACAGCGAATTGAACACCTGCTGGAGCGGTTTTATGAGAGTTGATGTTGTAAACAACCTTGCAACCTACGAACTCATGTATAAATCCGGCTGCCGCACATTAAAATATGGGTTGGAATCAGGTTCGGAAAGAGTACTTAAAAGTATAGGTAAAAAGATTAAATGTGATAATATAGAAAGAAACATTTGTTTCTGTCGTGAGGCAGGGATAACACCAATAGCAATGTTTATATTCGGGCTGCCGGGTGAGGCAGAAGAAGATATTAAAAAAACCATTGAATTGGCTCAGAAAATTAAAAGCAAAGGTGCTGTTTTAGGGTTGAGTTTTTATACGCCTGTTCCGGGAACGGTTATGTATAAGCAACTTGTGGAAAAAGGAAAGATAACGCCGTTAAAAACACTTGACGAGTATTCAAAAATCAGTTTTGGTGAACAACTTTCGGTTAATGTTTCCGAAATTTCTTCAAAAGAATTGAAGATTATAAAGTTGTATTTCCGCTTGGTAGGTCTTACCACACAAACCGACAATTCTCCCGGTGAACAGCTTAACAAACTTATAAAAAACACCTTGAAATCCATGAGCGGCAGAGGTGCTGTGCATTTTCTGAAAAGCGGATTTTTTACCGCATATAGGCTTGCAGAATCACTTACTGTTTTTTGTCATCCTAAAATCAGAAAAAAGTACGGTTTGTATTTTAAAGCGCAGAATATAAAGTCTTAATTCCATAATTAATTCATAATTTTTGTGAAATACAAACGCAACCCAAAATACAAGGAGGATTTTTCTATGCCTACAACAAGCATCACTAAAATCAAAACAAAGCAAAACAACCTTTTTCTTCGTGTCGCAGAGGGTCATTTTGCATCAACACATTCTCACAGCAACTATTATATAGATGTTGCTGCGCAGAAGTCGCGTCTTTCTGAAGCAAAGGCTGTTGCGAAGGAACTTTGCAGCAATTCCAATTACAAAGTCAGGATTGTTGATACCATTCTTTGCCTTGACGGAACTGAAGTTATAGGTACATGTCTTGCTGATGAACTTACAAAAAACAATTGGATGAATATTAATGCCCACCAGACAATTTATGTTGTTACTCCTGAAATTATCGGCGGTTCTCAGATCCTTTTCAGGGATAATATTGTGCCCATGATTCAGGGTAAGCATGTGCTCATTCTTGCTGTTTCGGTTGCATCGGGCGCTACCGTAAAAGCCGCGGTTGAAGCAGTTAAGTATTACGGCGGCGAACCTGTCGGAATAGAAGCAATTTTCTCAACTGAAAGCGAGTGCAGCGGATACGAAGTCAAGTCTGTTTTCAATCCCAAAGATTTGCAGGGGTATTTCAGTTGTCCTGCCCATGAATGCCCGCTTTGCAAGGCAGGCAAAAAGATTGATGCGCTTATCAATTGCCACGGATTCTCAAAATTATAATCAGCATTCATAAAACGGTCGCACGGATTTCCGCGCGGCCGTTATTAAAGTATCGTATAAAAAAGGAGTAACGATGAATAACAGAGAATGGTTTAAATCCGCACAATTCGGCATGATGGTGCACTGGGGCTTGTATTCCGCTTTGGGCGGCGAATATAACGGACGCCGTGTGCGTGATTATGCGGAGTGGATTCAGAGTTTTATGCCTATCCCGAATGCCGAATATTCAAAATTAGCAGGTATTTTTAATCCCATATATTTCAATGCGGATGAATGGATTCGCCTTGCAAAAGACTGCGGTATGGAATATTTTGTGTTCACATCAAAGCATCATGACGGTTTTGCAATGTTTAAATCAGAGGCGGATTCGTTTAATGTTGTTGATGCAACTCCGTTTGGCAGGGATGTTGTTGCCGAACTTGGCGAAGCCTGCTACAAACACGGTTTAAAGTTCGGACTTTACTATTCGCAGGAGCTTGACTGGCATCATCCCCATGGCGGAGGCTATACAAATCTTTCCGGCTGTTCAGGCGTTTCGTGGGATAATAACTGGGATTTCCCCGACAGAAGCAAAAAAGATTTTTCAATTTGTTTTGAAGAAAAAATAAAACCGCAGGTCAAAGAAATTCTGACTAAATACGGTGAACTCTGCCTTATCTGGTTTGATGTTCCGCATACCATAACAAAAGAGCAGAGTCTGGAACTCAATAAACTTGTTAAAGAATATCAGCCTGATTGCCTGATTAATTCAAGAATAGGCAACGGTGCATATGACTATGTATCGCTTGGCGATAACGAGTATCCTACAGAGTTCAGGGCAGACGAAAATACTGACCCGAACAGCATTGACGGTTTCAAATATTCACCATACGGTCTTTATGAAACAGCAGGAACTCTCAACAGTTCATGGGGCTACAAATATTATGACCAGAACTGGATTACGCCTGAAGAGATAGCGGAGAGAAGAAACAGACTCAACTCATTAGGCATAAACTATCTTCTCAATGTAGGTCCCGATGCGCTGGGCAGAATACCGTCTTTTTCTGCAGAAGCGTTACGCAAGTCAGCGGAACTTATGATAAAATAAACGAACACCGTTCAGACGTTTGCCTGAACGGTGTTCGTTTTATATTCAGATTTCTTTGTTGCAGATAATGAAAGTCATTCTTTCCTGAATTGTAGGTCCGCCGTGACCTGCTCCGAATCCGCCGTGGTCTGAGGTTATGATAATAAGCCAGTCTTCCGTTTCATAGGTATCTCTTTTTTCAATTGCTTTGACAGTATTGTAAGCAAGGATATCGTTTAGCATAAATCCTGCTTTATATATAGGATTATGCACGGAGAAACCGAACGCATGACCTGCATGGTCAGTACCTTCGTATATGGCAAAGATGAAATCGGAACAATCTTCTGATTTAATATCTTTGATTACTGTGCTTGCCGATGCAATGTCTTCCAAACAGTAATTGAAGGATACATTAAGATTGTTCTTTTCACAATATGCTTTTTCAAGGTTGTATGTACCGTCTTCGGTTGAGAAATGACCGTCCCATGAAGTTGTAAAAGAAGCTGAATCAATGGTTTGGTTTTCCGTAAGTGTAGTAAGAAGTGTTTTGTATTCAAGGCTTTTTGTTATACCGTTGCCTGTAATGCCTGTTTTGTCTGCCCATTCACCTGTCAGCACGGAGCACCAGCCGGGAGCGGTTGATGTTTTTTGTGTGTTAACAGCAGGATAATTTACACCGCCGCAGTAGATGAGATTACATGATGCACCGTCTTTAAGCATTTTGTTTATGCCGCCGAAAGGAGAATCTGCAATGTATGTGAGTGCGTCTGCACGGCAGCCGTCATATCCGATAACGATGGCTTTTTTCTCTGTTTTTCCTTCAGGCAACGGAGAATTATAATGTTCAAGAATCAAATCATATAAATCAACCTGTGCAATTGCTGTTTCAATATTGTTTTCAAAAGATATTGATGCAATGTTTTCTTTGTATACAGCCTCGGTATCATTTGCATCTTCCAAATAAATGCCGAAGAGAGCCGGAATCATCATAATAACACTGAGAAATTTTGAAATAACTGACATAATTTTATCTCCTTATATTCCGCTTGATTAAAGTATAATTATTTCGAATGCTTTTGATAAATTGAGGTTTCCCCCGGTTGTTTATCATGAATTGCCGTAACCTGTAAAACCGCTTAGTCTGAAATTGACAAAATATTGACATTTTTTTCGGAGAAAATGCTTGCATATATTTCAACAAGCAGATTCACTTCTGACTTTTATTACAACTGAGAATTAACCTCTGCCCAGACTGATATACCGTCGGTTTGGGCAATTTTTTTGTTGCCAAGAAATCCGCTGTCGGTATATTCATTATCGGAATAATTGATGTTATTGCAGTGTTTACCGAAATAAGTTTTGCCCTGCAGATTTGTTTTATCAAAGAATTCGCCGATATCAACGGTATTTGAACTGAAAACAAGACCGTTCACATTGTTTGCTCTCATAAGCCTTGACGGAATGTCTTTGAAAATGTTTGAGGTTATTTCAATGTTTGTGAAAACGGCGGTTTCGGCAGATTTGCCTGCAATATTCGTGCCGATTTCTATTACCGAGCCCCAGTCGCTGAAGTTGCATTTTTCAAAAGTGTTGTTGCGAATGATAAGATTATTGACACCCGTGCCCTCCTGCCAGAGAGTGGGCTCAATATCCATAACAACCTTTATCGACTGAGCCATAGTTTTATAGAATCGATTGTTCTCACAAAGTCCGTTTGAGGATTGCAGAAGCAAGCCTCTTGCTCTGTTTTCGTGGAAATAATTGTTTCTGATAACATAGTTACCGCTGTTGCATTCTGTGTTGTATGCAGTCCAGCCTGCCGTTATATTTTCGGGCAGACTTTCAACAACAACCTCTTTTGTTATCCAGTCAAGAGTTTTGACGGAAACAATCTTTGCAGTTGTATTTGTATTTTCAAATTTGTCATTCTTGAAGGCAAGAGCATCGCCTGCTTCAAGCCTCATTGCGGATGCGATCAGCGTAAGGGTATTGCCGTTTATCTCGGAAATATAGCCGAGACCGTCGTGAACATTAATTGCATCGTCGCCCATTCCGCTTATGTCACAGCCCGAAATATTGAAGCATCCGTCGGTGTTAACAATGTGAATTGCATCGGCTGTCAATGACACGCATCGGCTGTTTTTGTGTTCCGGATTAACCCCGATAAAACTGTTGATAATCTGAAAATGCGAGCAGTTTCCCTCGCAGATATAAGCCATACCGGAACTGCCGTAAATGCTTACATTGTCAAAGGTTATATTTTTGCTGTAATCTCTTATGTTGAAAATTGTTCCGTCATATACATAATGCCTGAGAATATAAATTTCGCCGTTCTCAAAATTATCCATACAGCCGTTGTGGTTAACACGCAGAGTATTATCCGAAATTTTCTGAACAGACTTCACGGCGGTTACATCCTGATAAAGATAAACCTCTTTTGACGAATATTTTGCACCGAAGGTTAATGTTTCGGGGTCGCATTGAGTAATTGCCATCAAACGGTTGTTTTCATTGCAGTATTCCGCATTCCTGAAAACAAGGTCAACGGTATCGGCATCAGAGTTGCTGTTCTGAACAGTAACAACCGAAGCAAGGGGACTTTCTGTCCAGTTCCAGTCAAAATTTAAGTTGCGGATTTCAACACAATCGCTGTTTCTGATAAAAAACTTATATCCCGTTGAAGAAAAGACAAAGGTTGCATCGGAGCCTTCAATCAACAAATCTGTGCAGTTGTTGGCATCAAGACCGTTTGCGTTTCTGAAATAATAAGTGCCTTTGTCAATAACAAGTTTAGTCTGCGGGTGATTTGAGCAGTAATTGAGCGCACTCTGAAAAGCAGAAAAATTATCTTCGTTTTCTTCAGAAAGACCGAAACATGATGCGTTTATGACATTCATCTTTTCGGATTTAGGGCGCTGAATATAGAATTTTGTTCCGTTTGCACCGTTTATCTCGTCTGCCGTTCTGTTTTCGCTTAAGTTATCAAGCATTTCAACAAGAACATCGCTTTTTTCGGGCAGGGTAGCCGACGGAGTAAACATAAGAATTATCGAAGCGATAAATGAAACTATTTTTAACAGCATTTCATCCCTCTTTTCGGTTTAAAATTTGTTATAGAAAACCGTTTATTTCAGCGGTCTGTAAACAGCGACAAGGTTCATAACAGCCCCTTATTAACAAATAAATTCTTTTAGTTTCTCTGTTCATATTGAAATTTTATGCAACGCTTAATCAATCAACGGCATTTCAGTCATACGAAGTCTTGTACAACCGTAAGGACAGAGTTCGATTTTCTGCACTTCGGAAACAGGTTTTCTTGATTTCGGAGTTTTTCTTGCAATGCTTTTGTATGGAAATTTAAGTCCCCAGTCAATCTGCCGCATATTTGCTTTGATCGATACGGGAGGATTATTCTGTGAAAACGGAATATCACTGATTTTATTGTATGTTATTTCAAAATCTGAATCGGCATATCCGTAATTCCACGGTGTTTGGGGAATAAACTGATAATCACAATACGGGAATTTGCGTTCAACTCCTTTTTTGGTGTATTCACGCATTTCCTTTTTATAGGCAACGGGAACAGAGAAAAGCAGTGAACCCATCTGCAAAGCATAAAGATTATTCGGCCTTTCTTTGAAATACGGTGTTGCCGTAAATTCAAGTTCAATTTCCGTGTTGCCCTGCTTTATTTCAAATTCAAGGTCACGGGATTCTGCACTCTTACCGTTAACTTTTAAATTTTTTGCAAAAGAGGGAATTCTGATTACAAAATCAAAATCCTTTTGAGCATCTATGTAGTAGTGCATCTTATTGTTAAACGGATAGTCGGTTTCAAGCCTGATTGTAACTCCGTCAGTCTTCAGAACGGACGGAAGCATAACCGCGTTTATTATCTTGTTTCCGCTGTGCATAAATGCCGAAAGCGCAAATTTTGGCCATCCCTGACTGAAGTTTGCGGTACAGCAGCCGAAATTCGGCTCAAGCCCGAATGTGTGTGCATAAGGACCGTTTGTGCTCCAAGGTGCCATAATCATTGTTTTTTGGCAGGCAATCTGATTGACCTGCTGAACATACTGATGAGTCCACATATCCTCGCTGAGTGTTGCGGGAAGGGCGTTGAATGCAAGAATTTCAAGCCTTTCTGCCCACTTGTTATCACCCGTATGAGCAAATATTTCCTCATAGGAATACATCTGCTCAACAACCGCACAAAGTTCAGTGCCTTTTGTAGGGTCAAGACCTGAAAGCACCTCGTCACCGGTAAAGCCTTCAAATGCCGTTCCGTTATACTTATCGAGAATTTCACGGAGTTTTTCAGCATTATCGGTGTAATCCTCACTGAGCAATTCGTGAGAAACGGCTTCACTTTTAAGCATCATGGCGATGTTTACTATGTGAGTATTATGATGCCATATATGGCTCGGCTTTTCCCATGAATCAATTGCAGTATTGTAATCAAAGCCTTGCTCTTTAATAATTTTTGCAAGGTCTTTTATCCAATCCTCATTATATTTTTCATACAAGAAATTGAGAGAAATAAATGTTTCAAACCATCTGCTCTTGCCCCAATTAAACAAACTGATTTCTCCGCTTTTAAGAAGAGCATAATAGTTTTTTAGCACTCTGTAAATGACATCGGGAATTCTTTCATCTCCCGAGCAGTCGTAGTATACCTTGAGAGTTTTACAGATAAGTTGTATTGCCCATGTGTCATATTTTGTTCTTTCTTCCTTTTTGCAGGGACAAATCCAACCGTCATCCTCTTGTGCTGAAATAATTGCATCAATATATTTTTTTGCTGTTGCAATCAGTTCTTCATTTTCAAGAAGATAAGCAAGAGGGATAAAACCGTCGAGCCAATAAGGTACTCTTTCCCAACCCTCACACTTGCCGCCGATCCACGCACTGTCACGGATATCGGGCCATATCTTGTGAAGATTGCCGCTTAAGCCTTCTGCCTGAATTTCAAGTTGACGGCGAAGCCAGCCTTCGGGTTTGAGTTCCTTTGATGTATAGAAATTCCATTTATTCATACTGTCACCTCATCAATATCGGCTTTATTATTGTCAAATCCCTTTCTGACAAGGAAATACAAGGGAATCAATGCAAATATGCACACAACACCTGCCCACAGAAACATATTCTTTGCAGGCACGATTACTTCTGCTCCGACTTCATTTACAATTGTTCTTGCGGCATACTGACAAGCCTTATCGCCGATAACCGGTCCGATAATCATGGGAAGGAGAACAACGAATATCATTCGGATACCTTGGAACATACCTGCCTTGCCTTCGGGGATAAAGTCTTTGACGGCAGCGCCGAACAGAATGTTAACTATTGCGTTGCCGAGAACAACGGGAACAATGCTTATAAGAATAACGTAAATTCCCGTGCTTGTTGAAAGAAGGAAGAATCCGAGAGTCATAATAATTACGCTCGCTATGAGGCATACTCCCTTTTTCTTTGTTGAGGATCTGAGCATAAATACGATAGATGCAAGAGTTACAACCAAAACTAAAACTGCGGTTATTATTATCGAAGGCTTCAGAAGATTATTAACTCCGCCGTTATCGGGAATAACCACATACTGAACATATGTCAGAAGATACGGATAGAAAACTTGGAAAGAAATAATAGCAAAACAGAATGATGCAAGAGAAAGATAAAGTCTTGCATTTTCTTTTATAACGGAAGGTCTGAAACCGTAAAAAAGATTTGACCAATAAGACGAGTTATCTTCTCGTTGTAAAGTGCGGGGAGGGTCTTTAATGAGAAATAAACCAAGAACGCCGCACAAAGTAACAACAAGACCGAGCACGCCGAAGAAAAGTTTATATGTAATAGTACCTGCCTGCGCAAAACTGCCTACACCGGTCACGGCAAACGACGATATTGTGCCTACAACGGATAAAACCGTTTCAACAATCGGTCTTTGCTTCGGAACGGTAACATCCGTTACCCAAGCCTGAAATGCCGCATCGTTACTTGTTGAACCCATAAAGGTCATCACAATATCCATAAGGATAACAAACCATACCGTTGTACCGAGAATTTTAGCCTCATCGGTAAGATTAAGAAGATTTGCAACATTATCTTTTGTAATGAAACCGAACATTGCCGTAACAATACCCCAGAGTATATAACCGACCGAAATGAACATCTTGCGGTTTTTAAGTTTATCGCTCAATGCACCCATTATAAATGTTGTAAGCACTGCTGCAACAGCAGAGAGTGCAACCATACGGGCTACAGCGGTTGTTGCTTCCATTGAACCAAGAATAGCCGCCTGTGATACATCGGCATATATTTCGTTGGTAATAAACGTGTTGAAATACATGTTTTCGGTATTCCAGGCTATACCGCCCACGAAGCAAAACAGAGTGATTATAAACCAATTCTTTTTGCTGAGTTTTTCTTTAATCACATTATCACCTTCCGTAAATTAAAATCGGGATTGGATAATATTATATAAAAATATTAAAACAAAGTCAAATAGCGGTATATAAGTTCAGTTTGTTTTTATAACAATAACGAATTGTCAGATTTCCGATTTGTTGAACAGTCAGAAAAACTTATATTTACAGAACTGAATATATAAAAAAAGGAACTGACGAAAATCAGTTCCTTTCTCTTTTGTAAAAATTATTTTGTTTTGTACGCCTTTAAAAGACGGATTGTTTCAACAAGCATATAGATAAACATTGCTCCGCATGCAAGTGAAATTACTTCAGGGCTTCCCGAACGCAAAAGCATATTAAGAATGCCTGCAAGACCAAGAAAAATGCCTGCCGAAAGAATGAAGTTGACAACAAACGCCAAAACAACGCCTTTCTTCGTTTTGCCTTTTTCAACTGCAACGCATGTGGGAAGAACAGAAGCAAGTGCCGCCAATGCAAATACAGATAAGAAATAGAGAATTTCTATCCATTCAAGGTACAAATTATAAACCACAACAAACAAAGGCACTGAAATAACAGCGGCAAATATCGGCAATGTTACTGTCTTTTTGCCCTTGATTACACCGATAATAAGCCAAGCCAATGCCAGGAGTGTGGGAAGGATAAATACAATATAAGGAATATAGCCTCCGAATAAGTTATGTTCAAATTCCGTATCGGGCTGCAACTCGGATTCGGCATTATAGGCTGTCTGACCGCCTGCTTTGTCAAGACCTATTACCGTGTCTTTAATTGTACCTGCCAGAGAATAATCCCATGCTTCAAAATTAAGGGCAAATGCAGGGCTGTCTTCTGCTAAAGTGAAATCAAAGTTAAGGGCATCCTTGAACATCGGGTCGGCAACAGACGGGAAATGAATAAATCCCTTGTCCTGAGCCATCTCGAGGGTGTAAACATACTCGCTTGTGTTGAAATAAAGTTCATCGCCCTCTGTAAGGCTCCACATAAGATTGCCGTTATCATAGAAATGTGAGGGATTCAGCATTTCAATATAAATCGGTGCTTTGTTATATGTAAGGAAAATATTGTTATAATACATCGCCGTTGCGTGGGTTTCGCCTTTATCTATACCGGGACTCATCAGACCTTCTCTGCTGAGTGCAGCAATATTATTCCTGATAATGTTGCCTTTACCGTAGTGAACATTGAAACTCTGGCTGCCGCAGGCATAAACAAGGTTTTTCTCAACCGTCATAAAGGAAGAGCCTTCATCAAGATAAATACCCCAACCTCCGTAACCGCCTTCACCGGGGTCAGCGGCAACGTTATGAATAACGTTTTCACTTAAAACAGTTCCGGGTTGTTTGCCGAGCATATATATACCGCCCATATCGGAAAGCCATCCCTGACCGATATTGTAAATAAGATTTCGGCTGATATTTATGTTTTTGGTTGCGTGGTAATCATAACTCCAGAGCCAGCCGACAGAAATACCTGTGTAATAACCGTCGTGAATTTCATTATTTACCACTTCGGCAGTATCGCAGAAGGTTATATGAATACCGATTGCGCTGAAGAATTTTCTGCCGTATTTATATATTTCATTGTTCTTGATGGTTATGTTCTGTGTATAATTTTCGTGATCGGGTAAGCAGTTTTCACCGCCTGCATAAACAGCGGTTGCGGCGATATTTTCAAAATAACAGTTTTCAACAGATGAATTTTTTACACCGAATCCGAATTTTACGGCAGTGCCGCCGAGATGGGTGAATTCGCAGTTTTTGAGGTGAACATTTTCTGCATATCTAACAGCAACAACACCGTCAACAAATATTGCCGCCTGTGGGAAATCCATATCGTTTTCTTCCCACCATGTTCCTGCATAAAATCCGTCGGCTTTGGGCTCTGTCCAATCGGTACGGGTGAAACGAACACCCTCAAAGGAAATTCCGTCAACACCGTTTATATCAACAAGTCTGTCAACATTTGAACCGTAAAGAGTGAGCGTATCAGCCTTTTCACCGTCTTTCGGAACATAATAAAGAACGCCCGAAACCTTATCGAGATACCATTCACCCGGCTCATTGAGGGCTTCAAAAACATTTTCAAAATAATAACGGTCAATATCTCTTATTTCCATTGTAGAGGGTCTTGATAAGCCGATTTTTCCCGTTTCTGCATTATAGGATTTTATATTCATCAACTCATCGTGCCAATAATGGAGAATACGGATATTGACATCCTCCGAATTATGAAACTCATCGGGAACATCATCGGTATTTGCATAGAAAGAACGCTGACCGTAAGTGAACTCCCAAGGTCTGTTTTCTTCATTCCAGAGGTCATCTTCGGGTGCGGTGGCTTTAACTGTTAAATAGCCTTCTTCAGGAAAACGGGTTGTCCTGACTTCACCGTTATCGCTGAAAAGAGATTTAAAATACCAATTATCTGCAGAAGTATCAAGTTGTTTTGTAAAAACCTTGACTCCGTTGGCTTCATTCTCTTCAAAACCACTTATTTCATAAGCGCCGGAGAAAACAACCTGATTATTATCATAGGCTTTATATGTAACATTCGCCATATCTTCGGAATTGAAATATAAAGCATCATCAAAATAATATGTTCCGCCGAGAAGATATACAGTTGCGGATGACTTTTCATTTTTCATGCCTTTAAGCATCTCTTTTGCGCCTGAAAGACTAATCGGTGACTCCAACGTTCCTTCACCTTTATCTGCAGCGTCGGGAGATACATAGAGAACTGTATCGCTGTCATTTTCGTTTGCTGCAAATGAAGTCAAACCGAATGCTCCGAAAAAGACAGAACATAAACATAAAGTCATTACAATGCAAACAATCTTTTTAATTCTGATGTTCATAATATCCCTCTTTTTGATTTTTTGTTATTGTACCATACAAAAGAACGGGATTCAACTGAATTTAAAAATAGTTTAATTAAATCTGATTGACAGTCAATGAAAGCAACAGCCTGAAAACTGTTGCTTTTTTATTGGTATGAGTGATATAATCAAATTAATAAACAAGAATTTGACGGAGAAACGATATGAAATTGAAGAACATTCTGATTGTTGTTAAAGACATAGAAAAATCGAAAAAATTCTATCACGACTTGTTTGGTATAGATTTGGTGCTTGACAACGACGGCAACATGATTTTAACAGAGGGTCTTGTCCTTCAAGACGAGAGAATATGGAAATCGTTTTTAGATAGAGATATTATTCCAAAGAGCAACTCTTGCGAATTGTATTTTGAGGAGCAGGATATCGAATCATTTGTTGAAAAATTAGAAAGACTATACCCCACAATTGAATATGTAAATCATCTTATGACACATAGTTGGGGGCAACGAGTCATCCGATTCTACGATTTGGACGGTAACTTAATCGAAGTAGGAACACCGATGTAATCAACATATTCCAATTTATCGAATGGTTGTTTTCTGTGAATATACTTCCCTCCGTCAAAATGACGGAGGGAGGTTCTTTATATCCTAAATCAGTCCAAAAGGTAATTGGGACGCGAAACATCATGACTTTACATCGCAAGGAACTCGTGGTATAATTTTTTCGGTATGTAACCCGATGAATCACCTGAGATTCGGGATCACAAGGAAATTAAAAATATGGAGGATCAACATGAGTAAGTTTTTTGGTTATCCGGAATTTGACGCAAACGGCGAAGAGATTCTCTGCACCTATGACAATGAATACAGTGAAATGCTGATGGATGTTCGCGTCTATCGCATGGCTGCCGGCGAGAAGCGTACTTTCTGCCGCGAGGGCGAGGAAATTGCCGTTCTGTTGCTGTCCGGCAAGATCGTGTTCGGCTGGGATGATCAGGCCGAGACTGTTAGCCGCAAGGACGTCTTCACCGAAGGTCCTTATGCTGTGCATGTCTGCACCGGCAAGCAGGTGACCGTGGAGGCTGTGGAGGCCACCGAAATTCTGGTGCAGTGCACTAAGAACGAAACTGCTTTCGCAGGCAAGCTGTATCGCCCTGAGGATGCTCCCT
>SVPH01000047.1 GCA_015065965.1 Oscillospiraceae bacterium
GGCGGTCTGGGATGAGCCCGCCTACAACACGGAAAAAACGGTCACGGTACACATCAGGCGAATCCGGGAAAAAATTGAAATCAATCCTAAGGACCCAAAATATTTAAAGGTGGTGTGGGGAATTGGATACAAAATTGAAAAATATTAAGCAAAACAGAGGTGTCAAAGCAGCGGCATTTGCGCTTGCCGTGCTGATGTTCTTTATGGCAGGCAATTTTGCAGCCCTCTTCATCAAAGGCTTTGTGAATTTTAATGCCTTTGAGCATCCTGTGCATGTTACTCAGACGGCGGTTTTCCGCTCGGCGATGAACAACTATATTCATCAGGTTCTGAATGTTGGCGAGAGCGCAGAGTATCAGACTTTTGAAGAATATCTTGAATCGCCCGAGGCAAAGAGTTATTCTGAAAACTATTATAAAGACATGGATATGGTGGAAGCGGCATATAAGTTGCTTGACGAATCGGACATTGAAGTTTTTGTTGACACTCAGAACCGCTACAGATATGCGCTTACCTACAGAAATGTCAGATATTTCTTCAGTTATGACGGAAGCCCGATTTCAAGGGATCAGTTTTACGATTATGAGTTTGTGGATTATGAGTTTACAAAACCTCATATCGAACCTGAAACTACGGTTGTTGAAAATAATCAGGCAACAACTGCGCTTGCTGCAGCGAATAACAATGATGGTGTAATATCCTATTATGATCCCTATGGAGGCGGAGGTTGGCCTGCGTATATCGGCGATATTACGGATGCGCTTGCCCGTTTGAATGCTATAGGCGGATACACCTGTTACGGCGAGGGCACAAAAGAGGATGCTATTGCCGTTATTGAGCAGAACCGCATACAGCATTTAAGAAATCAATATTCCTGGAGCAGGAACGGTTACTCCACAGACATAGTTAACAGCGTGGAAAGCATAAACTATGCTATTGTCTATAAAAATTCCGGCAGAGTTTTTACCAACTGCGGTATAACCGCTGCGGATACTCAGGAACAGATTCTTGAAAAACTCGGCGGCACGGCATGGGCAGAAGGCTTTAAAGACGGCAAATCTCAACTCCTTGTCGGCAAAAGCCGTAACCTGACAAACGGCGTATACGGAATGCTGCACGATGGACTTTTCGGCTCATTTTCAAGCAAAAGCATTCTTGATATGGCATATTTTGAGAATATTGAATCAGCCTATTTTGCATTTTCAGAGAACGGTACGGATGCATTCACCGTAATGAAAAAATCCTTTGATTCATATAACCAAGCAATTCCGCTTACCGCATATCTTGCGCTGACGGTAATCTGCCTTTTTATTGCGATTGCGGCGTGCATTTATCTTCTTTCTGCGGCAGGTAAAACGGCAGACGGAATAAAGATTAATTTCTTTGACAAAGTTCCGTTTGAAATCAACTGGATTCTGGGGCTTGCCGTTATGGCGGCAGCGGCTTTTGCGGCATGTTGCGGCATTGTGTTTGAGGTTGAGCCGTTCAGTTTTGCTTCCGAGAGTGCATTTGAACTGATAATTACAGTTCTTTATTCATTCTGCTCTTACATGAATTTAATTGAAGGCGTTCTTGTTGCTGTGTTCTTTATGATATGGACGGGACTTAATGCAAGCCTTGTCAGAAACATCCGCAACAAAACTTTCTTCAAGTATTCGGTTATTTTCTTCCTTCTCAGGCCAATCAAGTGGATTTTCAAGAAGTTATGTAAAATGAGCAGAAAGACTGCTGATAAAATCGGCTATATCTTCAACTGCGATTATTCAAAAGGTCAGGGTAAAAAGTTCAAGATTCTTGCATGCGTGGCAACAATTGTTTTTATTATCATTACCCCGATCTATTATGTAATTGCAACTGTTGCTATGGTAGGTTATGATGAAGCATTTGCTTTCATTCTTTTTATGCTTGGCATTCTCGGAGATATTGCAATCCTCGGCTTTGTGCTGCTGCTTATAACTTCACAGGACAGGATAATGCACGCTGTTTCCGATATGCGTAAAGGCGAACTCGGCATGGATATAGATAAAAAATATATGCCGCCGTTTATGAGCCGCTTTGCAGACGATATTCTCTATATGCAGGAAGGTTTGCAGAATGCCGTTGACAGCGCGGTTAAAGACCAGCGCATGAAAGCGGAACTTATAACAAATGTATCGCATGACCTTAAAACTCCGCTTACCTCAATTGTCAACTATGTTGATCTGCTCAAAAAGTGCGATATTGAGGATGAAACGGCACAGCGTTATGTTTCAATTCTTGATGAAAAAGCGCACAGAATGAAGAAACTCATTGAAGATTTGGTTGAGGCATCAAAGGCGTCGTCGGGTGCAGTGGAACTCCATGCTGTTAAACTCAACCTTTGCGAATTTGCTGCTCAGGCAGTAGGTGAACATGAGGATGAACTTAAAAAGTATGACATTGAACTCGTGCTTAAAACTCCGTCAACTCCCGTTATGGTAATTGCGGATTCGCAGAAAACATCAAGAATATTTGAAAATCTTTTCTCAAACATAAGAAAATATGCGCTTGAGGGAACAAGAGTTTATATTGATGTTGCCGCAGGGCTTGAATACGGTTCGGTTATATTTAAAAATATTTCCAAGCATCCGCTTGATATTTCGCCCGATGAACTGACACAGCGATTTGTCAGGGGAGATGCATCGCGCTCAGGCGAGGGCAGCGGACTCGGTCTTTCAATCGCAAAGGATTTATGCGAACTGCAAAAAGGCAAACTCGGTTTGCAGATAGACGGCGATTTATTTAAGGCAATAGTTGCACTTCCGAAAGCATAAAATCAAACACCGTAATCGAAGTTAACTCCGATTACGGTGTTTTTTTGATATTGCAGGGACAGATCTCTGCGTCAGTCCGATTATGCCGCAAGGCGCACATAAATATCAACGGCTTGCACAGATAGAATTCCGAGCAAGCCGTTGATTATATAATTATTCTGTTCTCAATGCCTCAACGGGGTCTTTCCTTGATGCGATTTTTGAGGGAATAAGACCTGATATGAGGGTCAGTACGATGCTGATAACAACGAGGATAATTGCGCCGTTAACAGGAAGTTTTGCAACCTCGGGCAATGAGGTGAGATGCGAAATAATTGCGTTTATGGGGATTGTCAGCAGCACGGTGGAAAGTATACCCATTGCACCCGAAACAAAGCCGACAATAAATGTTTCTGCGTTGAAAACTCTGGTGATATCTTTCTTTGATGCACCGATTGCTCTGAGGATACCGATTTCCTTTGTTCTTTCAAGAACCGAGATATAGGTGATAATACCGATCATAATTGATGAAACAACAAGTGAAATAGCAACGAATGCAATCAGAACATATGAAATGATGTTGATGATTGTTGAAACTGAGGAGAGGAGAAGACCGATATAATCAGTGTATTTGATAGCACTGTCTTCTTTACCTGCAGCAGCAACGCTTTCATTGTATTTTTCAATTTCGCTTGAAATAATATCTTTTGATTCAAAATCTTTGGGATAAATATAGATTGACTGCGGAGTGTTGATATCTGCAACGCCGAGCAGAGCAAGTGCTTCTTCATAACTTTTAGCAAGCGGTTCGGGCTCCGGTTCAGGCTCGGGTTCGGGTTCAACAACTTCGGGCTGCTGAATTTCGCTTTCATTCTCAGACGGTGTATCTGCATTTTCTTCGCCGTTTGTTTCGCCGTTACCTGTGGGAGCAAATTCGCCGCTCATAATTGCGCTGAGCATTTTGAGTTTTGTCTGCTTATCCATCATCTGGAGGAAGGAGAGCGCCTGAGAGCCGCTTACCTGACCCATACCCTCAATTTCCTGCCCTGCGAGCATTTCATCAAGGTAACCGATGAGTTCGTTGCGCTCGCTGATGGAAAGCATGGGCTTGAGCATAAGTTCAACCGTGCGCTTCATTTTTTCGGCTTCATCACCGCTGAAGTTTTTATCAATTTCAGCATAGATTTCTTCTTCTGTAACTGCTGGGAATTGGCTGAAGTCGGGCATGCCTGCGGTTGCGGTATAAGACGTTTTGGGAGCATTGCCGTCAAACTTCATTGTGCTTGCGGCAGGAGCCATGCCTTCTGCAAGTGCAGGAGTGTTAACCTGAGGATCAAGTGAAACGCCTGATGCGGCAGGTGCGCTTGTTTGAGATTCGGCAGCGGGTTCTTCTTTTTCAAAGGGAATTCCCGTGAAAACATCGGTTTTGGGGTCAGCCATCTGCTGCTTTACGATTTCACATTCATTTGTTGCTTTTATGATATGCTCGGTGAGTGCGGTTGTGTAGCCTACGGCACCTGTTGTTGCAACCATTACCGATTCTTCGGCAGGTCTGATGATGCCTACAACTTTAACTTCTTCGCCGTTTTCAACAAGTTTGCGCATATATTCTTCATCGCCGCGCATATCATCCCATGTTTTTGTTTCTTCGTTGTAACTGAAATAATCGGGTTCAAGAACAATCTTGAAAGTGAGGTTGAGGATATCGGCATACTCAATTTCATGCTTCTGTGCAACGTATTCCTCGCCGTTCTGCATTGCCATGAACGCCTGCATCATATCCTGCTGAGTCATAAGACCGAGACCCTGAATTGCAATATCGCTGATTTCGTTGTTTTTATCAACAATAAGAACAACTTCGTTATAAGCCTTGGGCCATGTACCCGTTACAACTTCATACTGTTCTTCAAGAAGTGCCTGATTATCAATGAGTTCCTGCCATGAGTTCATCATCTTTGTCATGCTGGACATCATTGAAGTGTCAATCTGCATGCCGCCCATATCAATGCTGCCCATCATTGATTCCATCATTGAAATAACGGGGCTGGGGTAAACCTGATTTATACCGTTATCAAAGGATGATGAGAAAATATTCAGTTTTCCGCCGTAGGTATACTGAACGCTGCTGGCGTAGTCTTTTATTGTGCTTTTATCGCTTTCAATGTATTCCTTGAAGGATTTCAGGTCATTTGACCATATCTCTGACGAGAAAGATTCCATCATGCTTGATGCCATGGTATTTGAATAAACCTTATCAAGCGGATGGTCAACTTCGCCGGGATTTACACCGGACATACCCGTCATCATAGCGTTCATATCCATTGCGGTTTTCTCAACCATCATGGGGTAAGATGTGAGAGTTTCCTGCTGAATTGCATCAATATATGCCTGAAAACCGCTTGAAAGAGAAAGAATGAGGGCGATGCCGATAATACCTATGCTGCCTGCAAAAGAGGTAAGGAATGTTCTTGCCTTTTTGGTCATAAGGTTATTGAGAGAGAGCGAAAGAGCGGTAAAGAATGACATTGAAGGTTTCTTGGGAAGTTGCTTTGCCGCTTTCTTTTCTGTTCTCTTTTCTGCCCTTGTTTTTTCTTTGCGTTCAACATCTTCAGTTGTATAGGGGTTTGAGTCGTTAATAATATTACCGTCAACAAGGCGGATAATTCTTGTTGAATATTCATCGGCAAGTTCGGGATTATGCGTAACCATAATAACGAGTTTCTCTTTTGAAATCTCTTTGAGCAGTTCCATAATCTGAACGCTTGTTTCAGAGTCAAGTGCACCCGTAGGTTCGTCAGCAAGCAGAATCTCAGGATTGTTAACCAGTGCTCTTGCTATTGCAACACGCTGCATCTGGCCGCCCGACATCTGATTGGGTTTCTTGTTAACCTGGTCACCGAGACCTACCTTTTCAAGAGCCTCAATTGCTCTCTGTTTTCTTTCAGCCTTTGAAACACCTGAAAGGGTGAGCGCAAGTTCAACGTTTGAAAGAACGCTCTGATGAGGAATAAGGTTATAGTTCTGGAAAACAAAGCCGATTGAGTGGTTTCTGTATGAATCCCAGTCGCTGTCTTTAAAGTCTTTGGTTGACCTGCCTTCAATTATAAGGTCGCCCGTTGTGTATTGGTCAAGACCGCCTATAATATTAAGCAAGGTTGTTTTGCCGCAGCCCGAATGACCGAGAATGGAAACAAATTCGTTTTTGCGGAATTCAATATTGACACCCTTGAGGGCAACTACTTTGGAGTCACCTGTCGGGTATTCTTTAACAATATCTTTCAATTTGAGCATAAAAAAACCCCTTGACAAAGCAGATTTTGAGTGTTACACTTGTAACAGTTACAATTGTAACATTAGTTTATGAACAAATCATCAACAAATTACCAACAAATTACCAAAAATTAAAATAAAGTTACATATTAGAGGATTTTGTAATGGAAAGAGCAAGCGAAACAAATATTTTAACAAAAGAATGTATTGTTACTGCCCTGCTCCGGCTGATGGATGTCAAGAGTTATTCCAGCATAACAATAACAGACATCACAAACCTTGCCGGTGTTTCCAGAATGGCATATTACCGCAATTACAACAATAAGGATGAAATACTCATCAACCATCTTGTTGAGCAGGAAAAACGGCTGATTAAAGAACTCCACGGAGAGTCAGCAAAAACAGTGCGTGACATGATTTATTATATAGCCGAGTTTTTTCAGGAAAACGTGCTTGTTATAAAAGCGGTTTTTGATGCAGGTCTGGGGCATTTGCTCACGAACATGCTTGCAGAGAGAATTCACAACTATTTCCCTGTGGTCAACACAACCCTTTCGGGTAAATATGCGGTGCAATTTTATGTAAGTGCGGTGTTGGGTGTCTTCAGAATGTGGTTTGACAACGGAATGAAGGAATCTGCAAGTGAGATATCGGACATTCTTTGCGACCTTATCAATCAGGATGAAGCAATGCAGTTTCTTATTATTCCGGATACAGAGAAGTAAACAAAAGCGGATGTACTTTTCGGTACATCCGCTTTTTGACTGATTTTATTATGCCATCTTTACAATGTGTTGGCAGTATACATAAACATTCTGGATTTTCTTTGCTTCGGAATCGTATTTTGTTTTGATTACCGGCTGAGTTTCAGACGGAGTGATATATACTTTGAACACAATTGCGTGCTGACCGACTCTCATGTCGGTTATTTTTTTATACTCAAAATGCTGACCTTGAATATCAAGATATTTATAAATTATCTCTTCAAGCAGGTCGCCTGTGAAACCGCGGATAACATCGCCCTCATCATACATTTCAATAATTGCTTTTGTTTCCTCAAAGGTCATCATTTCGCTTTTGAATTCGCCCTCGTTGATGGCAGTGCTCATTGCTGCATTGTCAAGAAGAAGTAACGGTAAGTCGTGATTTTTCATAATTTCGGCCTCCTTGGATTTTTGTGATTGCTCACAAATGATTTATTGACTGTATTATACAATATGAAAGTTGTAATGTCAATAAAATTCATAAAATTAATAAAATTTTGGATAATTGCATAATTTTTGCAAGTTTAATATAGTCAACTTGCAAAAATTAAACTCCGCCACATCAAAAGATATGACGGAGAAAAATTAATTATTACAGTTATTCATCCATAAAATCAAGAACACGTTCAATAAGGTTAAGACGGTTTTCACCTTTAAGCATTTTAACCGCAAGGTGAGGTTTGCCTGCTCCTGCGCTGACAACAAATCTGCCCCTGAAATGTGCCGATGTTTTTGCAACTTTTTCCATATTAAGTTGGTTGATTCTGAAAATGAGTTTGTCACCTTGAAGCGTGATTTCATATATATCATGCCTTGCTGCCTTGCCTCTGAGCAGGGCGATTTTTATAAGTCCTTCAACGCTTTCGGGCGGGTCGCCGAAACGGTCACAGAGTTCGTCGATAACATCGGATGCGTCTTCGTTGGTTTTTATATCTGCAATTCTGCGGTAAATCTGCAATCTCTGCGGAACGCTTTCAATATATTCGTTCGGAATATGAGCATCAATAGGCAGGTCAATAACGCAGTCTTTTTCGGGTTCGGAAACTGCTTCGCCTTTTTCTTCGCTGATTGCCTGTTCAAGCAGTTTAACATACATCTCATATCCTACAGATTCCATATGACCGTGCTGCGATGAGCCGAGAACATTGCCTGCGCCTCTGAGTTCAAGGTCACGCATAGCGATGTGAAAACCTGAACCGAATTCGGTGAACTCTCTTATGGAATCGAGCCTGCGTGTTGCAATTTCGCTGAGTTGCTTGCCTCTTGTAAATGTGAAGTACGCACTTGCTCTGCGTGAAGAACGGCCTACTCTGCCTCTTATCTGATGAAGTTGGGCAAGACCCATTCTGTCTGCATTTTCTATGATAAGGGTGTTTGCGTTCGGCACATCAACGCCTGTTTCAATAATAGTTGTGCATACGAGAATGTCGATTTCACCTTCAAGCAGTCTGCGCCAGACTTCACTGAGTTCGTCCTCACTCATTTTTCCGTGGCCGATGCCTACATTTGCATCGGGGAGCATTGATTTGATTTCTGCCGCTTTCTTTTCTATATCTTCAACCCGGTTATACAGATAATATACCTGACCTCCGCGGCGCAGTTCCTGCTCCATTGGAGGTCA
>SVPH01000017.1 GCA_015065965.1 Oscillospiraceae bacterium
AGCAGATATGAACGTTTACTCAACCTTTCATATCTGCTGGGGTGCACAGGCTGCCCTTTATTACCACTACGGTGTTCCTAAATATCCTCTAAAAGAAAAACTTTTCGGTGTATTCCCTCATAAATGCCTTGATCCGTATCATCCGCTTATGAGAGGTCTTGACGAGATATTTTACGTGCCTCATTCAAGGCACACAGAGAATCAAATGAATGACATCGCACTGGTAAAAGATCTTCAGATTCTGTCGCACTCAGAACTAGCAGGCGTTCACCTTATTTCCGATATGGACTGCAGAAACTTTTTTGCAACGGGTCATTCCGAATATGACCGCGAAACGCTGGCAAAGGAATACTTCAGGGATGTTAACAAAGGGCTTGAAATAAAAGTGCCTTATAACTACTTCCCCGATGATGACCCTAATATGATTCCGCCTGTTACATGGAGAGGAACAGCAAACCTGCTTTTCACAAACTGGCTCAACTATTTTGTATATCAGCGCACACCTTACGATTTAAGTACATTGTAAAAAACAAAGGGGCGGTTAATTCCGCCCCAAACATTAAATAAAATTAAATTTTCCGAATATAATCAAACACGCTATCGCTGCATGCAGCGCAATTTCAAGCGGCAAACCAATCATAAATTTCATATGCTTGGTTTTATGGCGTATGACTCTCATTGTTACAAACATCGGCAGAGCACCGCCGAAAAGACCGATAAGCATCAGAGTTGCCTCCGGCACTCTCCACTTGCCCCTTCTGGCAGCGGATTTATCAGCAACGGTTATTATAACCGCAACTATTCCCATAAGGACAAAATAAATTAACAGTAACTTTGAAAATAACGGCATTTTAAACATTCCTTAAGATATATTTTGGCTGAAAGAGAATATGCTTATGAAAAAAATAATTCCATTATTGTTGATTATATGCCTTTTACTGCCGTCATGTCAACTGAAAAATCCTCAAATCTCGGATGAAACAACAATTCAGGTTATGGCAACGACCGCAGCATCGGAAACAACAGACATATATGAAACGGCATATATTCCGTCACAAAGCACAGCACTGACAACAACCCGCATATACGGCACATTGGCAACAACATCCGAAAACAAATACACAACATTGTCGGCACAAACAACCCTTCGCCAAACAATCAACTCAACCAAAGCAACAACCAAAAAACATACAACAACTACATTAACCGCAACAAAAGCGCAGGTGGCTGAATCAGAACTTCGCGGAGTCTGGATATCCTGCTATGACCACATAAGCGCCGCAAACAAGACAAGAGCGCAGTATAAATCAGAAACGGACAGCATGTTCAAAAACATAAAAAGCCTCGGACTGAACACTGCTTTTGTACATTTGAGAGCATTTTCTGATGCTTTTTACAAATCCGAAATATATCCTTATTCTGCATTTATTGCAGGCAAGGAAGGCGCTGCGTTATCGTTTGACCCGTTTGAGGTTATGCTTGAAAGCGCTGAAACATATGGTATATCCGTGCACGGCTGGATAAATCCGTTCAGAGTATCGACAAAAAAAGATACAACTCTGCTGAGCGCTAAAAACCCTGCAAAAGCAATTATTGATTCGGGTAACATAAACGGAGAAATCTGCATTCTTGATAACGGAATTTATTATAATCCTTCATGCACCGAAAATCATAAAAGAATTATTGATGGTGTGCGTGAAATCATTCAAAAATACGATATAGACGGCATACACATAGACGATTATTTTTATCCGTCAACAGAGGAAAAGGTTGACAGCCTTCAGTATACTCAATACAAATCAGACGGCGGCAAACTCAGCCTTAACGAATGGCGCACAGCAAACGTGAACGCTTTTGTTTCTGCTTTGTATTCAGCCGTTAAGGCACATAACAGCAGCCTCATTGTAAGCATCAGCCCTTCTGCAAAATTAAGCGAAAACCAAAACAAACATTATGCTGACTGTGAACTGTGGCTTTCAACCAAAGGCTATGCGGATTTGATTATTCCTCAGATTTATTTCGGCTTTGAACACGAAACTCTGGGCTTTGAAAACCTGCTCAATCAATGGGGAAAACTGAAGAGAAACTCATCTGTAAAACTTGCCTGCGGAATAGCAAGTTATAAATGCGGCACGGCTGATAATTACGCAGGCTCAGGCAAAAACGAATGGCTGAACAATTCGGATATCCTTGCCCGTCAGGCAGAGCATATAAGAAAAAATCCGAATTACGGCGGCTTTGTGCTGTTCTCATATCAGGATTTAACAAGAACAGGCTGCAAGGCTGAAATTCAGAACTTAAAAGAAACAATCAACACGGGGAAAAACTAATGAAAAAAAACAAAATTCTGATTGCCGCAATATCAGGCATAGCGGTTATCATCATCGGCATAGTTGTTGCCATGTTTGCCACCGGCAAATTCAGTTCGCTCATAAATTCATTTGAGAGTGAACCGACAACAACCGTGCCTGCAGAAACAACACAAGCAATTATTCAGGTTTCAGGCAGGCCAAAAAGCGTAAAACCGGAATCAATAATCGCAACCGAATACTCCGATTATTCAGAGTCAAGTGCCGAAGATCTTGCAAAGTTTGAAAATTTGGGTTTTAACACCGTTATTTTTGAACTTAATTCAAACAACACTGAAACCGTGGCATCTCTGCTTGAAATTGCAGGCAAAAACTCGCTTTATTACGGCATCTATGCTGATATTTCACAAGGCAGCGATTATCTTACCGACTTCTCAAAAAAACTCAACACCGACTTTATTATTCTGGGCGGTTATGATGAAACGCTTACCGATTATACCGAAAAAATCAGCACGATATGCAAAACGATAAAAGAAGATATTGACCCTGCAATGAGCATCGGTCTTAAGCCTTCATACACTTCAAAAGCAACTCAGGCACTCACAGATATTGTAACAAACGGTAACGCTGATTTTGTTTATCTTTGCCATGAGAGCAAAAAGAACTCTGTTTTTGAATCGGCCCAGGCTGTGTGGAATGAAGAAACCTGCCCTCTTTGGCTTTGCCACAATCTCAGCGGACTCTCATCATTTTCAACCGATGATGCATCTGCAATGGTTGACCTTATTGCGGCATCAGCCGATATGTCTATGTGCAAGGCACTTGCATTTACTCCTTTTACCGATATTTCAAAAGCAAGCGGAACATCTGCCGATATTGTTATGAACTATGTCCGTGAGCGTGACACATATCTGCTTGACAAAAACTTCTCGCTCACAAGCCACAAGAATACCAACATCACGGTTGAGCAGTCAACAATCACTTTCAGAGGGACAAGCAGCCCTGCACATGAACTCAAATGCAACGGCAAAGTTCTTAATGTTGCAAAAAACGGTGACTTTTCTGTTGACGTCGGTCTTGAAGTCGGCAAAAACACAATTAAGTTTGAACACAAAAATAAAACTTACACATACACAGTAACCTATAAAATCAAGTTACTTAAATCCGTTTCGCCCGCAGACGATATTTCCGTTCCGGGAGAAATGCTTGTTGAAGTTTCTGCAATCGCACACAAAAAAGCCTCTGTTTCGGTTGTATTCAACGGCAAAACATACAAGATGACAGCAACAGGAGGTGCTTCGGACTCCGAAGAAGAAACACCTGATGAATCATCGGATTTCACAACCTTCACAGCAACGCTTGAAACTCCTGCAAGCACCGATAAAGTTCAAAAACTCGGCAAATATAAAGTTACGGCAAAATACAGTTCTCTTACCGAAACTCTCAGCGGTGCAAACATCAACATTACTGCACAGGAAATTGTTGTTCCTCCTCCTGTGACACAGCCTGTAACAACAACCACTACAACACAACTTCCGACAACAACGACAACATCGGCTGACGAATCGGGTGAAAACTCCACTGACGTAACGCACTCTTCCGGCGAAAGCACATCAGCAACCGTGTCGGAATCCGAATCGGGTAATGTCGGCGGAACATTACAGAAATATTACTACTCGGAAAACTATGGTCTTGGCACTGCAAGAATTTGCGAAATAATTGACGACTATGTTGAAACATATCCCGGCAATACAACAAGTACGTTTTCAGTTCCCGACTGCTCGCCACTGCTCAAAGGCACGGTTGATTATGTGAAATCCACCGCCACATATGACGGTGATACATACTATATACTTGCATCGGGTGTTAAAGTTCCTCACTTGCGCGAAGAGAGGCTGGCAAGCGGCATTGAAGGCAAGATTACCCATGTAAACATAAAAGATGGTTATATTATGCCTAAAAACAATATCAATGTTCTCTCAAGCAGCACAAACAGCGGTGACACCGTTATTGTTCTTGAAATGAACAGATCCGTTGCCTTCAACGCTTCTCTTTTAGGGCAGACATATACGCTCTATAACGGCAACAAGTTAAGACCCGTTGTTGTTTCCTCTCTCAACTGTACAGGATTTGAAATTACATTCAGTGACACGGTTTCCGCTCAGGGCAACGTTTCACTGATGAACTCTGTATGTAAGAGCGCAAAGTGGTCTTCTGACTCTTCAAAATCAACAGTCACCCTTTCGTTTGAACTTGCTCAGAAAGGTAAGTTCTACGGTTTCCACTATGAATACGATAAAAACGGAAATCTTGTTATTACAATAAAACACAAGCCCGCATCATCGCTCAGCGGCTACACAATCATGCTCGATCCCGGTCACGGCGGCATTGACCCCGGCGCAGGCTGTGCGGTTTCATCGGCAAGTCTCGGTCAGGAAAAGGATATAAACCTCTCAATAGCAACAAAGGTAAGAGAACTTCTTGAGGCCGAAGGCGCAAAAGTAATTATGACAAGATCAACGGATAAATGGGTATGCTATGCAGACAGAAACGCTGCCGTACGCAATCAGAACCCTGATATGTTTATTGCAATTCACTGCGACTCCAGCAGTTCTGCATCGGCAATGGGCACATCGGCATACTATTACAGAGCCTATTCACAGCCGCTTGCAAAAGAAATCCATGAAAATATAGTAAACGCATATAAAAACCAAATTTATAAAGACAGAGATGAAAGCATAAAAAGCAAAATCAGCAGAGGTGCAAACTTCTACGCATTCAGAGTTGCAAGAGTTGAAGAATGCCCTGCAATACTTATCGAATACGGTTTTGTTTCAAACACTGACGAATGCCAGATTCTTCAGACTGCCGCAAACAGAGATGTTCTTGCTGCAGCAACCGTACAAGGCATAAAAGATTATATCAGCCAAAGTTAAATCTCTTTCTGACATAATCACTTATCCAAAATGCCGGTATACTTATAAAAAACCATGCAAGACAAAACTGAGGGCATATTTGCCCAAACAGATTAAGCGGTTTTTCCGAATAATCCCAAACATTCCATCTGAGTACAACGTTAACTATCATGCCAACGCTGAATTCAAGGCTTGTTATAACCGTTGCACCAAGCAGACACCTCGTAATGACGCTCAATCCTCTTGTTTGGTTAATCAGATTTATCAGCATCATAACCGCTCCGCCGGTTAAAGCCATTGTCCAGTGGGTATATCCTCTGGCAACAACTTCAATCAGTCCGTAGGTTACTGCTCCTATGGCAAAACACATAAAATATTCTTTCACTTTCGACATTGAATCACCCAGTTTATATTTTGCAAAAGAGGTGTTTTTATGCGGCAGATGACCGCCTTAATAAAGCCCGCATCCTCTGCCTGCAACCTCAGATGCAGTTACTGTTTTTACTGCGACGAGGCTGATGCAAGAGAAAAAAATCAAAATTCATTTATGAGTTGTGAAACAGCGGAAAACATCATATCAAAAATGTTTGATTTCTGCGGAGAAAATTCAACACTCACTTTTATGTTTCAGGGCGGCGAGCCGCTGCTGGCAGGTATTGATTTCTTCAGAAATTTCATTGAAACTGCAGAAAAACTCAAAACAGACGGCAGCCGCATTTATTATTCTTTGCAGACTAACGGTACTCTTATTGATGAGAAATTCTGTAAACTGTTTAAAGAAAACGATTTTCTTGTGGGTGTTTCAATCGACGGCGATAAACCTCTCCATGATAAAAACCGTTCGGATTCTTTTGATAAAGCGATGCACGGTATTGAACTTTTAAGAAGCCATAATGTAAGTTTTAACATTCTTTCTGTCATAACTTCGCATACAGATGCAAAAAAACTGTATGATTTTTATATGGCAAACAACTTTCGGGATGTTCAACCGATTTACTGCCTCGACTCTTTGAGCGGCGACAAAGCAAATTACAGCATTGATGCAAAGCAACTCGCCCGTTTCAAAAAGCGACTTTTCAACCTGTGGTTTGCAGAGGTTTCAAAAGGCAACCATTTCTATGTGCGTGATTTTGATAATCTGCTTTCCCTTATGACTAAAGGTGTTGCCGAGCAATGCGGAGCAAGCGGCAGATGCAACGCCCAACTTGTTGTTGAGGCTGACGGTACATGTTACCCGTGCGATTTCTACTGCCTTGATAAGTTTGAATGCCTCAATATAAATCAGGCAGATATAAACGATATATTAAACTGTGACGGTTTAAAGAAATTCTTTGAATTTGACGAGCCCAAAAACAGTCTTTGCGCCACCTGCCACGTTAAAACTCTTTGCGGCGGAGGATGTAAAAGATACAGAAGCCTTTATAATCAACTTTCAGGATACTGCCCTCAAATGGATTTTATTTTGCATGCGGTTGAAAAACTGCGCAATGTCAGATAACGGAGGTATTTTAATGAATAAACCAAATATTATTTTCTATTTTTCAGACCAGCAAAGAGCAGATTCTGCAGGATGCTACGGTCAAAAACTTCCCGTAACACCTAATCTTGATGCAATGGCTCAGGAAGGAACTCTTTTTGAAAATGCCTTTACCTGCCAGCCTGTTTGCGGTCCTATGAGAGCATGTCTGCAAAGCGGTGTTTATGCCTCTCAAAACGGTTGCTACAGAAACGATATTGCTCTTCCGACAGACACAAAGGGCATTGCCCATTATCTGACAGAAGCGGGCTATGACACGGCATATATCGGCAAATGGCACCTTGCATCCGATAAAAATCACAGGCTTGCAACCAAACCTACTCCCAAAGAGCGCAGAGGCGGCTATGACTACTGGAGGGCTGCCGATATCCTTGAATTTACATCCCACGGCTATAACGGTTATGTATTTGATGAAAACAACCAGAGAATAGACTTCAAAGGTTACAGAGCAGATAATATAAATGATTTTGCAATTGAATATGTAAAGAAACCGCACGACAAACCTTTCTTTATGTTTGTTTCTCAACTTGAACCTCATCATCAGAACGACAGACTGCGCTTTGAATCACCAAAGGGTCTAAAAAACAAATTTAAAAACTATGAGGTTCCGGGTGACCTTGTCGGCACACTCGGTGACTGGCGTTTGCAGATGCCTTCATATCTTGCCTGCTGTAACAGTGTTGACACAAACTTCGGCAAACTTATTCAAGCACTTAAAGATGAAGGTCTTTACGATAACACGGTTATAATCTATACTTCTGACCACGGCTGCCATTTCAGAACACGCAATTTGGAATATAAGCGTTCGTGCCATGACGGCAGCACAAAAGTGCCTCTTGTTATTACAGGCGGTGCGTTCACCGGCGGCGGCAGAGTCAGCGATCTTGTTTCACTCATTGACCTTCCTGCAACGGTTCTTGACATTGCAGGTGCTGAGATTCCCGAACACTTTATGGGCAAGAGCCTTACCGATAAAAAAGGTCATGACAGCGTGTTCATGCAGATTTCAGAAAGCCAGATAGGCAGAGCGGTAAGAACTGATAAATGGAAATACAGCGTTGCGGCAAAAAACGCAGACAAAGCATTTGCGGACAGGTACACAGAAGACTGTCTTTATGATCTTGAAAAAGATCCTTATGAAAAGAACAACCTCATTTCTGCGCCTGAATATAAGGAAATCCGTGCAGAACTCCGTAAAATTCTTCTTGAATATATGGTAAAAGCGGGCGAGCCCGTTCTTGATATAGTAGAAAAGGAGAAATAAAAATGAAAAAAATCATTGCAATCATCCTCGCACTAACCTGTCTTGCTGTTTTCCCTGCAAGCGCAAACGCATTGTCGGTTGAGGGCGGCATTGAACCGCTCAAAGATTTGTTTGTTGCCGGCGAAGGTCCTGTTACCGGAGAATATTCGGTTGACTACAGTTACTATTCACCCGTAAAAGAAAACGATGCGGCAAAATATCCTCTTGTTGTGTGGCTTCACGGTATGGGTGACGGTTCTGAACCGGGCAAACCCGTTGAGAAAAGTAACATTGCCTACTGGGCAAGCGACGAATTCCAGAAACGCTTTAAAGATGCAGGCGGTGCATTTATCCTTGCAGCCCGCTCAAGAGAAGAAAACAACATTTTCTGGGGCAACGAAATGGTCGAACCGCTCAGAGCAGCAATTGACGATTTTATTGCAAAGAACAACAAAAACATTGATTTGAGCCGAATTTATGTAGGCGGTTATTCAATGGGCGGTAAAATGACACTCAAAATGGCAATCGCCTACCCTGAAATGTTTGCGGCGGCATTCCCCATCTGCCCTGCATGGTCACCCTCTGAAGAACTCGCGGCTAAACTTGCCGATACTCCCGTATGGATAACATCGAGCACCCGTGATCCTCTTGTAAACTATTATCTCGCCGTTTCTCCCACATGGGAAAGGATTGTTAACGCATCCAATGTTGCTGACAAATGCAGATTTTCAACCCTTACCAAAGTATGCTATGAAGACGGCAAGGCAACATCAAGCAGCCACCATGCATGGTTTGCGGTAAACCATGATATGTTTACAAACCTTAACGGCGATTACCATTACATGAAAACCGTTAACGGCATTGGCGAAGAGGTTACTCTTACCTACCCTGACGGAATGATTTCATGGCTTTCTGCCCAAACATCAGATTATGACGGCACGCCTTGCAAAGGCATGGGCAATCTGACTGATGCCGAAGGCACGGATGACCTGATACATATCGACGGTTTCTTCGGATTTTTCAAACTTATTTTCAACGCAATTTTAATGATTCTCGGCATAAAATAAACAAACAAAAACGGCAGTTCGTAATGAACTGCCGTTAACTATTTTATTTTCAGTTTGCCTGTTCAACCGTTCCTCTTGATTTCATAAGACTTTCGTACATAGGCTCAAGTTTTGACTTGCTGAGAGGATAGCCGAATTTGAAGAGGATAAACACAAGCGTATACACAATTGCGGGGATAATTGTGCAAACGAAAAGGATTCCGTCACCTACTTCAGGGATGTAGCCCTTATCGCCCATTGTTGCACCGTCATATCCTGCAACAGCGCTCAGAAGTTTCATGCCGCCTACATCAGCGATTGTCTGACCGAGGTTACGGCAGAAGGTATAAACCGCATAAACCGCGCTTTCACTGCGGATACCTGTTTTATATTCCTGATAATCAATAACATCGGTGATAATCGCCCAGTTAGTGATGCTGACAAAGGAATAACCGAATCCAATGATAAATGTGAAAATCATGAAAACAACAGGTGCGCTGCCGAGTCTGTCACAACGGGGAACAACAAAGAACATCAGCACTGCCGCAACAGCCGAGAAAAATGTTCCAACGCTGCAGAGTTCTTTTTTGCCGAATTTTTTAACAAGTTTAGGCATAAAGAAAATCATGACTGCCATGGGCAGATAATTTGCAATTGTGCCGATAATTGAAAGGTCTGTGTTCTCAAAATAGTTCTTATAAAGGTACTGGTTAAGTGAACCGAACTGAAGTTGACCGCTGATAAGAATTCCCGAAAGTGCTGCAACAACAAAAGGTCTGCTTGTAAGCATTCCTTTATATGTTTTCTTCATATCAACCTTGGGATCTTCTTCGGAAGCAACTCTTTCCTTAGTTGTTTTGAAGCAAAGGAAGAAGAAGATTATGGACAGAATGCCCATTATGATGCCGAAGGTAAGCATGCCGTTTGCATCGGCAGCCTTTACAGCCACGCCTTCACTGTTTGTACCGGTTACACTGTATATAATCATGGGACCGATAAGAAGAGGTATTGCGCCGCCCAGACCTGCACCGATTGAACGGAAGGTTGAAAGAAGAGTTCTGCCCTCAGGGTCATCGGTAATAACCGAAGCAAGCGAACCGTAAGGAATATTGATTGTTGTATACATCATACCAAAGCCGATATATGTAATATACATCATGGTAAGAACAACAGTTTCGCTGGTTGTAAAATCTCTGAAATTAACAAAACAGAGCATTGCCATTATGCCAAGCGGAATTGAAAACCATTTGATATAAGGTCTGAATTTTCCGTCTTTATTGGGTCTTTTCTTTGCAACAATGTTGCCCCAGAGAGGGTCATTGATTGCATCCCACAACCTTGCAATAAGCAAAAGGGTTGTTATTTTATTTTCAGCAACTTTAAGAACATCTGTATAGAAAACTTTAAGATACGATGATATGTAGGTCAGCACAAAAAGGTTGGCCGCATCGCCGAGCGCATAACCCAGGCCGTCTTTAAAACCGATCTTATTGGGATGCTTGAATTCAGCAGCCTCAAGTGAACGTTGTTTTTCCAACAGAATACCTCCTTATTCATAAAATTTCATTTTAGAATAACATTTTAAAACATAAAATTCAAGTAGTTGGCAATATAAATCTAATCAAAACGCAAAATATTTTTCGCGCTGATTTCTCACTCTGCCGCTGATAAACTCAAGAGTTTCCTTAGCCCCTTCAACACCGCACGCATAATCTTTCATCGCTCTGCCTTCTTCATAGCAAAGGTCATCATGAAGCGGAAAATAATCCTGAAGCAGGAATGTTGCGTATCGTGCAAGCCTGAAATCACCTACAAGACGGAACTCAGTGCTGATGCCGTCAATTGCAATCGAATAATAATTCTTTATTGAATTGATGATTGCTTCTCTCTCATTTGCAGGCGAGAAAACCATAGTTGAAGCAACATACGCGTTTTCGTTGTTAATTGAACTGTGGCTGTCAGTGCTGCCGACAATGGGGAAATTATAGCCCTGAGCCTTGATTTCATAGTATTTATGGGTCTGGAACCCGTTATGCTCATAATAATTTTCGCCGCCGAGAACTTCAAACGCATCAAAAGGATGAGTTTTGAGCATATAGTCGGTTATGTTTTCGGGAACCTGATGAACATTTGAGAGCCAATAAGGATGGCAGAAAATACCGAGACCCTCTGCCTTTTTAATGTGGTTAAACACCCACACGCAGCAGGCATATGTAAACGGCTCAATACCTTCAGGGATGTCAAGAGTTTTTGCAAATTCATCTATTTCAGCACGGAACTCTTCTTCTGACATTGTATCAGGGCAGGAAAATCCTTCAAAAGAACGCTCCTTATCGTTTCTGTAGTATTCATCTCTGACAAGAGCATTTACGGAATATTTGCCGCCAAAGTTAACAATATGGATATCGTTGATATGGTCATCGCCGTATTTGGGCATATGAACTTCTTCGCCGGGGCAGATATTGAATTCAATGGGAACATCTTTATAAATATCAATAGCCTCAAGCGATGGCCAATAGCGGTGATGATCCGTTATTGCAAAGAAATCGTAGCCGTGTTTTCTGTAATTTGCGCAGACGATTGCGGGTGACTGCCTGCCGTCCGAACAGCAGGTATGCATATGAAGGTCACCGATAAGAGGATACCTGCCGCAAAGGTCCTCATCAAGAGCATAAACACTCAGTTCAAGAAGTTCTTTGTTTGAGTTTTTATCATAGATTCTGGCATAATACTGCTGCTCACGAGGAAAAGTATGAGTAAACTTTATACAGCCGTCAAACTCAAACGGAACTTCATATCCGTTGCCTCTGTGAGGGTAATTCCTCGGATCACCGTCATCAAGCCCAAAGATTTTGAGCACTATATCATCGGGATTTTTAAATTCAGCATGGTAACCGAGAGGTTTGATTGTTATTGTAACTTCTTTACCGGCAGGAAAAACCTTCGGGTAAATATCATAATAATGAAGTTCTGTTCTCATAATAACATCTCCTTAAATTTCAACAGTTTTGCCTGTTTCATATGAAATATATGAATTTTCAAGCAGAACCGCAAGTTCAATAGCATCCTTCATGCCGATGCCTGCAGGTGAACCTGTGCCGTTGATACACGCATCAACAAATCGTTCAATAGGATGTTCATCCTCATCCGGAAGTCTGTCCGGCGAAATAAAGCCTTTGTTGAGTTTTGCGGTTTCGGTTGTTTTGTACTTGATTTCGCCGCCCTGCCAAAGAAGTATACCGTCTGTACCGTGAACTTCAATTGTATACGGTGATGAATAAGCGAGGAATGAAGTTTCGGAAACACCGATTGCTCCGTTTTCAAATTCGATGACGGAAATTGCATTTTCATCAACAGGTGTTCCGAGAACGGAGTTTGCAATGCCCGTTATTTTTTTAGGCTTTCCGCAAAGATAAGCAAGGAGATACATCGGATGGCAGCCGAGGTCCATCATTGCACCGCCTGCGCAGTCTTCTTTAACAAACCAGTATTCGGGCAGCCAATTTCCGCTGACACCGTTATGCGCATTGCGCACTCTTACATTTGTTACTCTGCCGAAATCTCCGTTTTCAATATGTTCTTTTGCAAACTTTACGACAGGCCATGCCTTATGAGGGAAAGAAATAACAAAAGTCACTCCGTTTTCTTCAACTGCTTTTGCAATTTCATTGCATTCAGCAACGGTGCACGCAAGAGTCTTTTCGGTAAATATGTGCTTGCCGGCCTTTGCAGCACGCAAAAGCACATCGGTATGCATTGTTGTTGGAGTACAGCAGCAAACAGCATCAACATCGTCCCTTGCAAGGAGAGTATCAAGGTCTGACTCAAAATCAACACCGAGTTTCTGTGCCCACTCCGCACCTCTTTCCGGCTTCTCATCCCATACGGCTGTAATCTCTGCCTTGCCTGTTTCTAAAAAATCTCTTGCATATCCTTCAGCATGAACATGCCATTTTGAAAGCATTGCAACTCTGAGCATAATCAAATCCTCCTGTTTTGCGGAAAACCGCAATTTTACTGTTTTATATTACCATAACAAAACAAAAAAGTCGAGATGTTTTCCCGACTTTTCGTGTTCTTGAAATAATAATATTTCTGTGATATAATTACTACTCTGACAGATTTTCCTTGTGCTTTGAGGAATATTCAAGCGCAAGCGAACCGATACATACAAAAACCGTAACAGGTCTGACTGCCGCAAGCAGTTTTTCACTGACATCAACGGCTTTATAATAATCAAACCACTCCCCCGCTCCTATGTAGAATACGGTTGAAACGGCAAGCATCAAAATTATGATTATCCAACCAAAAGTAAAAACTCTTTTTGTCGGGCGGTGTATCTGAGAAAAAATCCTTTTCATATATGCCTCCTTATACTGAAATTATACAATATAAAGTGCGCTGTTTCAAACATAAAATATTACCAATCAAGGAATGAACAAAATGGCTTTCGGAATATCAACCTCCTGCCTCTATCCCATGACAACAGAAAAATCGCTTGATACACTCGGTAAAATGGGTGTAAAAACATGCGAAGTTTTTCTCAATTCCATAAGCGAAACAACAACGCAATTTGCAAAAATTCTGAATGATATAAAAGATTATCACGGCATGGAGATTGTATCCGTTCATCCGTTTTCTTCTTTTTCGGAAACCTATATGATGTTCAGCCAATACGAAAGGCGTTTTAATGATATTCTTGAATTTTATAAAAAGTGTTTTGAAGTAACAAACCTTCTCGGCGCAAGAATTTCCATAATTCACGGCTCTCTGCTCACGGGTGACCTCAGTTACAATGAATATTTCTGCCGTTTTCAAGAAATTATTAATGCAGGCAAAGAATTCGGCATAACCGTATGCCAAGAGAATGTTAACCGCCATTTCAGCGAAAATCCCGAATTCCTTAAGAAGATGCGCAGTGAACTCGGCAGGGATTTTAAAATGGTTTTTGATGTTAAACAAGCCGTAAGAGCAGGCTTTTCTCCCCTTGATTTTGCCGAAGAATTCAAAAAAGACATTGTCCACATTCATATCAGTGATCATGATAAAAACCGCGATTGTCTGCCTCCCGGCTGCGGTAACTTTGAGTTCAAAAAACTGATTGAAATAATGGACTCTGCTGATTATAAAGGTGATTATATCATTGAACTTTACAGAAATAATTTCGGTCAGCCGAGCGAACTTACTCAGGCACTTGCTTATATGCAAATTTTGTGAAATTGCTTGCAAAATCCGCAAAGTATGTTATACTGAATAATGTAAATAATTTTTAAGGAGAATAAAGGTTATGAAATGTCCGTTTTGTAACTGCGAAGAAAGCAAGGTTATTGATTCAAGACCCACAGATGAAGGCGAGCGCATCCGCCGCCGCAGAGAATGCATCAGTTGCCAAAAGCGTTTTACAACTTACGAAATAATTGAAAGCGTTCCCGTAATTGTTGTAAAAAAGGATAAATCAAGAGAAGTTTTTGACCGCAGCAAACTCTTTAACGGTATGCTCAGAGCCTGTGAAAAAAGACCTGTCGGTATAGAAGAACTCGAGAAAGCCGTTTCAGAAATCGAAAGCACTCTTCAAAACTCTCTTGACAGAGAAATTACATCTGTGCATATCGGTGAACTTGCAATGGACAAACTCAGAGAACTTGATGAAGTTGCATATGTTCGCTTTGCTTCGGTTTACCGTCAGTTCAAGGATATAAACACTTTTATGGATGAACTCGCAAAAATTCTTAGCGAAAAATAATAAATCATACGGGAGCGTGGTTATTTGCCATGCTCCTTTTTAGGGTGAGATATTAATGAAAAAATGCTTATCGCTCCTTCTTGCCTTGCTGCTGATTTTTCTCTGTTCGTGCAAGAACGAAGAACCTTTAAAACACAAAACAGCCGATATGCTCAACATAACAAACACTGATAAAACATTTCAAGGATGCATGAGCAGGCTGAATTCCGTAATTGACGCAATGAGCGCAAAAATAGAAATACTTGAAAGCGCTCATAACTCGGTTATTAAATCAGAAAACCCTGATGAATATTTTCTTGAAGAAGATTATATCCTCACATCTTTTGAACCGTTTATTCTTGCATCTTCACCAATCACCGACGGTTTCACATCGGACATGACCAACGAATCCGCTCAGGAGTATTATAAACTGAACAGCAACGGTATGGATATAATTTTTGAATCCGAAAACGAAAACTATAATCTCACTTTTGTTTCGGAGTCACTTGTTGAAAACTACACTGCCGAGTACGATGCGGAAAATGACAGCCTGAGATATACACACAGCGTTGAAGATGACGGTGCTGAAACGGTTAAAGAGTTCCTTGAATTTGCCAAGACAGAAAGCGAAGGCTATGTTATTCAAAACCTTACGCAGCGCTGTTACATTGAATTCAACTCTGATGATGAGATTGTTTATTTCTGCTACGGAGAACTTAAGGGAGATGAATTTTCTCCCGATGAAAGCATTTATCCCCTGCCGCAAGAAGAAACAGATGGTTTCTGGGTAACCTCAAAGGGTAAAATGATGTTCTCCAATATTCACACTTATGAAAACGGCATTCTTATCCATGAGGATTGCAGCAGCGGTCCTTGGAAAACAATAAAAATAAATGCCGATGACTTTGCTTCGGCTTTTTACAGGCAGTGATATTATGAATCTGAGTGAAAACGCTTCTCAGGTATGCGAATATATTGAAAAAATCGGAATTGAATACGATATAGTTACTCATGAACCCGTTTTTTCTCTTGAAGAATGTCAAAGAATTAACGGATTAATTAACGGCGTAATATGCAAAAACCTGCTTCTCAAAACAGATTCGGGAAAAATTTTTTATCTGTTTATGATAAAAGACAACAAAAGATTTGTCACAAAAGATGTTTCAAAAAAACTCGGATGCTCACGGCTTTCATTTGCATCAGAAAAGTATATGGAGGATATGCTGAACACCTGTGCAGGCTCGCTGAGCGTAACAAGCCTTATTTTTGATAAAGAGAAAAATGTTTCCCTTGCAATAGACAGCGACGTACTTAAAGAAGAATTCATCTGTTGCCATCCGAGCGACAACACTGCAACGCTGAAGATAAAAACAGAAGAAATCCTGAATGTTTTCTTGCCGTCACTCGGCATAGAACCAAAAATAATTGAAGTATAAAATAAAACGGCAGTTCAAACCTGAACTGCCGTTTACTGTTTTATTTATAGTTTCTTGCAATTTTAAGAGTTGTTGTTTTGGGGAACTCTTCATCGCGGACTTTATATTTGCCGATATTCTTGAAAAGAGGCATGCTGCGGTTAAAATCATCAACAGCAGATCTGATATTGCTCCTTGCATCGGGATAATCTTCTTCGTTGAGGAAAAATTCAGCAACTATTTTACCGTTTTCCTCATAAACAAGAACTTCCTTAACAAAATCAATTCTTGAAAGTTTATCTTCAAGTTCCTCAGGTGAAACGTTTTTACCGTTTGAAAGGCAGATAAGATTCTTCTTTCTGCCAACCATGAATAAGAAACCTTCACTGTCAATTCTGCCGTGGTCGCCTGTTTTAAACCACTCGCCGTCAAATGCTTCCGCTGTGGCTTCAGGGTCGTTATAATAACCCTTCATAACATTTGTACCCTTAACGTAAATTTCGCCGACGCCCTCTTCATCGGGATTGTGAATTTTAATTTCACAGCAATCAAGGGGAACACCTACCGAACCGAACTTGCGGGCACCGGGTCTGTTACAGGTTATTGCCGGCGAACACTCTGTCATACCGTAACCATTATATATTTCAATACCGAATTCATGCATACCTTTCTCATATTTCGGATCAAGGTTTGCACCGCCGCAAACAATCATATTGAGATTGCCGCCAAGGTTATCAATAATTGTTTTAAAAATCTTGCGTCTTCTGTCAATTCCGAGTTTAAGAAGTGTGTTGCTGATTTTAAGGCCCTTTTTGAGAATATCCTCTCTGCCTGTTCTTCTTGCTGTTTTCCAGATGCGGTCATAAATTGTTTCAACAACAAGGGGCACTCCCGAGAAATTATAAGGATGATATTTCTTTAAATCACCCTGAATATTTCCTATACCGTCACAAAGATATCCCCACTCGGTAAGAATATATGACGAGAAAAGAGCGCTGACCCATGCATATGTATGGTTAAGAGGAAGAAATCCGATGGCATGGCGGCCTGTGTGTGCACGGCAAGCCGATGAACAGTTACTTGCAATATTGAAATGAGTAAGCATAACGCCCTTACTCTTTGCAGTTGTTCCCGAAGTATATGCAATACAGGCAAGGTCATCCGGCATTACATCTGCCTTTATGAACGAATCATCGCCATTCTGCATTGCTTTTCTGCCTTCTTTGAGATAAACATCGTAATAATCGCTGATATTGAAATAATGCATCTCCGGCATATTGGGGTCCGCTTTGAAGTCCTCTGCCATTTTAATGAACTTGTGAGTATAAACAAGTGCATCACAGCCGCAACGGATAAGTTGATCCGCAAGATCCTCTGCCGAAAGTTTGCAGTCCATGGGAACAGTTATGTTGCCGCCGACAAGAGTAGCATAATAAACAATCATCCACTCATAGCAGTTTTCACCGATAATTGCAATTTTCTTTTTGCCGTTAAGACCTTTGAGATTAAAGAAAGTACCTATTGCGCTCATTTCTTCAAAAGTCTGGTTAAAACTTCTTTCGCACTCATTCTTGTCTTTGTCAAGAAAAACAAACTGTCTTTTGTCGCCGCCCTTTTCCGTACCTTTTACAACTATCTCTTTTATAGTTTTGTATGTAGGCAGATTTGCATTGGCTAAATTTACATTCTTTTTCTTCATTGTTTACCTCCTGAAGTAAAAAAGGAAACAAAAACTGATTTCCGACGGTTATTTTAACACACTAATCGCTGTTTTTCAACAAAAAGGTATTGATTTTTTTCAGTCAATGTTGTATGATTAACTGAACTATGATTTTTAAAAGCATTGTTTTAAGGAGTTTAATATGAGAATTTTTATCGTTTGCCTTATCGCTTGGTTTATTGCTCAGGTAATAAAAGTTATCATAAATACAGTTAAATATATAATCGACAAAAAGAAAGGCAGAAAAGCAAAAAAAGTTACGCTTGAAACACTTTTCAAACTCGGCGGAATGCCAAGTTCACACACTGCAACGGTTATTTCATTGGCTGCTTGTGTAGGTCTTCACAGCGGATTCCATTCAGATGTTTTTGCGGTAAGCGGTGTATTTGCATTTATCACAATGTTTGATGCACTCAAAGTAAGGCTGCCCATCAGCAGACTTACAGATGCATTTAACAGAATTCAGGCAAAAGTTTGCAATGACGATGCAAAAGATGTTAAAAAAGTTGAGGGTCACACAATTCCCGAAATTATCGGCGGAATCGTTGTTGGTATTTCTGTTGCCCTCTTCATGGTTAAAGTTGTAGGAATATACGACATTGAAATACCCTTTATTGATTGGCTTCCCTGATGAAAATTTATCATTACAACTTAACTGACACCGATGATAGTCTGTTAAAAGAATGGTTTGCGCAGATGAGCAGCGAAAAGAAACAATCGGTTTCAAAAATGAAGGTTGAAAGCAAGAAAAACCTTCGTATCGCTGCCGATGCACTTTGCCGCAACGCACTTGCTGATTTCTGCAGCATATCCCCTGCCGAAATAACTTTTGAATATTCTGCTCACGGCAAGCCATACGCAAAAGGTTTACCTGCTCATTTCAGTGTAAGCCACAGCGGAGATATTGCTGTATGTGCTGTATCCCATAGCGAAATCGGAATTGACATTGAAAAAATTCGTTCGGTCAATCCAAGAGCATCGGAAAAATTCGCAACTGAAAACGAACGAGAATACATCCGGAACAGCGAAACCGGTTTTTTTGAAATATGGACTTTAAAAGAAGCATATTTTAAATGTATCGGAACAGGGCTTGGCACTGATATCAAAGATGTTTCATTTGATATAAACGGAAAAGATATCACATGCTCAGAAAGCGGATATAAATTGTCATTTATTGAAATCGACAAAAACTACATATGCTCAGTATGCAAAAAAACGGCTCAGGACTGAGCCGTTAATTTTTTTATCATAATACTGTTTAAAAAATTTATTTAAAAGGTTAAATAATTGTTAAGGGCTGCCGAAAAAGCAGCCCATTAAAATTTATTTTGAAAGTTTTATTGTATACAGCCAATTGCAGTCTACCGTATCGGGATTGATTGCAGGGAACACGATTTCTGCCTTGCCGCTGTTATCTTTAATTTCCAACACTGCATCACTGCCGAGAAGACTTGCCTTGAGCGCAGGGTCATAATCAACGAGTTCAAGAACCTGTGAACCGAACGGAAAACGGTTCATAATTGCATAAACATCGTTGCCCTTCTTTGTGTAGTACACACCCTCTTGCAAACTCTTCGAATATATGCGTGTACCGTAAATAGCCTCACCGTTAACACGCAGCCAATCGCCCATCTGGAGAAGTCTTTCCTCCATTATAACAGGGATTGTTCCGTCTGCGGCAGGGCCGATATTGAGCAGGAAGTTACCGCCCTTTGAAACAAGGTCACAAAGCATTTCGATAAGTTCTTTTGCGCTCAGATAATCTGTAAGTTCTTCGTTACGGTTGAAACCGAAAGATCTGCCGATACCTCTGCATTCCTCAAAGGGTCTGTCAAGTTCAACATCTTCGATTTTTCTGCCTTCTTCAATATAACCGTATTCGGTTGTGAAATTGCCGCCGAGACGGCCTCTTGTTTCTTTACCCCAGCGGTCATTGGGAACAATTATATCCTTAACACTTGATTCATTATAGAGCCACTGCAGAAATTCTGTTGAATGCCATATATTTGAGGGGTGTTCCCATTCACCGTCTGTAAAAAGAGTATTTGGCTGATACTTTTCAACAAGTTCCTTAAGCATGGGTATAAGATGCTCAAGTGCATACTGTTCGGGATTTTTAAGATATGTGGGGTGGAACCATTCATAAACGGAATGATATACGCCAAAACGCACATCCGTGCCTACAAGAGCATCTTTAAGTTCCTGAAGAAAATCGCGGTGAGGACCAACATCAACGCTGTTCCAGTTCCATGCATAATCTGACTTATAAAGGCAGTAGCCGTCATGATGTTTTGAAACTATATTTATATATTTTGCGCCGCTCTTTTGGAAAAGATCTGCCCATTTCTTTGCATCAAAAAGTTCTGCCTTAAAACCATTTACAAAATCCTCATACTTTGTTTTTTCACCGTAAACTCGGTTATGGAAAGCATGAGTTTCGCTTGATTTATCTTCAAGTTGCCTCATATACCACTCGGCATAGTCTCCCTTTTTGGTATATGCAGGCACAGAATAAAGTCCCCAATGAATGAAAATACCGAATTTTGCATCGCTGAACCATTCGGGAACGGGGCGTTTATTAAGGGATTCCCAGTTGTTTTCGTACATCTTTATCACTCCGTTATGTTTATCAAAGCAAATCTGCAAGGTCATAGATAAGTTTTTCGGTTTTCTCCCAACCAAGACACGGGTCTGTAATTGACTTGCCGTAGACACATTCGCCGATTTTCTGAGCACCGTCTTCAATATAACTCTCAATCATAAAGCCTTTAACAAGTTTCTTTACATCAGCATCATGGCGGCAACTATGGAGAACTTCTTTGGCTATTCTCACCTGCTCAAGATATTTTTTGCCTGAGTTTGCGTGATTTGTATCTACAATAACGCCGGGGTTTTCAAGCCCGCTGTTTGCATAAATCTCTGCAAGGTGAACAAGGTCTTCGTAATGATAGTTAGGCATAGACTGACCGTGTTTATTGACATAACCTCTGAGAATAGCATGAGCACAAGGATTGCCCTCCGAGTGAACTTCCCATCCTCTGTAAATAAAGGTATGCTTGTGCTGAGCGGCTGTGATTGAATTCATCATAACCGAAATATCACCGCTTGTAGGGTTTTTCATGCCTACAGGGATGTCTATACCGCTTGAAACAAGTCTGTGCTGCTGATTCTCAACCGAGCGTGCTCCGATAGCAACATAAGCAAGAATATCGCTGAGATATCTGTAGTTTTCAGGATAGAGCATTTCATCTGCACAGGAAAAGCCGGTTTCTCTGAGCGCTCTCATATGAAGTTGCCTGATTGCAACAATACCCTTGTACATATCGGGCTTTTCATTGGGATTAGGCTGATGAAGCATACCTTTGTATCCGTCACCCGTTGTTCTGGGCTTGTTTGTATAAATACGGGGAATAATAAGAATTTTATCGCTGACTTTATCCTGAACTGTACGCAGGCGTGAAATATAATCAATAACACTATCCTCATTATCTGCAGAGCAAGGGCCGATAACAAGAGCAAGTCTGTCATCCTTGCCTGTAAATATATCCTTGATTTCAATTGCTCTTTTTGTAACAACCGTTTCAAGGTCATAAGTAAGCGGATACTGCTCCTTAACTTCCTGAGGAATAGGGAGTTTTCTTTCAAAAACCATACTCATTTTAAACACTTCTTTGCTATATAAATTTGAATAATATTATATATAATTAAATTTGAAAATGCAATATCAAATATTCAAAAACTTGCAATATTATTCAATAAAATCATTTGTCCGGGCACATAAAAAACGGCGGAAGCATTGCTCCGCCGTTCATTTCAATTATAAGACTTTATTCTGCTGTTCTTTCCGAACCGTAAACCACATCAATGCTCTTTTTGAAAAGCATAAAATCATACTGCGGTCTCCAACTGTTGCCGGTTTCAACGCTGTCAAACTCTTCTTCCGAAGCAGCAACATGTATTTTGCTGACGCCTTTGAGTACATCTCCGTCTTTATATACGGTATCCCAGAATGCATGGTGACCTATATATGTAACGCTTTTGGGGATATAAACATAAGTCATCGCCTGATTATAACTGAAAGCATCCGAGCCGATATACTCAAGTCCTTCAGGAAGGGAACAATAAACTTCACCGAGAGCATCCTCGGAGGTAAAATGTGTATCGGTAATCTCAGCCTCTGTTTTGTAACTGTACACATTCTCAAGCAGCGGAATCTCAAAGAAGCCGAGCGTTTGAATGGTTTTCAGTCCCTCGGGAAGATACACATTTTTCATGTTGGCATAGTTAAAGCAAAGTTGACCGATAGTTTTAACCGATGACGGAACAACATATGTCAGAACATCTTTGACATACTGCTCATAATTCGCATCCTCTGCAACAGGCTCTATTCTGTAACCGTTTTCATCATATTTTGCATATCCGTATTTTTCGGCAAGATATGTATCATGGTCACAGGGGCGGCAGATTATTTCGGTTTTATCTTTGCTGTAAAGAACACCGTCAACATCGCAATAATTGGGGTTGTTTTCATCAACTTCAATCTGCTGCAAAGCCCAGCAAGAATAAAACGCCTTGGGGTCGACGAATTCAACCTGAGGGCCGATATTAATTACCTTAACTTTTTCATCGCAGTTGAGTGCATATGCGCCGACTGAAGAGATAATCTTTGTTTCGTCCTTTACAATCTTGAAGTTTGTATCGACATCGGGATTATCACGGTCATACTCAACGCTCGAAACAAAATCAATATCAAGAGTTGTTATATATCCCGTGTTGCTGAATTTTGAAAGGACAAATCCTGACTCATTCTGTTCATATTCAAAAGTATCCTTTTGAACGGTTCTCACGCTGAAATAACATGAAATTGAAACGGCTACAATAATAACCAACGCAAATATAACCTTTTTAAGCCCGTAATGCTTATAGGGTTTGTTAATATGAGGCGCTGCAAGACCTTCTACCTTATAAGTCCATATTTCGTCTTCGGGGATGTCGAGATGAATGGGTTCTTCGATTTGATTTTTCATCTTTTTTTCTTTTTTACTCATATTATCACCCCTTATCCTAAATATCCGCCGGAAACAGTTGTGCCTTCTTCTTCGGCTTTCTTTTCGGTAACTTCCGCACGGCGTTTGAGAACTTCCATAACCATATTTTGCTTTTTGCTGTCATAATCCCAGAACAGGTATGGAATAGTCATAAGGAAGAAACCGATAACATCAACTATCAGAGGAATAACAATTATATTTCTTCTTGAATCGTCAACAAACAGAACGTCCCAGTTGCTGTTGAAGCCGTATTTAAGAAGCATAAGCGGAATGATAAGACCTACAAATGAAGTAATCGGGCCTGTAAACCAACCGAAAACTCCGGCAAAACTTTCAAGGCGTTCGCCGGAAAGATACATCTGATAGTCACCTATACGAACGTTCATATCGTGACCTGCAGTTGTAGGAACGGTTTTTGTCATTTCCATGAAGAACAGGACAACAACGCAAATTGTACCGCAAAGAGTGAGATTATCTCCGCAGAACCACATTGCTGCCGCGATCAGTGCATTACCGATTGCTCTTGTAAGTTGATAGAAAACCATAATCTGCTTATACGAAAACCTCTTAAGGAAATAAGGCGAGAGGAAATCGGGCGGCGTACCGGCAAAGGAAATCAGCATAACAATAAGGCTGTAAGGTAAGCCGCTTAAGCGGAATGTATAGAAATAAAGAATCGTTACAAACGGCAGCATACCGTTGCCGAGCGAGTCAATAAGGCCTACAATGGTGTTAATGAGCAGGTACTTATTATGAAGAACGCCAAACATACCGTCCCAGAATTTGATCTGAACTTTCTTTTCAACAGGCGGCTGAGGAATTCTTTCTTTAATTCTTCCGGCAAAAATCATTGTGAACGCGGCAAGAACACAAAATGTTATAGGGATAACATATCTGTAAACATTGATATCTGCCCATTCGTATCTGAGCATACCAATGGCAGCAGGCATAATTATGCCCACAATTGTGTTGAAAAAGTGAGAAATTTTAACAGGATAACTTCTGACATATATTCTTTCCTGCAGATTGGGGCTGATGCTCTTGGTACAGGTTTCAAGGTTATTGGCAAAACCGAATACGTTATATGTTGCAAAAAGAAGATTTGCAACCCATACTCTTGTTGCAACATCGGGGATATTATAAACCGGCAGCCAACCTATAAGAATTACCATTATGCATTTGGGCACAACATCGCAATAGAGTGAATATTTATATCTGCCGAATTTCGGAAGTAACTTTTTACGCCAGAAGATATTTCGTGCGCCGACCCAGCCCGTATAAAGGAAATGCGTGCCGAACGTTTTAAAGCAGGCAGTGGCATTCATACCCTCAAGCCCGTTCAGATATGTAATAAACGCACTTGTCTGATTAAACAAAAGTGAATAATCAAACAGGATAGTAGATATGCCGAACAACATCATTGCAACGTAAACGCCATAGAATTTTCTCTCTGTCTTTTTGGGAAGAAAACCGAGGTTATCGCACACAAACCACCACATAAGTGCCGAAATATAACCGAGAGGCATATTCAGAATGCCGATAACCGAAAATGTGAGGTAGGGTAACTTGTAGTGGTGCATGATAAGATAACAGGATGAGAAAAATCCTATATATTCAAGCACCTTTGAGCCTGCGTAGTTGCTGCCTACGGCAAAAACAACATCCTTATACTCCTTATAAGGCACATACTTGCCCTCTGCGGGAGTATTCCAGTGAGTTTTAATCTCCGTGAACAGCGATTTAACTTTGCCGAGTAAACCGCTCATAAAAAAACTCCTTATTTTTATTTAGTTTAATAATACCATACCAAAGCAATTAAAGTCAAATAAAAGATAACTGTTTTAGAAATCAAAATCATATCAACTTTTACAGCGCATACTCAAAATGATTATTACCTGTATTGAGTTTATATGTTTTACCGCCGAAAACAAACTCGGCACACTGATTTTCAGGAACAGCAATATCAAATACAATTGACCTGTCAGATTTTGCATAAGATAGCGAGACTATGCCTGATTTAAATGTTCTGTGACCTTCAAGTTTATTTATACCGTCAACAATCAAGGGTGAAATAACAATGTTTTCATAACCGGCGCTGCCGTTCTTTGCACGGATACCGAGAAGGTAATCATAAAGATAAGCCGTTACCGCACCGAACATAGGGTGGTTATGCGAACGGTCACGCAAAGAACCCGGCCAATATTCCCAAAAAGTTGTTGCTCCGAGGCGTCGCATTTCCGCAAAAGAATGACGGCTCCGCGATAAAAGCAGATCAAAGGCAAGTTGACCGTTACCATGCTCAAACAGAACTTGTGTCAGAATATCAGTGCCAAAAATTCCGGTGTCATAACCTTTAAGTTTACCGTAACACTCAACCAAATTGGCATAAGTTCTTTCATCACCCAAGCCAATATCAACCGCAAATGCATTTGCACCTTGCTGTCCGCCGAGAAAATTGCCGTCCCACTTATTGAAGTAGGCCGCAGTAATCGCTTCTTTTTTGAGCCTGACTCGCTGCTCAAACACAGGAATATCATCGTCTTTTCCTATTATTTTTGCTATTTCAATACATCGGTTAAGCGCTTTGATGTAAAAATAATTATTAACAAACGGAGCAGGAAGAATTACCGAAATCGGTGTGCACCAATCGCCAAGGCACCATTCCCCTTCTTTATCGCTGACAACAAGATTTGCCGTCGAATGAGCCTCAAGGTAATCAAAGTAACGCATCATGTTAGGATAGCACTCTTTGAGCACCAATGAATCGCCGTAATGCTTATAGAACTGATACGGCACTTCAACAATTGCGCTGCCCCAGCCTCCCGGACCTCCGCCGGAATGCACATAAGGCGCTGTATACTGTATATGCCCCGTCAGTTTATCCTGACAATCGCATATATCTTTTATCCACTTACGGTAAAAACTCTCGGCATCAAGAATATTCATTGCCGCATGGCAGACAAGTTGACCGTCACCTGTATATCCTCTGCGTTCAAGGTGAGGACAGTCCGACGGAATGCCTGCATGCATATTTGTAAGTTGTGTATTAACATATGTATCGTGAATCCAGTTAAGAAGTTCGTTATCCGATTTAAATGAGGATATTACTTTAACATCGCTGTGAACAACCTCAACACATTCAGGCACTGCATTGCCGTAAACAGCAAAATATCTGAACGCAAGCCAAGTAAACAGCGGTCTGACCGTTCTCTCACTGCCGTCACAGATAAACTCAACTTTCTGATCTTGAACAAACTCCGGGTCAAGGTTGTTTTCAGAATCAATTTCCTCAGAAAAAATAACGCTAACCTTTTCGCCTGCTTTGCCCGAAAGTTTCATAACCGGATAACCGCTGATATTCTTTCCGCAGTCATACACGGTAAAACCGTTGCCTTTCTTTATTTCGGTAACGCCGAGAACACCGCACACCCTGTCTGCAGGACAATCGCTGAAAAGATAATCCGTTTCGGGCGGTTTTGCAGGCACAGCATATTCCCAACCGCTGTCATCAAACTCTGATAAAACGGCGTTGATGTTTTCAGAAAGGTAATTATGAAGTTCTCCCTCAGTGAAATTATAATCGCAAACAAAACTTGCACCTATTTTATCCGAAACAGATGAAACATAGTCAAAACCACCGTTTTCATCCTCGCCGAATATGCGCCAGATTGCCTTTGCATCGCCGTATTTTTTCTGATCCTCGCAGGTATACCATCCGCCGCCGAAATGAATTGCAATAATGTTTTCGCCGTTCTTAACCATTGATGTTACATCATATTCAGGCACATATATGCGATGACCGCTTATTACTTCGCCGACAGGAAAATTCTCTCTTTCCTCAAAATCAGTGCTGAGCGGTAAAAACAAATCATTGCCTACCCTTTTACCGTTGATATAACAGTGAAAAAATCCCAAGCCAAGAACTCTGAGCGTTGCTTTATTTACACTATTAAGATTAAATCTGCCTCTGACAACGAACAACTTATTTGTATCATAATTTTCAGCGCCAAGCCATTCTGCATGTGAAAACATTTCTTTTAGAGTCATAACTAACCTTCCTTTCGGTTATCTGTAATATTAATTATATCATACAAACAGGATAATTCAATAAAAAAGCCGCCTTTTAAAAGACGGCTGCATTGTTTTTCCAATTGATGGCAACTTATTTCACCAAAAATAAACTCCCAAACGCTGTTGCATTCAGGAGTCTCTGTGTTTACAACTTGTTTTTGTCAAAATTAAAACAGTTCGACAAATTGGAATTTGTCGTTATAAATCAATATTGATTTCGTACTTTTCTTCAATGAGTATATAGTTCACACCATACCTCTGCGCCAGGTCAAACATTTCAGCATTATCTGCCAATACACTCTCCATTGCACACCATTCATCATCCAAACGATTTTCAATGACATTTGCATATTTCTTTATGTCAGCAAAGTGATTTCTGATATAATCTTCACTCATTACAAGGCAGTAATATTTAATATCTTTGAGATATTCGTTTTCAAAATCTTTCTGCCAATCGAACGGAATATAACAACCTTCAACAACAAAGTTCTGCTTGTTTTCAATAGCAGTTTTTATCATTTCACGGACGATGGGCCATAAGTATGCGGTCAACTCATTATCATCACTCATAGGAGTAAGTTCTGTATTACCGCTACGAATTAAACCCATTTTCAGATGGTCTATTGAAAGATATGGGTATTTATACTTTTCAAGCAGTTTTTGTGCAAGTGCTGTCTTGCCCGTGTGCGATGCACCTGTAATTAGAACAATCATTATCTTCATCCCTGCAAATTCTAATTTGTAGATATGATTATAGCACACACAATCCGAAATTACAATCTGTGCTGATACCTCAAAATAAAAACAGCAAGGCAAAGCCTTGCAAAAAACTTCTTCACTATTACTTCTTACTTATTACTTTCCAAAAAATCCTGAATGCGATTTTAGGGAAAAGTGAAGAAGTAATAGATAATAAGTAAAAATCCTGAACGCTGTCGCATTCAGGATTTTTTGGAGGTGCCACCCGGATTTGAACCGGGGAATCAGAGTTTTGCAGACTCGTGCCTTACCACTTGGCTATGGCACCACACAATATTAAGATATGATTTTCTGCACGAGATTATGCAAAAAAAATGGAGCGGATGACGAGGCTCGAACTCGCTACCTCCACCTTGGCAAGGTGGCGCTCTACCAGATGAGCTACATCCGCACCTGTTGGTGCCTCCGGCCGGAATCGAACCAGCGACACGTGGATTTTCAGTCCACTGCTCTACCAACTGAGCTACAGAGGCATAGAAATGACCTGTAATACGAATATTACAGGTCACTCAATGGCGACCCGGAACGGGCTCGAACCGTCGACCTCTAGCGTGACAGGCTAGCGTTCTAACCAGCTGAACTACCGGGCCATTGGTGGGAACAACAGGGCTCGAACCTGTGACCCTCTGCTTGTAAGGCAGATGCTCTCCCAGCTGAGCTATGCTCCCACATGGCGTTGCTTTCGTCAAGCAACGTACGTTATAATACACTACTTTTTCGGAATTGTCAACCCTTTTTTAAAAAAAATTTTAAAAATTTTTCAAAAAATTTTTAGTGCGTTTTCAGAATTATTTTTCCGCAAATCCGAGAACTTCTTCAGACGTAAAAATATACTTCTTTTCACAGAAATGGCAGGACACTTCAGTAGTCTTTTCCTGAGCCATTTCAAGCAGTCCTTCCCTGCCGATACTTATAAGGGCCTTTGAAACTCTTTCCCTTGAACATGTGCATCTGTATTCGGGATTTGATGTATCAAGAATCTCAAGGTCGAAACCTTTGAGTACATGGCGGCAGATATCCTCCGGACTCATGCCGTTTGTGAGCATCTGAGTTACAGGCTCAATATCTTTTATGCATTCTTCAACTTTATCAATTGTATCGTCAAGTGCGGTGGGAAGAAGTTGAATTATAAAACCTCCGGCCGCTTTAATTGACAAATCGGGATTAACAAGCACACCGAGAGCGCAAACACTCGGTAACTGCTCACTTGTTGCAAAATAACTTGTTATATCTTCAGCAATTTCACCTGAAACAATAGGAACCTGACCTATATACGGTTCCTTAAGACCGAGGTCTTTCATAACCGTAAGGCTTCCTTCCGTACCTACTGCACCGGCAACATCAAGTTTTCCTTTATTGTTGAGAGGAATTTCAACTATGGGATTAGAAACATATCCTCTGACATTACCCTCGCTGTCCGAAACAGCAATTACTGAACCTGCAGGGCCGCCGCCGTTAAGGCGGAGTGTTATACTGTTATCTTTACCCTTAAGCACAGCGCCCATCATAGAAGCGGCAGTGAGAAGTCTGCCGAGTGCAGCAGAGGTTACGGCAGATGTTCTGTGAATCTGCTCCATTCTGTTGATTATATCTGTTGTGTCTGCTGCAATGACGGTTAAAGTTCCGTCTGTTGAAATCATTCTTACAAGTTCACTCATAATATCACTTCTTTTTCGTTAAAAATACAGCCCTTTGACTATCGGGCTTTACATTATCTGTTGTAAGGTCATCAAATATACCCACAACCTCAAAACCGGCATCTTCAAGCCATGTTGAAATATCGCTGAGTTCATATGCCTGCTCTGTAAAACCTTCACCGCTGCGATAATAAACTCCATCCTCTTCCTCGAAGAAATCAAGCGAAATATCAACGCTGTTATCGCTGCTGTTATAATTATTCTGCCATGAACAGAACAAATCGTCAAATTCATATATAAACGCATTGTCCGCAAGGACATTCTTGTGTTTATATATTGTATTAACATCAAAAGCAAACGCTCCGCCTTTGTTCATGAAAAGCGAAACCTTTTTAAAAGTCTGCCTGACTTCATCGGCGCTATTCAGGTGATTTATACCGTCAAGAACACAGATTGCGCAGTCAACCGTTCCGTAAAGGTCAATATCCTGCATGGATTGGTTGAGCAAAAGCAAGTTTTTTCCGCTTTCAAACATTTTCTGCTGAGCGGCATTAAGCATACCGATACTGCTGTCAATACCGATAACATCAAAACCTCTTTCAGCCATCTTAACGGACATGCTGCCTGTTCCGCAGCCAAGATCAAGAAGAATCCCGCTGTTTACTCCGCACATTGAAAGAAGCCTGCAAAAATAATCTGCACGCTTCTCATACTCAACATTATCGGTCAGACGGTCATAAAATCGGGAAAAATTATCGTAGGACATTATTTCTCCATCCTCTTGAAAATTTCCTCATAACCGTTGCAGCCGTACTGTAATGATCTGTTAACACGGCTGATGGTTGCAGTGCTTGCGCCCGTTGCGGCTACAATATCGCTGTAAACCTTTTTATCTCTGAGCATTTTGGCAACAACTATACGCTGAGAAAGTGCTTTAAGTTCGGGAACAGTGCAGAGATCCTCAAAGAAATCATAGCATTCTTCAAGAGTCTGAAGATTGAGAACCGCCTCAAAAAGAAAATCAACATTATCATCTTTAATTTTGTTAGACATTATTATACTTCCTTTCCGAACGCTTTTATACTTTAACATTTTAACATATGAAACGCAAAATGTAAATATCAAACGCTAAAATTTTTGCAGAAATAGAAGTCCGCACACATTATACATTGATATATACTATTGCAAAGTGACATATTTTACATAAATATTTAATTTAACTCTTGCAGATATCAAACCGAAAGTATATAATATAAGTACATTTGTTGAAAGCAGAGGAATTTTATGATTGATTCATATATAAAAGCATTGATAACATATGCCGTAAATCACGGTCTTATTGAAGAGAGTGACATGGTTTACTGCACAAACAACATCCTCGCTCTTTTGAAAAAAGATGCTTATGACAACAGTTGCAACGAAGCAAGCGGAGAAATCAATGAATTGCTTGATGCTCTTTGTGATTATGCGGCAGAAAACGGAATAATTGAGGATTCCATTACATACAGAGATTTGTTTGATACCGCACTTATGGGTGCACTTACTCCGAGACCTTCACAGGTTATCGAAAAGTTCAAATCACTCTACGCCGATTCACCTGAAAAGGCAACCGATTATTATTACACTCTCAGCGGCGATACAAACTATATCCGCCGTGACAGAATAGCAAAAATACTCAAATGGCAGCATAACGGAGATTACGGTACAATTGACATCACGGTTAACCTTTCAAAGCCCGAAAAAGACCCAAAAGCAATTGCCGCTGCAAAAAATGCACCTCAATCGGGTTATCCGAAATGCCAACTCTGCAGGGAATGCGAGGGTTATGCAGGCAGAGTTGATTTCCCTGCAAGGCAGAATCACAGAATCATCCCTATTACAATAGATAATTCGGGCTGGTTCATGCAGTATTCACCTTATGTTTATTACAACGAACACTGCATTGTTTTTAACGGCGCACACACACCGATGAAAATTGACAAGGCAGCATTTTCAAAACTTCTTGAATTTGTTACTCTTTTTCCCCATTATTTTATCGGTTCAAATGCTGACCTGCCCATTGTCGGCGGTTCAATTCTCAGCCACGAACATTTTCAGGGTGGCAGATATGAATTTGCGATGGAAAGAGCGCCCATTGAAAAAGAGATATCTTTTGCAGGTTTTGAGAATGTCAGCGCAGGTATCGTAAAATGGCCGATGTCAACAATCAGACTTCTCTCAGACAGCAGAGAAAGCCTTGCTGAACTTGCCGATAAAATACTTAATGCATGGCGCGGATATACAGACGAAAGTGCGTTTATCTTTGCTCACACTGATGCTCCGCACAACACAATAACTCCCATTGCAAGGCGCAGAGGAGAAAAATACGAACTTGACCTTGTCCTGCGTAACAACATAACAACTGAAGAACATCCCCTCGGCGTTTATCATCCCCATGCCGAACTTCATCATATTAAGAAGGAAAACATCGGACTTATTGAAGTTATGGGTCTTGCAGTTCTTCCTCCCAGACTCAAAGATGAACTTGAAGCACTTGCCGACGCAATAGTCAACGGCAAAGATCTGCTTGCCGACAACAAAACTGCTCTCCATGCAGAATGGGTTAAAGATTTTATCGGAAATCACTCGGATATCAATTCAGAAAATGTTATGGATATCCTTAAAGCCGAAGTCGGTAAAGTTTTTGCAACCGTTCTTGAACACGCAGGCGTATTCAAACGCGATGAAGCGGGATTTGCCGCTTTCATGAGATTTATTGAATCCGTTTAATTCTTAAACAATGCCATTTGGCATTAAATATTTTTAAAAGGAGAATATCCAATGAAAAAACTTTTTGCTCTTATCCTCGCATTTGCAATGCTCTTCAGTTTTGCTGCTTGCGGAGATAACACAGAAGAAACAACAACCACCACTGCACCTGTTGAAGAAACAACAGACGCAGCAGTTGAAGTAACAGATGCTGTTACCGACGCTGTCATTGACGAAACCGAAACTGCAACAGGCGAAACAACTCTTGCAGCAGAGGAAACAACCCTTGCAGCAGATGCAACAACTCTTGCAGAAGAAACAACCGCTACAGCACCTGCAACAACCGACGAAATTCTTGCAGTTTATAACGATGCCATCAACGGTGCAATCAGCGCTAAGGCAGGTTATGACAAGAAGAGAGTTACAAACATCCAGAATCTTGAGGGCGGCGCTCTTATGAAGATTCAACTTGTTCAGGATGAAGTTGCAAACTTCCTCGGAGTTGGTACAAAAGAATACCCCAACGCTAAAGGTAAGGCTGAATTCATGAGCAAGGCTTCTCTTACTGCTGCTGATGTTACATCAGCTGACTGCAAAGAAAGCGGTGGCAAATACACAATCACCATCGGTCTCAAGGATGGCGCCAGCAACTCATCCGCATCAGGCAAGAAGGATTCTTCTCCCCTTCTTAAGTCAGGTCTTTATGTAGGCGAAGGCGATTCCAGCAAGTTTGACTATAAGAGCGCTGACAACATCTATGTAGCACTCAACGGTCTTGACGAAGCATCTGTTGAAGCAGTTGAACTCAAAACAACAAAAGCAAAGATAGTTTGCGTTGTTGATGCTGCAACAGGTAAGATTGAAAAACTTACCATATCCTTCGTTTTCAATGCAGATCTTACATCTGTTAAGTATCTTGTCGCTTCCATCAAAAAAGCAACAGGCGTTGCTGATACAACAGTTACCTTCAGCAACTTCAAATATTAATTCTCAAAAAATTGCCCTGCAGCACATATGTGTTGCAGGGATTTTTTATTGTATTCTGTTTCTTCTTCGGTCAGTTGATTCACACTGCGTTTTGCAGACAAGAATCGTATCACTGCCTATAACCTCAATATCCTCCCAACAGATGCGGATACGTTCTCTTTTGCCGCAAACACCCCAGTACTTTGGCTTACCGTATACAATAAGCGCAACCACTCTTCCGCAGCAACTGTCCACTTCTATATCGCTCACAAGTCCTATGCGGCAACCGTTTGATTTGTTTATTACCTCTTTACATCTGAGTTCGGTAATACAGCAATTCATATCTATCACCCCTATTTAATTATATGGTATAATAAACAAAAACAGACCGAAAGGAAATCTTTCGGTCTGCTGATTTTTCTGAAACTCTGAGTCGGGTAAATGCCCTTCTCAGATTATATGAAATCACCCGAAGGTGACATTGTCAGGGTTGATGAGAATCAGCCCTCTCTGCCGCAATTATTTATGGGCATTGAGAAGTGCGTCCAACTCAAAAATCTTTAAGAGTTTTTTGAATGTAAGAAACTTCTTCTCTTCGCTGATTTCATCAATGAGTTTTTTCTCCACTGCATAAGTTGTTTTTTCGAAATTCATTTACATTCATCCTTTCTTGTTCGTTGTGGCTTTATTATACACCATTTTTCAAAAAAGTCAAGTGATTTTGCACAAAATAAAAGGTCTGTATTTGTGCATATTCGCCAAAGAAAGTGCTTTGTTAAAACTATTCAGCCTCAACAGATTTAAAATAAAGAATGAATTTATTTTGTGTTATTTGTACAACTTCAAATGTCGTTATTTGTATAAAACAGACAAAAGCAAGGCAGTGCTGAGTTTTTTATTCAAAAAAGTTTGTTAAACATTTTATTGAAAAATACAGATTTTTTCAACAATGAAAGCGGAATCGCTGTATTTATTCGCGCAGGATTCAAATATTCCTGCGGTTTTACCGTTCATATCGTCAATCCCTTCAAGCAAAGGAGGCTGACGCAGGTTATCCGACTCGGTGTTTTTGCAAAGATGATATGCAGGAACCGATACTTTGCCGTAATTAACCGAGAAATCATGCTCGCTTTTTGTTACATCTTCATGTAATCTGAGCGATGAGTTGTTATCTCTTCCGTATGAAACACTCAATGCAAATGTGCCGTCAGGCAGTCTTGCAAATCCCTGAACGCAATTAGGAGTTGTAAAAATCATCGCAGGTATAACAGCACCGTCGCCCTCATTACCAAATGCCGAAGCAATATCCGAAATCCTATAGGCATTGCAGCGTGCATATGTTGTTTCAAACAGTGATATTGACATGTGATGAGATTTATCGGTGTCATAACCGCCGTCTGTTGTGAAAGTATAGAATTCACCTGCGTAAAGATATGTACCGTCGCTGTTCAGATATGAACACTTCACGTCAGTTGTTATTTTTTCAGAAAGGATAAGTGATCCGCCGTCAAACGCAAACATGACATCATCCATCTTAACACGGTAAATCTTTTTACCGTCAACAATATACAGATATTTTCCATCCTCGGCAATACCGCCCGCATGACCGGTAAAATCCTTACCGTTCGATTTTTTTAAATTGAGTGTTTTGATTTTCTCTCCGTTTTCAGCGTTGACAACAGAGATAATTGATACATTATCATCATGGTAATAAGATATAAAATGGAGTTTCAGACTTTCACTGTAACAGTAACCCTGAGGAACATATCCGTTTTCGATTTCAGGTATATCGCAGAGTTCGGTGTAATCCGAATAATCTCTTATACCGAAAGTGCTTCTTATTGCTCTTACTGCAATTTCAACGTAACCTTCAATGTTTCTTCTGAAATCACTCACCTCTCCCGTCAGCGAAAAGCCCGAAAGAAGAAGCGATGACGCTATAATTAATGCAATGATTCTTTTCATATTCTCTCCTTATTAATTAAGGGTGACTGTTAAAAGCCACCCTTATGATCATAATGTTCAATTCGGAAGTGCATTAAGCATTTCACACAGTTCAATATAAAACTCCTGAGTTTCCTGCGTATCCGCAAACAAGCCGATTGCGCTGCCGTGGTCACCTTCGTATACGGGCATTACATTCCAAACACCTTTTTCGATGTTCTCGCTGTTAAAATCCTTGTGAGGTTCATCAAGCGGATATTTTGCGCTTTCAGTATTCACAAGAGCATCATTTGCATGCCAGTCATCATCATACTCCACGCCTGTTGTGGGATCCGTAAATTCCATAATACCCATTACAAGCGCAGTAAGATAAATAACGGGGTTGGTTTTAATTTTAGGAATCTCAATGCCCAACAGAGGAACTTCTTCCGTTGTTGAAAAAGCATATGAGAAATAATATACATCTTCATTCACATCAAGTTGGCTGTTGATATCAACCGAGCCTGCAGGAGTAAGATCGTACAAACAGCAGTCGGTTTCGCTGTCGAGAGCCCTTTTCATGGAAACGAAAAGATTATCCGCCTTTTCACCGCCCGGCACATCGGTAAGTCCAAACTGTTCAAGATGGAAATCAACCATCCTGCCGTTAAGATAAGTCCTGCCCATAATGCCGGCATAAAGATAACTTACAAAACGAACTATCTCATATAATCCGAGCGCCTTTAGAGGATAATAGACCGAAGCACTGTTGTGCGGAGTACAGATCGTGGTTGCACTCTTGACCCAATCGCCCTTACCGCCTGTAAAAAGACCAGAAATTTCATCCGACGGTGTAACTGCCTGCTCTTCGGCAGAACCATCTGTAAGCAACTGTATGAGCATTCTCACTGTTGTTCCGCCAAAACTGTGCCCGATAAGATGAACTTGTTTGATTTTTCCGTTTTCGTCAAGTTCACCCCAATTCGGGACAAGTGCCTGATAGTATGTTCTTCCGTATCTTTCATGGTTATTCGCCTTGGAATGTGCCTCGCCGTAATCAACGGTTGTTCCCGCAAGTTGAGCATACAGTTCACATGCTCTGTCCCACGCACTGCTGAGAGGACCAACAGAAGCGGAATAACATTCATAACCTTCATTGCGAAGAAATGTCATCAGGTCGCCCGTAGTTGCGCCCCAATAAGGCACAACACCGTTGATTCCTTCTGCGCCGCCCCAGCCGTTAAGACCGTGAACAAAGATAAAAGGTTCATTATTCAGCGGCTTCCACTTGTTATTATCGGCAAAAGCAACCGCCGAAAAAGAACTCACAAGAATAACAGCCGCCATGAAAGCACTGATTATTCGACGAATTTTCATTTTTATCACTTCCTTTTAACTAATTCATGTTTAATTAAATCAAACGTTTGTTAAATTAGTGTTAAAAACAAATCAAAACATGATCAAAAATTAATTAAAGGTTACCGACCTTTCTGATAACTGCCTTCAAATCTTCAACATCCATAATCTTGGGAACAGGATAGAGAGGATTGCCTTCCCTGTTTGCTCTCTTTGCGATTGTATCAATATCCTTTTCCTGAACTTCAAGATGTTCGGGAATGTTAAGCAATCTGTTGAATTCTTTGATTTTCTCAATGAAAAGATTTGCTTTCTGTGCTTCATTCATTCCCTTTGTATCAAGACCGGCAACATCGGCAAGTTTTGCAAGCGGTTTATATGCGGTTTCTCCGAAACTTTCAAGAACATAAGGCAGAATGACCGCATTGGCAAGACCGTGAGGTGTGCCATACATACCGCCGAAATTGTGAGCAATTGCATGAACATAACCCACATATGCTCTTGTGAATGCAATACCGGCAAGATATGATGCTTCAAGCATATTTTCTCTTGCTTCGATATCCTTGCCGTTTTCATAAACTTTGAGGATATTCTCAAAAATCATCTTTGTTGCTTTTTCAGCAGCAGCAACAGTACCCTTGGTATTGCTGTGACCGATATAAGCCTCAACTGCGTGGGTAAGAGCATCCATACCTGTTGTTGATGTAATATGAGGAGGAAGTCCTACTGTAAGTTCAGGGTCAAGAACTGCATACTTGGGTCTGAGAACAGGGTCCTGCAGAGCATACTTTTCATGCGTAGTCGGATCCGAAACAACGGCTGCAATTGTTGTTTCCGAGCCTGTGCCCGCCGTTGTGGGAACTGCATAAATTGTGGGAAGTTTTTTGAGGATTTTAAGTGTACCTCTCATCTTCTGAACGGTTTTGTTCGGTCTTGCAATTCTTGCTGCAGCAACCTTTGCACAGTCCATGGGTGAACCGCCGCCGAATGCGATAACAGCCGAGCAGTTGTTATCAACATAAAGTTGCCTTGCTTCTTCAATATTATTAATTGTGGGATTAGGCTGTGTGCCATCATAAACAGCGTACTTTACGCCTGCTTTATCAAGACCTTCAAAAAGTCCGTCAAGCAGATGAAGACCCATAAGACCTTTATCGGTTACAACAAGAACGCTGTTGTGACCGTTTGCTTTGACAACCTCAGGGAGTTTTTTTACGCTTCCTGCGCCTTTAACGAGTTCGGGTTCTTTCCAATTAAGGAAATTAACCGCTACCCTGAATACGCCCTGATATGTTCTGCAATACATTTTAAAAAGTGTTGATGCTGCCAAAATCATTACCTCAATTCTTAAAAATAAATTTATAGTTTATTTTATCATATATTTTCCCATAAAGCAATAGAAATCAGCATCATAAAAACGGCTTTTTTGTAACATAACAAAACAGTTGCAATTATTTTTCGGAAATGATATAATTTTTTAACACCGTACTTTTTATTGGCAAACTCTCAGGTTTTGTCCTGTTAAATCTCCGTGTTTTCGGTATAATTACCTTTGAAGAACTGAAAGGAGTACTGTTATGAATCAGGAAAAAATCGGAAAATTCATTGCAGAACGCAGGAAAGAAAAGAATCTGACACAAGAACAGTTAGCAGAAAAATTAGGGGTTTCAAGCAAGTCAATAAGCCGATGGGAAAATGCAAAAACCATGCCCGATATTTCTTTGTTTGAACCGCTCTGCAACGAATTGGATATTTCGTTTAACGAATTATTGACAGGGGAAAAACTTAATAACAACAACTCTGAATTTTTATCAAAGGAAGCACTTATCGGATATGAACGTTACATTAAACGCAAAAGCAAAATAAAAATAGCGTTTTTATCCGTGATAACTTTTCTGGCGATTATATTATCTTCCATGATTATTACATTGGCATTCAACAAAACCTTTTTCGGAACAACCTGCAGTCTGGATTTTGCCGACGGTGCAAACGTTCCTGTTCCGAGGTTTTCATATTACAGAAGATCAAGCGGAATGGAAAAACATACCATACAACTAAAAACACTTAAACAGCCTGATGAAATTAATGTTTTTATTGACAGATATTTAAGTTCTCTGCAAAAGATTGAACACAACGGCAAAACATGTTATTATAATCAAAATGACGATTTTACAATCGTTCAATACAGGGTAAACAATGACGGTATAGGTTTTATAAACACTATCTATATAACTTATTGCGACAGAAATATCAACAAAAACTAAACCGGATTTGTAATTCATAATATAATGAAAGGAAAATTTGTATGTTAAAAATCAGCACTTTCGAAAAGAAATTTATTGATTCCGAAGGAAGACAGCGAATTTTCAACGGCGTTAACCTTTGCGACAAAGGTTATCAGAAAAATCCAAATGATAAAAGAAAGACTTATGAACTGAATTTCAGCGAAGATCTTATTTCAAGACTCAGCGAAAACGGATTTAATATTGTCAGACTCGGTCTTACATGGGACGCCGTTGAACCCGAGCCCAACAAATACGACGAAGAATATCTTGACAAAGTCCAGAAAGTTGCCGATCTCTGTGAAAAATACGGCATATACTTTTATCTTGACATGCATCAGGATCTCTACGGCGGAACGGTAAATACCCCTGCTGACGGCGCACCTGCATGGGCATGTATTACAGACGGAGCAAAGTTTAAACCCACAAGATTTGTATGGGCTGAAGGCTATTTCTGGGGCAAGGCAATACACAGATGCTTTGATAATTTTTGGGCAGATAAAGAATATAACGGCATACCGCTGCAAACCTATTTCTGCAATATGTGGAAACATGTAGCCGAAAGATTCAAAGACCACCCTGCTCTTTTCGGTTTTGACCTTCTTAACGAACCTTTCCCCGGCACTGACGGAGGAAAAGTTTTCAGAAAACTTATTGCAAACCTTGCAAAAACCGTTATAACAGACAAACGCTGCAAAAAACTCTGGATGATCAAACAACTTGTTACGGGCAATGCCATCCGCGTTCTTGAGCCTTTTGATGATCCCTCACTTTTCCGCAAAGTAACAAGCGCAGGCGATGAACTCATCAGAAAATTTGACACAGGGCACTACTCAAAATTCATAAATAAAACAGCCAAAGCAGTCCGTGAAGTAACCGATAACGGCATTATCATCATGGAAAACAGTTACTACTCAAATCTCGGCATCCCCTATTCCGCTCCCGCCGTTAATTACGACGGAAAACGCGAGGAAAATCTTTGCTTTGCACCCCACGCTTACGACCTTATGGTTGACACTCCTGCTTATAAATATGCCAGCAATTCACGAGTAGGCTCTATCTTTGATGAACATAAGCGTTCGCAGGACAGACTTGGTGTTCCCCTTCTTGTCGGTGAATGGGGAGGTGCATCGGAGGGTACGGAATGGCTTCACCATATAAGATATCTGCTCGACAAATTTGACGGCAACCAATGGAGCCAGACATATTGGGCATATTATGACGATATGCTTAATGACCACATTAACACCTGCCTTCGCAGGACCTCACCGGTTGCAGTATGCGGAAACATTGTCAAATACGGTCTCGACCGCGAAAACGATATTTTTACTCTTACTTACGAACAGGACAGAGAGTATTCCCTGCCTACCGAAATTTACATGCATAAGGCTGCCGCAAAAATAGAATGCGACGGTGAATATATCCTTGAACCCATAGGTAATAACGGCGCTGCAATGCTTAAAATCACTTCAGGCACAGGCACTCATAATGTAAAAATTCAATTCTGATAAAAAGACGGCTGTACCCCGAAAGGTACAGCCGTATAAAACTATATAAACAGATTTTTAAATTTATCAACAGATGCAAGTGAGATTGAATCGCCGCCCGCAACGATAATGTGATCGACAAGCCTTATACCCACACCTTTTAAAACAGAACAAAAGTCGCTTGTCATAATTACATCGTCTTTTGAAGGCGCAGCAACTCCGTTAGGGTGGTTATGAGCAAATACAACTCTGTCCGCATTATTTCTGAACGCTGTTTCAAGAACATTTCTTTTATCAATCACCACGCTGCCCGAACTGCCTTCGCCTAACTTGCAACAATTTATGAGATTGCCCGTTCCGTCAAGGCACAGCATATAAAAAACTTCATGTTTATTTTTGCCGTAAAACTTTTTGGTAATATAATTTATTACATCATCAGGCTCCGAAAGATTGATTTTTCCTGAAACCGAACTTTCAATATATCGCCTGCATATTGCAGGAACCGATGACAGAAGAAGTGCGGAACTCTCGCCTATTCCTTCAATTTCAAGAAGTTGCTCAAACGAAGCATCGAATACTCTGCTGAATGAACCGAATGTTTCAATAAGATTATGAGCAAGTTCGTTTGTATCTTTTCTGGGGATTGAATAAAACAAAAGCAACTCAAGCAAATTGTGGTCAGGCATGCCGTCGGCACCTGCTTTAATAAAAGTTTCCCTCAACCTTGCTCTGTGGTTTGCATGAAGATTTTTCTCTTTTCTGTCCTTTTCAGACACAGAATACACCGCCTTATGTAAAGTATTTTATGATTATACACCAAAACTCATCAATTGAAAAGATAAAATACAATATTGAGGAGATATATTGTGAAAACGATTATTATTTCAAAAAACGATTCCGATCAGAGGCTGGATAAATTCATATCAAAAGCAGTGCCTGCCCTGCCAAAATCTCTTATGTATAAGTACATTAGAACCAAAAGAATAAAAATCAACGGCAAAAAGGGTGATATTTCAACAAAACTTGTTGAAGGTGACACAATTGATATGTATATCAATGATGAATTTTTTGCTCCTGCAGATGAACACTACGATTTTCTCTCGGCATCAAAAAAACTTGATATAGTTTATGAAGACGAAAACATAATTCTTCTTGACAAAAAAGTCGGCATTCTTTCTCACCCCGATGAATCCGAATACAATGACACTTTGATAACCCGTGTAAAAAGATATCTTTATGAAAAAGGCGACTACAATCCAAAAGACGAAAACTCCTTCGCACCTGCTCTTGTTAACAGAATTGACAGAAACACGGGTGGAATAGTAATAGCGGCAAAAAACGCCGAAAGTCTCAGAATTCTCAACCAAAAACTCAAAGACAGAGAGATGGAAAAGTATTATCTCTGCGTTATTCACGGTACTTTGAAAAAAAAGAGCGGACTGCTTACCGGTTGGCTTATAAAAGATGAAAAGAAAAATAAGGTTGAAGTTTTTGCATCCGAACGAAAAGGTGCAAAAGAAATCCGCACCAAATACTCCGTTATTGATGAAAAAGACGGTCTTAGCCTTGTTGAAGTTGAACTCCTTACCGGCAGAACGCATCAGATTAGAGCACACTTTTCAAGCATAGGTCATCCCCTGCTCGGCGACGGAAAATACGGAACGAATTCACTAAACAAAGTGCTCGGATACAAAAAGCAGTTTCTTTATTCATACCGTTTGAAATTCACATTCACAAGCGATGCAGGCTGCCTTGAATATCTTAACGGGAGAAGTTTTGAAATCCCCGATGTATGGTTCCGCAGAGAGTTTATTGACGGCACTTTAACTGAAAAAACAAAGCAGAAAATGTGAATAACCTATAAATTTAATTAAAACGCTTGCAAAATATTTAAAAATAGTATAATATAATGTCATTGTGCCGATTTTGTTCGGTCGGACTTTTAACCGCAGTTACTCTTCGGTTAACAAAACATATAAAGAAAAGGATGAACAGTAATGGCAAAAAACGAACCCTCAAAGAGCAAGGCTGAACTTTACCGCGAGGAACGTAAAGCAAGAATAGCAAAAGCCGCAAAGCAGAACGCAAAAAGCATTGAAAAGAGAACCGCTGCAGCAAGCATAGCAAAAAAAGTTGTTGCAATCGTTCTTGCAGTGGCAATCGTCGGCTTCGGCGGATTCAAACTTCTTGAAACAACAGGTGTTATCAGCAGAGCAGCAACCGCTGTTAAAATAGGTGACACAAAGGTTTCCGCAGCACAGTTCAATTATTATTACACAATGGCTTACAATGAAGTTGTAAACCAGACAACCTCATATGAACAATACTACGGCTCAAACATCCTCGGTTTTGACACCAATCTGCCTCCTGATGAGCAGGATTCAACCGAAAAGGATGAAGACGGAAATGCTCTTAAGTGGTCAGAAGTTATCAGACAGAGAGCAGTCACAATTGCTCAGCAGACCGTCGGCTACTACAACGAAGCAGTTGCTGCAGGTATAACTCTTACTGAAGATCAGGAAGCAGAAATTCAGGAAACCGTTGAAAACTACAGAACACAGGCTGCTCAAAGCAACTACTCGCTCAATGCATTCCTTAAAATGTATTTCGGCGCAGGTTTCAATGAGAAAGCATTCACAAAACAACTTGAAATGGAAATGCTTGCTCAGAACTTCACAGATGATAAGCAGAGCGAAATTAACGATACTCTCACAGACGAAGTTATTACCGAAGAATACAAAGCAAATCAGAAGAAATATGATTATGCCGACATTCGTTACTATTCACTTGCTTTCAAAACACTTACCGCTAACGAAGGCGAAAGTGAAGATGCTCTCAAGGCAAGACAGGTTGAAGCAAACAAAGAAATTGTTGCCAAGGCTAATGAAATCCTTGCAAAAGCAACCGATGAAAATGCTCTTATTGAGGCTGTTAAGGCTCACAACAACAGTGAAACAGATACAACCAAGAAAACAATTGCAGGCACATATTCATCATTCTCAACTTCAGTTTCAGAAAAAGGCGCAGACTGGGTATTTGAAGCAGGCCGCAAAGCCGGCGACAAAACCGTTATTGAAGGCGACAGCGCAGCATATATCATTTATATCCTTAAACCCGCTTATAACTCAAACAGCGTAAGTGTACGCCACTGCCTTGTAGAGTTTGATGCTAAAGATGCAGAAAACGTAACAGATGCAGAGAAGACTGCCGCTCACAAAAGTGCAACAGAACTTCTTAACGGTCTTGGCGATAAAGTAACCGAAGATGCATTCAGCTCTATGGTTAAAGAAAACACAGCAGACGAAGCATCAGCAGAAACCGGCGGTCTCTACGAAAACATCAGAATCAGCGACAACTATGTTGAAAACTTTGAAGCATGGAGTTTTGATCCTGCAAGAAAAGCAGGAGATACAGGAATTGTTGAAACCGAGTACGGTTATCACATCATGTATTTCGTAAGTGACAACACAGAAGACCTTGACTGGAAGAACTCAATCAAAAACACCAAGTCAAACGAAGCACTCACTGCATATCAAGAAGAACTCTTCGCTGAAGACGGCAAAAACGTTATTACAGAAAGCGATACATGGACAAATTACATCGTTGATAATTATTGCGACACAATCAGAAAGAACCTTGCATACTCACAGATGTATAACTAAAATCATAACAGATTAAATTACGGAGTAACCCTTAAACCGGGTTGCTCCGTTTTTCATTCATGTAAAATCATTAAATAATATTCATTAGCCATACAAGTTGAATCAAATTCAACTTGTATGGCAATTTTTACGTAAATCTGTGCATACTAAAAACAAGAAAGGACGGTTATAAGTGAACAAAGAAAAAACTGCAAACAATAAAAGCAAAGACAATATCAAACCTAAAGACATTAAAGGAAAAATTGAAATTTCCGACAAGCGTGAGCGAAAAGACGGTCCGGGCGGAAATTAAAGGAGGATTTCTATGTTCAAACACGAAAAAATGCTTTTTCATCCCGTTGCTGTTGAAAAACCCAATCCGCAGTATGCGGCACTTTTGCAAGAACAACTCGGCGGTGCAAACGGCGAACTCAAAGCCGCAATGCAGTATATGTCACAGAGTTTTCGAATAAAAGACCCCGAAATCAAGGATTTGTTCCTTGATATTGCCGCAGAAGAACTCGGTCATATGGAAATGGTTGCACAGACAATCAATCTTCTGAACGGCCACGATGTAAGTGCCGAATCTGTTCCCGCAGGCGAAATTCAGACACACGTTCTCACAGGGCTCAATCCCGGACTTATTAATGCTTCGGGTTATTCTTGGACGGGCGATTATGTTTCGGTTACGGGCGATTTGTGTGCAGACCTTCTTTCAAACATCGCATCCGAGCAAAGAGCGAAGGTTGTTTATGAATATCTCTACCGACAGATTAACGACAAGAAAGTAAGAGAAACAATTGATTTTCTTCTTAACAGAGAAGAAGCGCACAACGCAATGTTCCGTGAAGCCTTCAATAAGGTGCAGAACAGCGGCTCAAATCAGGATTTCGGAACAACAAAAGCCGCTAAAATGTATTTCAGTATGTCCGAACCCTCGCCAAATAATAATCCGTTTTCGGAAACAAAAGTTAGCCCTCCGTCATTTAATTAAAATCACAAAGATTACAGAAGTATAATCAAAACTCTCGGATAAGCCGGGAGTTTTGATTATTAACTGCTATTTCTTCACCCTTACCTAAAATCGCAGTCAGAAAATTTAAGGTAAAAGGTAAGAAGTAATGATGAAGAGGTATGGGCAAGACAGCCTCACACGATTGTAATTTTAGGTTTGATATGTTATAATCAGTTCGACAAACAAGCATTTGCAGGGATGAAAACTATGATTAGTGCTAACGAATATGGTTTTTTGCCAAAAAACAACCCATACAAAAATTCCAAAGTTTTTCAAAAAGCAGTTGATAACGGAGGAATAATTCAGGTTACTGTCCCCGGTGTTTATGAAATTTCCGAGCAGATTGAAATAGGTGATAACACAAAACTTGTGTTCTGTGAAGGCGTAATTATTCGGCGTAAAGCAAGTGACAGCGGTATCAACAAATGCGCTTTTATAAATAAAGGTGCACTTAACGGAGAATACAACCGTAACATTGAAATTGTCGGATTACATCTTGACTGTAACGGTATTGAAAGCAATGATTTTGGTGTGAACAGTCGGATTGCGGGACTGCGCGCACAGGTTGCAATGATCTATGTTGAGAATTTAAAAATTGATGGTTTTGAATGCCATGGGTTGCTTGAAAAGGATTATGCAATTCAGGTAAGCGCATTTAAAAATATTATTCTCAATGATTTGTATATAACAGGAAATAAAGACGGTGTTCATCTGGGATGGGGTGACGGATTTGTTATCAGCAACAGCAAGTTCCGCACGTTCGATGACCCGATAGCACTCAACGCTTTTGATTACGCTACCTCAAACACTCATGTAGGCTGGATTGAAAACGGAATAATCGAAAACTGTGTTGATCTTGACGATAATACAACAACAGGATTTTTTTGCAGGATTCTTGGCGGTGCATGGTGCAGATGGTACAAAGGTATGCAGGTTCAGCACTCGGACACCGTTGCGGTAAACGGTAAAACATACCGTGTTCTTATGAATCCGAAAGACGGAAAGCGTTACACTTCCCATACTCCGCCTTGCCACGAAAAAGGTATTGCAGAATATGACGGTATAAATTGGGTCGTTGTTCGCAATACAGAAGAATTCGATTGCGGTTGCCGCAACATAATAATACGAAATTGCTCACTTCAGAAAAAGCGTAACATAGGAATTGCAATAAGCCTTAATTATGATACCTATGCACGCAGTTATTATCCCGGCTGCGTTTGCGTTCCTCAAAGTGAAATTACTCTCGAAAACATCATTTTAGAAAATGATGTTGACATTTTGCTTCATTCAAATTATCCGACAGCAAATATAACACTCAAAAATATAGATTTCAAAAACTCAAAGTTTTGTTTTGATACCGTATCAAAAGCAGATAAAATCATTTATCCTGAGGTTGAGATAAACGCAGAAAATGTTGTTTTTAATAAAAACACAATACAAACCAACCCGAAGCATCCGATAAAAATATGCTTTACGAAATAATAAAGATAAATTTTAATTTGTAAAACAGTTTGAAAAACTTGAATTTATTAATCAAAAGTATTGCTATAAAGTGAGATTTTTACTATGAAAGATAAAAAATACTTCTTGAGCAAAGCCCAAAATAATTACCCTGAACTTATTTACACAGTTCTTACTTCCCGTATAAACGAATTCACCGCCACAAGCGGTGACAGCATACTCCTTGACCTTGGCGAACACGCCGTGGGACATTTTTCCTTTACTTTTGATAAGGTAGATATTTTTGTTGATGCTCCCGTTCGGTTAATCATCAAGTTTGGTGAAGATTTGAGAGAAATCAATGATGATTTTTCTCAATATAAGGGCACACTTTCAAAAACGTGGTTACAGGAAGAAATAGTAAATCTCGATTCTCCTCAAAAAACAACCCTACCCCGAAGGTACGCTTGCAGATACATAAAAATAACGGTAGAAAAAGCCAACAGACCTATAAAACTGTTTGACTTCTCTTTCCGCGCTTCAACAAGTGCGGATGCTTCCGTTCTGAAACCTGTAAACACAAAGGATACCTTGCTGAATAAAATTGACCTTGTTGCAACCAACACTCTCAAAGAATGTATGCAGACTTTCTTTGAAGACGGACCCAAGCGTGACCGCCGTCTCTGGATTGGCGATCTAAGACTTGAAGCCCTCACAAATTATTACACATTTAACAACCTCGAAATCGTAAAAAGATGCTTATATCTTTTTGCTGCAGGCGAATGCAACAATCTCGGTTTTCTGCCGTCATTTGTTTACGAAACACCCTATTATCATTCGGGAGCAACGCATATTGAGGATTATGCACTTTTGTATGTCGTAAGCGTATGCGATTATTATGAGCATACCGGTGATATAAGTGTTATAAATGACCTTCTTCAAATCTGCAAATCGCAACTTGAATGCTTCAGAGAAACGCTCGATGAAAATCTGATTGTCACAAGACAGGACGGTTGGTTTGCTTTTATCGACTGGTGTCCCGGTCTGGAAATTCTTACATCGCTGCAAGGTGTTTATCTCTACACGCTTGAACGCTTTGCAAAATTACTTAAAGCAATCGGTGATGAAGAATGCGAAAAATATTTATCTCATCTTTATGAAGTCCGTTGCGCTTGCAAAACATATCTTTACAATGAAAATGAAAATGCATTTATTAACGGTTTTGACAACAATCAATTCAGTGTCCATTCTCAGGTATGGATGATATTGGGCGGTGTAATAAGCGGAGCAGAAGCAAAAGAACTTTTGCTTTCCTGTCTTGATAATGAAAAAGCCAAACAACCTGTCACTCCATACATGCGCCATTATGTGACAGAGGCAATGTTAAATCTGGATATGAAAAATGAAGCCGTTCAATATCTTAAGAAGTTTTGGGGAGGAATGCTTGACCACGGTGCAGACACATTCTGGGAAGCATACATTCCTGATGATCTTGATTTTTCACCGTACGAGGACAGAATGATAAACAGTCTCTGCCATGCCTGGAGTTGCACACCGTCATATTTTATCCGAAAATACGGGATGTGATTTATGGTAATGATTTATATTATGAAGGATTAACGGTGTATTATAGATGAATCAGGTATTCCTGACAGAGTCAAAGCATCTGAAAAAACACAATTTGTTAATATGAAACACCCGAAGCAACAGCAAGTTGCTTGTTTATAAAAACATTCGGCGTTAGAATAATACTGAGGTGATAAATTTATGGAAACAAAAGATATTATTCTTGAACTCAGAACAAAAAACGGTATGTCACAGGATGAACTGGCAGACAAAGTATTTGTAACCCGTCAGGCGGTCAGCCGTTGGGAGAACGGTGAAACTACGCCGAACACCGAAACTCTGAAGTTGTTATCAAAGTTGTTTGATGTTTCTATCAACACTCTTTTAGGTTCTCCGAGAAAACTTATCTGCCAATGCTGCGGTATGCCGCTTGAAGATGCCAATATCAGCAAAGAAACAGACGGCTTTTTTAATGAGGAATATTGCAAATGGTGTTATGCCGACGGTGAATATATGTATCATGATATGGATGAACTGATAGAGGTCTGCGTGCAGAATATGGCAAGTGAGCACTTCACTTCAGAACAGGCTCGTGCATATATGAAGGATATGCTTCCCAAACTTGATTACTGGAAAAAATATAAAAATCTTGACGGTGCGGAAAAGTTTGAAGAATTTAAACAACGGCTGATCAGTGAGTTTAACGATTTGCATATCGAAGGAATGCCGAAGGTTGAAAAACTCAACGCTCTTGTGGGCGGATATATCAACCTTGAATACCGCCTCCCAAATGGTCAGACTGTGAAATTCCTTGATGACAATGCAACCTATCTCGGAAATCAACTTGAATGTGAATTCGGCGGTGAGCGTTGTTTCGGTATTGCCGCAAATATGGATTTTTTGCTTGTTTGCACATACGAAGAAAACGGTAAAAATCCGGAATTGGTTGTTTATAAAAAGAGATAGACAAATAAGAATTTATAGAACAATTATAAAAATCAGAATTTGTACGAAAGGATAAAAAATCATGTTCAGAAAAAGTATGGTTTTTTTGCTTGTTTTAACTATGTTGCTCGGCTTGCCGTCAGTCGCATATGCCGAAGAATGTGTTCCCGAAAGGGAAGGCTATGTGCTTGATTTCAGCACCGAATTTAATGACGGCAATTTAAATACAGAGTATTGGTTACCGCAATATCTGCCTCACTGTACTGCCAACACAGCGGGGTCCACTGCAAGATATAAAGTCGAGAACGGTTATCTGAATCTGTATATCACAAAAGATTCTCCCGATTATTTCGGCGGTCAGCCCGGCTCTGCAGACCCCGATAATCTTCTATGGATAGCCAACGGTATTCAGACTTGGGAAAAGAATCATCTGCATCCGGGCGGTGCTCAGCAGAGGGAAGTTGAGCCTTATGAAGGATATGCTACACAGTACGGCTACTTTGAGATAAGAATGAAAATGCCTGACACAGGTGGCGGCGGATACGCTTCGTGGTGGCTGATCGGTGCTCAGGATGATACCGACGGAACAGGTTCTGTTCAGAACGGTGAAATAGATGTGTTGGAAACCTTTTTTAAATCTCCGGGAGTATTTGAGCCCAAGATCCATGCTTGGGATGATCCCGATCTTGACGAATGGGCAAGCAGGGTTGAATTGGATGGCGACCCAAGTGACTATGTTAATGAATTTCACACATATGCTATGGACTGGAGACCCGAAGGAATAACATTTTATGTTGACGGAAAAGAAGTGGCGCAGACGATGGAATCACCGCAATACAGAATGTGCATGATTTTGTCTATGTATATAAATTCTGATTTCAGCGGTTGGGATGAACCCGAAAATAACTATCCAATAGAATGGCTGATTGATTATGTCCGTGTCTATAAAGATAAAAACGGTTATGACGAGAGCAACCGCCTTACTGAATTTGAGCGCTTCATAAAAGATATATGCGACTCACTTACCGCGTTTTGGCATCGTGTCCTATCTTTTTTTCAAGACCTCTGTCCGCAATGTCGTCAGTTCTTTGAGCGTTTGTTAAGTAAGATTCCCGCTTTGTACAGAACAGCAAATTCCAATTTGTTAAACTGAAACTTCAAAAGCAACAGCCCGAAAGCTGTTGCTTTTTTTCGTGCAGGTGGTATAATGTGTTCGATAAATCAGATTTCAGGAGGGTTTATTTTTATGAAGAAAACCTTGAAAGCGAAAATATCCGGAACAATTTGTCTTGTTTTGGGCATAGCTTTTGCAATCGTCGGATTGTATTATTTCCATATGCAGTATCTCTGCTTTGAATATACACCGCTTCAGTTTATTCTCGGCTTTGTTGTCTGCCTTGGCGGAGCATTGCTTTCGATACCGCTGAGTAAAAAAACGGATAAAAAGAAAACAGCATTGAATGCAGCCTTGACGGTTTTGGTCTTTGCGCTTGTCCTTATCGGACTTATGTTTTTGATAAATGCCGTAATCGGCAGCGGTGAGCTTGAGCTTGCGGCAATGGTTATTCCCGTGTATCTCACATTCATTATCACATCTGTTATGGCTTTGCTTTGCGTGTTCAGGATATTTGACAGCAAGATTTTAAAAGCGATTCTCTCCGTACTTATTGTTATCGGTTTTCTCTTCGGAAGTCATTCATATATCAAATCGCATATTTATGTTTTGCTTTACGAAGATTACACTGCTCCTGTGCCTGTTATATCAACAGTATCAAAAGAAAAGAATGATGATAAAATGATTATCGGCGATTTTTATGTCAGCACGAACGGCAATGATGAAAACAGCGGAACAAAAGATTCGCCGTTTCTGACAATTGAAAAAGCGATTGAAGCTGTAAGAAATACAGATAAAGCCGGTAAAAACGGAATAACCGTCTGCATCGAAGCGGGTGAATACCGTGTGTCTACTCTTAACTTTACCAAAGAGGATTCAGGCACAGAGGAATGCCCCGTAACTTACTGTTCTTATAACGGTGAGGTTGTTATCAACGGCGGTATAACACTTGATACCGCTGATTTTAAAAATGTAAAAAGTTATCCCGAAATTGAAGAAAGACTTTCTGCCGATGCTCGGGAAAATGTTACGGTTGTTGACCTGACAAAAGAGCCGTATTCTCTCACAAGCGATGATTGGGGTAAGATTTATGCAATCGGCTCTTACCATACGGCAGATAACTATGACGGCGATTACACAGGACCTCTTTATTGCGAGCTTTTCGTGGATGACATAAGACAAACCGTTGCAAGATATCCCGATAATGAATATCTTTATACCGAAGAGGTTGTAAAAACAGGTTTGGGCAAGGAATCCGACGGAGCGCTTACAGAGGTTAAAGATTGGGATAAAATCCGCAACCCCGAATCCGATATTTACAAAGTCAATCCTGAACTTGCAAAGAGAATTTCAGGCTGGAAAAATCTTGAGGATGTGTGGATGTTCGGCTATTGGAAATATGACTGGGCGGATGCTTCAACTCCCGTAGGAAGTTTTGATAAAGATACCCGTGAGCTTTCTCCCAGATTCGTTAGTCTTTACGGAACAAAAACCGATGCACCTTACTATTTTTTCAATGTTCTTGAAGAACTTACAACAGAGGGTGAATGGTATCTCGACAGAGAAAACGGATTGCTTTGTATGTGGGAACCTGAAAACAAGGATAATGCAGAAATTATTCTTTCTCTCTCACTCAATCCCGTAATTAATTCCGAAGCTAATTACATCACCTTTGACGGATTAATCGTAAAAGGAACACGAAGTGACGGCGTAGTTATAACAGGCAATAATAATACCGTTCAGAATTGCCTTATCAAAAATGTTGCAGGCAATGCTCTTGTTATGAACGGAAGCAACAATCTTGCATATAACAACGAAATTACCCGTACAGGAAAGGGCGGAATTATTATTTCCGGCGGTGATACAGAAGCTCTTACTCCCGGCAACAGCAAGGCTGACAACAATTACATCCACGATTGGTCGGAAATTTACCAGACCTATCAGCCTGCCGTTACTCTTGAAGGCGTGGGAAATATCTGTTCTCATAACGAAATGGCAAACTCTCCTCACGAAGCAATTACTTACAAAGGCAACAATCATATTATTGAATATAACCTTATCCACGATGTATGCCTTCTTTCGGATGATGCGGGTGCAATTTATTCGGGAAGAAGCTGGGTGTGGTACGGCAATGTTGTAAGATACAACTGTATCTATAACGTCGGTTCGGAAAATCACAGACCCGACGGTATTTATCTTGATGATGCGGTTTCAGGTCAACAGATATACGGCAACCTTCTTATCAATATTCCGAGCAATTCAATTCACGTCGGCGGCGGCAGAGACAATGTCATAACCAATAATATTATAGCGAATCCGGGCAATAACGCCCTGAGATTCGATGACAGAGCAAGAGAGGGTGCTATTGAAAACGGATGGTTTACTCACGCTCATGTCGGCAGCGGTGATATGTGGGAAGCACTGTATAATTCACCCTGGCAGAGTGAAACCTGGCAAAATGCATTCCCCGAATACAAGAACTGCACAGACGATATTTCAAAATCAGATTCGCCCGATTATATTCCCAACCCTGCAAGCACCTTCAAAAATAATATTATCATTAATAAAAATATGGGCTACGGCGAAGTTTACAGCTCCGTTTGGAAGTTCAGCGATATAAGCGAAAATGCAATATATAATGTAGGCAAATGCGATGAAATCTTTGTCGATATCAATAACGGAGATTATAATATCAAAGATATTGATGAAATCAGAAAAGATGCTCCTGGTTTTAAAGAAATCCCTCTTGAAATGATAGGTAGGGTAAACTGACAAATTCCAATTTGTCGGGCACAATCATTTTCAATCACACAAATATTTAAAATTAAACAAGGACATTACCCGGCAGTGAAAACCGCTCTGAGTAATGTCCTGTTTTTGTTCACAAAGCCGCTTGAAACAAGGCGAAAAAGCCTGTTTTTCCGAGAATAATGTCCAAATAATGTCCAAGGGGTAAAAATAACGGAAATGAAAAAAGCTGAAACCGTTGTATATCAACGATTTCAGCTTTTCTGAAGATGGTCCGAGAGAGGATACCAATCCCGAACTTAACCCCGAATTTTCTATCTCTTTAAATGAAATTTGTTTTGAACCTTTTTTGTAATTAAGGTTAATCAAAATCTTATCGTCATAAACCACTATACTGTTAACAAAGTGGTCAACTAAAGTTTTGCGACCCTTTACAGTATCCGTATCAACATCCCTGAAGCTCATTATGTAAAAATAAATCTGCTCGAATGTGTACGTAGGTTTCCTGATTTCTTCTTTTATTATACTTGCTTCAAGCTCGGATTTCAACACTTCCAAATCGTCAAGACGTTTTTTCGTTGAGTCATTCAATATTCCTGCCTGAATTGCGTTAAGCATATTCTCGATGCCTTTTTCTGTTTCTTCAAGTTGCTTTCTGAGCAACGGAAGCTCGCTGCTTTCCTTTTCCTGAAGTTCAAATGCTTTTGTCGCAAGATAGTTAACAAACCCGTCATCCATAAGCATTTTCTTTATGTGTCCGATAACAACTTCTTCAAGCTTGTCCTTACGGATTGATTTGTGCTTTGCATCGCAAAGCTTCTTTTTCTTTGTGTTTACACATCTGTAATAATGATATTTGTTCCCCGTACAACTTGTTCCGCTTTCGCCAACCATATACGATTTGCAAGTTCCGCAGAACAGTTTTGTTGTGAAAATATACGCATCATCATCGGTTCTTCGTCCGGTTGCCTTTCTGCTTGTTGCAATGCGATACTGTACGCTGTCATACAATTCCGGACTGACTATCTGAGGTATGCCGCCCGGAATAACAATATCACGGTAAACATATTCGCCTTTGTATCTCGGATTATGAAGAATACCTCTGATAAAATTCAGATCAATGTTTTTGCCCCTGACGCTTTTTACACCTTTTTCATTGAGATAATCACAGATTTTCTGCATTGTTATTCCCGAATCATACATCTCAAATATTTCAAGAACAACAGGTGCGGTTTCTGGATTGAGCTGATAATGTTTATCCTCGTCAATTCTGTAACCGAATGTAAGTGTTCCGCCGTTATACTTGCATTTAAGAGCATTCTCCGTATGACCTCGGGTGACTTTCACCGACAGTTCCGCCGAATAATATTCCGCCATTCCTTCAAGCAACGATTCAAGAATAATTCCTTCGGGACCGTCGGAAATATTTTCTTTGACCGACATAACCCTGACACCGTTCTTTTTGAGAATGTGTTTGTAATGAGCACTGTCGTATCGGTCTCTTGAAAATCTGTCGAGCTTCCAAACGAGTACAATATCAAACAATCTCTTTTCACTGTCGGCAATCATCCTCTGAAAATCAGGTCTGTCATCGGTACGGGCAGAGAGTGCTCTGTCAACATAGCTGCCGAGAATCGTGATTCCGTTTCGCTCGGCATACTCCGTACATTCACGAATCTGACCGTCAATTGATTCTTCACGCTGACTGTCGGAAGAATAACGTGCGTAGATAACTGCTTTCAATCATCTGTCACCCCCTCAGAACTCAAAAGTTTCAGAAGAGTTGCCTTGAGTTGATGGTTTGCTCTGGAGTTGGGGTCAAAGCACATTTCAACAAACTTTTCCATTTCGGGACTGTACTTTGTTTTGTGCTCATATAGTTTGCCTTGCGGATTATCCGTTCTGCCGTAGATATAGTCAAGAGAAACATCATAGTAATCTGCAAGCTTAACCATATTTTCAGGCGAAGGTGTTGCCGAACCATTTTCATATCGGTTGATGCTCGACTGCTTCATACCCGAAATCTGAGCAAGTTTGTTCTGAGAAAGACCCACACTTTCACGGAGCGCTTTCAGCCTTTTGCTGATGATTTCCATCGTTTCACCTCCCATATTATATTGTGTAACCATTGTAGCACAAATAAATATAGTTGTCAACTACAATTTTGCATAGGAACTGAAAAGGGTTAGGCGAAATTTTTTGCCTAAACAAACAACACAAGCCTTTCTCTTGTTACGAGACTTTTTCTCTCAAAAGGCGTTATTGATTTATGCATATACATAATGTAAAATTTAATCAAGGAAGCGCTTCTGAATTTAATTTGAGGTGAACTTATGAAAATTTATTTTAGCGAAAACTTGAAAAGACTGAGAACTCAAAAAGGATTAACGCAGGAAAAACTCGCAAATTTTATCGGTGTTTCTTATCAGACAATCAGCAAATGGGAGAATAGTGATACATACCCCGATATAACCACCTTACCTGCGATAGCAAAGTTTTTTAATGTAAGTGTTGATGAATTGCTCGGTGTAAATCAAGCGGAAAACGAAGCCGAAATTGCTGAACAAATCGAAGCATATGACAATTTGACCGATAAAAGGCCGATGTGGGATTTAATCAGTACTCTGAAAGAAAAATTCCCCAACGATTTCCGTGTGTTAATCAGATACATCGCATATCTTTCACGCTATTCTGACGATAAAAGCAAAAGATTATCCGAAGTTTTGGCAATATATGAAAATATTCAGCAGAACTGCACCGATGACCAAATACGAATCATGTCAAAAAGAGCATTGATTGAGTTGTATCACTCACTTTCAAAGAAAGAGGGCAACGAAATATCATTTGATGACTGTGAGAAAATTATTTTGCAAATGCCCCGTATGCGTGACAGCAAAGAAACCTTTTCTTTCTTTTATCCGCAAACTCATCCTGAGCGTGAAGAAAATATCAGAAAAACCATTGAAGAAGAAATTCTTTTACTACACACTCACTTGGAAAGCTATTACTTTTTCAATGATAGTTTTGATACCGATTTCAAGATGGAAATGTGTAAAAAAGAAATTGATTTTCTGAATTTCATTTATGATGACGGCAATTACGGAAAACTGTGGCAAGTAATGATACATAATTACGGTCATCTTGCAATCAGATTTTCACAAAAAGGTGATGCTGAAACAGCTCTTATATATCTAAAAAAATCAGCAGAGCTTGCCGTTAAATTTGATAGTATGAACAGAATCACCACAATGCACTCAAAACTTTTTGAAGGAAAACAATTTGACAAACATACTCTTGGAAGCACCTATTGTGCGAAACAAACCGTAAAAAAACGTTTGACTGAAAAATATCCTTTATCCGACGAATTAAAGAGTATGGAAGAATTCAAATCAATTATATCAATGTTAGAGTAATAAGGCGGTTCTGTTCAAGAAAACATTTTCGTTTGCAGATATAATTGTGTTGTAGAAATCGATTTTTACAATCAATCTGAACACAGGAGAATGTATTATGGAGAACACAGAACTCATATTCAAAGCAGTTGAATTTGCAAAACAAAATGTAGCCGACAACGAAATATCCGTTGAAGACGTTGCTGCAAACGCAGGCTTTTCCATTGATTATTTCAATCGCATATTTCTCACTCACACGGGATTTACCGTGACAGCGTATATGAATTATTATATCACATTATTTCGTTCAAATCAAGGGAAATAAAAAACATATCATCATACGAACAAGCCCGCAGGTTTTTGGCCTGCGGGCTTGGTGTTTAATACTCGGTTTCATCATTGTAATCATCGTCGTATTCGCCTTCGAATTCATCCTCACATTCAATAAAATCGTGAAAATAGAATTCATCGGGATTACGATATCCGACAAGCTTGCCGAGAAATCTGATTTTATCTGTAAAAACCGTTACAGGTTGATATGCGTCATCCTCAAAATACAGTTCGCACTTTCCGTCTCTTTCATTTGTAACAAAAGCCGGAATAATTACTCCTTCCAGTTCAATTGCCTGATAATCACCGAAATAAACTTCATCGGGGTCATATTTGATTATATAACCCTCTTCAATTCCGTGATTAGCAAAGCTGCTGTCCCTGATAACAAACTCATTCTTGCGAAGTGCCACGGGTTCAAGTTCATCATC
>SVPH01000018.1 GCA_015065965.1 Oscillospiraceae bacterium
GAACTTATTGACGATTTTGTTATGAAACTGCGCATTGCGCGCCATCTGCGCACACCGGAATATAATGAACTTTTCGGCGGCGACCCGATGTGGATAACAGAAGCTGTAGGCGGTATGGGTGAAGACGGCAGAACACTTGTTACAAAGAACAGTTTCCGCATTCTCAACACTCTCTATACCCTCGGTTCATCTCCCGAACCCAACCTCACTGTGCTCTGGTCAAATTCACTGCCTGAAAACTTCAAAAAGTTCTGCGCAAAAGTTTCAGCAGATACGGATTCAATCCAGTATGAAAATGATGACCTTATGCGTCCGATTTACGGCGATGACTACGCAATCGCATGCTGCGTTTCGGCAATGAAAGTCGGCAAACAGATGCAGTTCTTCGGCGCACGCTGCAACCTTGCAAAACTTCTGCTTATTGCAATCAACGGCGGATACGATACCACAAGTGGCATGCACATCGGTCCGCAAATGCCTGTTCTCAGCGGCGACAAACTCGATTATGACGAGGTTATGGAACGCTTTGATATCTATATCAAATGGCTGAGCAATCTTTATGTAAACACAATGAATATCATTCATTATATGCATGATAAATATGCTTACGAAAAAACACAGATGGCTCTGCATGACACATCTGTTGAGCGCTTCATGGCATTCGGCATTGCAGGTCTTTCAGTTGTAGCAGACTCACTCAGTGCAATTAAATATGCAAATGTCTGCCCCGTAAAGGACTCCAAGGGCTTTATTTCAGAATTCAAAACCGAAGGCAACTTCCCCAAATACGGCAATGATGATGACAGAGTTGACCTTATTGCAAAGGATATGGCTCACCGTGTTATCACGGAACTTCGTAAAACACCAACTTACAGAAAAGCAATTCACACTCTTTCTGTTCTTACAATTACATCAAACGTTATGTACGGCAAAAATACAGGTGCAACTCCTGACGGCAGAAAGGCATCTGCTCCGTTTGCGCCGGGCGCAAACCCAATGCACAACAGAGAGGAAAACGGTGCTCTTGCATCACTCAACTCTGTTGCAAAAATCAGTTATGACGATTGCCGTGACGGCGTTTCAAACACATTCTCCATAACTCCCGAAGCGCTCGGAAGGACAGAAGAAGAAAGAATAACAAACCTTGTTTCAATCCTTGACGGTTACTTTGCAAAGAAAGCACATCATATCAACGTTAACGTGCTCAACCGTGAAACACTCATGGATGCATATGAGAACCCCGAGGCTTATCCCAACCTTACAATCAGAGTTTCAGGTTACGCAGTTAACTTCAACAAACTCTCACGCGAGCAGCAGCGCGAAGTTATCAGCCGTACCTTCCACGAAGCAATATGACAGGTTTAATTCACTCATTCCAGAGCCTCGGCGCTTTGGATGGGCCGGGCATTCGCTTTGTTGTATTTATGCAAGGCTGCAATCTGCGCTGCGGATGCTGCCATAATCCTGACACATGGAACATAGACGAAGGCTCACCCTACACTGCAGAAGATGTTGTTAAAAAAGTTGTAAGATACAAGGAATATTTCGGCAGTGACGGCGGAATAACCGTTTCGGGCGGTGAGCCGCTTCTGCAGGCTGATTTTGTGAAAGAACTGTTTGAACTATGTCACAAGGAAGGCATAAACACCTGTCTTGATACATCGGGCAGCATAATGAGCGACAAAATCAAAGCGCTTCTTGAAGTTACTGACCGAGTCTTGCTTGACATAAAATATACCTGCGATTCTCTTTATAAGGAACACGCAGGCTGTAACTTACAGAGTGTATTAAATTTTCTCGGATATCTTAATCAAAAGAATATTCCCGTAACTTTAAGGCAGGTTATCATACCCACTCTCAACGATAACGAAGAAAACATCCGAAACCTTAAGATGATAGCGGATAATTACGGCTGCGTTGATAAAACGGAACTTCTGCCATTCAAAAAAATCTGTCAGGTAAAATATGATAAACTCGGAATACCGTTCCCGTTTGCTCATATACCCGAACCTAAAGCAGAAACGATGAAAAAACTTAATGATTTTCTGAAATAACAAAACCGCAGGATTGCTCCTGCGGTTTTTCTTTATTTCATTGCTTCGCTGTTCATTACAAAGTTGAGAACATGCATTGCATTCTGCTGAAGTTCACCAAGGGTTATGCCTTCAGGCATACCGAGAGTTTTAAGCAGAGTACCGTCAGGCTTTCTCCTGCCGGTTCTTCCTCCGCCGGGCATAAGAACATTAACGCCTGCCCTTACTCTGTAAGCCTGGTCTTTTATTTCAGGGAACTCAGGCGATGCTGACGAACGCATCCACCAGTCGGTCATGATATTGCCCTTATATCCCCATTCCCCTCTGAGAATGCGAGTACAAAGTTCATAGTGATAGTGACCCCAGACGCCGTTGATTTTGTTGTATGAAGTCATTATATTCTGCGGATTTGCAGTTTTTACGCAAATTTCAAAACCTTTAAGATAGATTTCACGCAGCGCCCTTTCGGAAACTCTTGAATCATTATGTGTTCTGTTGGTTTCCTGATTATTGCAGGCAAAATGCTTCGGGCATGCCGAAACGCCTGCTTTCTGAACGCCTCTGACTATTGCAGCCGCCATATGACCCGTAAGCAGCGGATCTTCTGAGAAATACTCAAAGTTTCTGCCGCAAAGCGGATTTCTGTGGATATTCATGCCGGGAGCAAGAAGAATGTGTGAGCCGACACGCTTCATCTCCATTCCAACCTGTTCGTAGAGGTTCTCAACAAGTTCCGTGTTCCACGAACATGCAAGCGCAGTTGCAACAGGAAGAAGCGATGCGCCCTCGTTGATTCTTATACCCGAGGGTCCGTCCGTTGTTGTAACGGCAGGGATACCTTTTTTGCGCATTGACTCCAGCACTCCGCCAAATGTGCCCGCATTGCCTGCTGCACCTAGAGGACTGTTCATGACGTAGTCGCCCCTGCTGATTGCTTCAAGTTCGGTATTATCAAGTTGAGCAACAAACTGCTCCATTGTTACTTTACCGCTCTTAACATCGGCAAGTTTATAACCTATATCCCCTGTCTGCGGTATATCTTTGGGCAAGTTTGAAAGGATAATCTCTTTAAGGCTGTATTTTGCGGCAGGCACCGTATCATAGATCTTCTTACCGTCAACGTATTTAAGGCGTTTGAATGCGCTCTCGGGACTGACGGCGGCAGTCTGCGAAAGGCGTTTTATAACATCGGTCTTACCCTGCTCATATGTACAACAAAGTTCAGCCGAACGCACATCTGTACCAAGATAGATTTTATAAACACCTTTTTCGAGCAGATATGCAAAAATTTCTTCATCCTCATATGATGCCATATCTGATGCGTTGAGTTTAAGCGAGAGTGTTTCGCTCTCATTAGGGAGAAGTTTCTTTGTTTTTGCAAAATCGGCAAGCACTCTTGCAGGTTTACCCATTCTGCCGCAAGGTGCTTCATAATAGAGTTGCAGAACTTCTTTGCCTGCATATTTCCCGATATTTTTCACATCAGCCGAAACCGTAATTTCATCGTTTTCACAAGAACATTTTACATTTTCAATTGCAAACTGCGTATAACCAAGACCAAAACCGAAGGGATAAAGAACCTTATCTTTTGCAAATGTTTCAAAACCTCTGTAACCAACATAGATATCCTCGGTATAGCAGTTGAACTTTCTGTTGCCGAAATCCGCACTGCCGGGGTAATCTTCGTAACTCTTTGCAATCGTGTCGGTCAGTTTACCGCTCGGAAAACTATCGCCCGAAAGAACATCGGCAATTGCATTGCCGCTTTCCATGCCTGTCTGCCATACATAGAGAATAGCCGAAATCTTATCACCGTAAGACTCAATCTCCGCCATATCCATAATTCCGCCGCAGTTAAGCAGAACGATTACTCTGTCAAAGGCGGTTGTTACGGAATCAAGCACCTGCTTTTCGGTATCGGTAAGATAATAACTGCCTTTTTCAAGTTTGTTCTCTCTGTCTTCACCTGCCGATCTGCCGATAACAACAATTGCCGTATCAGACATTGATGCGGCAGTTCTTGCCATTGAAAGGTCAACCGGCATCTCATCATAACACATGGGCCAATTACCCCAAAAGCCATCATCAACCGGATTGAGTTTGCCCCAATTTTCATAGGCCGCAGCAAGCAGTTCGTTATATTTTATCTTGCCATTGTTGCGTATGCCCTGCATAAGGTTAACTTTATATGGTGCTTTTACATCGCCTCCCGAACCGTAACCGACGCAGAAATAATCATTCTGCACCCTGCCGAAAACAGAAACAATCCTGTCGGAAGTTAAGGGCAAAACACCGTTATCATTCTTAAGCATAACAATGCCCTCTGCTCCAACCTCGCGGCAAAGTTCAACAATTCGTTCATCAGGCACAAAACTCTTACCAAGTTCTCCGCTTGAAGTTCCCTGCGATGTGGTTGTAGTCACAAAGTTTACAACTTTGCCGACATACTTCATAATTTTCTTTTTTACAGAACTCACATAACACACCTTCTTTTTGATTGTGAACATATTTTACCATATACCATATTATAAAATCAATCCCTGAGGACTTAACCTCAGGGATTAAACAGTTAAAATTTGAAAAAAGATATTATTTTATTGAAAACATCAATGAAAAATCCGATTATATTTTTAAATACATATTGAATACCCGAATTTTCAGGCATATTATCATCAGCAGTTGCACCGCTGTATTTTTCAAGAACAGTTACGCCAAAACTCTTTTCCATTGTTTCAAACATATTCTTCATTTCTGCATATTTAACTGTAATTTTACCGCTCTTTGCCTCACTTGCGGAAACTGCAATATTCATGCTCTCACCCGAAGCAAGAACAGTACCGCACGGGTTATCAAAAGTTACCGCACCGTTATCGCAATTTACAGAATTAATCACAACAGCATTTTTCTTTGAAACATTCTTAATGACCATTGTATACTCTTCCCTGCCGTCATCAAGCAGAAGAAAATTGCTGTTGGTGTTTATAAAGCGCATTGAAATATCCGATGTTGGCGATTCGCTCTGAATAAACTGAGGAAAATCGTAGGATGAATATGCATCTTTGATATTATCGGTATAAAGCAATTCTTCAAGAAGAGCAAGAGATTTTGGGCACCACTCCGCCTGTCCGTGATAGAGTCCGTTGAACACCCATGTCCTGTCAGGCCAATAACCTGCCGAAATATCAACAGTTCTGTCCGGTGAAATGCTGTTTTTGCCGTTATCAACAGCCTGAACATAATCTTCAGGAAAACTCTCACCGTAGGGAGCACAAATTGCACCGCACGAATACTCCATATCTACAATAGAATCCGAATACGCATTACTATCGGTTACAATATCAAAACCTGTACACGCCTTAATTGAAATGACGCTGCCGTGCTCAGTTGCCTTCTCAAATGTTTCGGTTATGTTGCTCATAAAACCTTTATGAAAAACACGAACGGCTTCAATTACTTCAGCGTGCTCCTTTGAATCAAGCAGAGCCGCAGCCTTTTCTTCAAACATATCAACCGGAACCATCTGCCAGAAAGCAATGCAAGGAAGAACAACCGGCAATATACACTGAAGTTTGCCTATATCAATTGCACCCATAATGAAGTCACCCTCAAGTATCGGTGAAATGCCCGCAATGTCAATCTCAGCGTGCAGAACATCGCTTACAAGCGAAAGGATAACGGGGAAGTTAAGATTTGTTCTGCCGGGAGTCAGAAGGTCTGCTACGAAAGTTGAACCGCCGAGAACAGGAGTATCAAAAATAACCTTATCCGTCTGTTCAAGTTCCGAATATTTATAGAGATACTGACCTACAACAAGGCAGCCCTGACTTATAGAATATACGCTTACTTTATCCGCACCTGTCAATTCAAGAACATCGTCTATATATCCTTTGAATTCATCGGCAACAAGATTATAGTCCTCGCGCCAATCGTATGTAAAATTAAAAACGTTTTCATCGCCTATGCGGTCACCGATTGATTCCATATCAAGGAATTCTGAGCCGGTATAAGGAACATAATCAAGCATATCCTGTTCTTTGAACGCCGCGAGCGATGTATTCTCTGCACCGCTGATTATAGGTTCAACATCATATGCCGATGTGCCGTCGGAATTAACCCTGATATTTTCCATCATTCTTGAAACAATAGCCGCAAGTTGAACAACATATCCTTCATCCTGAAGCCAGATTTCAAGTTCACTTATTGCTTTTTCAACAGTTAGATCTTCATTGATACCAACCGCATCAAGAATCGTATTAAGTGAAGGCGGAAAAACCGCTTCACCATCTTTGACAAGTGTTGTTGCACCAAAACCCGAAACAAGAATTACAGGCGTAACATCCGCCGCAAAAGCAAGCGGCATTGTTGAAAATGCAACAACAGCAGCCATAATCACTGCTAAAAACCTTTTCATCTTCTCTTCCTCCGTTTAAATTTCAAACTGCTTTCTGTCCGCAGTTATAATGCCGTCTTTAACATTAAGGCGGCAGATTCTTGCGTTTCTTCTGTCTCCTTTAAGTCCGTCATCCTCAGCATTCCTTGCGTGGTAAATCGCATACCACTCGCCGTCATGCTTAATCATCGAATGATGTCCCGTACCCTCTTCCCATTCATTGCTGTTAAGAACGGGAGCGTAAGTTTTATCATCCGGATATTTTTCAAATTTTATCTTAGTCAAATCCTTTTCATCGGTTTTTGCCCTTGCATAGCCGATAAAATATTTTTCGTTTTCGTAGCAGGCACCGCTGTACATAACATACTGCCAGTCACCCTCTTTGAAATAAAATGCACCTTCAATAGTATGCCAGTGAATGCCTTTTTCGTATCTGTCCCTGCAATAAATTTCCTCATCTATTGATGCCGTATTAACCGGCACAGGTTTACCCTCAGCCTTTTCAGGAGTAACGAGCCTATCAACGCAAATATATGTACCGATTCTGCTGCCTTCAAAAGTGTTTGTTGAATAAAAAATAAACAAACCGTTTTCATTTTTAACAACATGAGAATCAATTGAGAAGGGATGAAGAAGTTGCTTTGCGTTTTCAAAAGGACCGAGAGGATTTTTGCTTGATGAAACAAACATCGTTTGATGATGGCCGCCCTTATCGGGTGTATCTTTGTAATACTCAAACGAACAATACATATAGAATGTGCCGTCAAGTTCAATAACGGAAGGTGCCCAATAATCATGCACCTCAGGGTCATCATATTCAAATACCTTGCCTTCAAACTTCCATCCGCTCAGAAGTTCATCTGAGGAGTAAGCATAAATGCCGTCTTTGCCCGTAGTATAAATATAAAATCTGCCGCCGCTTTCAAGAATAAAAGGATCGGCCTGACCGATATATTTTTCTTTGTTTATCTCCAGAAGTTGCACAAAACCACCTCTTAAAGAACATAGTCAACAGCAACGCTGCTTTCTCTGACAGCATGCATATGCTTTTTAACAACCGAGCAATGGTAAGGATCGTTCTGATAACTTTCAAGCGCAGCCTCATCATCAAGAACAACTTCAAGAATCAAGTCGTAAGAACGCTCTGAGTGAAGAAAATCAACACCGACTTCAATACCTCTGAGTTGAGGTACCTTGCCTTTCATTGAGAGAAGAACTTCCTTTGCCTTTTCACACTCTGCAGGGCTGTTATCTTTTAATTTAAAACAAACAATATGTTTTATCATACGGTTACCTCCGAACAATTAATTAAACCCAACCTTCTGATTTATTCAACATCACACAAATAAGCAGGCCGTGTGAATGACCTGCTTAAGCCGTAATAGAATTATTTTGCCTTTGCTTCACAATAAATACAGCGGTAAGTTTTGTTTGCAGGGTCTGTCAATTTAAATACATGAGGCAGATCCTGCTCTGTTGTTGTGATGCAACGGGGATTTTTGCACTTGATAACATCTTTAATCTGCGCAGGAAGAGTCAGTTTTTTCTTCTCGCAGAGAACTTCATTTTTGATGATATTAACGGTTATATCGGAATCAATATAGCCAAGCACATCAAGATCAATCTTCATCTCGGAGTCTATTTTGATAATATCCTTACGACCCATCTTCTTGCTGCTTACGTTTTTGATTATTGCAACAGTGCAATCAAGTTTATCCAGTTCAAGGTGATTATATATTTCCATCGCCTTGCCTGCTTCGATATGATCAATTACAACACCGTTTTTGATAGAATCAATATGCATTTATTCCACCTCCAGCAGTTTAAGAATAAGCGCCATGCGGATAAATTTACCGTTAAGCACCTGCCTGAAATAGCAAGCCCTCGGGTCAGCATCAACAGAAGTATGGATTTCATTAACTCTGGGCAGCGGATGCAGAATTGCAAGATCGCTCTTTGCGTTAACCAATTTCTCAGGGGTAAGAATATAACTGTCCTTCAGTCTGAGATAATCTTCTTCGTTGAAGAAGCGCTCACGCTGAACTCTTGTCATATAAAGAATATCAAGTTCAGGCATAACAGCGCTGAGATCCGTTGTTTCAACATACTCAATGCCCTTTGCATCAAGAGTATCCTTTTTAAGATAACCGGGAAGTTTGAGTTCATATGGAGATATAAGAACAACCTTTATACCCGTGTACCTTGACATTGCCTCAATAAGCGAGTGAACCGTTCTGCCGAACTTGAGGTCACCGCAAAAACCGATTGTAAGGTTATTGAGCCTGCCTTTTTCACGCTTGATTGTGAGGAGGTCAGTAAGAGTCTGTGTGGGGTGATTGTGACCGCCGTCGCCCGCATTAATAATCGGAACGCTTGCTGCTGTTGAAGCAACAAGGGGTGCACCCTCTTTTGGATGTCTCATTGCGATTATATCGGCATAACAACTGACTGTTCTTGCAGTATCTGCAACGCTTTCGCCCTTTGCAGCAGAGGATGAATTAGCCTCCGAAAAGCCGAGAACCTGACCGCCGAGTTCATACATCGCAGCCTCAAAACTCAGCCTTGTCCTTGTTGAAGGCTCAAAGAAAAGGGTTGCAAGTTTTTTATATCTGCACTTATCACGGTATTTTACGGGATTCGCAATAATATCCTCCGCAACCGCAATGAGTTCATCAATTTCTTCTGTTGAGAGCGAAAGAATGTCTATAAGACTTCTCATTTTGCTCCCCCTATCCAGCTTTCGTCGGAGGGATTGTTTCTGAAAGCAATAAGACGCGCAACATCTTCGGGCTTGATATAGCCTGTTTCAGCCGCAACTTCTGCAATTACGTCAAGGTTTGTAAGGCTAACATTCTTAACCTCGGCTGCAGCGAGTCTGTCAAGACCTTTCTTCATGCCATAGGTAAAGATGCTTGCAATACCGAGAACTTCTGCACCTGCTTCACGGAGTGCTTCAACAACTTCGATAACACTGCCGCCTGTTGAAATAAGGTCTTCAACAACAACAACTTTCTGACCTTTTTCAAGTTTACCTTCAATCTGATTTCCTCTGCCGTGATCCTTTGCGCCTGAGCGGACATAGCCCATAGGCATATCAAGAAGATGCGCCGTGATAGCAGCATGAGCAATACCTGCAGTTGAAGTGCCCATAAGCACCTCTGCATCGGGATAATGTTTCTTAACGATTTCTGCAAGACCCTTTTCAACATCTGTTCTTACTGCAGGAGCAGTAAGAGTGAGTCTGTTATCACAGTAAATAGGGCTTTTAATACCGCTTGCCCATGTAAAGGGCTGCTCGGGGCGAAGAAAAACCGCACCGATTGAGAGCAAATCTTTAGCAATAAGTTTTTCCATTATATATAACCTCCTGAGAATTATTTACAAATTAACCTACAAATTCAGCAACACATCTTCTGTAAGCCGCAACGGGGTCATCCGCTGCCGTGATGGGTCTGCCGACTACAATATAATCAGAGCCGAGTTCCTTTGCCTTTTCGGGAGTTGTAACTCTAACCTGATCACCGATATCGCCATCTGCAAAACGGACACCGGGAGTAACAGTGAGGAACTTTTCACCGCATCTGTTATGAACCTTACCTGCTTCAAGGGGCGAACAAACAACGCCGTCAAGACCGGCCTTTTCTGCATTTGAAGCGTAGTGCATAACAACTTCATCAAGAGGCTTGTCAATGAGAAGTTGCTCTCTCATTCTTTCCTCGCTTGTTGAAGTAAGTTGAGTGACGGCAATAAGCAGAGGTCTTGTTCCGTCAGGTCTTGTAAGACCTTCAAGCGCAGCCTGCATCATTTCAATTGTGCCGCTTGCGTGGAGATTGGTCATATCAACATCAAGACCGCTGAGAACACTCATTGCTTTTTTTACCGTATTGGGAATATCGCAAAGTTTAAGGTCAAGAAAAATCTTGTGACCTCTTGCTTTGATTTCTTTTACAATTGAAGGTCCTTCGGCATAGAAAAGTTCCATACCGATTTTAACATAAGGCTTTTCCTCTGTGAACTTATCAAGAAAGTCCATTACTGCCTGCTTGCTGCTGAAATCGCAAGCAACAATTACATCTTTACCCATTGTGTGCACATCCTTTTATATCATTTAAATTTTTAATACCGTACTTAGCCATAGCCGCAGGAAGTTCTTCAATGATTTCCTTGCATGCATAGGGATTGACAAGGTTTGCCGCACCGACTTCAACAGCCGTTGCGCCTGCCATGATATATTCGATAACATCGTTTGCAGTTGAAACTCCGCCCATGCCGACAACGGGAATTTTAACCGCCTGACTCACCTGATAAACCATTCTGATTCCGACAGGCTTTATTGCTGCGCCCGAAAAACCGCCCATTTTATTTGCAATAACAGGTTTGCCGGTTTTAAGGTCAATTCTCATGCCGAGAAGCGTATTGATAAGGCTGACACCGTCTGCACCCGCTTCCTCACAAGCCTTTGCAATGGAAACAATATCGGTAACATTTGGTGAAAGTTTGATGATAACAGGCTTTGATGTTACTGATTTCACTGCCTTTGTAACCTCTGCCGCCGCCTCAGGTGAAGTGCCGAAACTCATGCCGCCGCCGTGAACATTGGGGCAACTGATATTGACTTCAAGCCAGCCTACTTGCTCTTCTTTATCGAGTTTTTCGCATGTGTAAGCATATTCTTCAAGTGAAAATCCGCTGACATTCGCCATAACAGGTTTTGAAAAGCATTTTGCAAGTTCCGGCAGTTCATGGCTGATAACCTTTTCAACGCCGGGATTCTGCAAACCGACTGCATTAATCATTCCGCTGTCACACTCGGCGATTCTGGGTGTGGGGTTGCCGAAACGCGAATCTTTTGTTGTGCCTTTAAATGAAAATGTTCCGAGGCAATTAATATCATAAAGTTCTGCAAATTCATAGCCGAAACCGAATGTGCCCGAGGCAGGGATAACGGGATTATCAAGTTCGATTCCGCAAAGATTAACCTTTGTGTTTACCATATTATCTCCTCCCTTTCAAGCACAGGACCGTCCCTGCAGATTCTCTTGTATCCGTATTTTGTTTTGCATGAGCAACCCATGCAAGCACCGAAACCGCAGCCCATTCTCTCTTCAAAACTGTACTGACCGCTTGTTGCAGCAATCTTCTCAATTGCTCTGAACATAGGCATCGGTCCGCAAGTATAGAAATAATCATAATCAAGGTCTTTGAGCACATCGGTTACAAAACCCTTTGTACCTGCACTGCCGTCAACGGTTGAAACATAAACCTTTGCGCCAAGTTCCTCAAATTCTTCTTTATAGAAAATTTCGCTTTCAGTGTTAAAACCGAGGATAACTGAAACATCCTTGCCCTCTTCAATAAGTTTTTTGCAAAGATTATAAAGAGGAGGAACACCTACGCCGCCACCGATAAGGACAGCCTTTGAGCCGCTCTTTGAGATATCAAATCCGTTGCCGAGACCGCAGAGAACATCAAGATATTTGCCTTCAGCGAGTTTTGCCATTGCTTCCGTGCCTTGACCGACAACTTTGTAAATTATTGTTATTGTTTTATCATCGTAGTCGCAGATAGAAATGGGTCTGCGAAGATAAAAGCCGTCAAGAAGAATATTGATGAATTGACCCGGTGCGGTAATATGCGAAGTTTCACCGCTGAGTTTCATCTCATATATATCTTTTGTTAAGGGCTTATTTGAAACTATTTCATATTTCCCTCTGTTCATTTGTCTGCCCCTTTCTGCCACGCTGTTTTTCCGCCGCTGACTGTCATAAGGCATTCGCCGTAAACCTCATAACCTTCAAACGGTGTTGCTCTTCCTTTTGAAAGGAAATCATCGGGATTAATTGTATATTTGCTGTTCAAATCAAACACGGTAAAATTGCCGCTGTCAATCGAATTATCAAAGCCGAACCGCTTTGCCGGATTAGTGCTCATGAGTTCAATGAGCCTGTCCAAAGTAATTATGTTTTGTTTGACAAGATAGGTGTAAAGCAGCGGAAACGCAGTTTCAATGCCGACTATTCCCATTGCACTCTTTTCAAGACCCCTGCCCTTTTCTTCTGCCGAATGAGGCGCATGATCGGTTGCAATCATATCAATTGTGCCGTCACATATGCCTTCTATAAGAGCAAGCCTATCAGTTTCATCTCTGAGCGGAGGATTCATTTTGAATCTGCCGTGTTCTTGCATATCTTTATCACTGAGAATAAGGTAATGCGGAGCAGTTTCGCAAGTTACATCAACTCCCGCAGCCTTTGCCTTGCGGATAAGTTCGACACTCTCTTTTGTTGAAATATGGCAGACATGGTATGCGCAGCCTGTTTCGGCGGCAAGTTTAAGGTCACGTTCGATAGGCTTCCACTCGCTCTCAGAGCAGATTCCTCTGTGACCGTGTTCTGCTGCATATTTACCGTCATGGATATATCCGCCGTTAAGCAGCGAATTATCCTCACAGTGAGCAACTATCATTTTGCCGAGAGATTTTGCAGTTTTCATCGCTTCTCTCATCATTTCTTCGCTTTGAACGCCCTTACCGTCATCCGAGAAGGCGCAGACATAAGGTGCCATCGCAGCCATGTCTGAAAGTTTTTCACCGTTCTGACCGACGGTAATTGAACCGTAAGGCACAACTCTCATCGCTGCGCCGTTTTTTATAAGTTCAAGTTGAGCATTGAGATTATCAAAACTATCGGGAACAGGGTTCAGGTTAGGCATTGAGCAAACGGTTGTATAACCGCCTCTTGCGCAGGCACGCGAACCGCTCTCGACAGTTTCTTTATAAGAAAATCCGGGCTCTCTGAGATGAACATGAACATCAATAAAGCCCGGAAAAACAGCACAATTATTAAATTCAAAAACAGTATCGGAGGCACCGCCAAAGACGCCGCCTGAAATAACGATATCGACAGGGTTACCCTGCCCGTTTATTTTGCATCCTTTTACAGTGAAACTCATGGTCATTTCCTCTCTGTCATTACTTAATTTAGTATACCATATTAATAAAAAAAGTCAACAGCAAAACAGAAAATAAGCGGACAAACTTATGTTTGTCCGCACACATCATTTAACCAAAATATCGCTTTCAATATATCTTACGCCGAGGTCATAAAGTTTCTTTGCTTTTTCAATTGTGTTTACAGTCCAGAAAGACACACCTATGCCTGCATCAAGAGCAAGTTTTATTGAGTCGGCATCATTATCATCATAGCAGGGTGAAAGCCATACATTATCTCCGATTGCATTTGCTTCCGCTATTCTTTCATCGGTAATTTTGCCGATAAGATACCAGAGTTCAATATTGCTGTCAAGTTCACGGATAACCTTAAGTTGTTCAAGGTCAAAGGAAATTACAATTGCACTTTTTTCAAGTCCTCTTTCTTTAACTGCATCAACAACCGTATAAAGCATATCATATGTTTCTGCTTTTATTTCAATCTGAGGGCGAGTGTTTGTTCCGACAAAAACATCAAGATATTCCTCAAATGAACAAATTTTTAAATCATCATATGCCCAAAAGTTTGCTCCGCTCTTATATGTGAAACTTCTGACTTCATCATAAGTGAAATTCCTGATATCTCCCTTCTGGCAGAAAAGAGAATCCACTGTATCATTATGAAGAAGAACCCATTTGTTATCCTTTGTAAGACGGATATCACATTCGGCTGTGTAATAACCAAGTTCGACCGACTTTTTATAAGCAGGCAGGCTGTTCTCCGGTGCAATTGAAGAAACGCCTCTGTGCGCGGTAAGATAAACGGGGTCATCTTTTGACCCAATACCGTTTTCGCTCAATGAAATTCGATTTTTAGGCTGATTCATCTTTTTTGCAATATGTAAAAAAGGCAGGGCACTGCTTTTAAACATAGGAACCCAGACTTTTGAAATAAACTTGTTGGCAAATGAAAGCATAATATCACCTTATCTGTTAATTTTATCCTATCGTACACCAACAAAAGACAAAAGTCAATTAATTTGTAAATTAAGTTTTTTACTTGCTGCTTTTACTGAAAAATAAACTGCAATCCATATAATAAAGTAAACAGCAACAAAAATAGCCGTAAATATTGCAATCACTTGCCATTCAAAAGGAATCCATGAATTCAGAACATAACACATAACATAGACGAAATAAAGAGTTGAAAAATGGAATAACATTGATTTAGGCAAAGACCATGTTTCGATTTGATTAAACACACTTGCACCTGCCTGAACGAAAGCAAGAACATATGTTGAAACTATCCCGAACAAAATCTGCCCTGCATTCACGCTGAAGTTATCAAGAGTTTTTGAAAGTATGAAAAATATTATTCCGAGTATAATCGGTCCGAAACCGCCGAACATCAAACCTCTGTGTAAAAATTCTTTTAAATATCTGTTCAAATTAAACACCTAACCTTTCTTTTACCTTTTTAATATTTCGCCTTGAAACATATTCCGAATAACCGTTTTTGAATGTAACCGTCAGCGTACCGGAAATGGTTGCATCAAATTTCTTCATTTCTTTTATATTTGCTATACAAGACTGATTGATTTTGATAAAACTGCCGTCAATTATCTTTTCAATCTGATACAAACGAAGCCTCAAACGAAGTTTACCTTTATCTGTTAAAGCATATACATTATTATCTTCAACAACAAAGCATGTGATTTCAGCAAAACTGAGTTTATACGCTTCTCTTTCAATATAACCTATAATCTCCTTTGACCCGTCTGCAACAAGTTTTTCTATTTCATCTGTTAATCTTGTCCTCCGGTGAGCATAAATTAAAACCTCCTCCTCATGTTCTTTGTTGATTATAAGTTTACATTTCATACAAAACCTCCTTACAATTTCATGATATAATTCAATCATGGTTTTTTCAAGCATTTTTAAGTATTCGGTTGTTTACAGCGTTCAAACGGAAAATCAAAAAATTTTTTTAAAAAAGTATTGACAAATCCGACTATACACGTTATAATAATGCTAACGATAACGATTATCGTTAGCGAAAGGAGTGAGATGAATGCAGGCTCAGCGGCATAGCAAACAACGTGATGCAATACTTGAAAATCTGTGTTCCCGATGTGACCACCCTACGGCAGAGGAACTGTATTTTTCGCTCAAGCCTCAGATCCCTGCCCTCAGCCTTGCAACGGTATACAGAAACCTTGCACAACTTGAAAGTGACAAAAAAATCATCAGTATAGAATCCGGAACTACCAAGAGGTATGACGGCAACACAAATCTCCACTATCATCTGACATGCCTTGATTGCGGCGGTGTCTTTGATATCTTTCTTGACGGCGATTGCGGATTATGCCAGAAAGCATCCGAAATTTTCGACGGTAAGATTATTTCACACTCGGTATTATTTACAGGCTACTGTTCCGCTTGCACAAAGCAAGTAGGGTAAGTATAAATTAACAAAAATTATTTTTATATTAACGGAGGAAAAATGTTATGAAAAAGTTTGTATGTTCAGTATGCGGTTATGTTCACGAAGGTGATTCAGCACCCGAAAAATGCCCCGTTTGCGGCGTTCCTGCTTCAAAATTCAATGAGCAGGCTGCAGGCGAAATGACTTGGGCAGCAGAGCATGTTGTAGGCGTTGCTCAGGGTGTAAGCCAGGAAATCATCGACGGTCTCAGAGCAAACTTTGAAGGCGAATGCTCAGAAGTAGGTATGTACCTTGCAATGGCAAGAGTTGCTCATCGTGAAGGTTACCCCGAAATCGGTCTTTACTGGGAAAAAGCCGCTTATGAAGAAGCAGAACACGCTGCAAAATTTGCAGAACTTCTCGGCGAAGTTATTACCGACAGCACAAAGAAGAATCTTGAAATGAGAGTTGACGCAGAAAACGGCGCAACAGCAGGTAAGTTCGAACTTGCTAAGATGGCAAAAGAACAGGGTCTTGATGCTATCCACGATACAGTTCACGAAATGGCACGTGACGAAGCAAGACACGGCAAGGCATTCCAGGGTCTTCTTGAGAGATACTTCGGATAAACTTTTAGAGAGGGCATCTGCGCCCTCTCTTTTTTACATATTAAATGAATTAAATGAGGAGGAATTGAAATGAAAAAATTGTTTGTATTACTTTTGGGAGTTCTTTTAATTGCAGGTGTTTTCTCTGCTTGCACAACTGACGAAAAGCCGCAGGAAACAACAACCACGCAAACAACCGAGAATGTTTTTGTTACGGAAAAACCCGAAGAAACAACCGACGAACCCTTTACCGTACCCGAAACAACCGAACCCGAAGCGAAACCCACTGATGCAGTTTCAGAAACCTTGAAACCCGCAAAGGCAACCGAAACAAAAAACACGGCAAATTCTCAAAAAACACCTTCGGTGCCGGAAACAAAAGTTTCAAAAGATGATGCTAAAAAAGCAGTTTTAAATCACGCTGGTCTTTCCGCTTCGGATATCAGCCGTTATAAATCCGAACTTGACAGAGAAAGAGGCACTCTTGTATATGAAATCGAATTTGACTATGACAGATATGAATATGAATACGAGGTTGATGCAAACAGCGGCAAAATACTGAAATCCGAAAAAGAATTCAGAGATTAATAACCAATAACTTAAAGGGAGCAGATTTAATATCTGCTCCCCTATTTTATGTGTAAACTTCACTTGTTTTTTTCTTCTTTAAGATTATCCAGTGCTACTCTTACAGCCTCAATAACAAAAGCCGTAAAAGTGCAGTTCGTGCCTTTTATTTCGTTTTCTACTTGTTCAATTATATCGTTCGGAAACCGTATACATTTGTTTGTAGCTGGCGGAACTGATGGAATTTTAAATTTTTTCATTACCTCACCTCTGCAAATATTATTGTATATGTAAAAATATTTACGGTATGCATTGCAAATGTATTGCATTTTTATGTTTAATATGCAATCATGTAAAAAAACGGAGGTGTATCATATGGCTCTAATCAAATGTCCTAATTGCGACAAAGAAGTGAGTGACAAAGCCAAAGTTTGTCCCGCTTGCGGCACTCATTTAATTGAAGATTTATCTCAAGAAGAAAAAAGTATTAGTGTTTGTGAAGAATACGGTTCGGAAATTCCTGTCAATGCAGACTCATGTCTTAATTGCGGTTGTCCTGTTACCGCTAACCAAACTGAAGAACCGTCTCCTCAAAAAGTTGAAATAGCTGCCGTCAACCTACAAAGTGTAAAAAAATCCACAAAAAAGCGAATAATTTTTGCTGTTATATCTGTTGTCTTGATAGCGATAATTGCAATTATAGTTTCAGTTTTCAACAAACAAAACAAACAAAAACAGTATCAAGAAACTCTGCAATCTGCAACATACAGTATGCTTTTAGGTTCTGTTGAAGCAGAAGAAGCAGGCAACCTTATTAAATCTGTATGGTATAACAGTATACATAAGGAAAGCAGCAGTAAAACCGATAAATACACAACTGATAACTTTGGCTGGTTTTATGATGATTTTAACGATGCTCTTGCAAAACTTTTTGCTGACAGTGAATTTCAAGAGAAGATTACATATATAGAAAACAATCAGCAAGAGGTTTCATCATTGATGAAATCACTCACCAACCCTCCGGACGAGATGCAAGAAGCATACACCGCATTAAAAGAATATTATGATGCATATATTGAACTTACTAACCTTGCTACAAACCCATCCGGAAGTCTTCAATCGTTCTCTAACAATTTTAATACGGCTGACACAGAAGCAGCAAATTGCTACAATGCAATGGATTTGTATATTGAATAATGTAAAAGGGCACCTGCAGTTGATAAACCGCAGGTGCCTCGTTTATTTTCCTCATATAATTTATATTATCGCACTAATATTATTTTTTTGTTCAAACCGCCGATAAATGATTGACTATTCAGAACAAATTATATATAATATAGTTAATTATATGTAATTTTATACTTAAAGGAACTGTTTTTATGAAAAAATTCGTTTTAATTCTGGCATGCTTTTTAATTTTGTTAACAGGATGTGCCCAAAAAAATTACAGCGGCAGCACAGACAACGCTCTTGATGAAAACTACATCGGCGAAGGTCAGATGACAGTTTTGCGTCATCTTATAAGTTCAAACGCATTCTTTGTTGAAGAAGTTTTTATAGAAAACCGTCTGCCTTCCGAAACAGGCAAAGACACAACAAACGAAAGCGGCGTTTTTGCGCCTGTTGTTTCCGAAAAAATAAACTCATATGACGAACTTGTTCAGATAATAAAATCAACATACACTGCTGAAGCCGCAGAAAAAATTCTTGCTGATTTCAATTATTATACCGATATTGACGGCAAACTTCACATTAACAAACAGATCCCTGCATCCGAAGCAGAAAATTATGATTGGAGTAACCCCGAAATAGAAGTAATCTCAGTTGCTGACGGAACATACACTTTTGATGTTACCGTAAAAAAGGAAAACGGTCTTAACCACAGTTTCACTATGATTGCAAAAGATGTTGACGGTAATATCCGTCTTGAAAATATTTATTATTAAACCATATAGGAGAAAAGCAATGAGTACATTAAAAACAAAATGGTTTGACAGCATAAGCAAAGATTGCCCGTTATCTGAATATCCCAGACCTCAGTTTGTCAGAAAATCATGGCAGTGCCTTAACGGACAGTATGACTACGCCATAACAGACAAAAATGCAGAAAAGCCGCAAAAATATGACGGAAAAATTCTTGTTCCGTTCTCGGTTGAATCTGCTGCATCGGGTGTAGGCAAATCTCTCAGCCCCGATGAAAGGCTCTGGTACCGCAGATATTTTACCCTTACCGATGATTTCAAGGGAAAAAGAGCACTGCTCCACTTTGACGCAGTTGACTGGCAATGCAGCGTTTGGGTAAACTCCGTGCTCGTAGGAGAACACACCGGCGGATACAATCCGTTTTATTTTGATATAACAGATGCGCTCACTGACGGCGAAAACGAACTCTCGGTTAAAGTATATGACCCTACTGATGCCGGTCATCAGCAAAGAGGTAAGCAGGTGCGCGAAACCCACGGATTCTGGTACACCGCAACTTCCGGAATATGGCAAACGGTATGGCTTGAACCCGTTGAGTATTGCCGAATTGAAAGCATTAAACTTATTCCCGATATTGACAAAGGCGTTATAGGTATAAAAGTTAATCATACCTGCAAATGCGGCGGTAAAATCACCGCAAAAGTTCTCGAAGGCGAAAAAGTTGTTTTTGACGGTGAAATCTCGGCTGATGCCGAAATCTCCATTCCGGATGCAAAACTCTGGAGTCCTGAAAATCCGTTCCTTTACGACCTTTATCTTACCCTTGATTGCGACGGAAGCAAAGATGAGGTAAAGAGTTATTTCGGAATGCGTAAATATTCAATAGTCAAAGATGACAAGGGAATCCCCAGACTTGCGCTTAACAACAAGCCGTATTTCCAGAGAGGACTGCTCGATCAGGGTTATTGGCCTGAAAGCCAACTTACGCCGCCTTGCGATGAGGCAATGATTTTTGACATTGAAAAAATGAAGGAACTCGGCTTCAACATGCTCAGAAAGCATATTAAAACCGAACCTCTCAGATGGTATTATCACTGCGATCGCCTCGGAATGCTTGTATGGCAGGATATGATAAGCGGCGGTGAATACATAGGCAACTTCCTTGCCGGTTTCCTGCCAAACTTAAGCATACATGTTAAGGACAATATGTATAAGAGTTTTAAGCGCGGCAAACCCGAATGGCGTGAAGAATTCCGTCAAGAACTTTGGGGCATGATAGACAGCCTTTACAACAGCGTTTCGATCTGCTGCTGGGTACCTTTCAACGAAGGCTGGGGTCAGTTTGACGCAAAAGAAATTGCTCTTAAAGTTAAAGAACTCGACCCTACAAGATTTGTTGACCACGCAAGCGGCTGGCATGACCAGAAAGGTCCCGATTTCAAGAGCATGCACAGATACATTGTCCCCGTTACTCCACCTTTCTCATTCACCAAAAAAGGCAGACCCTATGTTCTTAGCGAATACGGCGGATACAGTTGGAATATAAAAGATCATGTATGGAACTCGAAGCGCTCGTTCGGTTACATAATGTTCAAAAACAGTGAAAAACTCTCAGCCGCATATAAGCACCTTCACGATGTTCAGATTGTCAGGCTCATCAAGAAAGGTCTTTGTGCAACGGTTTATACGCAGGTCAGCGATGTTGAGTTTGAGGTAAACGGCATCTACAGTTATGACAGAAAAGTTCTTAAAATAGATAAAAATGTTCTTATCGAAACAAACAAAAAGTTGACTTATTAAATAAAAATAAGGAGGCGTAGGTATTTTGAATAACAACAATATCAACACCAACGCCAGAACAAGACTTCTTTGCCTTGTTGAAATTATGACGATGTATTCCGATGAGCAACACATTCTTTCCATTGAAGAAATCTGCGATTGGCTGCATGACTACGGTTACGCCGCATCAAAAAGGAATATCCTTGCCGATATAAAGGCAATCAACACAACGCCAATTAAAATAATAAGCGTTTCAAAACCTAAAAAAGGCTTTTACATTGCAAAATATTTCTCGCAGGATGCTATCAGGCTGATTCTCGAATCCGTGTTTGCATCGGATTTGCTCACGGAAAAAGATGTGGAGTATATTAAAAAGTATCTCCACAGATTCACGTGTATTCCGACACTCGATTTAATTCTCAACACAACAATCAATCTCAACTCTCTTTCGCCAAAACGCAAGGTATCGGGCGAGGCCGTGCATAACCTCAGGCTTGCAATCAGAGATAAAAAGCAAGCCGAAATAACCGTGCACCGTGCTGTTCCCGGCGATACTTTTTCAGAAACCCGTAAAACTGAAACCTTAACGGTAAATCCGATTGTTCTTGCAGTTAATAACAAGTCCATTTCTCTTGTTTTTACAAACATCAACAGCCCCAAAAAGGCTGAGTTTGTCAATACACACCGTATTGAAAGCGTAAAACTGCTTAACAGCGAATCAACCGAATTTGCAGACGACCTTACCGGCGCAGTAAATTATTTTGACAGAAGGTCTTTAAGCACAAATAAAACCGCTAAAGACTGGATTTTTATAAGGTTCAAAGCGGAAGATGTTGAACTTGTTGAAAACCGATTCAATTCCCCCATCCAATTGCGAAAGGATGATTCGGAAGGCTATTATGTTGCAAAAGTGTTCACACCCATAGACGATTCTCTTATCGGCTGGCTGTTCACACTGAGCGATAAGATAGAAATAATTGCTCCTTCAAGTTTGAAAGAACTTTTTGAGAAAAAAGCAAAAAATATTTAAAAAATGACAAAAGAGGTAAAATTATGAAACTCTCAAAGAAATTTAATGTTTTAAAAAGAATTGCAGCCACAATGCTTGCAACCGTTCTTCTCTTCTCACTGGCATCATGCAAAAATATAGGCAAAACAGAAGATGACGAAGTTAAAATTCCCGCAAAGAAAGTTGCAATTCTGGTTGCACCTGAAGCACAATACCCTGAAGATTACAGAGCAGCACAAGAACTTGCTGCAGAATACCCCAACAGCGTTGTTATCAAAGAATATGATGACAGCCGAATTCTTAAAGCCGGTGACCCCGGAATAATCACACACTCAGTTGAACTTGCAAACAACCCCGAAATCGGTGCAATTATCTATGCAAGAGCAACTCAGTACACAAGAAACGCTATATACAAAGCAAAAGAAATCAACCCTGATATTATAACCGTATGCGTTGAACCTGAAGAGGATATCAAGGAAATTGCCGAACTTTCAAACCTTGTCTACTGTGTTGACTGGGCAAAAGCAGCAGAAGATGTTGTTGCTCAGGCAAAGACTCAGGGGGCAAAATACTTTGTTACTTTCTCATTCTCACGCCACATTTCAGGCAACTCACTTATCAGAAGTGAAATTGATGCTTTCAAAAAGGCTTGTGAGGCACAGGGCATCACATACATCTATGAAAACAGTGAAGACACCAACAAATCAACCCAGATTCCCGGTGCGCAGAAATACATAAAAGAGGCTGTAGCAAGACTCTATCTCAACAATACGGTTGAAGGCAGCGATGTTGCTCTTTTCTCAACAGACAGTTCAGTTCAGTCAACTCTTATTGAGCAGGCAAACAGCAGAGGTCTTATCTATGTTTGTCCCTCATTCCCCACCGCTTACAACGGACTTGGTGAGGTTTATGACATTGAAACTCCCGAAAAGATTTCTGATATTGACAAATATATCAAAAACGCTAAAGATGCTGTTGAAGCCGATACCGAAGGCACAGGAAGACTTTGCATATACAAATATCCCCTTGCAACAGCACTTCTCAAAGCCGCTCTCTACAGCGCTTTTGATATGATGAACGAAACAATGACCGCTGAAAACATGGCTGAAAAAGCAATTGCAAGAGCAAACCTTGCAGCTGACAGCAAAGATTTCACAGTCAGCGCATACGATAACAGCGCAAATGTTTATATGGCATATCTGCCCGGATTTGAAATTATCAGATAACAACAGCAAAAAATTATCCGCCAACCATCGGTTGGCGGATTTCTTTTTATTATTTACCTGCTCTGAGGTCAACACGTCTGATTTTACCGCTGATAGTTTTGGGAAGTTCGTCCCTGAACTCAACGATTCTGGGGTACTTATAAGGAGCGGTGCGCTCTTTAACATACTTCTGAATCTCTTTCTTGAGTTCATCTGTCTTTTCAGTGCCCTTGGTAAGAACGATGTCAGCCTTAACAACCTGACCTCTGATTTCATCGGGTGCAGCCGAAACAGCACATTCAAGAACATAAGGAAGTTCCATGATAACGCTTTCAATCTCAAATGGTCCGATACGGTAGCCTGATGATTTGATAAGATCATCAACACGGCCTACATACCAAAAGAAGCCGTCCTCATCGCGCCAAGCAGTATCACCTGTGTGATAGATGTTATCGTGCCATGCTTCGGTTGTTTTCTGTTCATCACGGTAATATTCCATAAACAGACCGCAGGGTGAGCCGGAATCTGTTCTGACAACGATTTCACCGACTTCGCCGACTTTTGCTACTGTTCCCTCGGAAGTAATGAGGTCAACATCAAACAGCGGGCTGGGTTTACCCATTGAACCGACCTTGATTGACGAACCTACAAAATTACCGATTGCAAGAGTAGTTTCCGTCTGACCGAAGCCTTCCATAAGTCTGATACCCGTTGCTTTAAGGAACTGCTGGAATACTTCAGGGTTAAGCGCCTCACCTGCTGTTGTTGCGTACTTGATTGACTTAAGGTCATATTTTGCAAGATCTTCCTTGATGAAGAAGCGGTACATGGTAGGCGGAGCACAGAAGGTTGTTATCTTATGCTTGCCGATGAGTTTAAGGATATCATCAGCAACAAAGCGGTCAAAGTCATAGGTAAATACACCTGCTTCGCAAAGCCACTGACCGTAAAGTTTGCCCCAGAGAGCCTTACCCCAGCCTGTATCCGAAATTGTAAAGTGAAGACCGTTGGGATCAACATTGTGCCAATATTTCGCAGTAATAAAATGGCCGAGAGGATATCTGTGGCTGTGCATTGCGATTTTGGGGTAACCTGTTGTTCCGGATGTGAAGAACATGAGCATGGGGTCATAGCCGAAGGCTCCGTCCTCTGCGGAAGGTCTTTCGTATACATCACTGAAATTGATATATTCTTCATCAAATGTGTGCCAGCCGTCACGCTTGCCGTGTGCAATGATTTTCGTTTTAAGAACATCGCATTTTTCTGCGGCAAGTTCAACCTGATGGGCAACATCGCCGTCAGCAGTGCAGACGATTGCGCTGATTTGACCTGCGTTGAAGCGGTACTCAAAGTCATGCTCAACAAGTTGGTTCGTTGCAGGAACAACTATTGCGCCGATCTTATGAAGGGCAAGGATTGAGAACCAGAACTGATAGTGACGCTTGAGAACAAGCATAACCCTGTCACCTTTTTTGATACCGAGCGATTTGAAATAGTTGGCAGTTTTTGCTGAGTGACGGCTCATATCGCTGAATGTAAAGCGCCTTTCAGTTCCGTCATTTTCAATATGAAGCATTGCAGTTTTATCAGGGCATTTCTTTGCAAGTTCATCAACAACATCAAAGGCAAAGTTGAATTTATCATCGTTCTTGAAAGTTATTCCGTTGAGAACACCGTTTTCATCAACCGTAGTTTCGATAAACTTTGCATATACGGGATTCTGAAGATTTGCAAGGTCAACATTTGTTGTGCTGGGAGTTTTGATTTCCTCAACATACTCGCTCATTTCAGAAGAGCCGTCAGGTGAAATAACAATAGCGTAAAATTCGCATTCCTGACCGCCTACAGCAATTTCGTTATGAGGAACAGATGAATCAAAATATATGCAGTCACCTTCGTTAAGGGTTTCTGTTCTGTCACCGATGATCATTTTAAGTGTACCTCTGGTGACAATATTTATCTCCTGACCTTCATGTGAAACGCAGTGATAAGGAGGATTAAGCGCTTCCTCTGAATAAGGAATAACGACTCTGAAAGGTTCTGCAATCTTATTTTTAAAGAAAGGAGCAAGGCGGTTATAAACAAAGCCTTCCCTTCTTGTTATGGGCATTCCTTCCCCTTTTCTTGTGAGAGTGTACTCTGTCAGACTGGGGCTGCTGCCTTCCATAATATCGGTTATTTCAACATTGCAGACCTGTGCAAGTTTATAAATGAAGGTAAAACTGAAATCTCTGCTGCCGGATTCATAGAAGCAATATTCTTCCTCACTCATGCCGATTTTCTTTGCCATCTCGCCCTGTGTAAGACCCATATCAAGGCGAAGCGCAATAATTCGCTGAGCAACCTCCATTATTCTGTTTTCGACTGAACTCTGACCAAAAGTTATCATGTTTTTCTCTCCTTTCGCTCTGAGGGAAATAAAAAACGCCCCAAAGCATATAATCTTGCTTTGAGACGAGTAAAATCAAACCCGCGGTACCACTCAAATTGCGCTTGTTGCGCCGCTCAACGGACTCTATCAAGCCCTACACTTTAACGCAGTGTTTACGGAAACTGTCTACTGACCTGTTACGGATTTCGGAGTTTCTGCTCAGAAGGGATAGCATTGAATTGTTCCGCTGACGGCTCACACCAAACGCCGTCTCTCTGAAAACTTTGCAATTCCGCTTTCTTCGTCATCGCTTTTCTTGTGTGATATGATAACACCGAAAAAACAATTTGTCAACACTTTTTCAAAAAAAATCCCTGCACCTTTAAGATGCAGGGAATAAAATCAGATTTTATTTTCAAGACCAAAAGCCACTATAGCCTTCTCAAAAAGATTATTTATTCCTACAAGGAAACCTTTAAAGAATTTAACAACTGCATTGGTCTGAGGAGCATCATTATGCACTGTACCGATTCCGTTTGTGATTGTATTTGCCTTTACGCCTGCAAAGCCGATAACAAACTGTGTATCTTTTGAATACTCAGCCTTTATTGCCGAAACATCTTTTGTTCCGTAAATATTCCAGCGGATTGCGTTTGCAACTGCCGAGCCTTCAACCAGAGGAACATAGGTATCTTTTACCCATGCAACTGTTTCTGTAACAGCGGCTTTCACTTCACTGTTCCATACATTTTCAGCCGCATCAACAAAACCTTCATTCTTTGTGAGAACATTGTATACAGTAGGCTGTTCATCAATATCCCACTTGCCAAAAACGGTGTTTCTGTACATTCTGCTATAGCAAGCAACCCATTTTGTGGGGTCTGTATAATCGTTACCGAAACGTTCCAAATCATTGTTACCGAAAGCAATATCAAAATCCCATACAGGTCCTGCATAGAGTTTATCGCCTGCAGGTTTGTAGAAATATGTGCTGGTGAGAGATGCATCCATGTTAGATGCCCATTCATTGATAAGGTACATCTTTGCAAGAGATTCAACATCAACTATTTTATCAAGTTTATCCATTGAATCCCCGTTATAAATTGCATCCTCAACATTCTGATAATAACCGCTGATATACTCAATCTGAGCCTTTGATGCATATTCAGGTGTTTTCATTGTAAAAGGCTGGCTTCTTGTTGTAACAAAACCGCTTGCTTCATCAGCATATCTGTTTGCAAGTTCCATTTCAATAATATAACCGCCTGTAATATCTTTGGGGTCATTGGGAATTTCATACCACTTCTTTGTGCCCTCAAGAAGACCTGCATATGTGCCGTAAGCACCGCCCTTGGCATAAGTATCAAGGTCATCCTTATTAACATCCTCTGTTTCTCCTTCAAGGTCTTCAATATCAACGCTTGAACCGTCAATACCGACTCTGGTGGTAAGAAGATATGAACCCATATAATCATTATTGATATATACATCAACAGGTGTGAACTGCGGCGAGTAAGGCATACCTGCCTTTTCAGCAGCCTCATATGCAAGAGCATTTCTTATAAGTGAAGTATCGCCGTGGTTTGCAATAAGGCTCCACTTCTTTGTTTTACCCATACCGAAAAGGTTAACTTTATCGCCAAGTTTGATATTATAAGGCTTTTTCTCCATCTGCCATGTTGAGTTTCCTCTGCCCTTGATTTCAAGTTCGCCGTCATAAACGGTGTTGCCCTCTGAATCGGCAATCTCGATAGTTCCTTCTTCTTCATTGCCTTTTTGTGCATGGATAAAATCAAGGCTGCCCGACTCGGTTGAAATAAACACTGAAGCAACCTTGGACTCTTTGATAATTACAACATCATATGTCCAACCGTCAAATTCAACCTTGATTTCGGACTTATCACCGAAAACTTCGGTAAGTGTTTTTGCTTCGTTATATGCAGCGCCGTCAACGGTTGCATTGCCGGGAATATAGAATTTGGCGGTATCATAGTCGACTGACGCGGGGATAAAGAAATAATACTTTCCGTCGTCCTCATACCAATTAACAACCCTGTCATAACTTTCTTCGGCTTCATCATAATTGGCAATATATGCGGTAACAGGGTGTCCGTCAGCATAACCTGCCACTGCAAGCACTGAAAAAGCCATTATCATTGCAAGTAAAAATGCGGTAATTTTTTTCATCTGTTCTGTCCTCCATTTTTTATTTTATGTTACTACATTTAAATTAAAATGTAAATAAACATTTTTAAATTTTATCCATAAATCTTTTTTGAAAGAACCGCCTGAACGGCTTCTTTCCTTGACTGTGCCTGCTCTTTATTTTCTCCCTTTATTGAGAAATAGAGTTTAAGTTTTGGTTCTGTACCCGAAGGTCTTGCCGCTGCCCATGAGCCGTCTTTGAAATCAAAACGGAGAACATTTTCTTTTGGCAAACCGTCAATGCCCTTTGAATAGTCGAGAAGTTTGTCAAGGTCATCAAAAAGGTTTTCTCCGCTTTCTCGCATCGCTTTCATTGCAGCCTGAATTTTCTCTGCACCCTCTTTGCCTTTGAGAACAAAAGTTTCAAGGCAGTCAAAATAATAGCCGTATTCAGCGTAAATTTCATTCAGAGCATCGACAAGGGTTTTGCCGTTATTTTTATAGTAAGCAGCCATCTCAGAAATCAGCATTGAAGCGGAAACGGCATCCTTATCCCTTGCATGAGTTCCTGCAAGGTAACCGTAACTTTCTTCGTAACCGAAAAGGAAGGTGTTTTCTCCGCTATCTTCCCACTCACAGATTTTTTCACCGATATACTTGAAACCTGTAAGGGTCTGAACTGTTTTTGCACCATGCTTTTCAGCGATTGCAGCGCCAATGCCGCTTGTAACTATTGTTTTGACTACCGCTGCATTTTCGGGCAGATTTTCTTTTTTGAATTTGAGTATAAAATCAACGAGCAGTGCACCCGTCTGATTGCCTGTAAGAAGAGTGTATGCGCCGTTATGCAAAACACCTACACCGACTCTGTCGCAGTCGGGGTCGGTACCGATAACGATATCCGCATTCTCTTTTGCCGCCTGTTCAAGCGCAAGATTGAGCGCATCTTTTTCTTCAGGGTTAGGTGAACGGACAGTTGAAAAATTACCGTCGGGAAGTTCCTGTGAATCAACGATTGAGACATTTTTACCTTCAAGAATTTTTCGAACGGGAATATTGCCCGTACCGTGAAGAGGTGTATAGACAATTTTAAGTTCTGACGGTTCATTATAAACACTCTGCTTTTTCACTTCGGCAAGGAACGCATCAAGGGTTTCATCGCCGATATAAACAAGGAGCCCGCTCTTTTCTGCTTCCCCGAGCGATACACAGGGAATATCCCGGATATCCGTAACAGCATTCACATAGCCGATAACCTTATCTGCATATTCGGGCACAAGTTGGCAGCCCTTGCTGTCATAAACCTTATAGCCGTTATATTCTTTGGGATTGTGGCTTGCCGTTATGACTATACCTGCCGTGCAATTATGGTATCTTACCGCAAAAGAAAGAACCGGTGTAGGCATAAGAGTCTTGAAAAGGTAAACTTTTATACCTGCTTTACAGAGCACACCTGCCGCCGTTTCAGCGAAAAACTGAGAATTGTTGCGTGAATCATAAGCGATTGCAACAGACTTTTCTCCGTCAAAACAAGCGTTAAGATAATCTGCAAGCCCTTTTGTTGCTTTTGAAACGGTGTATTTATTCATTCTGTTTGCGCCTGCGCCCATGATTCCTCGCAGACCACCCGTACCGAATTCAAGGTCCTTATAGAATCTGTCCTCAAGTTCGGCTTTATCTGTAATTGCTTCGAGTTCATTTTTTGTCGCTTCATCAAATGTAAGCCAATACTCATAGCCGTTCATTTTTATCTCTCCTTTTTAATTCCGATTGTTATTATTTCAAAGGGTGAATATTCGATTTTATCCGTTGTACCGATTTCATCTTCAAGCATATTGAGAACCGAAACAGTTTCGGGAAGGTTGATTGCTCCCCTTTCGCCATTCTGTTCGCAAAGGCGGATAACAATCATTTCTCCGTTTTCAGAAAGTTTGACCGCCTGCAGCCAAAGAGACCCGAAATCGGGTAGATCTGCCGAAACATCGGCTTTCCTCAACGGAATGTTATATTCAAATGCTTTTTTATTGATTTCAGCCGTAACGGCATCGCCTGCATGCGGATAAATCATATAGCAGAAATCGTGCTCACCCATATCGGAGGTCGGATCGGGTCTGATCGTTGAACGCAGAAGCGAAAGACCCATAACGCTGCCCTCGGCAGATACGCCGTATTTACCCTGATTGATAAGAGCAACTCCTCCGCCCTGCTCAGCCATATCGCACCACTTATGGTGGCAAACCTCAAAGCGAGCCTGCTGCCAACTTGTGTTGCGGTGAGTTTCACGGCGGATAATTCCCGCTGAAGTATCACAGAGAAGTTCTCTTGAAAGCACGTTGCAGCCGTATTCAGCCTTAACAAGTTTATGCTTTTCATTCCAATCAACGATATGTTCAATCTCAATTCCTCTTGAACGGCGGAAAAGGCGGATAATCATCTGCCATTTGCTCTTATCCGTTGCAAAAGTTACTGAAAATTCAGCGCATTCGCCGTTTGCATTGACAAATTCTAACGGCTTTTCAACCGTCATTTCGCAAGGCCTGTCTTTATAATTTGGAAGGATATCCCATGCATCGTAGTTGCCCGGAGTATCATGATACATTTTAATTTTATTGAAATCGCCCTTTACCCATTCACGGCAAAGTTCTTTATCCTTAAGCGTAACAATACTGCCGTCATATGCAAATTCAAGCGAATAATAAGGCGTTTCAACTTTGCTGCCGTCTGTGCTTATCCAATCCGATGCGGAATTCCCACAAGCGATTTCGCCGCATGAAAGCGCATCAAGTTCGGGAACTGCATAATAACCTTTTTCTCCCCTGCGGATAATATCGCCGTTTTCATCGGAAATAAAGGTAAGGTTAGTGCGCTTGAAATTAAGAGTATTGAAATATTTTGAGCCGCTGCCGATAATTTCACAAAGCGATTTTTCCATTTCTTCATAATCAGCCATTGCATCACGGTAAACGGGCGTTATATGGCTGCCCGGAAGAATATCATGGAACTGATTTATCATCAGTTTTTTATAGATTTCTCTGATTTTTTCGGCAGGATATTCAGCGCCGTTTTTCATTCTGAGAACACTGAGAAGTTCAGCGTCACGCAGCATGAATTCAAGCCTGCGGTTATAATCCTTGAGTTTTGATTTGGTGGTGAATGTTCCTCTGTGCATTTCAAGATAGAGTTCGCCGTCCCATGTTGCGAGTTTATCATTGCCGTCAAAATTCTTTGAAAGGAACTCTGTTGCAGTTATATGCTCGGTTTCGGGCATAACGGAAAGTTTTTCAAAACGGTGCATAAGTTCGACCATTTCTTCTGTTGCGCCGCTGCCGCCGTCACCGTAGCCAAACATCTGAAGAGTCTGACCGCCTTCGTTTTTATCCTGATAGGCGTCCCAGTTTTCCTGCACCTGGCTGGGCATATTCCATGTAATGAAATGAGTGGGCGGAACGCATGCATAAACAGACGAACCGTCAATCCCCTTCCAGATAAAATTGTTGTGAGGAAATCTGTTTGTATCATTCCACGTTGACATTTTGTTTGATACAAAATAATCAACACCGCTCTTTTTGAGAATCTGCGGAAGAATCCAACTGTTGCCGAAAACATCAGGCAGCCAGCAGTTGTTAACGGTTATACCGAACATTTCTCTGAAACTGTGCTGACCGTAAAGACACTGACGGACAAGGCTTTCGCAGGAGGGAACATTGCAGTCCGGCTCAACATACATTGCGCCGACAGGCTCAAACCTGCCCTCTGCTATCCTTTTTTTGAGTTCTTCAAAAATTTCAGGGTAGTATTTCCTGACGGTTTCATATGTATAAGCCTGAGTGTGTGCATATTTAAAATCGGGGTATTTATCCATAAGGCGCAGTTGAATGAGAACGGTTCGCAGATTCTTCTGCACGGCATGGATTCTGCGCCAATAATATGCAATATCAAGGTGGGAATGCGCAACAAGCGCAACATTTCCGCTGCCTTTATAATCCTTGTTTGAAAAAATGTTTTTTTCGATATATTCCGATGCCGCAAGAACATCCTCGTCTTTTACATCATCAAAATCAATTAAATTGAGTGCCGCATCGAGTTCACGGATAACAAAAGCACTGAAATCTTCGTTAAACACTTCACTGAGCGCCGCATCAAGAAGCATTTCAATATCATAAACAAGCGACTGCACCGCTTCATTAACAACAGAAATATAACCGCCTTCAAAAATCTGCCTGCAGCCTCTTACACTGAGACTTTCAGGATTGCGCTCGTCATCGGGCTTTGAGCGATTGTAGCCCATAATCTCAAAATGAAGTTTTGAACCGTCAACATAGTCCGAAAGGTCAATCCGCTCTCTGTTAGGGTCAATACCGCCCACATATTTTCCGTTGACTTTCACAATCATTTCCGCTGCTGTTTTGAGCGAAAAACAATACTTTTTACCGATAAGATGCTCCGGAAGTTCATAGTCCGCTTCAATAAACGCAGTTCCGTCAGGGGTAAAATACATGTCACCTTTTTTCAGCGGTCTGAACTCATCATCGTAGAACTCAAAATTCATTTCAGACACCTGACGGGCGTCTTTTATCATAAATTTTTCAATTTCGTTCTTTTCTTTATAAATGTATCTTTTCAGCCAGCCAAAGCGAAGGTTAATCCATTCTTCGGGGCGCATACTCCTTCTGACGACTTTAATGTGTGCCATAATTCACCTCATACATCCTGAAAATAGGGCTTTTTGCGAATTCCGATAACCTTTACCTTTTCTCCGCGGTCAACTTCAATGCGCTGTTCAATCCATTTAAGGCAGCGCTCAAGAATAAGGCACTTTGAGCATTCGCCCTGCAAAAGCACGGTAACCTCATCGCCGTCTTGCTTTACAAAGGTTATTTCACCGCCATCGCCCTGCAGTCGGGGTCTTATATAGCCGTTGATATATTCTTCCATAGGAGTACCTCCTGCATAAATATCCATTTTAAATTATATCATCATGTTTTGCGAGTATCAATAAAAAATATAGAATTTTCTGCAATATTTTTGAATTTTATTCTTCCAATATATTTCGCTATATGGTATGATAATGTAAAGAAATGCGGGGTGAACTCGATGTTTGTCGTAACAAGCAATCAAATGTATCAGGCAGAGTGCAATGCCGTTAAAAGAGGCATATCCTTCCCTCAACTGATGGAAAACGCAGGTCAGGTCTGCGGTAAAATTATAAAGAAGACTTTTTCCTTAAGCAAAAAGAACAAAAAAAATATTCTTGTTATCTGCGGCAAAGGCAAAAACGGCGGTGACGGCTTTGTTATCGCCCGTTCTCTTTGGGAATGCGGCTGCAATGTTTGCGTCATGCTTGCATGCGGTGAACCTAAAGCCGCCGACTCAATTGAGATGTTTTCGCTCGTTGAAGCAGCAGGAATTGATGTTGTGCGTTATGATAACAATCTGTCCGTTCTTCTTCCCCTTATAGAAAAATCAGATATTATTGTTGAAGCGGTTTTCGGCACAGGATTTTCAGGTGCGCTGGACTCAAAACTCAGCGCTCTTGCAAATGCGGTTAACCGCTCAAAGGCAAAAACAATTTCAATTGATGTTCCTGCAGGTGCAGACTGCGACAAAGCAACCGTTCAGGGAACTGCTTTCAACGCAGATATAACAATAGCGATTTCTGCTTTCAAACCCATACATGTTATGAAACCGAATAACAAATATTGCGGCAAACTCGTTGTTGCGGATATCGGCATAACAACTGAAGATTTTCAGAATCTGGACAGCGTTACATGCTTTACTCTTAACGCAGGTGAAATAGGCAAAATGCTGCCAAAGAGGAAGCCTGTTTCAAACAAAGGCACTTACGGTCACGCTCTCTGCGTTTGCGGAAGCATGAGAATGACAGGCGCAGCATATCTTGCGGTCAGCGGTGCACTGCGCACGGGTGCAGGACTTGTCACCGCCGCATTCCCTCAAAGTGCATATCCTGCAATCGCCCCTAAACTCACCGAACCGCTCCTTCTGCCGCTTGAATCAAACTTTGAAGGTACTTTTACCTACTCTGCAATGGCGGATATAATTGAAGCATCAAAAAGAGCAAGCGCAGTGCTTATCGGCTGCGGCATGGGTTTTAACAAAGATACAACAACACTTGTCCACAGCCTGATAAAAGAAATAAAATCACCAATGATTATTGATGCGGACGGCATAAATGCCCTGAGCACAAATATAGATATATTGAAAGAAGTTCAGGCACCCGTTATACTTACTCCGCATCCCGGCGAAATGAGCCGCCTTTGCGGTAAAAGCGTTGCGGAAATAATAGCAAACCCCATTGCTGCCGCATATGATTTTGCAAGGAAATGCGGCGTTACTGTTGTGCTGAAAACAGCAAATACAGTTATTTGCGGTGCAGGTGCAAGCGGTATTTATATCAACACTACGGGCAACTCAGGTCTTGCCAGAGGAGGCAGCGGCGATTTGCTTGCAGGCATGACGGTTTCTCTGCTTGCGCAAGGCATGGCACCTTTTGATGCCGCAACAAGCGCTGTTTATCTGCATGGGCTTGCCGCCGATGCAGTAGCAGCCAAAACATCCATGCGCGGTATGCTGCCGAGCGATGTGCTTAACTATCTTCCTGAACTTTTTTCAAAATTCGAATAGCAGGTGATTTTTTGAAAAAAGCATTTTCTGTTTTAGCCGTATTTTTTCTGTTGTTTGCGGCAGGATGTGAAAAACAGAAAACCGAACAGGCAACTCCTCCGTGCGCACCAACCTCATTCACATCAAAGATAAAAGCAGTCTGGAACGGCATCGAAATGACTGCTGAACTCACACAAAACGCAGCCGAAGATTTTACACTTCAATTTCTTACACCTCAAGCACTCTCTCCTCTCTCACTTACATACCAAAACGGCTTATGCTCGGTTAAATATAACGATTTGATGTTTGAAACCGAACTTGACCGATTCCCTCAAGCGGAAATGGGCGCACTTATAATCCACTCCATTTCAGATGCCGTTCAGGGTATAGATATTCAGACAACCTGTTCAGACGGAATATGGACATATACGGGCACAGGCGAAAGAGGCGCTTTTTCATTAACCCGTAACGCTGAAACAGGAGAATGGATTGAACTTAATGTTGAAGGCGCAAAACTCAAAGTAAATTTTTCTGATTTCAAAGTTAAATAAATAATCAAGGATGTTTTTATGATGTATTCCAAATGTTTCCCTGCATGGGGTCCCTACGGCAAAAAATATATGGGCATTTCACGCATTGCTGACCACGATTTTGCAAACGGCGTGCGTTTTGACATGACTGTTGCGCCTGCAATTTTCGGCGGCGACATCAAAGTACCAAACACCACTCTGCCATCAGGCTGCCACCCGTGGAGATGCAGCCCCGATTATTCTCTTTTCACTTATCGTCATGACCTTGAGTGGAAAGACAAAGTTTTTGCCGAAGTTTCCTATGTTCGTCTTGAAGAAGAAAGCATACTTATCAGAACAAAAATAGTCAACAATTCTGAACTTATTCAGAATTGCGTTATTAACTTTTTTGAGTCAATAGAATATCCTGCGCCGTCATACTGCAAACTCTCACTGCCCTCAAAATGCGCTTTCAAAAACGCGCTTGAATATAACAGTTACAGTTATGCCGTAACCCGTCCTTGGGATGAACAGAATGCTGACGGATACAAAAAAGGTGAATTTGCCGACCATAGATTCACCGGCGGTTTCGGCCTTGGTGACAGAGCAGGCAAATGGCATATGCCTCACAGATATCTGCCTCCGTTCGGTTGTGAAAAAGGTGATAAAGTTTCGCTCACCGTTAATTCGGAACACGACTTTGAAAACGCAGTGCTTGCCGTGCGTTACAGAACATCTGGCATCAGATATGAACAGGGCAAAATGGTTGGCGTTAATGTTACAACGGGCGATACTGTCGCATCGTTTATCATGAACGGAAACATCCGCCTTAATTTTGAACCGACAGATGAACTTGCAATAAAGTATTTTGAACTCGGCAAAGTTACAAAAGGCGATTTTGAAATAAATCTTGATGCACTCGGTACAGGCGGCATCGAATTTGACTTTTTCTGCATCTGCGAAAAAGAGGATTCTGACAAAGTAAAGGCAGAAATGACTGCCTATGATTTCGTTCCTGAAATAACAAAGCAAAAATGCTCCGACGGCGGATACATCACAACCTGCAAATATAAAAATGTTGACGGCATTTTCACCTTGCGCACATTCAACGACAACACCCGATTCAGAGAAATCGAATCAGGTGCACTTGAGGATTGCATGACCGCAAGGCTTTCAAACTCCGACCCGACTTTTGATGACGTTGCGGAGAGTTTTACGGGCGCATTTTCACGCAAGCACAGCGATGACGGTTTCTTCAGCAACTCAATTATTCACACAATCTTTATCGAGCCGAACAGCGAGCATATTGAATACGCTGTTCTTTCAAAGGGTGAAACCGATTACAAAACGGCTGATGAATATGAAAATATTTATACCGAACACCTTAAGGATGCACCTGAGATTTCGCTCAACAAAGACGGCAAAAAATATGAACTGAGCAACGAAATACTCAAGGCAACCGTTATGGTCAACGCCGTTTATCCTATCTATAAACACGGCGAATACATTATTCACCACACCCCAGGCAAACGCTGGGACTGCCTTTATACATGGGATTCGGGCTTCATCGGTCTTGGCATGAACGACTATTCCGAACGTTTTGCCGAATACAGCCTTGACACATATTTCAGCGATGAGAGCAACCCTGACTACGCATTCCTGCATCACGGCTCACCCGTTCCCGTTCAGATGTATCTCTATCTTGAAATGCTCAAGCGCAGAAACGATAAGTCAAAACTGCTTGAAATGTATCCCAGAGCAAAACTCTATTATGATTTCCTTGCTGGCAAAGTCAGAGGCTCAACTACCGCAAAACTCAAAAGCGGACTCACAACCACATATGACTATTTCTATTCAACCAGCGGTATGGACGATTATCCCCCGCAGGTTGCAATGATGGACAGAAATATCAGAGACACAACCGCTCCCGTTATCTCAACTGCGCAACTTATCAGATGCGGCAAAATTCTGCGAATGGTTGCTTCAAAACTCGGCAAAACAGACGATGTTGCTGTTTATTCGGCAGATATTGAAAGGTTGACGGCAGCACTCACAGAGCATTCATGGGATAAAGACAGCGGATATTTCAGTTATGTTCTCCATGATAAGGACTATAACCCCACAGGCTTTATGCTCTCTGATGACGGAGAGAACCTCAACAAAGGTCTTGACGGTATTTATCCCATTATAGCAGGCGCATGCAACGATGAGCAAAAAGCAGCCATTCTCGGCCACCTTAAGAGCGATAAGGAAATGCTCTGCCCCTACGGCATCAGCGCAGTTGACATGACTGCAGGCTACTTTATGGTCAACGGATATTGGAACGGCAATGTGTGGTTCCCACATCAGTGGTTTATATGGAAGTCCATGCTTGACCTCGGCGAAAGCGATTTTGCCTACACGATAGCAAAACTTGCCCTTGACATCTGGAAGCGTGAGGTTGACTATTCGTATTACACCTTTGAAATGGTCAGCGTTGTAACAGGCAGAGGCGGTTGGTTCCATAACTTCGGCGGTCTTTCAACGCCCATAACAATGTGGTCGAATGCCTACTTCAAAGCAGGAACACTCAACACAGGCTTTGACACATGGGTTGACAGCGTTAACTTCAGCGAGAACAACACAAAACTCAACGCCGAAATCACATATTACGGAAAAAGCGATAAATTCACCGTTATTGCAACCATGAATGACGATGAAAATAAAAACTATAAAGTCACTCTCGACGGAAAAGAAATTGAATTCAACGAAAGATTCAAAGGTACTCTTGAAATTCCGCTTTCAATTTCCGACAATGAAATTCACACGCTTATAGTTAAATAAACAGAAAGTCCCTCTGCAAAAAGCAGAGGGACTTTTTAACATTCTCCGACAAAAAGAATATACTGAAAATGAAAGGACAGGCAATTTTGAAATTTTTTGCTCCCCGATTTCAAAATCACGATTATTTTGCCTGCCGTGTGCCAAAAATAGTGTTGAAACAACTTAGTAACTCAAAAGTTACCAACGGAGAGTGATAATTTTGACCGTTAAACGGGGAGAAATTTATTATGCTGACCTGAGCCCCGTAATCGGCTCAGAGCAAGGCGGCACAAGACCCGTTCTGATTGTTCAGAACGATGTGGGCAACAAATTCAGCCCGACGGTTATTGCTGCCGCAATAACAAGCCAGCGATTCAAAACAAGTCTGCCCACACATATAAGGGTAAACGCCGACGGTTGCGGACTTGCAAAAGATTCAATTGTTCTTCTTGAACAGGTACGTACCCTCGACAAAAAAAGACTCAGAGAAAAAATGGGCATCCTTGACGAAACCGATATGATAAGAGTTGACAGAGCGTTATCAGTCAGCCTTGGTATCGGCATTGCGGAGTAAAACACAAAACCCACCGAGCAATTTCTCGGTGGGTAATTTGTTGCATTTTATTTTACGGGCACAAGTTTTTCCTTGCCGCCCATATAGGGACGGAGTGCAACGGGAACGTTCACGCTGCCGTCCTCATTGAGGTTGTTCTCAAGGAATGCAATGAGCATTCTGGGAGGAGCAACAACTGTGTTGTTGAGGGTATGAGCAAAATATTTGCCGTCTTTGCCGTTAACTCTGATTTTAAGTCTGCGAGCCTGAGCATCGCCGAGATTTGAGCATGAGCCAACTTCAAAATACTTCTTCTGTCTGGGTGACCATGCCTCAACATCAAATGACTTAACCTTAAGGTCTGCAAGGTCGCCTGAGCAGCATTCAAGAGTTCTGACGGGAATATCAAGAGAACGGAAAAGGTCAACAGTGTTCTGCCAGAGTTTTTCAAACCACATCATGCTGTCCTCGGGCTTGCAAACAACAATCATTTCCTGCTTTTCAAACTGATGAATTCTGTAAACGCCTCTCTCCTCAATACCGTGAGCGCCCTTTTCCTTACGGAAGCAGGGTGAATAACTTGTGAGGGTGTGAGGAAGTGTATCTTCATTGATAATTGTATCAATATATTTACCGATCATTGAGTGCTCGCTTGTACCGATAAGATAGAGGTCTTCGCCCTCAATCTTATACATCATTGCATCCATTTCAGCAAAACTCATAACACCTGTTACAACATTGCTGCGAATCATGAAGGGAGGCACACAGTATGTGAAACCTCTGTCAATCATGAAATCTCTTGCATATGAAATAACTGCGGAATGAAGGCGTGCAATATCGCCCATAAGATAATAGAAACCGTTACCTGCAACGTTTCTTGCAGCGTCAAGATCAATGCCGTTGAAGCGCTCCATGATTTCAGTATGATAAGGAATATCAAAATCGGGCACAACGGGTTCGCCGTATTTTGTTACCTCAACATTTTCGCTGTCATCCTTACCGATAGGCACACTGGGGTCGATGATGTTGGGAATTATCATCATTATCTTTGTTACCTTCTCGGCATATTCAGCCTCAAGTTTCTCACATTCTGCAAGTCTTTCGGAGAATTCTGTTACCTTTGACTTTGCAGCCATTGCTTCATCTTTTTTGCCCTGAGCCATAAGAGCACCGATTTCTTTTGAAACCTTGTTACGGTTTGCTCTGAGGCTGTCTGCCTCGGACTTGATTGCTCTTGACTGCGCATCAAGTTCGATTACTTCATCAACAAGAGCAAGTTTACTATCCTGAAACTTCTTTTTTATATTTTCCTTAACGATATCCGGGTTTTCTCTCAAAAATCTGATATCAAGCATATTTTCATCTCCTAGGATTTTATATTGACTTCTATTTTAATCCATTTTTGACAAAAAATCAACTGCAGTTGCAATATATTTATCGTCTGCAAGTTCAATTGCACCCTTGTCAACAAGATTTGCTGTTTTGGGGTCAATGGGAAGTTTGGCAAGAACGGGAACACCGAGTTCCGCTGCAATCTCATCAATCTTGCTTTCACCGAAGATTTTGAACTCCTTGCCGCAATCGGGGCAAACAACATAACTCATGTTCTCAACAAGACCGAGCACGGGGATATTCATAAGTTTTGCCATATTGAAAGCCTTTTTGACAATCATTGTAACAAGGTCCTGAGGTGTTGTTACAATAATAATGCCGTCAACGGGAAGATTCTGGAAAACTGTCAGCGATACATCGCCTGTGCCGGGAGGCATATCAACAAACATATAATCAACATCGCCCCATGCAACATCCTTCCAGAACTGCTGAATAACGCCCGAAATAACAGGGCCTCTCCAAACAACGGGGGATTCCTCGTTTTCAAGGAGCAGATTGATTGACATGATTTTGATACCTGTCTTGCTCTCTTCAGGGAGAAGGCCGCTTTCATCAGCCTTTGCTCTGTCTTTTATACCGAATGACTTTGGAATTGAAGGACCTGTAATATCCGCATCAAGCACCGCACAGGAATTACCTCTTGCCTGCATGGCACTTGCAAGCATTGAAGTTACAAGGGATTTGCCTACGCCGCCCTTGCCGCTTACAACACCTATAACTTTTTTAATGTTACTGAAAGGTCCGCAGGGAATTCTCATATCCTGCGCTTCTTTTCTTGAATCGCAATTGCTTGAACAACTTGCGCAATTGCCGCTGCATGCTTCACTCATTACTCTGTCTCCTATCTTAAATCAAATTAATTGCAAGTTTTATTATATAGCCCAAAGCATATACAATGGGCATATGGACAACATAAATCGGCAGTGCACCTCTGCCAAGAAAACCCAAAAATGGGATCTTTTCTGTGCGAGTCCAGTCAGGGTAACCTTTTTTTGCAAAATTAATTCCTGCAAATACTCCCGCAAAGAAAATAAATATATCCGGAAAAAGCGGAAAATAATCCGCAGAAGTAAATGACGGTGAATAAATACCGAAAGGCATAAGAAAATTGTATTCATAAAGAACATCGGGAATCTCAAAAACAAGAAGTTCACCGTAATTCAGAACTCCGTTTTGCACTCCGCTTGTAAAAGCATAAAACACCGAGCAAATTATTACACCGGCTGCAGGCGGAATTTTTTTGATAAATCCCGAAACCAAAGCAAAAATAATAATTGAAACCGAAAGAAAATGGAGAATGCCAAAATAGATTTCACAGTTTATAAAGCCGAGTTTTGGCATTACTGCCGCAGTTACGAGGGTAAATCCGAGCGCAATTACGAGAAGTATTACACCTCTTTTAAAATTATTTTTGGAAAAGGTGCAGGATATTCCGCAAATAAATATAAAAATCCCTGCAAACAGAGGCTGAACCGGCATAAAAAAATCAAACAGGCTCTTTGCCCATCCCCATTCAAAAAACGAATAAAAAATGTAGAAAGCATGATAAAGCACCATGCAGAGAACCGCAAGTCCTCTGACTTCATCAATAAAAAATATTCTTTTTTTATCTGCGGATTTCGATTTCATAAATTCACCTCATATTATTTTATCATAAAGTGTTAAAAATGCAAGGGTTTATTGACTTTATTGTTGTTTTGTTTTAAAATAATAATAACTTTGCGGCAAATTTTCATCACGGAGTTAATTATGATTGACAAATTAAGAGAACTGCTTTTTAAGTTGTTCAAAAAAGAAAGTATTATAGGAAAACTTATTGACAAACTTTTTACAAAAGAAATAATAACTTATATAATTTTCGGGCTTATGACCACCGTTGTTAACCTCATAACATTCTATTTATTCAGCAGGCTGTTTATTTCTATAGGTTGGGACGGTGTTTTCAACAAAATTATACCCGAAAACACAAGGCTGTATGAAATTCTCAGCGGCGGCACAGATTATCTTGACGCAAACTTTATTGCGTGGATTACAGCCGTACTGTTTTCTTTTGTTACCAATAAAATATGGGTTTTTGAATCGAAGAGTTGGAAACCCTCGCTTGCTTTTAAAGAATTCACAGGCTTCATGAGTGCAAGAATATTTTCTTTTATCATTGAAACTGCTATCATGTTTGTAATGGTTACACTTCTTTCGTCAAACAAACTTTTAGCCAAAGTAGTTGTAGGCGTAATTGTTATTGTGATAAACTATATTTTCAGCAAACTTTTCATTTTCAAGAGAAATAATAACTCAGAGGCAAAATAAATGATACAGATTTTAAAATCATCGGCAGCCGAGATTAATATTGACCCTGAAGAAGTTGCCGTTTATCTCGGATATTATTCTGCAAAATGCGATAAAACAACAAACTGCGTGATGTGCAACTGCACAGAAGAATTTTTGAATTCGGCAAACTTTATCGCCTGCTACACAAAAGTACCCGTAAAAATTGATAACGGAGTTGATCTGGGTTTTATTAAAGTGAACAGTCATTCGCTCGAAAAGAACCTCGCAGGGTGCGACTATGCATATATCCTTGCCGCAACAACCGGAATCAATGCACACAGGCTTATTGAGAAAAATTCAATCATATCCCCTCTCAAAGGAATGGTTACTGATTGCGTCGGCTCTGCGGCAATTGAAGCCTTCTGCGATAAAATAAACCTTTCTTTTGAAAATCCGGAATTCCTTCGTCCGCGCTTCAGCCCGGGTTACGGCGATTTGCCGCTCGAATGCCAAAAAGATATTGTTGAATTTTTGCAGACAAAGAAAAATATAGGCATGAGCCTTACGGAAAGTCTTATGATGGTGCCCGTAAAATCAGTCACGGCAATTATCGGAATAGGCAAAGAGAAAAATAAATGCAAGGGACCGGGCTGCATGAAATGCAGCGGAGAAAACTGCCCTTACAGATAAGAGGAACCGAAAATGAATATCCTTGAAAAAATCAGAACATCAATTACATATTGTGATGGCGGCGCAGGAACACTGCTTCAGTCGTGGGGTCTTAAATCAGGCGAACAGCCTGAAATGTGGAACATCACAAATCCCGATAAAATAATAGAAATGCACCGCAAATACCTTCAAGCAGGCGCGCAGATTATAACCACCTGCACTTTCGGCGCAAACAGACTGAAATTTGATAATCTTGAAGAAGTCATCAATGCTGCGGTTAAAAATGCAAAAACAGCATGTGAAGGCTATGATGCATACATTGCGCTTGACATCGGCCCTACCGGCAAAATGCTTGAACCTCTCGGTGATTTGAAATTTGAAGAAGCAGTTTCTGTTTTTTCTGAAGCAATCAGAATCGGTACACAAGCAGGCGCAGACCTTGTTCTTATTGAAACCATGAATGACAGTTATGAGGCAAAAGCCGCTGTGCTCGCAGCAAAAGAAAGTTGTGATCTGCCCGTTTTTGTTACCTGCGTTTATGATGAAAGCAAAAAACTCATGACAGGTGCTGACCCTGCCGCAATGATTGCAATGCTGGAAGGTCTCGGCGTTGATGCAATAGGCATGAACTGTTCACTCGGGCCAAAACAGATGGTTGGCATTGTTCCCGAATTTGCAAAGAATGCAAGCATTCCCATAATAGTAAATCCCAACGCAGGTCTGCCAAGAAGCGAAAACGGCAAAACGGTTTACGATATTGATGCCGATGAATTCTCCGATATAATGTGCGATATTGTAAAATCAGGCGCAACAATTATCGGCGGCTGCTGCGGCACTACACCGGAGCATATAAAAAAGACTGTTGAAAAAACGTTCAACCTGCCGTTTGCATTGCCAAAAAAGAAAAATCAGACCGTGATTTCATCATACACTCATGCTGTAAAAATCGGCGATGCTCCGGTTATAATCGGCGAAAGAATTAATCCGACAGGCAAAAAACTTTTCAAAGAAGCCCTTCGCAAAAAGGATATAAACTATATTCTCAGTGAAGGACTTGCACAAAACAAAAAAGGCGTTTCCGTTCTTGATGTCAATGTAGGTCTGCCAGAAATCAATGAAACCGAAATGATGGTAAACGTTATAAAATCACTTCAGGAAGTTATTGACCTTCCCTTGCAGATTGACACCGTTGACCCTGTTGCAATGGAACATGCACTGCGAATATATAACGGAAAAGCGCTGATTAATTCCGTAAGCGGTAAAGAAGAAAGCATGAAGGCGGTTTTCCCTCTCATTCAAAAATACGGAGGAGTAGTAATTGCCGTTACGCTTGACGAAAACGGAATACCCGAAACCGCAGAAGGCAGAATTGAAATTGCAAAAAAAATAATTGCCCGTGCCAAAGAATACGGCATAGGCGAAAATGATATTATTGTTGATCCGCTTGCAATGGCTGTTTCAAGCGATTCAAACAGCGCAAATGTTACACTTGAAGCAGTAAAGACACTGCATGAGATGGGAATTAAAACAAGCCTTGGTGTTTCAAACATTTCGTTCGGTTTACCTGCAAGACCCGATGTAAATGCAGTATTCTACACAATGGCTATGCAAAACGGACTGGACTGCGCTATTATTAATCCGTTCTCCGTTGAAATGATGAAGGCATGGCACTGTTTTATGGCTCTGACAGGAAAAGACGAAAACTGTGCGGATTACATTGAATTTGCAAACGCCCTTGCCCCGGTTCAGACATCTGCAACGCAAAAAAATGACGCAACTCTCGGCGGATGCATAATCAGCGGTCTTAAAGAGCAGGCAGGTGCACTGGCTTCAGACCTTTTAAATACAACCGCTCCCATAGAGATAATCAACACAATGATTATTCCTGCTCTCAACACGGTAGGCAAAGGGTTTGAAGAAAAGAAAGTATATCTGCCGCAACTTCTCATGAGTGCACAGGCGGCAAAAGAAGCGTTTGATGCAATTAAATCCGCTATCCCTGCAGATGAAAACAAAAAGGGTAAAATTGTCATTGCAACCGTAAAGGGTGATGTTCACGATATAGGTAAAAATATCGTAAAAGTTCTGCTCGAAAATTACGGATATGATGTAATTGACCTTGGCAAAGATGTTGCCCCCGAAGCGGTTGTTGATGCGGTTAAGGCGGAAGACATCAGCCTCGTTGGTCTCAGTGCGTTGATGACAACAACCGTACCTGCAATGGAAGAAACGATAAAATTGCTCCGTAAAGAAGCGCCTGACTGTAAAGTTATGGTAGGCGGTGCTGTAATGACAGAAGAATATGCTGAAATGATCGGTGCTGACAGTTACGGCACAGATGCCATGGCTTCCGTAAGATATGCAGAAAAAGTATTCGGATAAAAAATCATCCCGTTGACTTAACGTCAACGGGAATTTTTGTTATATCACTTCTGCGCTCCATGCAAACTCAAATGTTTCACCCTTGTTGAGATGCTGAATTCCTCTTTTTTCTGAAATATCAGCCTTAACATCTCTGCCGTCATTTACACCGTACCAAGGCTCAATGCAGACATAGGGTGCGCCGGGCTTTGCCCAAATGCCGAGAAACGGGCAATCGCCAAAAGTAAACTCAACCTCATAATCGCTCTTGATTCTGAGTTTTTTTGATTTGATATCGGAAAGAATGAGTGCGTCAGGTTCAAAAATTTCTTTTGTAATCGCAATCTCTCTTGAATTTTCTATAAGAGGATATTTTTCATCAATTATGATGCTGTCCTTATCAATGCGCTCTGTTGCAAGCGTTTCAGGCTGCTCAAATTCAATAATATCGCCCACTTTGCAATTGAATGCAGGGTGCGCACCGACTGAAAAATACATTTCCCCGTCCGTTTTGTTAACTACTGTCATTGTGTTAACAAGTTTCTTTCCGCAAAGTTCAAAGGTTACAAGATACTCAAAATCAAAGGGATAGTTTTCGCGTGTTTTTTCGTCGCTTTCAAGGCTGAAAACCGCTTTTGCTCCCTCACATTCTTTAACATTAAAAAGAAGTTTTCTTGCAAGACCATGCTTTGGCATTGTGTATTCCGTGCCGTTATAACGGTATTTATCATCAAGAAGTTGACCGATAATCGGGAAAAGAACAGGCGCCTGACCGTACCATATATCGGGGTTGCCCTGCCAGATATACTCCTTTGAATTTTCTTTGAGTATGAGTGAATGGAGTTGAGCACCCATATCATCAATTTCACAAGTTAGAAATTCATTTTCAATTTTGTAATACATATTAATTCTCCTTAAAAGATTTTATACCAAAACTTTATTAAAGTATAGTAGACCTCAAAAAACATTCTGTAAAAAATATCGCCAAATGTATATTTGCCCTCAATTTCAAGCATGTCGCCTGTATCGTTAACGGCAAGGAATCTTGCAGTTTCAATCACACCGTCTGTTTCTCCGTTAGGGGAATGGATTGACATCATCAACTTACCGTCAAGTGTATAAAACAGCATCGGATGTCCGCCGTCATATTTAAAACTGCTGCCTCTTTCATAAAATGCTTCAGGATAATGAATCCAATTGCCGTATATTTCACCGTTATCCGAAACAGCCAAACCGACCGCATATCCACCCGATTTTGAAAAATTGGACCACAGCATAATCAATCTGCCGTTTTCAGTGCGGTAAAGGCACGGACCGTCAGTAACGCGGCCGGTTGTCCACAGATGATTTTTTGCCCTAAAAAGCACAATCGGCTCACTGATAAAACGGCTCAAGTCATCACTGAGTTTTGCCGCTGCCATTTCGCCGACTTCATCGGGGCTTGATGTCCATTCATTAACATAAACCATCCACGGTTGACCTTGACGGTCGATATAGAGCGTGCCGTCAATACAGTCGATTTCTTTTGGAGTAACGTGACCGTCACTGATCATCACAAACGGACCAAGCGGAGAAGACGATTTATAGATTGCAGTTCCCCTTTTGCCGCTTGCCTGTGAACGGTATGTTGCAAAAAGATAAAAATTGCCGCCGTAATAATGGCACTCCGGTGCCCAGAAATCCGCAATCTCATCAGAACCTTCTGCAGGAGTATAAACCTGAACAGGGAATGACCAATCCTCAAGATTTTCGCTTACAACGCAGCCATAACCATTTCCGTTTGAAAGGCAAGTGCCGTACAAATAATACTTGCCGTCATGAACCAGAACATAAGGGTCACGCACATGACCGTCTTCGGCTTTAAAAGGATACTCCTCGCTTGCATAAGAATTAAAGCAAACACAACTGAATATAAAAGCAAATAAAGTGACTGCTGAAACAAATTTTTTCATATTATACACCCCTGAATAATTTAGCACATTGATAAACTAATTTCAATATATCAATTGCGTTTTAATGTTCTGAGGTAAGCCTTTTGTTCATCGGTTATTCGGTAACTTTCAACCGCTTTTCTTATTGTTTTGTTATGCGTTTCTGCATCAAGCCTGTTATTCTCAAGGTAAGGAATAACTGCATCATACTGCTTTGCAAGTGCCGTTGCAAAGTACCACGCAACCATCATTTTAATGTAATATTCATCCGACCTGACTTTTGCAACAGCCTCTGGGTATTCAGGACTGAAAAGATCGTCAAGATAAAAGCACATCAGCATTTCAATGCCGAAACGCACCGTATATACGTGCTCCGAATTCATCCATTTTTCAATTTCCGAAAACAACTCTGCAAGATGGTTTTTAAAAATTTTCGGACGCATCATGTCACATGTTGCCCAGTTATCAACATACGGCAGAAAAATGTTTAGTTGCTTAATGCACTCATCATAATCTTTTATACCCTCAATCAAAAATGCGTGAAGATTATTTTCTTCATAATATTTATGAGGAAGCGTTTTTATGAACTCTGCCGCACAAGGTGTTTTTGAAAATTCTTTAGCAAAACGCCTTAAATCAGGTGTACGCACACCGATAACCGTTTCCTTTGGAATAGTGGGCATAAGCCGTGAATGGAAATCTCTGTAACCAAAATCCTGCAATTCAAAAAGCCGCTCACGGATATATTTTTCCGTCATTGACACCACCCGATTTATTCATATATATATATGATGTTGAGTTAACAGTTGCCGAATATATATGCGGGGCAAACGAATCCTGACCGTTGAATTTAACCGAGCCGTCATTTGAAAGAAGAATTTTGTTCTCCCCTGCTTCAAGTTCAAGGTTTATTGTAACGGTTTTAACTGTATCCCAACTGTAGGTGTTTCTGCACCATAAAGTTTGCTTATCGCCGTTTGCCTCAACGGTTACATAGCGTTCGATAAGGTCAACATTATAACTGTGCACTCCGCCTTCATCATTATTTGCGTAAGCAAGAGTCATTCTGTAACTGCCTGCATTCGGAACGGTAACCGTAAATTCTGCACTGCCGCCATTTGACGATATACCGTCAATATAATCACCGTTTAAAACAGCCGAACCGTCAATAGTCATTTCGCTTGCAGTTATGCATTCGGCAAAACCGTTTTTTTCTGTTTTATTTATACTGCAATCTATATCTTCTGTTGTTGCAACATCTATGTAATTCAGACCTTTTCGCAGATAAACAGCAGAAGTTCCGCTATCCGTGCTGCCCTTTGCACCGTCAATTTCAAACTCCGCCGCAGCGCCAATATTCATCTTATAAAATCCGTCTGCAGGCGATACTGCAAGGAACGATTTGTTATCGCCTGTTGTTCTGTCCGAATCTTTAAGCACAGTAATTGCAGTATCGTTGCTGTGAGGCACAACAAGCATGCTGTCAACAACAAATGTTCCGCTCTTATGAGCAAGAGTAATGCTGTGGCTGCCCTTATCAAGATAACGGATAAATGTCATTTTATCTGTGTATTCGCTCTTTATGGTATTGGGCAGCGAAATTTCCTGTTCTGTGCCGTCAAGAGTCATTGTTACAAGGGTATCTTTACGGTCATCGGGTGTTCTTCCGTCATTTGAGTTGCCGTAAATCAAAGTGAGGTCATAATATCCGCTCTCGGGTATATCAAAATTTACCGTAACGCTGTCACCGATATTTTCAAGACCGCCTACCATTCCGTTTTGCTGACCTGTTGTGGCATATGCGCTGTCATAAGTATATGATCCGCCTGTGCGCACACCGTTTTCAAATTCATAGCGAACGGGAAGATTTTTATTTGTATAGTCAATTTCACCATCGGATTCGGTTACGGTGATATGATAAACCGCCGTAGGATCAATCTCTTCAAGTTCAACCTTAAGCCTGCCGAAAGGAGCACATGCCGTGTATTCACGCACAACATACGGCTCGGTAACTATGCCGCTGATCCCTTCAAAATAAACACACTCTATGCGGACATTAACTTTTTCGCCAAGGTTAGTTTTGTCAAGATTTTTCAGATAAACACTGCCTGAATAATCACAGCCTCCGCAGATAACTGTGATTTCATCCTTATCCTCCGTCACAGATGCAATGCCCGTAAATCCGCTGTAATGGAATCTGTCATATCCGTATTTTATTGCATTTGCAAAGTCAGCATGAAGCACATCTATAATTTTTGATTTGAGAAGGTCACCCTCCATATCAGTATACCAACGGTAAAGCCACCAGTTGGAATTAGGGCTGATATTATCTGCCGCTGTATCGTTGAGGTTATTGGCAAGGCGCCAATATGCCATGTTGCCGTAAACGCCTGAATTCTCAATCTGAACAACATAATGAAGCATATCGGCGGGTGCGCCGCACTCATACATTGTGCCGTATTCAGTAACAATTACAGGCAAATCTTCAATGCCGAGGTCATCCTCGATACTTCTGTAATCATCAACATGCTCCTGCCAATATAATGACGATTTATCGCCGAGTTCATGATAAATCATAACATCGGGTACGCAGTTATTTTCTTTGCAGAATTCAAGAAAATCTCTTATTTCATAACTGTCATAATCACAGTTACCTGGACCGCCTATAAGCGCAGCAGGATTTATTGATTTCACAAGGTTGTATGTTTCTTTCCATGCCTCATAGAAACGCTGCTTTGCCGCATCGTCAAACATAAGCCATGTACCGTCCTCGGACATTGTTCCGAACCACACGCCGTTATCCGCTTCGTTATATATGCAGTAAACCAATCTGTCCGCATATTCTTTTTGTGAAAGTTCTCTTACCTTTTCTTCAACCTGAGAAAGAAAACGGTTGCGGACAAACTCCATATGGTCATATTCCCCTGCTTTGCGCATCTGCCAGATTTCATCATGGCAATAATACCATGTGTCAAAACAATCCTGCAGATACACTGTTATGTAATCACAGTTACCAAGGGCAGGTGCGGCATTATCAACATCACCTATGGGATGCTGCAAACCGCCTATTACTTTTTGTGAAACGCTTGCAATATCAATGCTTTCGGTCATTGCGTTGTCAGGTACATTGCTCTGTGCAATGCCGTAAAGGTAACCCGACGCTCTGCTTGAGACCTCACCCATGCTGATTGACGCATCGACCTCAATTGTAGGTTCAAACAAATACGGCAAGCCCTCCGCAGCAAGACCAAGCACTGTTATAAAACTTAATAATAAACTTATAAAATTACTCATAATTCAGGTTTCCAATCTGAGAGTTTGCCTGTTGTTTTCCAAAGATTTTCTGCTTCTGCAACCCATGCTTCAAAGCCATCGGGTGTTTCGGGAAATTTTTCGTAATGATCGGTGAGTTTTCCGCTGTCGATCAATCCTTTTAAAATGCTTTTTATTTCTGCAATTTTAATATGGCCCGTAACAATACCTGCAATAACATAAACAGCAATCTTTAATATATCCCCTGCACTGACATTGAGTTCCTTGCCCATGCCTCCGAGAATTTTCTTGCTGAAAATAACATCATGCTTGAAAAGGTACTCATTTGCCTTTGGGCTGTGCCTCACAATGCCCGTAAGCAGAGCCATAAGGCTCGCAAATTCCTTGCCCTGAGTATTATTATAAAGTTTGTTGATACTCCAGAGCGCTTCTCTTGTGGGGTATGCCCCGTCTGCCATTGCTTTTGATGCAACATCAACAGCAATTTGTTCGAGTGCAAGTGAAGCCGTACAGCCCTCGCCGCAGTTAGGCTTTGTAATGCATGCGGCATCACCCATAGCGATAAATCCGTCAGCAACGAACGAATACGGTGCTCTGTGATATGGTGTTCTGCCTTTTTCGATTTTCTTAACGGTATGTTCGGGCAGTTTTGCATTCTTTGAAAACTGCGCAAAGCACTTTTCAACATAGTCAAACCCAAAACAAGCGCCTATGCCGAGAATTGCATCACTGCCTGCACTGGGCGCAAGCCAACTCTTATAAGCAAGCCAAAATTCCGAAAAATTCCTCTTGCCTCTGCCGTCTGCAAAATCAACATATCTGAGGGTAACATACAGAATATCATCGGGAGTAAGTTCAAACTTTTCAACGCCGTAATTATCGGGCAAACTGCGCCTTACAACAGCAGGAATACCCGAACAATCCGCAACAAGGCGGCAGCCAACACTTACCTTTTCGCCGTCTTTTACATATGTTACGCCGCAGATTTTGCCGTTTTCATCATAAACAAGGCCGTCAAATGCTGTGTTATAAAGAATTTCTGCTCCTGCTTTGGCAGCCCAATCGTTCATCAGAACTATATAGTCATGCTTATGCATACCGACAACGGTTGAGGGGGCAGGCTTAGGATAATTACTGTAAGCCGAAAGCATATCCTGATCAGTAAAAATGAATTCACAGATACCGTCGCCTTCTTTAACCTCAGGCAAACCGTATTGCTCCATTTCATCCTTACCCATATGGAAAACATCGTAATCAGGGCTGATTTTTTCTCTTGAACTCTTATCTAACATAAGAACGCTGAAGCCTTTTTCAGCCATTCTGCGCGCATAAAAACTGCCTGCGGTTGAAGCACCTACTACGATTATGTCATAATTTTTCACAACTAACTCCCCTTCTGAATTAATCTGATTTAATTTTAACAAACATTAAGCCGCATTGCAACCATAATTTGCAATGCGGCTTTTTAAGATTATATTATACTCATTAATTTTGTTATAACAGTAAATTCCCTAAGGTACAAACTGCTCACGCCTTCATTTTCAGCCCTGTATTTTTCATGCTCACCGAAAATTTCAAGTGCCTTATCAATCTCAATCCATTCAGGAACAATTCCGTGTTCAATCTCAATATCGGTAAGATTCGGGTTGCCCACACCCTTTATTTCACAAAGAAAATAGTTGTTGATAAACAGCGTTTCGTGAAAATACTCGTTGAATTCAAACACCTGTTTGCCCACTTCAACATCATAGCCCGTTTCCTCGCAAAGTTCTCTTTTGCAGCAAGCCTCATATGATTCTCCGCTTTCAACCCCGCCACCCGGAGTCATATATACACCCGTATTCAACTCATGGGAGAGTAAAATCTTACTGCCGCTGACAATCAGACCTCGGCAGCCAACCCTTGTTTTTTCAGGCGAATTCATATATTCAGCGCTGTATTGTGTAATTTTTTCAAGCATTCTTTAACCTCATTTTTTATTATTTTTATGGTTCATATGTATCAAGAATCTCAATTATATCCCGCTTACAAATATTGCTGCCGAGAATATCTCCGTTTGCGCTGAAACAGATTGCACGGATATCCGTCGGATCTTCCCAATACGGGCTTTTGGTTTCAGTGCTCAAATCAAAATATTCACCCAGATATTTGAGTGCATTGCCGCTTGGGAATATCACATTTCCTTCGCTTGTTTCAATGCCCATTTTGTTAAAATCAGCAAGAATTTCTCTTGTTTTATTGTTAAATGGATTCTCGGAATCCGGACTGACAAGCCACGCAGGATGAACTTGCAATTTAACATTTGGCACATTAACCGCTTTTACAAAAGACTTTACATGTTCAAGCGGAATTGTTTCCTGATGAAAAGAATCAACCGAAAGCAGAATTTCGTTCACACCGCATTCGATAATCTTTTCTGCAACAGACTTTATTTTGTTATAATCCCTGCTGAAAAAGCCGTTGGTTATGAGTTGCCTTTGAGGGATGTTCATTTCCTTTGCGGCTTTATGTATTTCACAAACGGTCTCACAGCAAAGCAAAGGCTCACCGCCGAATGTCATAACGGATTCGATGTTATATTCTTCGGAAATTCTTCTGACAGCGGTTGCCGCTAAATCTTTATCAATGGCATCTGAATTTTTATGTTCTCCCTGAGAACAATGTTTGCATCTGCCCGTACAGGCCATAGTGACAACAAACTCTATGCGGTTAAGATTTTTTAAGTGTTTATTCATCTTAATTTTCCTTAATATTTTTCATAAGTTTAAAATATTCTCCGTTTTCATCTGCACCGTCAAACAAAACCTCTGTAAATCCGAATTTTTTATACATATGCAGAGCATTGATGTTATCTTTGTCAACACCGATTGTCATTTCAGAATAGCCCATTTTCTTTGCTTTGTCAACAAGAAAAGCAAGTATTTCACTGCCTATGCCGCGGTTTCTGTACTCCTTCTTCACTATCATTCTTGAAACATAGATTCTTTGATCAGGTATGGTATAATCACTGTCACCGGTATCTAAAACCAACGCACCCTCTCCGATAAATTCACCGTTGATTTTATAAACAAACACCATGCGGTTGCCGTTTTTTATTTCTTCAAGCCATGTTTCGGCAAGCGGCTGATTTTTTATGTTCCAGATATTTGAACACTTATGGTAATCTTCGGGTCTGAGGGGTTCGATTGTAACTGTTTTTTTCTCATGTTTTTTATATGCAGATATGTCAAGTATGTTGTGAAATAAACTTTTTGTTTTGTTGCTGATATTATTTATCTTCATTATTGTACCACTTTTCCAAATCTTCATACTTTCCCTTAAAATGAAAGCAGCGCCCGTTTTTGCTCATTCCGATTTTTGAAAGACCTAATTTTTCAAGTATACCTATAGATTTATGATTAGTAATATTGGCATAAGCCTCAACAAATTTCATGCCTTCACTTATATTATCAAATAAAAACCTATACAATCGCCTGAAAATGTTTTTGCCTTGATATGCCGATTTGAACTGAATTTCTTCCATCATAAATGTATCTTCATTCGTATAATACTGAAAAAAGCCTATAACTCTTTCGTTATCTTTTATGAGAACAATCTGCCGATTCTCGCGCTTCAAGCCTTCACTCACGCCTTCATACCAACACTTATAATCTTCTTCTCTTGTATTACCCGTTGGAGCAATAACAGACATGTTGTCGGCAAGAATATTAAATATTTCACGCGATATACGGTAAAAATCGGTTTTATCAAGATAACTGAACGATATCGTCTTATCATAACGCATAAAAACAAACTCTGTATTCCTGTTAAACCTGTCAGGAATTACTTCACTGTATTTTACTGCAAAACCACATTCGCAATAACACTTTATTGCTCTCTCATTCCATGAGCGCACCTGCACCCAAATTTCTTTGTCAGGATATCTTTTACGGCATTCAGTTATTGTTTTGTTTAAATATAGTCTCCCTAATCCTTGCCCACAGAACTGCGGAGCAATACCAATACCTATATACACTCTTTCTTCTTTAGGGATAATGCTTGTATATGCAACAAGCGTTTCGTTATTCCAAAAACAGAGGTACTTATGTGCATTTTCTGCTTTGATTATGGCTCTTTGCTTTTTTAACGCATCTTCATATGTCATGTAATTATAAACAGAATATGGTTGTTCATATTTCCAACTGCAAATTTCTTTTAATGCTTCGTGATTTATCGGTTCAAAATCAGTTTTTTTCATCAACAAACCACTTCTCCATTATCACACTTCCGCCATAGTCTTCAATTACTTTAAAACCGTTTTTCTCGTACATTGAATACGATACAGGAGTATGCTTAAAAACATTGAGCACCATTTTTAAAAAGCCTTTTTCACGGGCATCTTCCTGCAATTTTATGAAGGCGCTTTTGCCATATCCTTTTCCGCGGAATTCTTTTTTTATTACATTTTCCGTAACAAATGCAGTGTTTTCTTCAAAGGGACTTTTCTGATAACCTATAACACCGATTTTCTCGTTCTTTTCGTTCACTACAATGTAAATATAGTTATCTGCGGAATATGCACCATTAGAAAATATATCGAGGAACTCTCTTTTGGCTGCTTTCCGCGCTTTGAATTTGAATTTTTCATCTCCTGATTTAATTAAATTATCTGCATAATTTTTCACTGACCATTTTGAAAATTTTCTGAATTCATCTTTATTCATGCGTTTGAAACTGATTTGTTTTAATTCAACATTCATATGCTCACCTTAAATACTCTTCATAAACTCTGAAACCTGCCGTTGTGACTTCAGCACAATGGTTTTATCTTTATATTTCTCCACGATTTCCGCATAGGACTGCCGCCTTTCTTTGTTTCTGCAACCAAACAAAGTGAACTTCACAAACCACCGGTTCAAATCATTTTTATACCCATCCTGTCTGCGTGATTTTGTTCTTTTCACTGCACGGTAAAAGCAAGTCAGCCGAGGCAGAAGAAGCAAAACTATCATATCTGCCTTTTCGAGGCGTTCATCGTAAAACAGATATTTATAATAGCCGTCAATTATCCATCTATCCTTTGCCATAAAATCCGAAACCTGCGGCAAAACAAGTGAATCATCAATCGGGTTCCACTCCTTATCCCACTTGATTTCATCAAGGTGAAGAACGGGAATATTCTTCTTTTCGGATATATAATCTGACAAATATGTTTTTCCGCTGCCTGCATAACCCAAAACTGTTATTTTCATAATCAAATCCTTTATAATTGTTTTATATACGCATCCGAATCTTCTCTTGATTTGAAAATTATCACTTGCTTCTTGGCATTATATTTATCAATCAATTCATATATTTTAGGCAGGCTGTTTACGGGAAATTCTTCAATAAATTTCAAGAAAGCAGGATCAATTTCTTTTTCTATCCACGGCATATCATAACGCCCCTTGCCCAGTCTGTCCGTAGCACCCTGAATACATACTTCTGTAGGCAAATCAAACAGAAAAATCGTATCACACTGCTGAATACGCATTTCGATTGTTCTGTTGTAGTTGCCGTCAATTATCCATTCAGGTGTTTTGAAAATTTCTGCAACCCTTTCGTCATATTCTTCTCTTGAAATATGAGTTTTATCAGGCTTATGCCATATTGCATCCAGATAATATAACGGCAAACCCGTGCATTTATTCAATTTTTCTGCAAAAGTTGTTTTTCCGCTTCCGGGACAGCCTATCACAATGATTTTTTTCATATTTTTCTCGCTTTAACTATCAAGAAATTAGGTTTTATATATTCTTTAACAATTGTAGGTAACTTTTCTATTGCCCAATCTTCCGGTACAGGTTCGCAGACTTCTTCAATTATAAAGCCTGCTTTTGCAAGAGCGTTGAAAATATTGCTGATTGTGCGGTGATATTTCACAACGCCGTCAACATACCAATGAATTCTGCGCTCACCCGGTTCATTGTAATTTGAAAAAGTGTATGAAACTCTGTTACCGTTCTCATCTTTATTGAAATGACCGTTTCCGTCAATCGTTGCGGTTATAATCGGATGCTCTTGTGAAAATAAAAGTTGACCGCCGTTATCCAGCGTCGAATACATAACTTTAGCAAAAGCATCAAAATCCTTAACATAATGAAATGCCAGTGAACTATAAATGAAATCAAATTTTTTATTGAGTTTTGATATATCCGTCATGCTTATATTGAAGTATTCAATTTTACTGTGTGACGATTTTTCCTTTGCAACTGAAAGCATCTTTTCCGATATATCAACACCGACAACCCTTTCAGCACCTTTGTTCACAAAATCAAGGCAGTTATGACCGTAACCGCAACCTAAGTCTAAAACAGATTTACCGTTTAAATCAGGCAGCATTTTTGCCATTGCAGGCTGTTCAAGTAAGTCGTTATAGTTGATATCGTTATCTCGTAAAGCCTTGTAGCCTTCAAAAAAGATTTCATTGTCAAAAATATTTTGTTTGCTCATGGTTTAATCCTCCAAAACAAATAAAAGCACCTCCGAAACGGAGATGCCTCACACTTACCGAAAGATACTACATCAATCATAAACGGACAAAACGGCACTCCGATTAAATGTGTTAATCATTCTTGTCATTTTGTCCACCTGCCTTAAATAATTTTCTACATTGTAACAATATAAAAAAAATTTGTCAATAGTCTTATAAAAACAAAAACCGCCTCTATTGAGACGATTAATTTCGGTGTTATTCAATACACCCTGAAAACTGAACAAAGGTGGAAACGAAGTAGTAACGGAACTTGAGATATAAACATTGGTCAAGCCCTCGACCTATTAGTATTGCCAAGCTGAACGTGTCACCACGCTTACACATGCAACCTATCAACCTCATAGTCCATGAGGGGTCTTACTGGCTTACGCCATGGG